>DAOOUQ010000003.1:41112-174738 GCA_035390825.1 Bacteroidales bacterium | reverse complement strand
CCTCTTTTTTTGTAATCAAATCCTAAAATGTGTTAAATAACCTTAACAGGGAATAAAGGGGACATTTAATTGGTCTAATTTTAAACCCGTGAAAATTGGATATCCCACTGCTTTGATGAGATTGAAAACAGTTTTATTGATTCTTGTTGCCTCTTTTCTGCCAGCAAAAGCCCAGGAAAGTTTACATGCCCTTCCGGCACCGGGCTTCGAAACCCGGATCACCAAATATATAGACACTATCAGAATTATTGACACGCATGAGCATCTGATCGGCCCCGAAATGCTCAATAATAGCTTTTTCCTCGACTTTTCACTTCTGTTCATGCAGAACGGATATGACGACCTTGTCTCTGCCGGAATGCCAGATACCCTTTTTAACGCTTTATTTAACAGGTATCTTGATCCGGTAAGCAAATGGAAAATCATTGAACCATATTGGGAAAATTCGTTTAATACGTCCTTTAACAGAATGCTTCTTCATAGTATTGAAAGACTTTATGGCATAAATGAACTTAATGAAGCAACGGTCGGTCCTCTTTCGGAAAAGATCAGAAAAGCACATCAAACAGACTGGTTCGACCGGATAATAAGGGATTCATGTAAAATAGAATATTTTATTAAAGATGGTAACTACATACCAGGGAAAGACGATTTTGTTAGGTATGAAAAAAGATTCGATGACTGGCTCACGGTCAGATCAAAGTTCAGGATCGACTCCCTGGCCATTTTACAACTCGACCCTATATATTCTCTTGATGACTTTGTCAGATCACTTGAAACAGCTTTTGAAAAGGAACTTAAAAACGGTATGATCGCCGTTAAAATATTCAGTTCATATTACCGTACCCTTCAGTTTGAAAAAACAAACCCCGATGCAGCAAAAAAGGTGTTTAAGACACTTGTGAACGGTGAAGAAGATTTCGCGATATCCATGAAAGAAGCAAAGCCCCTTCAGGATTATATGCTCTTCAGGCTCCTTGATCTTGCCCGGAAATACGACAAACCCGTTGCTATCCACACAGGTATACAGGCCGGAAAAGGTAAGATCATAGGGAATTCTAATCCGGAACTGCTTACAAATCTGTTCATTGAATACCCGGATGTTAATTTCGTTCTTTATCATGGCAGCTACCCTTATGGTGGAGAACTGGCTGCACTTGCCAAAAATTACAGGAATGTTTATATCGACATGAACTGGGTCTATGCAGTATCTCCCACTTACAGTGAGCGGTATTTCAACGAATGGCTTGAGATGGTTCCTGTTAGCCGGATAACCGCGTTTGGCGGAGACTGTATGGCTGTGGAAAATGTTTACAGCGAGTTGCTGGCTGCAAAAAGGATTATTTCGAAAGTCCTCATCAACAAGGTAAAGGAAGGATACATTACGGAACGTGAAGCACTGATCATTGCCAAAATGATCCTGCACGATAACGCGGTAAAGCTTTATAAGCTTAATTAATGCTATCTGATCCTGACCGGCTTACGGAAATCTTCCTTCATGTCATACGGGAGCATCCATACTTTATCACATTTTTCATTTGTGAAATAAATGTAGGATTTTGACAATTCATTCGCATTTCCGTCGGTCCATAAGGCGAAAAAATCCTTTTGTGCATTTAATGGATGACGTACAAAAGAATTATTGTTGATACTATTGATTGTAACATCTGTTACTTTTTGCCATTCAGCACCTCTGTTTCTGCTTATCCACAGGGCAATTTCTCCTCCTGTCCCGAATTTCTGAGGACCCGGTTCGGTAGGGCCGATTACTTTCCAATCACTGCCTTCAACATGAATGGAGCCTCTGTCGAAATTATGCGTTGACTCACATACTTTGTTAAAAACCCATTCTCCATCCTTCCTGCTTATCACGAACCAGTCTTTTAATCCGGTGCCAGGGCCAGGATAGGGATTCCCGCTGATAATGACCAGAATTACGGGATTCCCCTCCGAATCAAAATCCATATCACTCAGGTATACTTCTTTCCCATCTTTCTCATAGTTTCGGATCATGGCGTCATTTTCCACATCCACAAGCGGAATCCGGACAGGTTTGCCATCAACTGTCTTCCAGGTCTTTCCCATATCATCACTCTGCAAAAAATAGAGGTTGGTCTGGCGGTCTATATCACCCTTTGGAAAATAATTAAATACCGTGACTATTCTCCCTTGACAGACATCGGAAATCTGCATACTGCCACCCATTGAAGCAAGCCTTTGTTCGTCTGCCCACGACTTGCCATCCGTGCCAGAGGCACACCATAATTCGAGTCCTTTGGATAATTTTGAATAAAACATTAAAAATCCTTCACTCCCAATCCACCATGGTTGTGGAGATATCATCTCTATCTCCCTTACCATCTCAAAGGCATCTATTGAATATGGTTTTGTGCTCCTGAAAATCATCCCTGGTCTGGTCCTGAGGTAACCGCTTACAAAAACCCACAGAATTCCTTCATCATCTATAGAAAGAGAAGCATTGTCGTAAGGCTCCTTCACTCCCATTTTATCATACACTATCACAGGTTTGGGGACCATGTGCGTTCTGTGGTCAAAATAGGAAATCATTATTAACAGGTGTTGTTCTTCGGCATTTGTAGTTCCTCCATAAACAAAGAATGTCTTTCTTGCTTTTGGAGAATATATGGCAATCGGACGGTGCCGTGAAGCGAATGTGGAAACGCCTCCCGAGAACTTATAGCCGTATTTCGTATTAGGGCCGGACGAGTACCAAATACCCTTATACCCGTCTATTCTTGGATTCTGGGAATAAAGGACAAAAGAACTGGTAAAGAAAAGTAATAACAGAATGACTAAAAGAATTTTCCTCAGCATAGTGTCAGGTTCACGGTGTATCCGTAAATATAATTTTTTTTAACATATTTACATATACTAAAAAGCATTAACATGCATCAATACAAAATCCCTTTGCGCCCTTTGCGTAACTTTTTGCGTCATGCACAGTAAAAAAAATAAACCACAAATGGCAAGAAGGCTGTCACAAAGTAACGCTAAGGTTATTATTTAAAATGAAAATAATACCAGAATGTATCACTGAACTTTTCCGTCATCTTTGTCTTGAGCAGGACAGGATTCTGACGTGCGGCAATATAAGCAGTGAAATACTGGCTGAACCGGCTCTGGGTATCAGCGCTTATTGGTAATCCTCCGACGTCAGGGAAGATCTGACGGCTGTTGTAAATTATCATTACAGCTTCCTCAAGATGACGCGGAATTTTTGTATAGCCCATTGCTTTCATCTTTTTTACATTGGCAACTGCTTCCTCCACATTTTTGGTAAGTAAAAGGCCCGCCAGATAGTATTCAAATGCCACCCTGTTATCAGGATTGCCTTCAAGAATCAGAGGGAGATTGTTCTGAGGCTCATTGAACTGGACGAAGAAATTCTTTTTTGGCAGTAACTTTCTCTTTGCACCCAGCTCGGGATGCGAATCTATAAGTTCAGGGTTATCTGCAAGTTTCAGAAGATCTTTTGCCCATTTGCGGTAATATATTGTTTTTTCAAGGATGCTGAGGTATTTCCTTGCCATCAGGCAGTCGCCATTAATAAGGCTTGTTTTGGCAAGCATCTTAAGATTACCGGGCCTGTAACCATAAACTGTCATTTCTTCATAAGCCCAACGGTGAGCTTCATTGGCAAGTCCCACTGCATAATAAAAATACGCCCCGCGGTCAAGATGAACATCTCCCCAGGGCAGAATAAGTGCCGAATAACCGAAATCCTGCCTTCCCCTGAACATTCTGTCGCACAGCTGACCCGATTCGGCAAGGGCATAATTATAAAAATACTGTCCTATAAGATTAAGTGAAGGTTTCCTTTCATGCAGGCTGGCTGCCTCACTGTACTTTCCTGCAAAAACAAGCTTCTGGATTTCAACAACCCTGGATGTCTGTGGATTATAGATACGAAGGATTATTATAATACTTAGGGCTAAAATGATAAAAGCCTCAAAAAGAGAAAAGTTCCTCGTATTAAGTGTGGCCTTTCCGTATCTGGATGCGATATTGCAGATCAGCGGATATAACACAACAAATGCAGTCAGGAAAATAAAGGCAGTCCTGTATGATTTGTCCTCAAGCCACGGCAGGGGATAGAATATCAGATTTGCAGATGGTTCAAGGAACAACATTCTGACAGAAACCAAGAATGAAAGGCCTGCCAGAATCAGAAGTATAAGAATTTGGTAAAATTTGTTCCTGCCGTTTTCTTTAAAAAGCATATGTATGATATACAGTCCGGCAAAAATCATCGCGTATCCGCCGGCAATGTAATAGAACAACGGGAACAGAATCAATACGGCTATCCTTCTCCATTTACCTGATGAAGAAATAAAAAACAGGTAAAATGCCAGCACCATCATGAAGCCAAGGTTATATTCCATCAGGTGATAATAGTTGGCCTGCATAAGCATCAGAAGTGATGACGGAACAAGTATCAGCGGCAAGGTAAAGGAGCCGTCAGGAAGGAGCCGCCTGTTAATCCTGTGGAAGATGTAAGCAACCAGGCTAAGTACTGAAGCCAGTATCAGGGAACCCTCCACCCTTCCGGCATAGAACTGTTTCAGAAATCTTCCGGCAAATTCAAGAAGTCCGCCAGGCTTTAACAGCCTTTGATGAAGAAAATCTCCGGAAAAAATAAAAAGAGACTGTGTTTCCTGGAAATAGAGGACATAATTGCCCAGAAAACAGAAATATCCGAAAACTATGATAAAAAAGAGAAAAATAAACAAGAATATGTCATTTTCTTTTGCCGGTATCTTATTTGTCTTGCCCATTACTCGTGAACTGATCTTTGATTGTCCTTTACTACCTCTTCTTTATTAAACTGCCGCACCGCAGGTGATTTATCGCCGGTGTTCCCGGGCTTGGCTTTAAGTGACTCCTGTTTTGAAGCTGCTGCCAGATCACGCGGCCTGATCATGATTCTGCCATCAACAAATTCGGGTATGTTGAATGATTCAAGGAGGCGGTCATATAACGAGGGATCGCGCTGCGGCAAAACGAATTCCTTACCCTGCCTGCCATCTTTTGCTATATAAGCAAAATAAGGACGTCCGGTCCTGCCATCCGTCCTTCTGCTGCTGAAAACGAGCCACCTGCTGTTCCTTGACCAGGTATGATAACTTTCGGTTTTATCAGTGTTAATGCTCATTTTTTCTGCTTTCCCGGTCTGAAGATCAAGCATGTACAGATCAGCTTCCTGATGCCATATCGGGAAAGTGCCAAAATCTGCAAGCGTGAATACAAGAAACCTGCCATCAGGAGAGATCCTTGGAAACGATACGCTCTTATTTATTGAATCCGCACTGAATACTATTTCAGTGTCACCAAAGGTGCGTGTGTCCGGATCAAATGATTTTCTTGCCAGATCATACCTTGTGTTCATTATTTGTTCCATTTCCGGCGAAGAAAATGAAATAAGCTGGGGTGCCCTGCAGAAATACAAATACCTGCCGTCAGGTGACCAGGATGGGAACGTCTGCTGGTATTTCGTTGTATCCCTGTCGGTAACATTAATTACTTCGTTAAGCTTCCTGTCGTAGACAACAAGAGAAGAAACAAGGTCAAAAACTTCAACATTCCTGTCAGGGACAGAATAGAAGCTCTGGCGCACCTGGTTTGAAGAAAATGCTACAAACCTCCCGTCGGGATGCCATGAAGGATAGGTCGCTCCTCCGGGCATCGATTCAATTTTAGGATCTGTACGGGTTATCCTGCCGTCTTCAATAAAATATGTCCCTCCCTTTGATCCCCTTATGTGCAGCAGGAAGCGATCCGAACTGTTCCTGTTGAATGAATGGCAGTTGGCACAATTTTTATCCATTATCTGGTTATCAAAAAGCGGTTCTTCCTCGAAACTTTCGATAGAACGTTGCACTATCTTAATGTTCGACCAGCTGTAGTATCCCGGATTTATTAACCTGTAAGCAAGATAAGGATCAATTGGTTCTTCAGTTACATACATGAAGAACTCCCTGTATTGTATTGCTTCCTTTCCATTACTTACATAAACACGGAACGTAATTTTACCATTGCTCCTGCCAGAGATCAGTTTCTTCCATTTCTTTTCCGGAAACCTTATTGTTCCATCAGAAGACTTTACTTCAATCTTAAAATCGTCCGACTCTGCCGTCACCATAAAAGACTTCCCTTCTTCGGTGATCCTGAAATTCATGGGTGCAATATTCGGAGGTATTGTAACATTAATATAATCAGGACTTATCATAGGTATCCGATCATTCAAAGGCGCGTTGCCGTCAAATTTCCTGCATCCCCAGAAGAACAGAATGGCTGCCAGTAAAACCGTATTCATCAGGTATCTTTTCCCCATCATCATTCGACTTTCCAGTTGGTTTTGTGAGCGATAAAGTTAGGATTTTTTCGGGTTATTGTAATGAATATTGTTTTCTCACCTTTCATATTTAGCCCGGATTGCCCCCCAAGCCCTCTGAAGGCTACACCGTGTGCACATATTTGCGCCAAAATCCTTTAAAGGTCTGAAATCCTTCTTAAAGAGCAGGAGATACAGAAATAAAAAGGGATGATTGAAATTTTATCATATATTTGGTTTTCATCTAAAAAGTCATGATCAGAAACATTCCTTTATTTCTTTTTTCAGGAGCACTGGCATTCTTTCTTTTAACCTGTAAGTCCGGCTCAGAAGGATCATCCGGCAGCCTGGACATGAAAACAAAAGACAGGATAATTAAAGTTGCAGAAGACTATATCTCCGGACAGCTAAAGAATCCTGAAAAAAAAGCTCTGGGAAACGGAGTAATTGAGTTCAGCGATGAAAACAGGCGTCTTATCCTTGATCCGTCAACAATCCGTACGGGTCTGATAGATGATGATAACGAAGCTGATGCAATCATAACTCTTTACAACTTTCAGGGTCAGTATCAGACAGTATCGGAACAGCTTGTTCTTCTGGGATCGGGAAAGAAATACAAGCTCGCGGGATCAATCGAATCAGATATGCGGATAATCTCAGTCGAAAACAGGATAATAACCGCCGACGTTCCTGAACATACCCGCGACACTCCCCTTTTTAATTGTCCCTCGTGCTGGGAAGTCGTTAAATTTCAGTTCCATCAGGGTGAGTTCGTACGCACTGAATAAACGACCGCATTTCTCCTGTTAATTCCTCCTATCACCAGTGGCGTATCGCCGTCAATGTAAAGGAGCGATTCTACCATGCCATTCAATAAAAGCCCGCTTTGCGACGGAGTGAGAGCTGTGAATGACCGGTTGCCGCCTGAAAGAAGAACAATGCCTTTCAGTGCATCATAGTATCCGGTGGAAATATCATAGGTATAATCATTACCCCCCGCGATGATGTCAGGATAATTATCTCCGTTGAGGTCTTTTACAATCATCTTCTTAACAGGTGACACCTGCATCTGAAGTGGAAGCTTTTCCCATTTCATATTACCTTTATCATTCCAGATGACATAACTTGACGGTGTATTTACATATAGTTTAAACTCGAGACGTTTCATGATTTCTTCATCAATCATCTGTCTGAAGCTGGTATAGCTGAACGACTTGTAATCGCTGAAGAGTTTCTGGAAAAGATTTGATTGTTCAATAAGCTCATCAAGATAATTGATCGGATACTCAGTCATTTTGCCATCCTTGTCTTTCCAATAAGCGGTTGATACAGGATCAATGACCCCGTCAAGATCGAGATCAATTGAGTAAAGGCTCACCGGATATTTGTCACTTATCGTGAATCTGTTGTTTTCCCCGAGATTTCCAACGATGTAGTCGTCATCACCGTCATTGTCAAAATCTCCTGCTATTATTGAGAACCAGAATCCGTGGTAATTGTCAAAGCTCTTTAAATCAGTCTTTACCAGTTCTTTTCTACCTGTATTTTTAAGCACGGCAATTGAATTCCATTCCCTTGTAACGAGCAGGTCTTCCCATCCATCCTTATCATAATCGCTCCAGACTGCGTCTGTTACCATACCAAGATCAAATTTCAGCGGATCTTTTGCAGAAAGATTGCCATTCTCATTGATTAGAAGCCAGGAAGGATCGGAATGGGGGAACATGCCTTTTTTCACCCGTGAACCTATAAACAGGTCCACATCGCCATCATGGTCAAAATCAGCCGGTTTTATTACTGAGCCAATAAATGGAGGCAAAGGAAGCTCTTTTCTGGTGAACGCTCCATTCCGATTTTCGTAGAGATAATGCCGATAGCTGCTTTCATCCTTGTTCTCATAACCGCCTGCCAGTGCAATCACGTCATTGTCGCCATCATTGTCGATATCAACAATTGCAATTGCCGATTCTGAAAATTTCTTCGGGCCGGTAAGACCGGGTATGGAATCACTGATAAAACCGTTGCCCTTCCTCAAAAAAACAGTTGTTGGGAGAAGGTTTGTGGCTCCGATGACAATGTCTTCCTTCCCGTCATTGTTCAGGTCGCCTTTTGCCATCACCGGGCCTATCTGTGAAAATTTATGCGGAATGATATTCTGTTCCAGATAAAAATCAGGGAAATCGGCCTGTTCATGTCTGTATGGAATGATGCTGTCACATCTTGTAAAAAGAAGGTCAGCATTTCTCAACGTGGTAAAAGCTTTACCCGGCTTTACCGATTGGGCTTCATCAATTTCTATCAGCTGGTTCCTTTTGATATTCCTCAAAAGTGAGATATTTCCTGAAGAAGGCCATGTGATCCTGATGGAATCAATGATTTTGGCATCCCCGATCCCGAAATGCACAATCGGATCGACAGAGGATGCATAGCCGCGGCTCAGAAAATGTTCATTGAACTGGTACCTGCCATTGCACCATATTTCGGCCTTTGCACCAAGCGCCATTGTATTTCCTTCTTTACCTTTAAGTAAAATCCTTATCCATCCGGCCTTTTTACCTGATCGTTCAACAGTTGTATTTTTAAGTACAAATGCCTTGTCATTTATATTGTTTGACACATAATCAAGATCGCCGTCGTTGTCAAGGTCGGCAAATGATGCACCGTACGAATATGAAGGGATATCGGGAAGCCAGTCATACCTTCTTTTAAAATGAAACAGGTCGGTATTTTCAAATGCCATATTGTTTACCTTGATAGAAGGTGCCATTTTTATCACATGATCCCCGTCTGCAACGTAACCATATACTGTGACTTTATATCTTGTCCAGTCTTTGTCGGTAAGATCCTTTGGATATCCATTGGCTATTATCAGGTCTTTATCCCCGTCATTGTCATAATCAGCAAATAAAGGTGACCAGCTCCATTCCGTGTCGTAAATGTTTCCCATCATCTGGCCGACCTCACTGTATGGAAGCATCTCACCGTTTATGAAACCGTTATGAAGGTGAAGCATATTCCTGAGATACTGATGTTCAAAATTAAATTTGGCATCCAGGCCATAGAACATGTAACTGAATCCGGCGATGGTTTGCCTCTTTTTATAGTAATATTCAGGAAGCATGTCGAGAGTCAGTATATCAGGACAGCCATCGTTGTTTACATCGGCCATATCATCACCCATTGAGGATTTGGTCTGATAGGAAAGATATTTTCCTATTTCATTTTTAAAGGTCCCGTCGCGCTGATTTATATACAAAAGGTCATTCGAGATAAAGTCATTTGATATATAAATATCGGGGTATCCGTCTTTATTTACATCTCCGACAGCCACTCCAAGGCCGAATCCTTCATACACTATTCCTGCCTGAACTGTGACATCTGTAAATGTGCCATCACCGTTGTTCCTGAAGAGTTTGTCATTGTTCATGGCGCTGCCATCCGATATTTTTGGCCGATAGGCTGCATCCATTCTTGAATTCAGGGTATTGTTCATAATGTAAAGATCAATATCCCCGTCGAGGTCATAATCCAAAAAAGCTGACTGGACTGATTCGCCATCATAAGCTATGCCGTATTCATCAGCCTTTTCCTCGAAAAACGGTTCTCCTTTTTCATTTATGCCCGTATTTACCCAGAGACGGTTAAGACATTTCCCGGGCAGAGAATCTTTTGTAGCAGTAATGTAAACATCAGCAAGCCTGTCGTTATTAATATCAACGATCGTCACTCCGCTGAACCATTGATTGTTGGTGAGCCCTTTAAAGTTTGAAGTAATATCCTTGAATTTGAAATTGCCAAGATTAAGATACGCTCGCGGAGAAACCTGGTTACCCGCAAATACAATGTCGGCCAGCCCGTCATTATTCAGATCTCCTATACCAAGGCCAGCCCCATTGTAAATGTATTCATATGTCATTACATTGAAACTGTCAGTTTCGGTTATTGTATTGCTGAAATCCACACCTGTTGATGCCGGATCGAGATATTCAAACCTTGTCTGTTTTGAACATGATAACAGGATCAGGGAGAATAATCCGTAAAAAAAGTACTTCATGGATAAAGATTAGGAATGCTAATATATTACTTCTTATCCATAATACAACGGACAGAGAATCCGCTTTGGATTTCATCGCACCCCCGGAATATTCTGCTAGTGCTGTTGTGCAATCCGCGATTCCAGGCCAGTGTGATATTAGCCCTTGTTGAGGACCACCACACAGCATAGTCGTTTCCGAAATCAGGAAAAACGCCTGTATTATACCTCATCCCTGCCGGAAGTGCGGTAAAATCAAACTCATTTGTGGCCTGGCTGAAATAGTTCTTCCAGTGTGTTGTGCCCGCTTCCTTTAACTTGTCGCCGGCGGTGATAATATCGCCCAGGAAATCCGTCAGCTCTTTCCATTCATTATCGCTTGGAACGTGCCAGCCTTTCGGGCATAGTTTTTTTGTGTCAACAGTGAACCAGTTATATAATATCCCGTAGACTTCTTTGTTCTTTGGTTCATTTTCATAAAAGCAATATGCTGGGTAGTTCGCAGACGACCATGTTTTTTCATCGCTGACGAGCTTGATCGGGGTGCCGTCGTTCAAACGGGTAGTTTTAAGGTTTTCTGCCATCCAGGTCTGTTTGCCGATAACTATTGACAAATAGGTATTGCCGTCAACATCCTTCACCGCAGTCTGTGAATGTAAAAATGCCGGTCGCTGTGACAATAGCAATATTGTTAATATCACGGCTTTTATCATTTTCATGCTTGCTCTTTTGATCTTCATTTTCATACCGATAAATTACCAATATAACCATTTCAGGTTAAACAGGTGCCTGCCCCTTCAGCTATTTTGTATTATATTTAAATACCAGTGCCTTCGATCTGTTTATGCCTGCAACAAGCAATGGATTTTCACCTTCCATCCAGAGCAAAGATCCTGCCATCCCGTTTACAAAAAATCCGCTCTCTGAAGGGCCCAATGCCTTAAATGAGGCATTTCCGCCTTTAGCCTTTTTTTCTGTCTCATTTATTAATATCAGTCCTTTGTTGCCGTCAAGATATCCTGTGGCCAGACCCCATGAAAAGTCGTTGCCAATCGCAATTATGTCAGGAAGTGAGTCGCCGTTGAGATCACGGATTATCATTCCTGTTAAGGGAGAAAGCTGTGCCTGCCACGGCAGTCTTTCCCACCTGAACCTGCCATTATCATTCCAAATGATATAACTTGATGTTGAATTTACATAAAGGCTGAACTCAAGACGTTTTCTTATTGCTTCAGGTATTAGCTCATCAAAATCAAGCATACTGAAAGATGAGTAGTCCTTGCATCTTCCTTCCATAAACGGGGATTGTGACCATAGCTCATCGAGATAATTAAGGGGGTATTCAGCCGGCTTACCGTCCTGATCATTATAAAATGCAGTAATAAGGGGATCAAGATTTCCATCGGGTTCCAGATCTATCGCATATAGTTTCATTGGGTGCAGGTCATTTAAAGGGAACCTGTGGTTTTCGCCCAGGTTGCCGGCGATATAATCCTCATCACCGTCTCCATCGAGGTCGGCTGCTGAAATTGAATACCATAATCCATGTTTTGATTCAATTTCCGGAATTACCTGAGGAACGAACCTCTTTCCATTTTCATTTTTTAACAGCACTATCGAATTCCAGTCTCTTGCCACCAGCAGATCAGTCCATCCATCCCTGTTGTAATCGGTCCATACCGCATCGGTAACCATACCCAGGTTTAGCCTGAAATCAGGATCAGCTGAATATCGTCCGTTCTTGTTTAGAAGTATCCATGAATGATTCGCGTAGGGGAACATTCCTTTCTTTACCCTTGAACCTATGAACAGATCAATATCACCATCATTGTCAAAATCGCAGGGACGGACTACTGAAGCTGGGAAAGCCGGTGCATTAAGAGGATGACTTATGAAAGATGAGTTCCGTTTCTCGTAAATGAAATGCTTGTATTCATTCTCCGACTGATTCTCATACCCTCCGGCCATCACAATAATATCGTTGTCACCATCATTGTCGTAATCTACGATGGCAATATTCGATTCCGGGACTTGTTTCATTGCAGTAAATCCTTCAAATTCAGTACGCTGAAACTTGTCTCCACGACCCAAAAACACCATCGATGGCTGACTAAGAGTTGCACCGGTAACAATGTCTTCGTTGCCGTCGCCGTCAATATCTCCTTTTGCAAGACAGGGGCCGATCTGCGAAAACTTGTGTGGTATTATTTTCTGATTCTGTCTGAAATCGTTGAAATCATCCTGTTGGTGTGAATAATCAAGTATGCTGTCGTTAACGCAAAACAGCAACCCGGAATTCCTGTTACGTTCTTGTGGTTTTTTCCAGGGAACTGAGTTTTCAAATCTTATCTCTATGGTCTGGTTTGCTGTTATATTTTTGAGAACAGAGAAGTATGAATCCCCCGGCCAGGTAATCCTTAGAGAATCAGCAATCTGTATATCAGCCAGCCCGAAATGGATAACAGGATCCACGGAAGAAGCATAGCCTCTTGTCAGAAAATGTTCATAGTACTGGATTTTTCCGCCGCACCAAAGCTCTGCCTTCGCCCCCAAAGCCAGAGGATTGGTGTCGGGGCCGATGAGCCTGATCTTTAGAAAATTTGAAGGTTTTTTCGACTTTTCGACTGTTACGTTCCTGTATACGAAAGCTTTGTCGTTAATATTATTTATCACATAATCAAGATCTCCGTCATTATCAAGGTCCGCAAACGCTGCCCCATATGAAAATGAAGGGATATCAGGGAACCAGTCATTTGCTGGAACAAATATCGAATCGCCCCTGTTCTCAAAAGCGACATTCGGGATTTTCAGAGATGGTGCCATTTCTGATAGTCCTTTTTCGGTAGTAAGCGATCCGGCAGCTGAAGCTTTTATCTTTGTCCAGTCTTTATCCCTGATATCTCTGGGAAATCCGGTTGTGACAAGCAGGTCCCTGTCGCCGTCATTATCAAAATCCGCAAACAGTGGAGACCAGCTCCAGTCAGTCTCCGACATTCCCATCATCTGACCTGATTCGCTGAAAGGGAGGAGCCTGCCATTCAGAAATCCATTGTGCAGATGGAGCATATTTCTCAGATATTGATGTTCATAACCGAATTCTTTATCGGCTTCATAAAAACTATAGTTAAACCCGTTTATGGTTTGTTTTTTCTTCTGATAATCTGAAGGCATCATATCGAGGGTACAGATATCCGGATTTCCGTCACCGTTTATGTCAGCGATATCATTGCCTTTTGAAGTCCTCGACTGGTATGAAATGTATTTTTCGATTTCGTTGCGAAAAGATCCGTCACCCTGATTTATGTATAAAACATCATTTGCAAGAAGATCGTTCGATATGTAAAGATCGGGGTATCCGTCCTTGTTCAGGTCGCTTACAGCCAGACCCATTCCGAAGCCTTCGTTCCGGATACCGGCTTCCAAAGTAACATCAGTAAATGTTCCGTCGCCATTATTGTGATAGAGCCTGTCATTATTGGGTGCTGTTCCGTCGGATATCTTCTGACGGTATGTCGATACGGCAGGATAAGTAATCTCATTGTTCAGAACGTAAAGATCAGGGAATCCGTCAAGGTCATAGTCAAAAAATGCAGCTGCGACTGATTGATCATCGCATGCTATGCCAGATTCTTCAGAAAGTTCAGTGAAGACGGGATCCTGGCCTTTCCGACATCCTCCATTTATCCACAGGCGGTTTTTACGTTTTTCCCTTGTTTTTCCTCCAGTTGAAGTAAGATAGATATCGAGCCACCCGTCATTATTCACGTCAGCCATTGCCACACCACTGTACCATTGATCATTTGCCAGCCCTTTCAGATTCGCGGTTATATCCCTGAACCTGAAATCCCCCGTGTTCAGATAAACTCTTGAAGACACCTGGTTGCCTGCAAAAACAAGGTCAGTAAGCCCGTCATTGTTCAGGTCGCCGGTTCCGACTCCGGCACCATTAAAAAGATATTCATAATTCATAAGGTTAAGGCTGTCGGATTCGATAACAGTATTATTAAAATCTATTCCGGTATGTCCCGGATCCATCAGCACAAATTTGGAGGGATCGGAACAGGAGATTAGCAATGAAGCACAAAGAATGATAAAAAGTCTGTTCATCCCGGTGGTTTATTTATGCTAAGATAAAAAAATAAGGACATGCCAGGGCATGTCCTTAACTCTAAATTACAATTACAGGAACGTACTATCGGTTCTGCACGATATTACCTTCACTCAGGTCGATCTGGCGCTGCGGGATCGGGAAGGAAACATCTTCCGGGCCCAATGCAGCACCCTGGTACAATTTATCACCCCATGGCATGCTCTTCTCATAGGCAAGGACCTTTGAAAGTTCAGCCACTGTTATTCCCCATCTGTTAAGGTCGAACCATCTATGACCCTCCTGACCGAGTTCAAGTTTCCTTTCCATGTAGAGAGCCTTGCGGGCATTTTCTTTTGTATCGAAAGGTGCTCCTGTTAAAGGATACGGACTTACAACATAGTTTGCAGCAGGGACATTACCATCCTTTACGAATCCGTCAGGATTTGAAGCCCTGGTTCGAACCTGGTTTATCAGGGCCCTTGCGTTTTCGAGGCTTCCGGCTTCAATTTCACATTCAGCAAGCAACAGAAGGAGGTCAGCATAACGTATCATACGGTATCCATTTGCCGTATAGCCTGATGTCCAGCTTCCTACTTCGGTATAGGTGCCTGTCTGTGATTTTTTGTAAACCTGTTTTTTCGGACTGTAAGGACCAGAATAGGTCTGGTCTCGTATCCAGTTCATACCTGTATGAATTCCCCAATCCCAGTAAGGGATTCCCCTTCTTCCCACTGACCAGTCGAGACGAGGATCCAATGGATCGGGGTCTTCCTGCCACTGAACAGCCCAGTAAGTCGGACTTGTAAGTGGCGGATGTCCTATATTCCCTTCAGTCAAGGATACGTATGCTTTTACCTGACGATTAGGTGCTTCTGATGGATCGGTGACGATAACAACATCCTTCTTTGAATAGGTAGTGCCGGCGTCCCAATTGTTTTCTGTGGGACATCCCTGATCATTTAACACTGGATAACTATTATAATTATCAAGATAAGGCAACCCCTGAGCATTGGTTCTGAATGAATTTACGAAATCCTGTGTCGGGTTGAAGAATCCGCAGCAGGTACCCGGGGCATTGCCGTTATACGGGAAGTTAAGGACCTCACCGTTTCCGCCGTTGGTTCCGCCCGAGTTGTCGTTTACCGAATACTGTACAGTATAGATGCATTCGATACCGTTGCGGTTGGCAATATCAAATATCTCACCATAAGTTGGAGCAAGGCCTATATCAGCTCCATTGGGCTTTTTACCCGTGTTTTTTGCATCGTTCAGCAGCACGAGGGCCTTAGCGTAATCCTTGTTCATTTCCATCTCAGCTTTTGCGAGAAGGATCTGGCTTACAGTTTTGTTGAACCTTCCTATGGCTCCCATGTTTAAAGGGAGCTTTGTGCCTTCAGTAAGATCGGCAATTATCTGTGCCCTGACATCAGCTGTATTTGTAACTGTATAGGGATCAGTATTTTCATCAACATACGGGATCTTGCCGCCCCACATTCTCCAGGCATCAAAATGATACCATCCCCTCAGGACCCGTGCCTGCTGTGTCCAAAGATCTGCATCAGACTGTGATATCGTACCTTTTTCCAGAGCTTTGTTAATGATAATGATTGTTTTATTGCATCTTGTTATAGCATCATATACAGTTCTCCATTTCACGTTCAGATAGTCATTTGTTGACGTTTCACTGAATGTCTGTATCGGGTTGATAAAAGGCTGGTCACCGGCATCTGAACCTTTGTTGGCTTCCATTCCTCTAATGGATCCATAAACCCAGTTAGAGGTTGCTGAACCCCAGCCCCCGGGTCCGCCCTGACCATCAAGGCATGCATAACAGCCAATCAGCATCGCTTCTATACCCGGATCATCGGCAAGTATGTTTTCGTCGAGTGAACCTGCTGGTTTTACTGTCAGAAAGTCTTCCTTACAGGAACCAATCAATAGGATCCCGGCAAGAATTAAGAAAAATATTAAAGATCTATTTTTCATATTATTTCATATTATACTGTTAAAAATTCACATTTAAACCTACAAGGTACTGTTTAACCAGAGGATAGTTTCCGGCATCCATACCGAAGGTTGTGTCCCAGCCGCCAAGTTCGGGATCAAGCCCTGAGTATTTTGTAATTGTAAACAGGTTAACTCCCTGCAAATAGACCCTGATTGATCCGATATTAATTTTGCTCGTAACACTTTCAGGAATTGTATATCCGATCTGAAGGTTTTTCAGACGGAGGAACGATCCATCTTCAATGTAATAGTCGTTGATTTCGTTATTTGTCGAGAAATTAGACTTGTTGGATGCTTTCGGGGTGGTTGCATTTGTTCTTTGCGGAGTCCAGCTGTTGTAGAGGGCATTTTTGCTTTTCTGTCCCTGGAACGATGGCCAGAAATCGACCCACCATGTGTTCCAGTTAAAGATATCGTTACCCTGTGATCCGTAAAGGAATGCTGTCAGGTCGAAGTTTTTGTAGGTAAAGGCAAGGTTAACACCGTATGTGAATTTGGGGTTGGGATTGCCAATGAATGTCCTGTCATCAGGAGTTATACTACCGTCACCGTTTGTATCGTCGAAGCGGAAGAAACCTGCTTCAGCGCCCGACTGTTCGGGGGCAGCATCAACCTCAGCCTGGCTCTGGAACAAGCCAAGAACATGATAGCCAAAGAATGCTGACATCGGGTGCCCAACCATGTTGCGTACGGGAACGCCATTGATCCTGTTTGCGGTATTAGCGTCATTATAAGGATCAAAGAAGGTGATCCCTTCGGCAATTTTATCAATATTGTTCTTATAAGTGGTTGCGACAATGCTCCCGTCGAATCCCAGATCGCCCCACTGGTTCCTGTACGAAACTTCGATATCAACACCTGTATTCGACATTGAAGCAACGTTTACATAGGGTACATCTGCAGCACCTACAGTGCCAGGCACTTCGGGATTAAAAAGGAGATCCTTTGTTTTCTTTGAATACCAGTCGAATTTCAATCCTATCTTATTGTTAAGGAATGAAGCTTCAAAACCAATATCTGTTGTAATGTTGGTTTCCCATTTTGCATCAGGATTACCGATACGTGTCGGAGCAAATCCCTGTACTGAGGAAGTAAATGTTCCGTTGATGTCATAGAATGATAATCCGGGATCTCCGCCATAGTTAAAGAACTGGTTCATGGGAGATACAGCAAGCTGGTTACCCATTGTACCCCAGGAGGCCCTCAATTTGAGATCGGAAAGCCATGTGACATCGGCAAGGAAGTTTTCGCTCTTGATCCTCCAGCCAACAGAGGCGGAAGGGAAAACCCCGTAGCGGTTGCCGGCACCGAACCTTGAAGATCCGTCGCGACGTACAGTTGCGCTAATCATGTATTTATCCATCAGCGAATAGTCGGTCCTTATGAACTGTGATACAAGGGTGGTCGGTGTATTGAGCCAGCCATAGGCACTTAGTATGTTTGATCCGTTGCTGAGGGTTCGATAGAGAACATCATCCGAGAAGTATGATGCCCTGCTTCCGCCGATACCGCGGCCAATGCCATATTTAACAGCCTCATATCCGGCAACAGCCAGGATTTTATGGTCGCCGAAGGTTTTGTCAAAAGTCAGCTGGTTCGTCCATACCCAGTCATTCCCGTAATAAGATTCTTCCTGGAATGAGTTGGATGAGTTATTCTCGGCATTTTCATATGTCTTGTATGAGTAGCTGTTCCATGTTCCGTTATCGAATGTACCGCCAAGAGTCGATTTGAAGTTCAGGCCCTGGAGCAATTTGATATCAATGAATGCGCTTCCAATAAGGTGGATGTTCCAGTTTGTGTTATCCTTGCCCCGGGTCTGGTTGGCCACTACGTTTCCGGCCTGTCCAAGACGTGGAGCAATACCAGTTCCACCCCAGTCGCCGGGAACAAAGGCATGAGTGGCCCCGTTAGGAACGGCAACTGTCATCACAACCGGAACAATCGGCTGGGCCCTATAACAGGCCACCTGGATCGGGCTTCCTTCGTTCAGGTTGGAAACACCGTGCCCAGTGCGGTATGCAAGAGAAAGGTTCTCCCCTACCTTGATTCTCCCGTTAAGGAATGTAAATTCAGAGTTGAATCTCCCGGTAAACTTCTTGGCATCTGTATAAATAACAATCCCATCCTGCATGTTTACACCAAGACCGGCAAAAAACTTCGAATTTTCGTTTCCTGCTGAAAATGAAAGGTCGTGATTCTGAATTGGTGCAAAATGTGTTATTGCATCGTACCAGTCGGTATCTGCTGCCCATTCGGGAAACGTGGGGCTTGCTGCTGTTGAGGGGCCATAAATCGGATGAACCTCAGTGGTGCCGTCGTTTTTATAAACAAGCCACTGCAGATCAGCATATTCTTTTGCATTCAGAAGGTTGGTGGGGCCTTTACCCGGATCCTGAGTTCCATAATACATGTTATAGGTAACTTTTGCTCCTGTGCCGCCTTTTTTGGTGGTGACGATTATAACACCGTTCGATGCCCTTGATCCGTAAACAGAAGCTGCACCGGCATCCTTTAGTACGGATACAGAAGCAACGTCTGCAGGGTTCAGGGAGGAAATATCCTGTGTGGGCACACCGTCAACAACATAAAGAGGGTCGTTGTTCTGGAAGGAGCTGAATCCCCTGATCCTGACCTTTGAGGTTTCTCCCGGCCGGCCGTCGCCTACAACAGTAACACCGGCAGTACGGCCCTGAAGTGCATTACTCACGTTTGGAGTCGGAACCTGGGTCAGTTTTGCAGGTTCAACTGTTGCAATGGCACCTGTAAGGTCCCTTCTTCTCTGCTGGGTATAACCGGTTACGACAACTTCCTGGAGTGCCTGAACGTCAGATACCAGGCTGACATTGATAACGGTTTGGGAACCAACGGTTATGGCCTGTGTTACATATCCTACCGAAGAGAAGACCAGAACCGCGTTCGGCCCCGGCACCCTCAGTGAATATGTTCCGTCCATACCTGTCATTGCACCGATGGTTGTACCCTGAACTGTAACGTTTACACCCGGGATTGCTCCCTCGCCTTCGGCGGTGACCTTCCCGGTTACGGTCTTTTCCTGTGCTAAAATTATGCCTGAGGAAATGACCATACTGAACAAAAACAGCGTAAGACGCCGTAGTTTTGTAGTAATTTGCATAGTCGTTTGTTTTGGTTAAACAGGTTAGTTAAATTGGTCATTATTAAAGTCAAGCTAAAACTTGCTTCATCTGATCTCAAAGATATTAAAATTAAAATAACATTAAAGAAAATACGGGGAAAAATTATGTTAAAAGTGATATTGTCTTTCTTCCCCGGGCTTTGTTTATGAGGATTTCAAGGATATATGTATATTTAGCAAATGATATAAATCAATTTTCTTACAACATGCAGTTCAAAGTTATATTAGTGCCAGATGAAAATCCTTATTGTAGAAGATGAACCGAAAGTGGCCTCCTTTATCAAGAAAGGGCTTGAGGAAAGCCACTTTGAGGCAGATTTAGCCTACGATGGCATTTCTGCCGACAAACTAGCCCGACAGTACAAATACAATCTCTTTATACTTGATATAATTATTCCAGGTACAAACGGTCTCGAACTTTGCAAAAAGTTCAAGTCTCTTTATCCGGGCATCCCCGTGCTAATGCTGACTGCACTGGGCACAACCGACGACAAGCTTGCAGGTTTTGATGCAGGCGCCAATGATTACCTTGTTAAACCTTTTGAGTTCAGGGAACTGCTTGCAAGGGTTAAGGTCCTGCTGAAAACCTCCGATCATTCGAATAACACTTTGAAAAGACTTGCTTACGGCGACCTTGAACTCGATCTCGATAAAAAAGCCGCACGCAGGGGAGGCTCAGTAATAAACCTGACTGCCAAGGAGTTCTCTCTTCTCGAGTATTTCATGAGGAACCCCGGAAGGGTACTGTCGAGAAACGACATCGCTGAAAAGGTTTGGGATGTAAGCTTTGATTTCAGTACAAACGTGGTGGATGTTTATGTCAACTTCCTGCGGAAAAAAATTGACAAGGGATTTGATAAAAAGCTGATCAGGACAAAAGTAGGATTTGGATATATATTTGGAGACTGATTCAGACTTCGGATTTCGGAATTGTGATTCCGGAATTATACCTCCGACCAGATAAATCCGAAATCTCAAATCCGAACTCCGAAATGTACCCAATTCCGAATACCGAAATACATTTGTAGCATGCAGATACGAACCAGACTGACACTTCAGTTCATACTCCTCGGTGGCCTGATAATGCTTATCTCCTCGGTGGCAATATATTACTTCTCTTCAAATTTCAGGAAAGAGGATTTCTACAACCGCCTGAAAAGCCAGTCGAGAAGCACAGCCAGGCTGATTCTAAACCCTTACAAGCCTGATGAGAACCTCGCAAGGATGATTGAAAATGACAATCCCGCGAACCTGTCACGCAAAAAGATAATAATACTCAACAGCAGGGATGATATTGTTTACACCTCCGATCCTGCAGGCGACATTCTGATATCCGGCGATCTGCTTTACCGTATCAGGTCACAGATCAACGTCAGATATAAACAGGGGGCCTATGAAGTTCTCGGGACGATGTATACTGTAAATTACACTCCTTTTGTTGTAGTGGCTGCAGCTCAGGATGTCGACGGTCTGTTACACCTTAAAAAGCTTGGACTCATTCTGCTCATAGTGTGGTTCCTTAGTCTTGTCTTGTTTTATGTCGCAGGATGGTTTTATTCGGGAAGGGCACTTAAACCTATATCAGACGTCGTCAATAAGGTTGATGAAATTTCCATCTCAAGCCTTAACCTCAGAGTTCCTGAAGGCAACGGGGCAGATGAAATAGGACGTCTTGCAAAAACCTTTAACAGGATGCTCGAAAGACTTGAAATATCCTTTGCCATGCAGAAAAATTTCATATCAAATGCTTCGCATGAACTCAGAACACCACTCACATCTGTTCACGGGCAGATAGAGGTGCTGATGATGCAGGACCGGACCACGGAGGAATATAAAAATGCACTCAATTCTGTTCTGGAGGATATTAAATCGCTGATTAACCTTTCAAACAGATTGCTGCTTATCGCCAGGACAAGTGCTGAAGGGCCTTCAGGATATAACAAGAAGGTAAGCATTGATGAGGTCGTTTGGCAGGCAAGTGATGATTTGAAGAAATTCAATCCTTCATACCACATAAATATAACCATCAACGATTCTCTTACGGATTCCTCACAGATGATGATTGCCGGTGACGACAGCCTTCTGAAGGTGGCAATAATTAATATTATGGAAAATGCATGCAAATACTCTGCTGATCACACAGTTGATATAAGATTCGGCCCGAATGGAAAAAATATGGAACTTGTATTTAAGGATAAAGGTATCGGGATACCGGAGGATGAACTCCAGAAAATCTTTGAACCATTTCAGCGTGGTTCAAATACAAGACTGATCCAGGGAACAGGTATAGGGCTTTCACTTGTAAGACAGATTATAAAAAATCACAATGGTGAAATAACAATCAAATCCAAACCGGGTAAAGGAACCACGGTGACTGTAACACTTCCTTCTCCCGCATGAACCGGGTTCTGTATTTCATGATTGCCAGATTCCCGGACAAAATTGCTTTGTCAGCTATCATCGCCTGTAATCTGGTACAGCCATTCAAATTTCTTGCAGTGTTTTTAACCAACCTAATTTTTAATTGCCTTTTAATTTGCTTTTAACACTTATTTAACAATTAATTTTTATAATTGTTTAGGTTAGATTTCAAGGTAAACAGGTTAGATAAATGGTTTCCCGCTGCTCTTTTGGACAGGTAATCTAAAAAAAGAAAAGCGGCAACATGTGATGGTTTTGGTTTTTAATTGAATTTTTCAACATTCTTGAATATCCGGCTCTTTAATCTATTAAACCTGTTATGCAACTAAAAAGTTTTTTCTTTTTGATTACTTTGACCGGGGTCCTTGTTTCCGGATGCCGGTCAGGTAATGACTCCCCCGCTGGTACAAACAAATTGTCGGCTCCCCCTGCAAATAATGACTACTTCCAGGAAATAAGCCGGGAAATAGGACTTGATTTCACACACTCAATCGGTGATGATGAACTGACGAACATAATCTACTCGACTGGCGGCGGTGCACTTTTCTTTGACTATGACAAAGACGGATGGATCGACATTTATGCCTGCAGCGGAACATGGCTCGATGGCGTTAGCAAAATGGAAAAACCATCTGTTTTGCCTGGCAATCATCTTTACCATAACAGGGGTGACGGGACGTTTGAAGATGTGTCGAAAAAAGCTGGCGTCTACGGTCCCTGGTATAGTATGGGTGCAGTGGCAGGAGATTTCAATAATGACGGATTCCCGGACCTTTTCATTAGTAATTACGGGACTAACGTTCTGCTCAAAAATAACGGCAATGGCACATTCTCAGATGTTACAAAAAAAGCGGGTGTGTCAGGTGGCAATGAATGCAGCGTGGGTGCCGTCTGGTTAGATTACGACAATGACTCATACCTCGACCTTTACGTAGGCAACTATCTGACATTTGATCCCGAATACAAGTATTTCTATGCCCCCGACGGTTTCCCCGGTCCTATGGCTTATGATGCACAAAAGGATATACTTTATCATAATAACGGCGATGGCACTTTTGAAAATGTCACAGACCGCATGGGCATCGTGGATACAGATGGAAGAGCAATGGGTGTGGGAGCCGCTGATTATGACGAGGATGGCTTTGTGGACATATATGTCGCAAATGACCATACCCTTAACTACCTCTGGCATAACGATGGCGGAAAAGGATTTACCGACAGGGGAACAATGTCGGGAACCGCTTTCAGCCAGGCAGGGGAAGCAACCGTAAGCATGTCGGTAGATTTCGCTGATTTCAATGAGGACGGACTCCTTGACCTCTTTGTTTCAGACGATACATATTGCTCCTTATACGAAAATGTTGGTAACGGAATCTATTCCGATAAAGGCATCTCATCAAATATCTCATCTGCAGCCGCCCAGTTTGTCGGATGGTCGTCAACCTTCACAGACTACGACAATGACGGTCTGGCTGATATCTTCAAGACAAACGGTGCATTAAAGCATCTTTACGGTCAGGAAGATCAGATGTTCCATAATGAAGGTGGAGGAAAATTCAGGGATGTTTCACTTGAACTGGGGAAGTACTTCAGCCAGGAATTTGTCGGACGCGGAGCCTGTATAGGCGACTATGACAATGACGGCGACATGGATGTTTTTGTCGTCAACCTTAACAGTCACTGCGCATTCCTTAGAAACAACAAGGGGAACCAGAATAACTGGATAATGCTGTCCCTTACCGGAACTTCCGGCAACAGGGACGGAATCGGGGCACGGATCAAGATTACATCCGGAGGAAAAACACAGTTGGCCCAGAGAAAAACAACAACAGGTTATCTCTCCCAAAATGATCCTAGAATCCATTTCGGACTGGGCAAGAATCAGATTGTAGATAAAATAGAAATAATATGGCCTTCAGGGAAAACCCAGACCCTGGAAAATATCAATGCGAACCAGATCCTTGAAGTAAAAGAACCCTGAAATCCCTGTTTCACCTTTTTAATATGTGTATGAAAGAAAAAATCCTTTTTAAATTAATATATTTGACATTTCCATGCCTGATTCTTGCTTCATGCTCAGGCAGCAGTTCAAATAAAACAAAGCTGATCCTTACTGAAGCTCCGGGAAGTATTACTTTGTCGCCGGATTATTTAAGTGGGGTATCCTGGCGGTATTTACCCGGAGCAAGGATCAGCGAATTCACTCTTAACAAACCCGGATCTGCACGGATCCTCACAAAGGATTTTTATTCCGCATGTTTCCCGGATATCTCATACGACGGCAAATCAATGATCTTCGCCGGACAGCTTTCAAAAGGCGATATCTGGCAGATCTGGGAGATGAAACTGGGCAATGGAAAATACAGGCAGATAACTTCATCGAAGGAAGACTGCACAGATCCTTCTTACCTCCCGGGAGGAAGATTTACATTCAGCAAACATACGATAAATGACACAGTCAGAAATTCCCACTGTTTATATACCTGCAGTTTAAACGGATCTGATCTTAAGCAGATTACATTCAGCCCGCAATCGCATTTTGCCAGTACAATACTTAAAGACGGCCGGATTTTAACTATCGTAACGCAAACATTCCCCGAGAAGGGAGACCCCGTTCTCATGGTGATGCGTCCCGACGGAACAAAGGCTGATGTATTCTATAAAAACATTTCCGGTCAATCCGGTTTTCTGAACAGCGCCTGCGAAACAGATGATGGCAGGATAATCTTTGTTGAATCAGGTAAAAACGGCCTTACGGGAGGGAATCTGGTTTCGATTGAATACAGCCGTCCGCTCTTCACAAGAAAAGAGTTGTCAACAGGATCTGACGGCGATTTTCTATATGCCCTGCCTCTTGCTGATAATGATTTCCTTGTTTCATTCCGAAAGAAGGGATCTGACCTTTTCGGGCTGTACGACTTCAATGTGTCAGAAAGTTCGGTTGGCAGGGAGGTCTTCAAAAATCCCGGGTATAACATAATTGATGTTGCCGTCGCCGGAGCATACAACCGGCCCAAAAAGCTTCCCAGCGAAGTCGATCTTATGGTCAAAACGGGTCTTATCCTTTGCCAGGACGTAAACTTCCAGGAGCATCTTTTCAGCCATGGTAACACTTCAAAGGTTAAGGCCGACAGAATTGAAGTGCTTGGAGTCGACTCAACATATGGGGTGGTAAAGGTCGAAAAAGACGGATCTTTTTATCTTAAGGTAATGGCCGACAAGCCATTCAGGATCAGGGCCCTTGACGAAAAAGGGAACCCGGTTGGCCCGGCCTGCTCATGGTTGTGGCTTCGTCCCAACGAAAGGCGTGGATGTGTCGGATGCCACGAAGATCCTGAATTTGCACCCGAAAACAGAGTATCATTCGCTATTAGGAAAGATCCGGTCATAATACCGGTTCATATTACTGAGATTAAAGAAAAGATCGTTGAACTTGAATAGATATGAAAGGATATCTGAAAATAATCATACCGGCAGGGATAATAGCTGTCCTTGGATTAATCTTTTATCCCCGGTACCACAAATGGGCGAGGGAACATGTCAATTATATCACAGCCACTGACGACCACCCTCTGAAATGCAGCTCCTGTCACCTGTACATCATTAAATCAGGCCCTGTAGCCAGAATTGTAAATGCAAAGTATTATTCCCCTTTAAACCTTGCAGTGTCAAAAGACGGAAAATCAATCTTTGCAGTAGCAGAAGACGGAAATTCACTACTGGTTATCGATAATGACAGAAAAAAAGTTACCGAAGAAATTCCGGTCGGCATCCATCCCCATTCAGTAATAATAGATAAATCAGGGAACAAAGCCTATGTGAGCAATCAATGGTCCGACAACGTTTCTGTTATAGATCTTAAAAACTATGAAGTTACAGACACCTTAAAGACCGGAGGCGGACCCGCAGGGCTGGCACTTAGTTCCGACGAAAAATTCCTGTATTCGGTGAATTCCTTTTCATCGGATATTTCAGTGATTGATCTTTCCACTGGTGAGGAAATAAAACGTCTTACCGCCGGAAATAATCCGACAGGGATCGGTAAAAGCCATGATGGATCATTACTTTACGTTACAAGCAGAAGAACTCTTTCAGCTCCTTACGGAGATACAATAAGGTGTGAACTTACAGGTATTAACGACCTTAACCAGAGGATATCCGAAAGGAGAGACATTAAATCGGCCTATATGATGGAGAATGTAGAATTCACTCCGTCAGGAGACCTGGCAATAATCCCTTTGATAAGGCCAAAGAACAATGTTCCGACAGTACAGGTTGAAAGAGGCTGGATGATGACTGAAGGCATAGGAATTGTTGAGAACAAACCTTCAGGAAGAACAATTCAGCTTCTTTTGGATGAACCTAATACGTATTATGCTGATCCTTTCGACATAGCAATATCGCCAGATGGGAAAAAGGCATTTGTCTCTCATTCGGGAGTCGATAAAATCACTGTTGTCGATCTTGATGCGGTGAGAAGACTCATAAGCGGTATTACAGATGACAAGCTTGAAATGTATGCAAACCACCTGGGGATAAGCAGCAGAATCGTAATAAAAAGGATATCCACCGGGGCTAACCCCAAAGGGATGTCGCTCTCGCCCGACGGAAAAACCCTTTATGTTGCCGAGCACCTTGAAGACAGGATAGCTGTCATAAATACTGAGACATTGGAGTCAGAAGGCACCATCCACCTCGGAGGATCAGGTAGAATAACAGTCGCACGCCACGGCCGAAGGCTGCTGAATAACGCCGGAGGTACCTTTCAGACCCAGTATTCATGCTATACATGCCATCCTGACGCACATGAGGATGGACTTACATACAACATGGCATCAAAGGATATGGGCAGGAACATGACAAATACCCAGTCGTTGAGGAATATCGGGGATACCCCTCCCTATAAATGGAACGGGAAAAACCAGTCGGTGTATAAACAGGACGGTATGCGGTTCTCAACCGTCCTCACCCGTACCGAGGCTTTCAGCTATAAGGATCTTGATGCGCTTACTGCATACATAATGACAGGAATTCCAAACCCTCCCAATCTTATGTATAATCCAGACGGGGAACTTACAGAAGCCCAGAAACGCGGGAAGGAGATTTTTGAACGTACGCACGACAATAAAGGAAATGAGATCCCTGTTACAAACAGGTGCAACACTTGCCACCCGGCACCATATTATACAAACATGAAGCCTGCCGGTGTTGGAACTCTTGCTGCAACAGACGACTCCATACTTTTCGATACTCCTCATCTTAATAATATTTTTGCTTCGCCACCCTACCTTCATGATGGACGTGCGGCAACCCTTGAAGAGATATGGACCATCTATGGTAAAACAGAGGAACATGGATCATTAAATGACCTTACAAAGATACAGCTCAACGAGTTGGTAGAATATCTCAAATCTCTCAGAGATCCTGAATATGAAAACAAAAAAGAAACAAAAATTCACCAGGCGTCATTTCTTCATCGAAAAAAATAAATTCATATTAACAATTACCCCATGAAAAACTTAGTCAAATATTTTGCTGCAATTCTGATTACTGCCGGAATAGTTCTTGTGGTAATATTTCTTTTCATTAAAAATGAAAAGTCGACTTTTGCTTTAAACCCTGCGAAGTTCAAAGAGAGCACAGATTATCACAACAATTCTGACAAGTACCCTGGAAGTAGCTCCAATGTGATAAAAGAAGCCGGTGAAATGCCTGTCTATGGAAACTGGAAGAATTTTACCACAAAAGATGGACTTCCTTCAGATAAAGCATATGCGGTGAGGATTGATGGTGACCGGGTTCTCGTCGGAACACATGATGGCCTGGCCGTATATCAGAATGGGAAATGGAAGACATACACCACACAAGACGGCCTCCCGCATAATGGTATCGTGTCAATTGATGTCGACCAGCTTACAGGTGATGTATGGATTGGAACACTTGGTGGCCTTAGTCGCTGGTCATCAGGGAAATTTGAGACATTCAATCAGTTTAACAGCGGTATGCCAAACGATCTGGTATACAATGTATTTTGCTATGGAAAGGATATATGGGTTGCAACAGGAGGAGGGGCCGGCCATTATGACACCCGGACAAAACAGTGGGAGATATTCACCGAAATGAACGCACCAATGCATGAACCATGGACATATGCATTATCGGCGGGAGATGGGAAAGTATGGATAGCAGCTTGGGGCGGAGGGGTTATTGAATACAATACCCAAACCAAACATTTCAGGGATTATGTTGACCCCGATGGCTTCATGGAGATTGACCTTCAGCCTGATGATGGAGTTGTCCATGACATAACAACAGCAACATCGTATTCTGACAGTATCTTATGGGTTTCAACATATTTCGGAATGAGCCGCTATGACGGCAAAAACTGGAAAGGCTATTTTGACCATGACAGCGGATTGGCAAGCAATTTCATAAACTTTCTCAGGGCTGAAGGTCCGGTGGTATTTGTCTGCAGCGATAACGGATTAAGCAGCTTCGATGGGAAGACATGGGTAACATATAAGAAAAATGATAATGATGAGAACGGCAAAGCTATTATAACAAACGGGAGTGAAAAGAAAGAGATTCCTTTGTCGCCATCAATTTCCCACAATTTTATTATCGGAGTAGATGCCAGCGATGATTACCTGTGGGTGGCAACTTCAAAAGGAGTGGCAAGGGGTGAAAGAATACATTGAGAATATTGTTTAATAAGAAAAATCATATAACTAAAATGGATAACAAACAACTGTTGATAGATCTGACAAAACTCACGGATGGTGAGAAAGCTGAAATGATTAAACTGGGGATTCTCAAAGAAGATTTGACGTTAAAAGATTACAACTATCCAGCCGTTCATACAGAAAGACCTCCTGTTGAAAAATTCGCGGTACATGCACCGCAGGTAATAAATGAAGCTTATGATTATAAAAAACCATCATCATTTACAAGAGCCCTTCGTCTGGAACTGGGAGGTTATAAAATCCTTTTAATTTCAGGTACAGCTAGTGTCAATGAAGAAGGGAAGGCAGAGCATATAGGTGATTTCAAAGCTCAGACCTGGAGGACTTACAGGAATATCACAAATCTTCTTTCAGCCGAAGGTATGACATGGCATGATGTGATCAGGACAACCAATTACCTAAGGGATATTGAAAGGGATTACGAGGAATTCAATAAGATACGCACATCATTTTTCCGATGGATGAATCTTGATCCCCTGCCTGCCAGTACAGGGATTCAGGCAAGATTATGCTGGGAAACTCTTCTGGTGGAGATTGAAACTTATGCCATTAGTAAAATAAACTAAACAAAAAAATATGAAAACCCATTACCGGATTCTGACATTCCTGATCCTGACAACAACATGTTCAATATTGTCAGGGCAGCAATTACCTTCAAATTATGGTAATATACCTGATGAACTAGTAGCATATGACAGGTATATGAAGGCTTATAAATATCATTTTCTGGAACCCATGAAATTCTACGGTGCCGGTCGTGAAAAACTGCCTCCAACCAATCTGACAGAAGTAAGGATAGGGTTCCTCGGACCTCTTGAGGGTTCTATAATTCAGGACCTTGGCGAACAGATGCTTCACGGAGCTACTTTGGCAATAGAGGAAGCCAATAAAAAGGGAGGCTACAAGGGTATGCCGTTCAAACTTATGATCCATAATGATGTCGGGCTTTGGGGAGCAGCAGCCAATGAGGTTGTAAAAATGGATGACGAGGGAGTATGGGCATGGCTGGGATCAATCGATGACATTGTTTCTCATGTTGCAATAAGAGCTACCCTGAAACTCGAAATCCCCAATGTTAACACAGGTGATCCCGATCCGACATTCACCGAAACAAATATTCCATGGGTGATAAGGACAATCCCCGACGACAGGCAAAGCAGCTACGTGCTTGTTGACCAGATCTTCAATAAAGACAAACATAAACGCGTTGCAGTAATCAGAGCCAACAACCGTTATGGCAGAGTCGGGACTCTTCATTTCAACCGCTCAGCTACAAGAATAGGTTTCCCCATTATTATAGAAGAAAGATTCAGCGACGGAGAATCTGATTTTAAGGCCCAGATCGAAAGAGTAAAGAAGACATCCCCTGATGCTGTTCTCATATGGGGTAATGCAAGAGAATCAGCACTTATTCTTCAACAGCTGAGAGCTATGGGCCTGAATCAGCCGGTTTACGGATCTGATAGAATGGTAAACGAGAAATTCCTTAAAGAGACTGGGAATCTCGCTGAGGGCTTAATAACTACATGTCAGTATAACCCTGACTCCAATGACCCGGCTCTTATAGCTTTCAGAAAAAGATTCAGAGAGAGATTTGGTATGGAACCTGATGTATTTGCGGCACATGCTTACGATGGCATGAATATAATAATTGAAGCCATCAGGAAAGCAGGCCTGAACAGAGCTCTCATACGTGATATCCTGACAGACCTTAAAACCTTCCAGGGTTATCAGGGTGTAACAGGCAAAGTTGTTTTTGACGGTACATGGAATAATATCAGGCCTATTTACCTGGCAAAGGTAAGTAACGGAAAATTTCACTTCTCTCCTGCCCCGCGGTGGGAAAAGGAAAATGTAATTTATAAGAAACCCAGGGTGGCTTATCAATAGCTTAAGAAATAAAAAAATGGAATCAAACAGAAATAATGATCCGTCAATATCAGGGGGATGTTCAGTGCCTTCCAAGGTTCGCAGGAGATCAAATTCCGAAGCCTCTGAGGTAAATGTGGGCGGACTCAAAATCGGTCCTAACGGGGTTGTTGTCATTGCCGGTCCATGTGCTGTTGAAAGCTCTGAACAGCTGAGAGAAACTGCATATGCAGTTAAAATATCAGGAGGGCTTATATTAAGGGGAGGCGCTTTTAAGCCACGTTCCTCTCCCTATAATTTTCAGGGCCTTGGAAGTGAAGGCATAAAATTACTTAAGGAGATCAGTCTCGAAACAGGACTGCCTTTCGTTACGGAGGTTATGGATACACGGCATGTAGAATTCGTTTCTGAATATGCCGACATGCTCCAGGTCGGATCAAGAAACATGCAGAATTTCGTGCTGCTCAAGGAAGTGGGAATGCAGAAAAAACCTGTTCTGCTCAAAAGGGGCATGATGGCAACTATTGAAGAATTCCTGCTTGCCGCTGAATATATACTTAGCCAGGGTAACGACCAGGTGGTTCTCTGCGAAAGAGGCATACGTACTTTTGAAACAACTACACGTAATACACTTGATCTCAGTGCGGTTCCCATGCTTAAGCATTTAAGCCATCTTCCGGTAATAGTCGATCCGAGCCACGGCACAGGCCTCCGATGGATGGTTCCGACAATGGCAAAAGCTGCCATAGCAGCCGGTGCCGACGGTCTCATAATGGAAGTCCATTATAACCCTGAAGAGGCACTTTGCGACGGGCACCAGTCAATCAACCCTGAAGAGTTTTCTGCCCTGATGACCGACCTTGACAAGATTGCACGGGCAGTCGGCAGGAAACTAGCAAAACCTGAACCTTCACTGATATGATGGCGTTTGGAGAAGACAGATGAATTATCCTATACTCCTTGCCGGCATTTTTCTGGCCCTGACCGGTTTTAATATACCTTTGCCATTCCCCGGCGGTGACCGGAAGGATGATACGATAAAAATAGGCCTGCTGATACAGGACAAAGAATCAGAGGCTGCTGTCAGGGGAGCAGAACTGGCAATACGCAAGGCCAACCTTGAAGGTGGTTTCAACGGGAAAAAATTCAGCCTGATCGTCAGATCGATGGAAGGACCCTGGGGAACAGGGTCAAAACAAGCTGTAGACCTTATTTTTGAGGAAAAAGTTTGGGCTCTGACAGGCTGCCACGACGGAAGGAACGCCCACCTTGTTGAACAGGCTGCGACAAAATCAATAGTACCTTATGTTTCAGCCTGGTCTTCTGACCCTACTCTTTCCCAGGCTTTTGTACCTTGGTTTTTTAATTGTGTGCCGACCGACCGGCAGCAAGCCCGATCCATTATTTACTCAATATACAATAAACATAGTTTCAATAAGATAACTGTCGTTTCCGCTAAAGACTATGACTCAGATATGGCTTCAGCTACATTTCTGAAAGAAATAAAAGCTGCAGGGAAACATGATCCCTCATTCTACTACACAGTTGAATCGGGAAATGATGCTGAAATGATTGCCGAGAAAATAGCTAAATCAGAGACTGAATGCATCGTTCTGTTCTGCACTCCGGAAATTTCAAAAGTAATTACGGAAATATTATCTGAAAAGAAACCGGAGATTAATATTTTTTCTTCTCTTCTTGCTGCCAATGAGAACATATTAACCCCAGCTGAAATTGGGGTTTTTGACAATAAAATCCGTGTGGCATCAGGCAACTGGAACAATAAGGAAAATAATGATTTTAAAAAAGCTTACTTCGTCACATATGGAGTATTTCCGGGTATGATGGCTTCATTTTCGTATGATGCCACTGGCTTGCTTATTGAAGCAATAAAGAAATCGGGAGTTAACGACAGGGAGCTTATTCAGAAAACAGTGAAGAGCATGATCTATAGTGGTGTTACAGGCCGGATAAGTTTCGATGACAAAGGTAACAGAATTGGAGATTTCGGTATAATGACACTGAAGGAAGGAGTTCCTTATAAACCTGAATAATGTTCCCTTTTATTGCTAATTTTGATGTTATGAAAAACAGGAATATTTTGCTTCTTGCCGCTTTCTGCGTTATTTTATCCGGGGGATGCAGGAATGGCGGCAATAAATCAGGAGACAAACTGACGGATCTTATCACTGTCAAAACCCTCGGACTTGCTTATCTTGAAGAGTTTAAGCTTGAAGATGCGGAACAGCAATTCAGGAAATTCATTGACCTCGCGCCCGGAGATAAGTTCGGATATGCCAACCTCGGACTTACCTATCTGAGAATGGCGAAATACCCCGAGGCAGAAAAAGAGCTTAACAAGGCCATAAAAATCGATGCACAGGATCCGGATGTCAGACTTATTCTGGCAACAGTATTTAAGATGAACAATGAAAAGGAAAAGGCTGTTTCCGAACTGAAAAAGGCTCTCGAATTTGCTCCCGGGCATTTAAAGATCCTTTATGAGATCACTGAACTCTATTCTACAATGCCTGACTCAGGTTCGGCAAGGCAGCGCGAAAATTACCTGCACACACTCGTTGAAAAAGCTCCGGCCAATCTGGTCCCACGGCTTAGCCTGACCGATATTCTTATCCGTAACGGGGAACTTGACAAGGCACTTGAACAAATGGAGATCATTAACAAGCAATTCCCTGAATTCCCCAAGGAAGCCGTAGAATATTACAACAAAACAGTTTCCCTCCTTAGAAAAAAGGACAAAGACAATGCTGTGATCCAGTATACAATCTTTCACAACTACCTGAAAGTAACCTCTCCCTACCAGGCCGGTATCATGGATCTGAAAGGACCCGGAGGCTCACTTATCGGATTCCCAGTCATCACTTTCGACAGACAGCCGTCAACACGGGCGGTCGAAAATGAATCTCTTCTCGATGTTATTAAATTCACAGATGCTTCATCTGCTGCCGGTTTGGATATAGTATCCTCATCAGGGGGCAGCGGATCTCCGGGATCAGATTATTCTGCACATGTCGAGACCTGCGACTACGACGGCGACGGAGATATAGATATATATGCAGGCAGCTATGACAAAGCTTCATCAACATACAGGCATTTCCTTCTCAACAATGAGATGGGAAAATTTACGGACGTGACAAAGGCGGCCGGACTTAAACATTCAGGCAAAGAAAACTCAGCTCTTTTTGCCGATTTTGACAATGACGGATATGAGGACCTTTTCATAATGACGGAAGGCGGCGATATCCTTTACAAAAATACCGGGAAGGGAACTTTTGAAGATGTAACGGCACAATCAGGAGCCGGCAGCAGAACAGGAGGAAGGTCAGCCCTCGCATTTGATATGGATCACGATGGTGATCTCGATATATTGGAAATACTCGGCGACAGGAATCTCTACCTCCGCAATGAAGGCGACGGAACGTTTCAGGATCAGTCGCAACGGCTCGGACAACAGCCGGGGACAATTCATCCAGGGGGTGCAGTATTCGGAGACTTTGACGATGATGAGGATGTCGACTTCATCGTTGTGAATGAAGATGGAATTCCGGCATATTACTCAAATCAGCGCCAGGGTGTTTACAGGGATATTGTTCAGGGCAGCGGCCTCCAAGATTTAAAGGGAGCATCTGTAATTACGGCCGGTGATTTCAACAATGACGGATACCTTGACTTGTTTATTGGTTCAGATAATGGTAATAAAAACAACCTCTATGTCAACCAGCGTGATGGAAAATTCCTGGCCAGTAAGTCAAACGAAAAACTATTCTCTGCACTTGATGCCATAAAAGTGCATGATGCTAAATTCCTTGACTTTAACAATGACGGATTTCTTGATCTGTTGGTTGCAGGCGAATCAGTTGAAAAAGGCCGGAAAGCAATGTTCCTTTTATATAACGACGGCCATGGCATTTTCAGGGATGTATCACAACTTTTGCCACAGGAACTTAACTCCGGCAAACAAATAACCCTGTTTGATTATAACGATGACGGCGACATTGATGCCGTTGTTGCAGGTACAAATGGCGGGGTAACTCTCTTAAGGAACGATGGAGGCAACAACAACCATTTCATTACAATGAAACTGGTCGGTCTGAAGGCAGGCAGCGCAAAAAACAATCACTTCGGTATCGGAGCTAAAATTGAAGTAAGGGCAGGAGATCTTTACCAGACTTTGGTCGTAACCGATCCAAATATTCATTTTGGAATAGGAAACAGGTCAAGAGCCGACATTATAAGAATAAGATGGACGAACGGAGTGCCTCAGAATATTTTCATGCCGGGTTCAGACCAGGCCCTGATCGAAGAACAGACTCTCAAAGGGTCATGTCCCTTCCTTTATACCTGGAACGGTGAGGAGTATACCTTTGTAAAGGATATTCTATGGAGAAGCGCACTTGGAATGCCTACAGGTATCATGGGAGGGAACACGGCATATGCCTTTGCAGATGCCTCAGACGACTATATCAAGATCCCTGGTGAGTTACTTAAACCCAGACAAGGTAAATACTCCATTCAGGTTACTTCGGAGTTATGGGAGACAATCTATCTTGACCAGATACAACTGGTTGCTGTCGACCATCCGGCAAATTCGGATATTTTTGTCCCTGAACAGTTCTCTCCTCCTCCATTTCCCGGTCTTCAGATAATTAAGATCAATGGTAAAAGAGCCCCTGTTTCAGCAATCGATGGAGAAGGAAATGATATCCTTCCATTCATCGAAAAGAAAGACGATAAATATCTCTCCGATTTTAAAACAGGAAAATACCAGGGAATAACCGAAATGAGAGACATAGTTATTGATGCCGGCGAATCTGGAAACAATCCCGATCTTTATTTATTCATGACTGGATGGATATTCCCAACAGATGCAAGCATAAACTTTGCCATGGCACAATCAGATTTGCCTGAATCACACCCCCCGGTCATTCAGGCTGTAAACGAAAAAGGCGAATGGGAAACAATAGCTGATAACATAGGGTTCCCGATGGGGAAAGACAAAACGGTTATAGTTAACCTTTCCGGGAAATTTATTACAAAAGACCACAGGTTAAGAATAAGGACAAATATGCAGATTTACTGGGATGAGATTTTCTTTGCCTCATCCGTTCCCGGAATTCCTGCTGTAACCACTGTAATCGATCCTTTGCGGGCCGACCTGCATTACAGGGGATTTTCAAAACTATACAGGAAAGGTGGCCGTTACGGTCCCCACTGGTTTGATTATTCATCTGTCGAGAAAGGGCCAAAATGGAGAGATCTCACAGGCAATTATACGCGATTCGGGGACGTTTTGCCTCTTCTGACAAAGCCGGATAACCAATATGCCATAACGAACGCCGGAGATGAAACTACGATCGAGTTCAGTGAAAAAGATCTGCCTGCACTCCCTGAAGGCTGGAAACGGGATTTCCTCATACATAGTGTAGGGTGGGTAAAAGATGGCGATCTCAATACAGCTTTCGGGAATACAGTTCTGCCCCTGCCCTTCCATGGCATGAAAAACTATCCGCCTTCGGCAGAGGATGCATATCCTGACAGCAGAGAGCTAAGAGAATACAACAAAAAGTACAACACACGAGTCGTTACCGGGAATGAATACATTAATGCGCTGAGAGGAAATGACAGGTGAAATATTCAACAAAACCGTTTCATGTTTGAAGATTTTGAGATTCAGGTATTCATTAGTTGTGCTCTTGGTAACGATTCTCTGCACTTCAGCTGATCAGAAGAAAATTGTACAGTTCACTGACGTTACAAAAAGAGCCGGAATCAATTTCAGGTATACATTCGGCGACCTTTCGTACAAAAACATCCTTGAGAGCAGCGGATCGGGAGTGACTGTATTTGATTATAACGCCGACGGCCTGATGGACCTTTATATGCTTAACGGAACATATATCGATGGCGTATCAGATAAAGAAGGCAGAAAATTCGCCAATACACCCGACAGGCTGTACAGGAACAATGGTGACGGTACTTTCACTGATGTAACTGCTGATGCAGGAGTTGGCGACCTGAACTGGAGCATGGCAGCAGGGGCAATAGATTATGATAATGATGGCGACGAGGATCTTTATCTTCTTAATTACGGTCCGAATGTGTTTTTCAGGAATAACGGCAACGGGACATTTACAGATATTACGGATCAGCTCGGCCTGAGAGGTCCGGAAAAACTTAATGGTTTTGTAAAATGGAGCATCGGCGTTTCCTTCTGGGATTATAACATGGACGGGAGACTGGATGCAATGGTTGGCAACTTCCTTGCCTTCGATCCGGATTATTTCACGCCCGCCACGCCCGACATAATGCCTCATCCCTCTGAATACAAAGGACAGGCGTCTATGCTTTATGAACAGACTCCGGGGGGAAAATTCGTTGACGTGACACAGAAGAACAACCTCTTTTATCCCGATTCAAAATGCATGGGACTCACTGTCTTTGACTATGACAACGATGGCGACATTGATATTTTTCAGGCTAACGATCATCAGCTGAATTTCATGTTCAGAAATGACAACGGGACTTTTAAGGAAGTCGGCGTTGAAATTGGAGTTGCGGCAAACAGCCAGGGCAAAGGAAGCGGATCTATGCACGGTTCTGTCGGAGACGTTGACGGAGACGGCCTTCTTGATATCCTCGTCGTTGATCTTGAATATGGCGCGCTATACCGCAACCTGGGGAACGGATTCTTTGAGGACATCACGGAATCAAGCGGAGTGTCAGGCCCCCTCGCAGGAAAAGGCGCCTGGGCTGCCGCGTTCCTTGACTTTGACAATGACGGTGATCAGGATATTGTTTCTGCCAATGGTACAGCAGAAGAACTGATCCTTCAGTATCCCATTCTTCTTGAAAATGACGGAAAGGGCCATTTCACGGATGCCGGGAAAAAATACAGTCCCTATTTCGCGACGAAACGGTCAGGCAGGGGGCTGGCAGTCTCGGATTATGACAATGACGGTGATATGGATATTATTATATCACACGTTGACCTGAAAGCAACGGCAACTCTGCTCAGGAATGATGGCGGCAATTCAAATCACTGGCTGGGTATTAACCTGAAGGGCAAAAACGGCCCGTCCTCTGCAATAGCAGCAAAAGTTGTTGCGGTTTCCGGAGGGAAAAGACAGGTTTTCGTTAACCAGTGGGCAACAAGCTATCTTTCAAACAATGATCCACGGATACATATAGGTCTGGCAAATGCAAAATCTGTTGATACGCTTGAGATACACTGGAGTGACGGACAGAAAGAAATTTACAGGAATGTACCCGCTGACAGGTATATCACGATAAAACAGGGAAAAGGAATAATATAAATGAAGGTACGGATGAGCTAAAGTACAGAGTGCTTTAAATAAACTCCAGGTACCTCAAGTGCACCGGGCACTTAAAGTATTTAAATATGAACCAACTTAAATCTATGCTATATGAATAATCAATATGTAAACCAGGTAACTGATCTGACAAATCCGGAAAAGAATGTGATTTATAACATGACACATGAGGAGGCAGTAGAATGTGTGAGATCAGGAGATGCTGAAAGGGTAAGGAAAATCGACGGTCAGTTTTCACTGGTATCCGTGGAAGGAAAAACAATAAGGATGGCCAGATCGATAGGACGTCCGATGAGGTATTTCATTGCCAAACGGCCCGGCGGCCCCGAACTGGTTATAGCCGAGAGGATTGACACTATTTTTGATTACCTTAAGAAAGAAGGCCTCAGCCATCAGTTTCATCCTTCGTATACAAGGATGGTTCCTGCCCATTATGTCACAAAAATAGAACTCCTCGGATGTCCCGATCCCAATCCGGTGTACCAGAGGTTTTTCAGGCCCGAACGTAACAAATTGTCAAACGATCCGGCAAAAATTGGTGAACAATACATTGGAGCCGTGTACGAAGAAATAAAGAAATGGCTAAGGCTGAGGGCTGTTTCTGGCCCCATAGGGGTTACTTTTTCTGCAGGCATCGACAGCGGAGCATTGTTCCTGCTCGTTTACAAGGCGTTGCAGGAACTCGGGGAGAGCCCTTCACGGCTGAAAGCTTTCACCCTGAGTGTCGACGGCGGCGGAGAAGACCTTGCACAGGCAAGAAAATTCCTCGATGATCTTGAACTCGGTTTGTTCCTTGAAATTATAGAGGCCAGCTATTCTTCACTTGACTGGAAAAAAGCAGTAAGGATAGTCGAAGACTATAAGCCTCTTGATATTGAATCGGCCACCATGAACCTGGCTCTGATGAAAGGAATCAGACTACGTTATCCCGATTGGAAATATATTGTCGACGGGGAGGGTGGAAACGAAAATCTGAAGGATTATCCGATTGAAGAAAATCCGGAACTCACTATCAAAAGCGTTCTGAATAACCTCATGCTCTATCATGAAGGATGGGGAGTGGACTCAATTAAACACTCGCTTACGTATTCGGGAGGCCTGAGCAGGGGATTCATGCGGACATATTCTACCGGAGAGAGCCTGGGTTTTGAGTCTTTCAGCCCTTATACCCTTCCCAATGTCATAGAGGTATCTGAAGGCATACCATTCATCGAAATCACAGGATGGGATCACAGGAAACTGTACGAACTCAAGGGGCAGATAGTATCTGAAGGAGTTAAAGCCATTACAGGTATGACAATGCCGGTTTTCCCGAAAAGGCGTTTCCAGCATGGAGCAGCCCCTGTTGATTCATTTAAAAAACATTTCCCCGAAAAGGAAATTACATACCGAAAAGAGTTCTACTCCAGTTATGAATGATGAGGGAGGAATAAGAATTTCGGATAGCTGGATTATTTCATGCAGGGGAGAAAAAAACGTGGTTGACCCTGCAAGGCCGTATTCATGGATTGTCGAAAAAGAGCTCTCACCCTCAGGTTATGCCGAAGATGTGCTTACAATCTTTCTGACAAACAGGGAGTGCCCTTTTCACTGCCTCATGTGTGATCTTTGGAAGAATACAACTGATTTTACTCTGACGGATGGCCAGATTTCAGGCCAGATTGAGTGGGTCCTAAATCAGGCACCAGCCGTAAAGCACATTAAACTGTATAACAGCGGCAGCTTCTTCGATCCAGGGGCAATACCTCATGAGGAACATATGAAAATTGCCTCGCTCCTGAAAGGTTTCCATACTGTCATTGTGGAGAGCCATCCTGCATTCATAGGGGAAAAAAGCCTTGAATTCAGAGATAGGATAAAAACTGACCTTCAGGTTGCAATCGGGCTCGAGTGCGTGAATATCAACATGCTGGAAAAGCTCAATAAAAGGATGACACTTGATGATTTCACAGGATCAGTAAGCTTTTTGCTTGACAATGATATTTTCACAAGAGCTTTTATATTATTGCGACCTCCTTTCATGTCGGAGCGTGATGGTATTTTCTGGGCTGAACGATCTGTAGACTTTGCTTTTGATGCAGGGGTTGAATGCTGTGTGATCATTCCGGTAAGAGGCGGAAACGGGGCCATGGAAAAGCTTGCTGAGAGAGATTTTTTCAGCCCTCCGGGAATAAAATCCCTTGAAAAGGTGCTTGAATATGGAATCGAAAAGCAGGCCGGGCGTGTTTTCGCTGATACCTGGGATCTGAAGCTGTTTTCCATGTGTGACAAATGTCACACGGCAAGAACAGACCGGATCACCGAAATGAACCTGACGCAAAGGCTATTGCCTAAAGTGAAATGTACATGCGATGATTAATAAGGGCATGCCATGACATGCCCTTATTTTGCATCTTTCCGCTAGTTCCAGTTATTCTTTACCTGTGCATTAAGCAAAGGATTTGCATCCCTTTCCGACTGCGGAATAGGCAGAAGGACATGATAATCCTTTACAGGCTGAGCGGCTTCAACAATCTGCTTTTCTGCATTGATTGTCTGAACAAGGATTCCCCAGCGGACAAGATCAAAGAACCTTGCCTGCTCACCTGCCAGTTCAAGTCGCCTTTCCCTTCTCAGGATGGTCCTTGCATTATCCTGTGAGCCGAGAGTTGTATATTCAAAAGCCCCCGAACGCCTGCGGACTCGGTTGATCAGGGGAAGAGCATTTGAAACCTGATTGGTTTCAATATACGATTCAGCAAGCATCAGAAGAACATCGGCAAAACGTATCACCTGGCTGTTTATATAACTGTCGGGCTGCCCGTAGTTATGCCGAAGCTCGTATAATTCGTATTTGCGCCAGGAGAATATCGGGCCCGCGGTACCGACGGCTGCAGCATACGATTCTATTCCGCCGGGACATTCATCGCAATAGTGGGTATCTCCTCCTTTTGTCCCGAGGTTATCATAAAATGTGAATTTTGCTCTTGGATCAGTGTATGGGGTTCCTGATTCATTCTGATACGTAAATGCATCTACAAGAGTCGGGGAAAGAAGAACATTCCACCAGTCGTTGAAGCCATATTCCATGGCACGGCCGGTATGTGTCATCTTGTTACCCCACGATTCCTGACCCCCAAACATACCATAGGCATTTCCGACACCCCATCCCTGCCATTCGCCGTGCATTACTGCAAAGATTGTTTCCTTCGTTTCCTGGTCATGAATGAAAATATCGTCAAGTGATCCGGCCAGGTCATAATCATAAGGAGCTGAAGTAAGTTTCGACAACTCTGTAATGGCCTCAGTGTATTTAGCCTGGTAAAGGTAGACTTTCCCCAGCAGCGCGACTGCAGCTCCCCTGGTGGCCCTGCCATAATCAGAAGCTGCATAATCCTGTGCAAGCGGAAGCTTGGTAATTGCATCCGAAAGGTTTGCTTCAATGTCGGCCCATATTTCTGCCTTGGGAGTTCTTTCCATCTGAAGTACATAATGATCTTCGAGGTTTTTTCTCAGCGGGACATCTCCGAAACAAGTAACCAGCCAGAAATATCCAAGTGACTTAAGAAATTTCGCCTCCCCCTCAATTCTTGTTTTCAGGGCGGCATCCGCATCGCTTGTGGTCTGCCAGTTCTCGCACATGTTTATCACAAAGTTGGTTCTGAAGATCATTTTGTAGCATGAGTTGAAAAAGTAATTCATCTCCCCTGTGTTGGGGTTATGAGTATAGGCGGCTATTTCAAGAAGCGATCCCTGCAGCGGGAAGTTCTTGAATGCATCATACCCAAGAAGGTCGAATATAAAATAGAACTCGCGCTCGAACATTCCCTGGAATAACAGGGGGGAATACATAGCTGTTGAAGCTTCGGTGGCGGTTGTTGCATTTGTAAAGAACGTGTTGCCGTCATAGCTGTTTTCATTCTTCACATCCAGAATATCCTCGCTGCAGGCTCCAAGGAGCATGAATGCAACTAAGGTGTATATCAATCTGCTTTTCATATGCATCATTATTAGAAGGTTAACTGAACTCCAAGTCGCACAATGCGCGGATTTGGCCTTTGGTACATGTCAATTCCCCGCTGGAAGATGTAGTTATTGTTGTCGTCGGGCGAAGTTGAGGATATTTCAGGATCGAATCCCGAATACTTAGTGAATGTCAGTGCATTTTGAATGGATAAATAGACCCTGAATTTTTCAAAAGTATTAAACAGGTTTGACGGAAGAGTATATCCAAGCGCAATATTCTTAACTCTCAGGTAATCTCCTTTCTCTACATACCATGTTGAGAAATTAAGGTTAGCGCCTGAGTTCTGTCCGGCCCTCGGAATATCTGTAACATCCCCCGGCTGTTTCCATCTTCTTAAGACTGTTGTGGTCTGGTTAAAGGGTTTTGACATTCCTTCCCACCAGTAGAGTGATCCGTTTACGGCGTCAACTCCGGCAACACCATGCATCAGCAACTGAAGGTCGAAATTCCTGAAGAATGCGTTGAATGATATGCCGTACTGCCATTTTGGTGAAGGATTTCCTATATACGTGCGATCATCGGCATTAATGTAACCATTACCGTCAATATCTTTCCATACTCTGTCGCCGGGTTTTGCATTTGTCTGGTATTCTGTCACTTCCCCTCCGGTTGCGGCACTCGCCGATTCATTAAGGGCATCCAGATCATCCTGGTCAACAATGACATGATCATAAACATATCCGTAATAAGAACCAAGGGGATGCCCGATATCTGTCCTTGTGGCATTTCCTACTCCTGTCATGAATTCCCCTTTTGAAATAGGAAGGTCACCCACAGTGCCAAGAGCTGTCACTTCATTAATGCTGTAGGTTGTATTGAGCGAAATATTCCATCTGAATGCATTTGCTGCATTGCTGTTATAGGTAAGGGATGCCTCAAATCCCGAATTCTTCATGCTCGCAGCATTTATCCACTGTGTCCCCACCTGGCCGGGATTTCCAAGACCCGTTGTAAGAGGAAGCTGTGTCTCGATCAGAAGGTCTTTGTTCGACCTGTTATAGTAATCGAAGGTAAAGCCTATCCTGTCTTTCAGCAGTCCAAGGTCAAAGCCCACATCGAATTGTGTTGTTTCTTCCCACTTCAGGTTTGGATTAGGAACGCTGTTTACAATTGATCCCGTGGCAAAAGTGAGGTCATCACCGAAGGAATATACAATGTTGTTGCCTGTTCCTTTCCAGACACTTGATGATGTAAGGAACGCAGGAATGTTGTCATTCCCTGTTTTGCCATAACTAGTCCTCAGCTTAAGGTTCGAAATCGACGACTGGGATTTCAGGAACTCTTCTTCCGATATTGTCCAGGCAACACCCACTCCATAAAATGTTCCCCACCGGTTATTGACGCCGAATACGCTCGAGGCGTCACGCCTCAGGCTGGCATTAAGCACATACTTCCCCTTGTATGTGTAACCTAACCTTCCGAAATAGGAAAGCCTTGATTTTCCGCTGTTTACCGACGAACCTGTTATCGAGGTGGAGTTTGCCAGGGCCAGATTCTGAATTGCATCACTCGTATAATCTGATCCGCTCGCTGAAATACTTCTGTATATTCCGGCAGGAGCATAAGTATTTCCAAGGGTAGCGGTTAATTCATGAACACCGAAAGTCCTGTTAAATGAAAAATAATTTTCAAGTATGAAACCGTAATTGAAGTTGTAATATTCATTCATATCAGATGTGGCACGGTTAAAGTTGCCTCCGTTGCATGGATAGTTGAAGGTCATGTTATGGTAGTTCCCACCGTAGACCCTCCCCTGCGATTTGAATGACAATCCTTTGACAAGCAGTAATTCGCCCGAAAGGTCAAGTTCCATGCTGAGTCCCCTGTCGTTATAATCAGTGTTGCCAACGGTGTTCATGGGGTTATTTGCATCCTGAAGATCAGTGACCTTGTCCATCCTTGCATAACCGCCAAGGTTTGTGGGATCATATACCGGAAGATATGGTGCCATCCTTAAAGCCTCATTGAGGCTGGCAAGAACTCCATTGTTGATATCATTTTTCACCCTTAGGTTCTGGTTCAGTGTTACTCTTTTGTTGAACAGGCTCTCACTGAGCTTTGCTCCTATGGTGATACGCTGGAAAGTCCTGTCAATAACGGTCGACTCCTGATTCTGGTACCCCGCAGAAAATGCATATGTGACATTTTCAGTTCCCCCGCTGAACCTGAGATTATGATCTGTAACAAATCCCCGCTGGAAGGTTATGGCTTGCCAGTCGGTCCTGTCGATACGAACATCAGGTGACTGCAGCTTGGCTGTTATTTCGAGTCCGTTCGAGTGTTGAATATCTGTCACCAGATCAACGTATTCTGAAGCATTCAGCATATCTAACCTTTTCACTACGTTGGCAAAACCGGCCGATCCTTCATATTCGACTTTCAGGTCGCCCCTTCTTCCGCTTTTTGTTGTGATAAGTACCACACCGTTGGCTGCTGCGGAACCATATATTGCTGTTGTTGAAGCATCCTTGAGGATAGTAATATTTTCAATATCCTGCGGGGCAACCGAATTAAGATCGCCACCCTGGATACCGTCAATTACATAAAGAGGATCGGTGTTTGAAAATGACCCCATCCCCCGGATTACAATTCTTGCACCAGAGCCGGGATCACCACTGTTGTTTGTAACCTGGACGCCTGCAATCTTTCCCTGCAGTACCTGCCGGGGATCAGTAGTGGCAAGGCCGACTATTTCATTGCTTTTAAGGGCTGAAGTGGCACTGGCAACATTCCTCCTGACGGCCGATCCGTAACCTACAACCACCACCTCGTTCAAACCTAAAAGCTCACTTTCCATGTTTACGTCAAGAGTGGTACGCCCGTTCAGGGCAATTTCCTGGGTAACATAGCCGATAAATGAAAAGGACAAAGTGGCATTTCTGTCGATTGAAGTAAACGAGTACCTGCCTTCGGCATCGGTGATGGTACCAAGGTTCGACCCTGAAACCTTGATATTTACACCGGGCATAACCTCATTTGTTGCGGCATCCTTTACCACACCGCGCACTGAAATCCCCTGCATTTCATCAGAGGATCCGGAGTTTCCCCCACCCGCCGTTGCAGCCCTCAGGTTCCCTGAAAACAGAAACAGGAAACCGGAAGCAACGCAGGCATGAAGGAAAATCCTGCAGCTTCTCCATGAACTGAATTTTCTCATAATTGAAAGGTTTAATGGTTAGTAAAATAATTGTTATAACACAACACCTTTTTTACTGGAATAAAGCCTTTTGGGTTATCAGTATAGTAAATTTATGACTAAAAAAGACGCAAGTCAATTAATTCTGAACATTTATTTTACAAAGAAAAATTAATATTATCGGCAGGCTATGAACCGGTTAAAGAGCTCTTCCAGGCTTTCAGACCGGCAAATGACATTATGAGATAAACTATATAGAGAACCATGGTGGGATAAAGCTCCCGCGAAAGAAAAACCAGCGCTGACGAAAGGTTAACGGCTATCCACAAAAACCAATGTTCGTAAATCTTCCGTGCAAGCATCCAGGTTGCAACAATTGACAAAGATGTGATAAATGAATCCCATTCCGGGACCGGCGAATCGGTTAATTTTGAGAGTACAAGCCACATGGTAAAATAAAGCGCTGCAAAAACGGCTGCCAGAAATATTCCCATCTTCATCTTAATCCTTGTCACCCGAAGCTTGTCACTTTGCCCTTTGCCCTTCGCCCTGTGCCCTGCGCCCTTCATCCACCAGTACCATCCGGCACAACTGACGGCGAGGTAATAAACCTGCAGGCTCATATCGGCATAAAACCTGCTTGAATAAAAAACCAGAATATAAAAAGCTGAAGTCACTATTCCGACCGGCCACAGCCATACATTCTGCCTGATTTCCAGAACTACGTAGATGATCCCTGCAACAGCTCCTAAAATCTCGATCCTGTTTTCAACCATCCACTGAGCCAGCATTTCAATTGAAGTTTAGAATGTTAAACCAAGCTTAAACATGAAATTGATTCCTGCCTGCGGGAAATAATATGCCCAGGTCTTTTCCGAACCATCTTCATACCAGTTCCCTCCATATGCATTGTTTTCATATTCCGTGTTGAAGATATTGTTTACATTAGCCTGGATTTCGACCTTTCTTATATTACGGAACACCGGAGTAAAGCTTATTATGACATTATTTACAAGATAAGGATCGAGCATACGTTTGCTGCTCATTGTATTGTCAAAATACTGTTTACCGACATATTTGGTAATCAGATGAATATCGAAAGCCGACAATGGTTTTACAGCAATTTCGCCTGTTCCTGTCACACGAGGTGAATATGCTATGTCGACAGTCCCGAGTTTTTTGCTTTTATATTCTGAAGACCAGTCAGCCGTATTGTAATCGAGATAATATTCCACAAAATCCCTGATCTTGTTCCGGCTCAGTGTAAGATTGAAATTCCACGAAAGCAGTTCAGACGGAGTGAATCCCGCGCTCAGTTCTGCTCCTGTTCTGTAACTTCTTTCAACATTTGTCATTATCGGGTACCCTACATTGCTGAGTTCTCCGGTCGGAACCAACTGATCTTTGTAGAACATCCCGTAAAGGTTGACGGCAAATTGACTTTTGGAAAGTTTAAGCCTGTAACCCAGCTCGGCATCGAACAATCTTTCTGAACCGGGGGTTGCCTGATTATCACCCGAAGCCTCTTTGAAATCGGTTCTTGTAGGTTCCCTGTGTGCGACAGCAAAAGAAAGATATGCCTCCTGACCGTCGCCTATAGTCAGGTACAATCCCATTTTGGGATTGAAGAAATTGTAACGGTGGAGCTGTCCGATGTTTTTAAGATCATCATCATTCCCTTCAAGAATATATTTTATATACCTGTACTGGAGATCTCCGAACAAAGAGACAACAGGAGAAATATTTGCCGTCATCTTGCCATAAAGGCTGGCTTCTCTCTTTTCTCCGTTGTTAAAGTACCATTGATGGTCCCTTTCAGCCGAACCGGGATACTGCATCCAGATTATCCTTCCAAAATGATCGCCTGAAAAGAGATTAAATCCTCCTCCAAAACTTGCCTCAACTTTTTCAATGTTATATTTCAGAGAATAGACGATCCCGTAGAAATCATTAGCCATCCATTTCCGCCTTATGAGATCGGTTGTATACAGAATACTGTCGCTTATCCTCACATTTCCCAAACCATAATCAGTATATGTTTCATCTTCCTTATATTCTTCATAATATCCTTTCCCCCTGGTATAATGAAGAGCCGTATGGAAAGAAAGATAATCCGCAATTTTCCTGCTGAATATCAGCTGATAGTGATCCTGGCTGTAGTTGTCGCTTTCATTGTCATAGTATCTGGTAATACCCTGATTATCGGTGTATTGACCGGCAGGATTATATCTCCTGTCTGTCATCAGCATATCCTCCGGCACGCCCCACCAGCCTATCCCGGTATGCTCCCTTCCAAGTATTATATTTGCCTTTATCAGCGATTTACCCGACCTGTACAGCCCGCTCAGAAATGCAGACTGATGATCTGATCCCGTTCTTCTTATATATCCGTTGCTTTTTATATCTGAGAGTCGTATCTGGAAAGCAAATTTATCTTTCAGCAGACCTGTTCCTGCAGCTATGCTGTTCTTGAAAGTCCCGTATGAACCGGCTGCAGAACTGATCCCCGCAAATGGCTCATTTTCAATTCCGCGTGTCTGAATGTTTATAGAAGCCCCAAAGGCACCGGCTCCGTTTGTTGACGTTCCAACGCCCCTCTGCACCTGTAAATTGTCAACTGAAGATGAGAGGTCAGGAAGATCAACCCAGAACACCTGCTGCGATTCAGGATCATTTAAAGGAATTCCGTCAATCGTGACGTTAATGCGGCTTGCATCTGTTCCCCTTATCCTCATCCCTGTATAGCCAACTCCGTTCCCGGCTTCAGAGGTCTCGACAAATGAAGGTGTCAGTGTCAGCAGGTAAGGCATATCACTGGCCGTTCCCAGCTTCTCGATGATGGTTTTATCAACATTTGAATAAGCAAGAGGCGCCCGGCTTCCCGCCCTTGTGGCACTTATTACAACATCATCGGTCATCACTGATGTCTGGGTAAGTATAATATTAACCACAGTATCCGACTTTACTGTAAGGTCGCTGACTCTTGTTTCATATCCTATATAGGAAAAAATCAGTTTTACAGCTCCCTCCCTGATATTTTCAATTTTAAACATTCCGTTTGCATCCGTCAGGGTGCCCTTGAAGGTGCCTTTAAGGACCACCGACGCACCTGCAAGCGGATTTCTTCCGGTATCTGTCACCCTGCCGCTTATTGTACGATTTTCATCTGCGGTTGCAAATGAAATTGTCACGAACACCAGAACGGCAAATAAAAATAAAAACCTGATCTTCATTGCCTGTCAATGTCATTAAATCATTAACCGTTGAAGATGGGACCGTAATCTTAAGCAGCTGTTTATAATTATCCTCTCATTTCCCTCCGCCGGCATTACCCGGATCAGGTGACAGGGTATGATCTCAGCCCGTAGTATTAAGGCACCCCATATTCGATATTGCAAATTTACTATCTTTTGACGGATTTCATCAAAACCTGAAAGGTTTTTATGCCGATTGATATTTTTGTTAAATTGCCATTAAATTAGGGGAACTTATATGAGGACGCTTCTCGAAAAACTTAACTACAAAGGCCAGCAGCGGATTGCCTTGATCAATGCCGAAAAAAACTTCAGCCTTGCACCTGTAAAAGAAATAAAAGAAATACAGATAGATAATGAGATTGATCCCCGGTACCCATACGATTTCATGATCATTTTTGTAAAAAATCCGTCTGAGGTCGATGAATTTACACCTGCTGCACTTCATAACCTTAAGGTTGACGGAATATTATGGTTTTGCTATCCGAAAAAGAACTCGAAAAATTCATCACCAGGGCTCGACAGGGATCACGGATGGAAAGCTTTGAACGATCTCGGTTTCTTCAGTGTCAGGCTTGTAAATGTGGATGACGACTGGTCGGCAATGAGGTTCAGGAATGCAAAATTCATAAAATCGGCTTCTGACAGGTTTAAACCTGGCAAGGAACAATAGAAGAGAATAAATGCTTAAAAACCGAGATCTGATCTGGCCTGCAAACCGGTATTTTAGTTTATTTTTACTATCGCTGCCCGACAGCGAGGACCGGTAAAACTATTCAGCCCTGAGTGCCTGCTGAGAGCAAAGAATTAATTGCCAAATGATTAAAACAACTGTAATAGAAACTCCCCTTGGGAAAATGAAGGCAGCCGCTGTTAAAGAAGGCATTTGTCTTCTGGCATTCGCCGACTCCCAAAATCCTGGTTCAGATCTCGAAGAACTTGAACACATATTCGGTTCTGGGATCCGATCAGGAAGCAACCGGCATCTCTGGGCTCTTAAAAGGCAGTTAAAGGAATACTTCAAAGGCAAGAGGAAAGAGTTCTCCCTGAAATTAATAACTCCCGGAACAGATTTCCAGGTGGAAGTCTGGAATGGTCTGAAGGAAATTCCGTATGGAGACACTATCTCTTACCAGGATCAGGCAGAAAAGCTTAACAAACCTGGTGCAATAAGGGCGGTAGGCCATGCCAATGGTTCAAACCGGATTGCCATTGTCATTCCCTGCCATCGTGTAATCGGGGCTGACGGGAGCCTGACAGGATACGGAGGAGGCCTCGAAAGGAAACGCTGGCTGATCAACCACGAAAAGAAATATTCAGGAAAGCCCGTTGACGGGATCCTGTTTTGAATCAATAACCAACCATTTATAAGATGAAAGCTCAGAATTATAGTAAAATCATTTCAGGAATTTTTATTCTTTTCATATTATTCCTGCTCTCAGGCTGTGCACAAAATGAAGTTGTTGACCAGTGCCTGACGGGTCACAGATACGGATTTTTCGGTGGACTATGGCACGGATTCATAGCACCGTTTGATTTTATCGGGATGCTCTTCAATAAGGACATTACAATGTATGCCCAGAACAATAACGGAGGCCTCTATGCTCTCGGGTTTCTTCTAGGAAGCGGAGGCTGGGGATTTTTTGGAAGCAAAGGCGTCCACCGGGTTCAGCATCACCGGGTAACTTACAGATCGCAGAAATTTGATGATGCCGAAATCGTTGAATAAGATATGATTATAAACAAAGCCCGGATTCATTGAGACGACACATAAATATGCCCGAGACAGATAAAATCATTGATATTGAAAAAGAGTTTAAAACAAGCAACTCTCAATTTCTGAGATCACTCCCGCCTTTTGTAATCAGGATGATCGAAAAACTCATCCGGCAGGATGAAATGAATGAGACAATTTACCATAACAGGGATAAAACAGGCGTACCCTTTGTCAGGGATGTCCTTAAATACTGGAATGTCAGTGTGAACGTCCATGGAAGGGAAAGACTGCCTGAAAATGGCAGGTTTGTATTTGCTGCCAACCATCCTGTCGGTGGAATTGATGCTCTATCCTTTTTCAGCGTTGTGGGCAGCATCTACCCGGCTATCATTTCTCCCTCAAATGAGCTTTTGAATATTATACCCAACATCAGGCCTCTCCTTCTGGGATTGAATGTCTTCGGCAGAAATTCCAGGGATACTGCAGGGGAACTCAACAGACTTTTTGAATCGGATAAACAGATTCTTATCTTTCCGGCAGGTGAAGTATCAAGAAGAACCAACGGATCAATATCGGATATCACCTGGCAGAAGAGTTTCATTACGAAAGCGATTCAGTATAAAAGAGATGTCGTTCCGGTTTTTATAAGCGGCAGGAATTCAAATCTTTTTTACAACGTCGCCCGTATCCGTAAGATGCTGGGCATAAAAATGTACATTGAGACTATACTTCTCCCCCGCGAAATGATGAAACAGCACAATTCCACAGTATCGATTGTTTTTGGAAATATCGTTCCATATCAGACATTTACACGCGAACTTACCCATCATGAATGGGCTCAGTACGTAAAGGATGAAGTATATAAGTTATCAGAAAACCTAAAACAAACCTGATTACTCCACAAAGATGAAATACAACAGAGTTCCTTCGGCAACAATCAGGGCATTGAACTGGACCCTGGCACTGATGGCAATATGCATTATGCTGGTCAGATGTTCGGGATCAGGAAAAAGCATCGATCTGGAAGCCGGATTTCAGAATCCTCCTGAAAGTGCAAGACCACGCGTATGGTGGCACTGGATGAATGGCAATGTAACCAGGGAGGGCATCAGGGCCGATCTTGAATGGATGCATCGTATAGGTATAGCCGGATTTCAGAATTTTGATGCGGGGCTTGCTTCTCCACAGATTGTTGCAAAGCGGCTCATTTACATGACACCTGAATGGAAAGACGCCTTTCTCTTTACAACAAAACTGGCTGACTCGCTTGGCCTTGAAATGGCTATTGCCGGATCTCCGGGCTGGAGCGAAAGCGGAGGCCCGTGGGTTACCCCTGCTCAGGCCATGAAAAAACTGGTCTGGAGTGAAATAAGGATCGAGGGAGGAAAATCGTTTGACGGAATATTGCCACATCCTCCTTCAACCACAGGCATATTCCAGAATATCGGGGAGCTTGGAGGCTATACAGGCGGAATGTCGACAGACAAAAACTTACCTGAATTCTATGCTGATGCTGCAGTTGTTGCTTTTCGTCTTCCGGAAAATGAAAGGTCGCTTGCTGAGATGAACCCAAAAGTAACCTCCAGTGCCGGAAAATTTGACCTTGCCGATCTTACTGACGGCGACCTTTCAAATTTTTCATTTCTTCCTGCAGGAAAGAACAATGAAAAGGCATGGATAAGATTTGAATTCAGTGAACCTGAAACGATACAATCCATGTCGATGGTGAAAAGAGAGACCGGAATGAGGTTCCCTGGAATTTCGGATGGACCTGAGGTTAAAAGAACTCTCGAGGCATCGGACGACGGGATATCGTTCCGGCAGGTTTTTGAAATACCTGCAGGAGGCTCCTTCCAGAACACGTTTACATTTGCACCTGTCAAGGCAAAATATTTCAGGATTTCCTTCCTCATTCCTCCTCCGCCAAGTGTAAACAGCGGAGTCGCATCTTATTTCGGGATTAATACTTCAGCTATGAGGCCTCCAGAAAGGGGTATAAATATATCCGAACTTGTTCTGTTCCCGGTAGCAAGGATAAACAGGTTCGAGGACAAGGCAGGATTTACCTCAGCGGCCGGAATATACAATATGGCTACTCTGAAGGAAGCCGGTAATGCATGCATAAAAAAGGAAGATGTTGTTGATCTTAGCTCCAGGATGGGTCCAGACGGCAAGCTTCAGTGGACACCTCCGGAAGGCCGGTGGGCAATACTTCGTCTTGGCTATTCGCTAACCGGTCATAAGAATTCACCGGCCTCACCCGAAGCTACAGGGCTTGAAGTAGACAAACTCAATGCAGGCCATGTAAAGGCTTATTTTGATAACTATCTCGATCAGTATAAGGATGCCACCGGAGGCCTTATGGGTACCAGGGGTCTGCGCTATATAATTACTGACAGCTGGGAAGCTGGTGTTCAAAACTGGACTGACAGCATGATGACGGAATTTTCTGCCCGCCGGGGATATGACATTATCCCATGGCTCCCGGCACTGACAGGTCATATCGTGGAGAGCGCAGAAGCCAGCGACAGGTTCCTCTGGGATTTCAGAAAGACCATAGGGGAACTGACAGCCGAGAATCACTATGACCAGCTTACAACAATCCTGAAGAAAAGAAATATGGGCCGCTATACCGAATCGCATGAGAGCGGCCGGGCATTCATCGGTGATGGTATGGATGTTAAACGAACGGCCGACATTCCAATGAGTGCTGCATGGACTCCTGGAGGATTCGCCGGAAGTGAGAGTGAGGGAGTAGCGACAAGGTACAGGGCTGATGTCCGGGAATCGGCATCTGTTGCCCATCTTTACGGCCAGAACCTCGTAGCTGCAGAATCAATGACTGCCATAGGAAATACCTGGGCGTTCTCCCCTGAAAGGCTTAAGCCAACAGCAGATATGGAGCTGGCAATGGGCCTGAACAGGTTCGTAATCCATACATCAGTCCACCAACCTGTTAACGATAAGATCCCTGGTCTGGGGCTTGGTCCTTTCGGGCAGTGGTTCACCCGTCATGAGACCTGGGCGGAACAGGCATTACCATGGACAACCTATCTTGCACGCAGCTCTTACATGCTCCAGCAGGGCAGATTTGTTGCAGACATAGCTTATTATTACGGTGAAGACAATAACATAACAGCCCTTTTCGGGGATAAACTGCCTGACATTCCTGATGGTTATAATTATGATTTTGTAAACTCAGATGCCCTTCTCAACCTTCTTTCGTTTAAGAACGGGGAAATTGCCACTCCATCAGGGATGACCTATAAAATACTGGTTCTCGACAAAAACAGCATTTTTATGACTCTGCCGGTCCTCAGAAAAATAGCAAACCTGGTCGAAGCCGGGGCAATCGTCCTCGGACAAAAACCTGTTTCGTCGCCAAGCAACAGCGATGACCCTGACCAGTTTAAGGAACTAGCTGACAGACTATGGGCATCAGAAAACGGAGTTACAACCTCCGGGAAAGGAAAGGTCTACTCCGGGAGAAATTTAAAAGATGTTCTTAATGAACTAAGGATTGAACCTGATTTTCAATATTCGGGACCTGATGCCCGCCTTTTGTTTGTACATCGGTCGTTCCCGGGGACGGACATTTACTGGGTGAACAACAGAAAACCAGAATATGAAAAAGTTGATGCAATATTCAGGATTGAAGGCCGGGAAGCTGAAATATGGCATCCCGAAACCGGGAAGATTGAACAGGCCTCATTTGAAATTTCAAACGGACTGACAAAAGTACCTCTCAGCCTTGTTCCGGATGATGCAATATTTGTTGTTTTCAGGAAGAGAACCTCTGAAAAGTCAAGGATAATACAGCAACCTGTGGAGACTTTTCTTTCCGAGATAAAAGGGCCATGGGATTTGTCGTTTCAGGCCGGAAGGGGAGCTCCCGACAGAATAACGCTCGACTCACTGTCGGAATGGAATACAAATTCTGATCCAGGCGTAAAATATTTTTCAGGAACATGCACATATTCAAAGAGCATCGACGTGCCGCAAAACTGGCTCGATAAAGACAAAAAAGTCTGGCTCGACCTTGGAAATGTAAAAAACCTGGCTGAAGTATATTTAAATGGAAAATCCCTTGGCATAGTCTGGAAAACACCATTCAGGATCGATATTACCGGGAAATTGGAAACAGGATCAAACGACCTTGAAATAAAAGTCACCAACCTGTGGGTTAACCGCCTCATCGGAGATCAGCAGCCGGGAATCGAAAAGAAATATACATATACAACTATGGCCTTTTACAGGGCCGATTCTCCTCTCCTGCCTTCGGGACTTCTGGGGCCGGTTAAAATCTTCAGTTTGTCAGCCGAATAAATCCAAAACTAATTGAAAAGTGGAATGAATAGAAGACTCTCTTTTAAACATCACAGGATACTGGCAATCTCACTTTTTGTTGCACTTAGCCTGGCGGAAGGGTTTAATGATCGCGTTTGGGGATCACCAGGTTCAACAATCGAATACACAATTTCTATGGAAAACCCAAATAATCATTATTTCCATATCTCGCTTTACTTTTCTGGCCTTAAGGATGACAATACCGAGCTAAAAATGCCTGTCTGGACGCCTGGCTATTACATGATAATGGATTATCCTAAAAATGTTTTGAATTTCAGGGTAACAGAAGCTTCGGGAAAGGAACTTTTGTGGAAGAAGACAGCAAAAAACAGGTGGAAAATTAATACAGCCGGTGTTAAATCGATCCATGTAAGCTATGATGTTTATGCTTTCAGGGTCTCAGTTGCAGATTCATTCCTTGATGACGGAAGAGGATTTATCTCACCGACCGGGATCTATATGTATCCTGCCGGGGGTAAAGATCACCCTGTGACAGTTACTGTCAAACCTTATGAAAAGTTTAAGGAAGTCTCCACAGGTCTCGATCCGGTACCAGGAAAAGAACATACCTATTACGCCCCTGACTTTGACGTACTCTATGATTGTCCAATTCTTGCCGGAAATCAGGAAATCCTGAAATTTGAAACGGGCGGCATTCCCTATACAATTGCAGCTGAAAACCTTGGAAACCTTAGCAGGACTGAACTGGTAAACGATTTCCGAAAGATTGTGGAGACCGCAACTGCTGTTATCGGTGAAATACCGTACCGGCATTATACTTTCATCATGATGAATAACGGAATGGGAGGCCTCGAACATACAAATTCAATGGCAGTTTTTACAAACCGCCTTAATTCAGAATCAGGCAGGGTCGGAAACGGGTGGCTTTCATTCATCGCCCACGAGTTCTTCCACCTTTACAATGTTAAAACAATAAGACCAATCGATCTCGGTCCTTTCGACTACGACAGGGAAAACTACACAACAATGCTCTGGTTCTCCGAAGGTGTGACGTCCTATTATGAAAACCTGATCCTTAACCGGGCCGGGTTCTTTACACGTGATGATGTTTTTAAGGAAATGTCCTCATCTGTCGCAGCATACGAAAATATTCCGGGCCGGCTTTTTCAATCAGTTTCTGAATCGAGCTTCGATTCCTGGTTGTTTTTCCTGAACAGGTCTGAAAATGCCGCAAATACTACAATTTCTTATTATGACAAAGGATGTGCAATCGGAATGCTTCTTGACCTTAAAATCAGATATGAATCAGGAAACAAAAAATCACTTGATGATGTAATGAGAACTCTTTACAATACCTATTACAAGGGTAAGAAACGAGGTTTCACCGACAAAGAGTTCCGCGAGGTATGCGAAAAAACAGCAGGAACCTCCTTAAACGAGATCTTTGACAGTTTTATCCCGACAACAGAGGAAATAGATTATAAAAAATACCTTGCCTATGCAGGTCTGACAATTGATACGGAACCTGTGGAATCGGATGGTTACTGGATCGGAGCAGATGTCTGCCAGAACGGGGATAATGTGGTCATTTCAAGGGTCGAACGGGATTCTCCGGCATGGGAGGCAGGTCTCAGCTCACAGGACATTATAACCGAAATTAACGGTCAGAAAGCCACAATGGATCTTTTCAATGATACTCTGCTCAATGCTGCGGACGGAAATAAAATACTTTTTAAGACCGTTCACCGGGATATTTCAAATGAATCAGCGATAACTCCTGTGAAAAAATTAACAATAAATTATAATATACACCCGGCATCAGATATTTCACCGGTGCAGGGAGCAATTCTCAGTTCATGGCTTAAATAACAACCGTAACAGGAATAGAAATTTCATGTCGCTGATTTTTAGTCATGCAATAGTCCGGAAACCAGGCCGCTCGGTTGTCAATGGTTTGTCCACTTCAGGCGCCGGAGTCCCTGTCTATGAAGATACTCTTGTCCAGCACTCGGAATACATCAGAAAACTTAAGGAATGCGGCCTAACAGTTAATATACTCGACCCTGAGGAAGAATTTCCCGATTCTGTCTTTATAGAGGATGTCGCGCTGTGTACGTCGCGATTCGCTGTGATAACCAATCCCGGGGCCCAGTCCAGAAAAGGTGAAATCAAAGGAATGAATAATGTTCTTAAAGAGTATTTTGAAAATATCGAGGCAATTACTGACCCGGGAACACTTGAAGCCGGCGATGTTATGATGGCCGGGGATCACTTTTTCATAGGGGTCTCTGACCGGACAAATCTTACCGGAGCTGAACAGCTTATAAGGATACTTGAAAAATATGGTTTCACTGGCTCAAAGATCCGCCTGTCAGGAATGCTTCACCTGAAATCAGGAGTTTCATACCTTGAGAATAATGTAATTCTTGTAATAAAGGGACTTGCCGGCATTAAGGAATTTAATTCCTTCAGAAAAATCCTTGTTCCTGATAGTGAAGGCTATGCTGCAAATTCCGTTTGGCTGAACGGAACCGTCATTGTCCCTGATGGCTTTCCTGAAACAAAAAGGCTCATAGAAGAAAACGGCTACAATACAATCGTGACAGATGTTTCGGAATTCAGGAAACTCGACGGAGGGCTAAGCTGCCTTTCATTAAGGTTCTAGTCCTTGTTGCCTGCTTCTCTGGTTCTTTTTCTCTGTTGTAAACCCTTTATGACAAGATATGCAACAAAGATTATTCCGACACCTATAAGTATATCATCGAGATATGGGAAGATCTTGTCTTTAAGATCGTAAATGAAGTATCCTATAAGCGCAAGGATAATATTCCAGATACCTGCTCCTGCAAGGGTATAGAGGATAAAATCCTTTAAATTCATATTTGCCAGTCCGGCCGGAAGGGAGATAAGCTGACGTACAGCAGGTACAAGCCGGCCGATGAACGTTGAAGCCTTGCCATGCTTAACAAAATATTTCTCTGCGTGTTCGACTTTTTCCTGCGACAGAAGAAGAAGCCGGCCCAGTGTTGACCCCGAGAATTTATACAAGATAGGCCGTCCAAGATATTTGGCGAAAAAATAGTTGAAACAGGCTCCGATCAAAGCCCCTGCCGTCCCTGCCAGAACAACCAGGAAAACGTTCATGTCGCCCTGGGCAGCCTTATATGCTGCAAATGGAATTACCACTTCCGACGGGAAAGGAATAAAAGAGCTTTCAATCGCCATAAGCAGCATTACAGTAAAGTAATTCAGATTGGCCATGTACCAGTCAATAACCGTATTAATTATCTCCATTTCAAAATATTAAAAATAAATTCCAACAGGTGCCAATTTAACGAAGGCAGGCTGCAATAAATTACAGACCAGCAAAAATAACATAATCATTGGTTCTTTGAAGGGCTCTTCCCCGTGAATGCCCTGATCCAGGCAGGCACGGCATTGAATACAATTATGAATACCGAAATTATAATTGACACAGTAAGAGCCATGTTAATAATTCCGGGAACCCTTGACTGCGCTGAATCAAGCTGAGGAAGGTAAATATTCTTAATATTCAGAATTGCCGCTGTAAGAGTGGTTACCCCTACAAACAACATTGGCAATATTGTTATCCACGCGTATTTTACCCTGCCCCTGTTTATAATGAAAGATGTTCCAATTGCCAGTGCTACAGTTGCCAGCAGCTGGTTTGCCGATCCGAACATGGGCCAGATAGTTGCCACAGTACCCGTATAAATGAAATAGCCCCATGCAAAAACAATGATTGCGCTTGTAATGAGATTTCCGGGCAGCCAGTCCGTTCTCTGAAAAGGTTTGTAAACCTTCCCGAAAGTTTCCTGAAGGACGAATCTTCCAATCCTTGTCCCGGCATCTATGGTGGTCAGAATGAACAAGGCCTCAAACATTATTGCAAAATGATACCAGTACGACATCAGGTGGTCCATGCCCGGGATTGATGAAAAGATATATGCCATTCCGACTCCAAGGGACACTGCGCCTCCGGTACGCCCTGCGATCTTTTCCCCTACGCTGGCGGAAAGCTGGTCGAGATTCGATTCAGTGAAACCCATTTCATGAAGCCGGGGCAGCACAGCCTGAATTTTATCAACCGGTACATTTATCTGGAAATAATCGAGAGGCAGAAGGCTTGTGGCAGCAATAAGGGCCATGATGCTGACGGCGCCTTCGGTAAGCATCGCCCCTACGGCTATGGGTTTGATATGAGATTCCTTCATTATCATCTTTGGCGTTGTTCCCGAGCTTACAAGAGAATGAAATCCGGAAATGGCTCCGCAAGCAATTGTGATGAAAAGATATGGAAACAATTTCCCGGGAATTATCGGCCCTCCTCCTTTGCCATATTCGGTAAATGCCGGCATCTTTATTTCAGGGGCAACAATGATAAGTCCGATTGCCAGCAGGGCTATCACCGTTATTTTCATAATCGAACTGAGGTAATCGCGCGGAGATAGGAGAAGCCAAACAGGGAGAACAGAAGCAAGAAATCCATAAACCGCTATTAAAATCGTAAGCGATTTATGACCGAATGTGAACCACCCGGCAAACCTTGAATCCGGAATATACCTGCCGATAATTACAACTGCTATCAGTATAAGCACTCCAAACACAGTGGCCTCTGAAGTCTTTCCTTTTCTTATCCTGAACATCCATAATCCCATCAGAATTGCAATCGGAATAGTGGATGCTATTGTGAATGTTCCCCACGAACTTTCCGATAGAGCATTTACAACAACCAGGCCCAGCCCGGCCAGTGCAACCACTATAATAAGAATTATTGCAAAAGATGTTGTCGCCCCGCTCACCTTACCTATCTCAGCCTTTGCTATTGCTGCAAGCGATTTTGCATCGTGCTGAACGGAGGCTGTCAGAATAATGAAATCATGAACGGCACCCGCCATGACTGACCCAATGAGCATCCACAGAAATCCAGGCATAAAGCCAAACTGTGCCGCCAGAACCGGTCCGACAAGAGGTCCCGCTCCGGCTATTGCTGCGAAATGATGCCCGAACAACACCCATTTGTTCATCGGGTAATAATTCTGCCCGTCATACAACCTGTAAGCCGGGGTCTTGGCCAAATCATCAGTAACCGCAGCTTTTGCCGCAACAAAACTGAAATAGAATCTGTAAGCCAGGACAAATATCACTATTGTCCCGATTACCACTGGCATCGCATTCATGGAGCCCTTTTTTCAGGTATTTGAGAGGCTGAATATAATAATTTCCGGATTCACCGGCAATTGAATTGATCATATCCGGCTTATCCTTGCGGGAAGCGCCTGGTCAATTATAATTGGAACCTTTTCCACAGCAGTAATCGTGGGATCGAGCTGAAGAGCCTTAATATCGCTCAGGCTTAATCTGGATGTGAGTTTATTCAAGGCTATTATGAAGCTGTCCCAGTTTGAAAGCTTATAATCACGGATCATAATCCTTTCAATGAGTATAAACTGAAATTCTCCGGGAAAGCCATGGTTTCTCAGAGATACGTACCCGCTTTCAGGTATGAGTTCTCCGGCTTTTATCATATCCTCAACAGCCTCCCTGAAATACAGGTTTATTTTAGGTTCCACCTTGAAGCCAATATGAAAATCAAGCCTGATGAGAATCCCGGGAATTATCTGTTCAACCTCATACTCAAAACGAACAGGATCATCGACCCTGTCGACATGGACCAGCCAGTATGTCTTAGCCCTTTTGGGCTGTTTCTGGAATATTGAATAAAGCACTTTCGACTCGACCTCCTCCCTGTTGTTGGCTTTTATTATGTAAACAAGGTTTGTGGCTGCCAGAGGTACCGATCTGTCTTCGCTAAGGTCTTTTATGAGTGGAAGATAATCAGCAATTTTCGAGAATGAAATATGACGGTTCCGTATCTTCCTTGCAAAATACCAGCTCATCATCACAATAAAATAGAGTGATGCCAGAAGCAGTGTAAACCATCCCCCGTACATGAATTTGTGAAGGTTCGCTACCAGAAATGCACCTTCAATCGTCAGAAAAACCACCAGTATAATAAAAGGATAAATATGGCCGGGAGCTTTCTGGAAAAGATAATATGATAAAAGAAGTGTTGTCATTATCATCGTTATTGTGATGGCCAGCCCATAGGCAGCTTCCATATTCGAGGAGCTTTTGAATGCAATGACGACAAGACTGCACGTTATCCAGAGAAACCAGTTTACAAAAGGGATATAAACCTGTCCCTTGAAATTGGTGGGATAGAGAATTCTTATTTTAGGCCAGAAGTTCAGGGAGACTGCTTCACTGAGAAGGGTAAATGACCCTGTTATAAGAGCCTGGCTTGCGATTATGGCTGCAGCTGTGGAAATAAAGATTCCGGGAAGGAGGAACCATCCCGGGATGATCGAAAAAAAAGGATTGAAATGGTCGCCACTGACCTTGTTCATCACAAGCCATGCACCCTGTCCGAAATAATTCAACAGCAAGGTCGTCTTTACGAATATCCATGATATCCTTATATTCTTTCTTCCGCAATGTCCCAGATCGGAATAAAGCGCTTCTGCTCCTGTTGTGCAAAGAAATACTGCTCCCAGGAGTATGAACCCCCCCGGATATTCAGTAAGGAACCGTAAGGCATACACAGGGTTTGCTGCGGCAAGAATTTCAGGATGCCGGGCAATCTGAACAAATCCTGTTATTCCCAGCATCAGGAACCATATAACCATTATCGGTCCGAAAGAACCTCCCACAACCCTGGTTCCGAACTGTTGAATGAAAAACAAACCGGCAAAAATGAGCAGGACTATCGGAATTACAGGGATCCCGGGATTTAAAAGCCTTAAACCCTCAATCGATGATGTGACTGTTATCGATGGTGTTATTACGCCATCGGCAAGAAGTGCAGAACCTCCAATCATTGTCAGCACGGCAGCCCAGGAAGACTTTTTCCTCATGAGGGCAAAAAGTGCATAAATACCCCCTTCCCCTCTGTTGTCGGCCCTGAGGGTTATCAAAACATATTTTATGGTAGTCTGCAGGGTAAGTGTCCAGAAAACGCATGACAGGGAACCGTAAACAAGAAGATCGTTGAAATTCGCCGCGCCCCCAAGTGCAATGGCTTTCATCGTGTAAAGCGGGCTTGTTCCCAAGTCTCCGTAAACAATACCAAGCGTTACTATCAGTCCGCCAAGCGACAGCCTGTTTATATCAGAATGATGCTTCCCGCCTTTCATCACATTCTGTTATTTGTTGGCTCCATACGCTTTATCCTCTGATGTGCAGGCTGCTCTATCAGAATCGGCACCTGTTCAATGACAGTATTTGTCGCGTCGAGCTGAAAAGATACTATATCGGTTATGTTCAGCTTGCCCGCCAGATTATGAAGTGTGAGAATGAAATTCTCGATGTTGCTCAACTTGAAATCACGCGGCATTATCCTTTCAATAAGAATGAATTTGAAATCGGCCGGCACATTGTACTTTTTCAGCGAATCATAACCACTCTCCAGTTTTATCTCGCCCGAACCGGTAAGGTCCTCGATTACTTCCCTGAAATACAGGTTGATCTTGGGGTCAACCTTGAAACCAATATGAAAATCGACTCTTATGAGAATATCCGGAATTATCTGTGTGACATTATAATTGAACTGATTCGGATCATTTACCCTGTCGACATGTATCAGCCAGTATTTGTCTGCACGTTTAGGCTGCTTCTGGAAAATTGAATAAATGACTTTCGATTCTACCTGGTCTTTCCTGTTTGCCCTGATAATATATACAAGGTTGGTCGCTGTCTTGGGAACTGACTCATCTTTCGACAGTTCCCTGAAAAGATCGGTGTATTTGTTAAGATTTGCAAATGTAATATATCTGTTCTTTATCTTCCTTCCGAAGTACCAGCCAAACATCACAAGGAAATAAACCGAGGCAAGTAAAAGCGAGACCCATCCCCCGTTTTCGAATTTATGCAGGTTGGCAGTAAGGAAGCTTCCCTCAATTGTCATGTAGGTCAGGAACATTAGTATTATTATCCTGTGGTTCACTCCCTTCTGGAACAGGTAATATGACAGCAGCAAAGTTGTCATGATCTCCGTCAGGGTTATAGCCAGGCCATAGGCAGCACCCATATTATCAGATTTCCGGAATGAAGCTACTATTATTGTGCATGCAACCCACAGTACCCAGTTAACGAACGGGATATAAACCTGCCCCCTTATCCATGTGGGATGCAAAACCCTCACCCTTGGCCAGAAGTTCAGCGAAACAGCTTCACTTATCAGTGTAAAGGAACCGCTGATGATAGCCTGACTTGCAATTATTGCTGCCGCAGTGGCCAGAATTATCCCGGGAAGCAAAAACCATCCGGGCATAATCTCAAAAAACGGGTTCACATCTGTTCCCTTATAATAATTCAGGATCAGCCATGCACCCTGCCCGAAATAATTTAACAAAAGACATGATTTTACATAAATCCATGAAACCCTGATGTTTGCCCTGCCGCAATGACCGAGATCGGCATACAGGGCTTCCGCACCGGTGGTACAGAGGAAAACGGCACCCAGAAGTATAAATCCCCCGGGGTACCCGGTCAGGAATTTAAAGGCATAAACCGGATTTACAGCTTCCAGAATAAAGGGATGAATGATTATCTGCGAAATTCCAAGTGTTCCGAGGGTTGTAAACCATACCAGCATTATTGGTCCGAATGAACTTCCGATCAGGTTGGTTCCAAACTGCTGGATAAAGAAAAGAGCAGCCAATATAAACAACACAATGGGCACAACCGGGATATTCGGATTAAACATTTTCAATCCTTCAATTGCCGATGTGACCGTTATTGAAGGAGTGATTACCCCATCCGCAAGAAGTGCAGCTCCACCAATCATGGTTAGTACTGCCGCCCATGTTGATTTTTTCTTCATAAGGGCGAAAAGGGCAAAAATCCCTCCTTCCCCATTATTGTCGGCCCTGAGAACTATGGTAATGTACTTTATGGTTGTCGATAAGGTAAGGGTCCAGAAAATGCACGACAGACCTCCGTAAATCAGGAGTTCATTGAATTCTCCTCCTCCTATCAGTATGGCGCGCATTGTATATAAGGGGCTTGTTCCGAGATCCCCGAATACAATTCCCATTGTAACGATTACGCCTGCAAGTGACAGATTTTTAATATCCCGGTAATTCCGCGATCTTCCCATAAAATGACTTTACAATAAGTCGGTATAGGTCCAGGCCGGCAAATTTAATAATTATTAATTTTGCTAATTCTTCAAATGGAAATATTTTATGTTCAGAAAGATATACATTTTGCTCCTTTTTGCAGCTCTTTCCCGGGTTGCAAATACCCAGGACAGCGAATTAACCGGATCGAAGTTATCGCTCCTTTTCATAGGCGACATAATGGGACATGATGAACAGATCTGGTCGGCAGAAGACAGAGTTACTCATACCTACAACTATGATGACGTCTTTCAATATGTTAAAAATGAAATATCAGAAGCCGATCTTTCCTTCGCCAACTTTGAGGTTACCCTGGGCGGTTCCCCGTACAAAGGATATCCAGCATTCAGCTCTCCCCCTGCACTGGCCGCTGCCTGCAAAAATGCCGGAATCGATTTCCTGGTGACAGCTAACAATCATTCGGCCGACCGGGGGAAAAAAGGAATACTGTCAACGATTGACCGGCTCGACAGCCTTGGCATCCCTCATACAGGAACCTTTAAGGATCAGGCTGCAAGGGATACACTTTATCCTCCTGTTATCGAAAGGAACGGATTCAGGCTTGCCCTGCTGAATTACACATACGGCACCAATGGCATTGCAGTTCAGCCTCCTGCTATCGTGAACATGCTGGAAAAGAACACAATAACTTCCGATATTGAAAGAGCAAAACAAAAAAGACCTGATGCCATAATACTTTTTCTTCACTGGGGCACAGAATATGATACTGTGCCGGGAAAAACACAAACTGATCTTGCAGATTATCTCTTCAGCCTGGGCGTCGACCTGATAATCGGCTCCCACCCGCATGTGATACAAAGAATGGAATGGAAAAGGAATGACCATACTATGAAAGACGGGATTGTTATCTACTCACTTGGAAATTTCGTTTCGAACCAGAGACGGCTGCATACCGACGGCGGTACTATGGTAAGGGTTGAACTGACAAAAAGCGGCAACAATGTAAATATTACCGGTGCGGGGTTTTATCTTACATGGGTTTATACCCCGGTCGAGAATTACAGAAAGAAATTCTACATACTCCCCTGCCAGGAGTTCGAAACAAGGCCCGAATTTTTTACCAGACCTTCAGATTATGAGAAGATGAAACTTTTCATAGAAAACTCGAGGGATCTGCTTTACAATCAGAATATCAGGGTGAATGAATTTATTTTTTAAGAAGGTAATTTGCTCAATTGAAAATATATCTTATACTTGCAGAAGGAACAGAATCTAAAACCGGATACAACTGAGCGTCCATGGATAATTCAATGATATTGTTGTCAGTCACTGCCGTCTCTCTGGGTTTTTTACATACTTTGCTGGGGCCCGATCATTATCTTCCTTTCATTGTGCTGAGTGAAGCAAGAAAATGGACAGTGAAAAAGACAATGCTCATCACTTTCTTTTGCGGCCTCGGTCATGTGGCCAGTTCTGTAATCCTCGGAATAGTTGGTATCCTTGTCGGTATTTCAGTCAATAAACTGGTCAACGTTGAATCGTTCAGGGGAAACATTGCAGGATGGCTGTTCATTGCTTTCGGTCTTGTCTATATGATTATCAGCCTGAGAAACCTTTACAGGAAAAGAACCCACAGTCATCCGCATTATCATCTGGGCGGGCAGAAGCATGTACACGAACACTCTCATTTTGAAGAACATACGCATGTCCATGAGACTGATCCCGTAAAAACGACACCATGGATCCTGTTTCTCATTTTTGTTTTCGGCCCGTGCGAACCCCTGATCCCCATCCTTATGTACCCCGCTGCAGAAAATAACATTGCCGGATCAGTATTGGTTTCGGTGCTCTTCTCCATTGTAACAATTGCAACAATGATGGCCATCGTGTTTGCATTCAAACTGGGGCTAAGCAGGATCAACCTGAAACCTGTCGAAAAATACAGCAACCTTATTGCAGGAGGCATGATCCTTTTATCAGGAATTGCAATTCAGTTTCTCGGCCTCTGAAATTTTACCCTCATCATCTTTTTATTAAACAATTTATTGGCTTTTAATTATTAGCTTTGCAGAAATAATTGTCAACTGATGAGTTACGACTACAATACCCAGAGAAAAAGAATGGCATTGCCGGAATACGGAAGGAATGTCCAGAAGATGGTTGATCATATCAAGACCATTGAAGACAGGGAAGAAAGAAACCGCGCTGCAAAGACCATCATACAGATAATGGGCAATCTCAACCCCCAGATAAGGGATATTGGAGACTTTAAACATAAACTGTGGGATCACCTTTCAATAATTGCGGATTTCAATCTTGACATTGATTCCCCTTTCCCACCGCCTGAACCTGACAAGCTTGTAGAAAGACCTAACCAAATCCCTTACAAACAGGGTGATATTAGGTTTCTTCACTATGGCAGAATAATAGAAATGATGATTGATGCTGCCTCCGAAATGAAGGACGGAGAGGAGAAAGAATACCTTACAAGCCTGATCCTTAATCAGATGAAGAAATCATATGTAACATGGAACAGAAGCCAGGTAAGCGATGACGTCATAATTGGCGATATGAAATTACTTTCAGGCGGTAAACTTAAAATGACCGATGGCGTTAAGATTCTGGAAGTCAGGGAACTTGTTCCTCCTGTTAAGAAAAAGCCCCAGCAGGGTAAGCCCCATGGCAAACAGATGAACAAACAATTCAACAAGAAAAAGGGACATACACGTCATTAATGGCCAGTTTTATTGTCAATGGCGGCAAACCTCTTAAAGGTGAAATAATCCCCCAGGGAGCAAAGAATGAAGCTCTTCAGATTATCTGCGCCACTCTCCTGACCCCTGAGAAAGTTACGATAAGAAACATCCCCGATATAAGCGATGTAAACAAGCTCATAGAACTTATTGGCTGTCTCGGAGTTAAAATATCGCGGGAAGCTGATTCTGCAATAAGCTTCGAAGCCATAAATATCGATCTCAATTATCTTCTGACCCGGGAATTCCGTATTCAGAGCTCAAGCCTCAGGGGATCAATAATGATTGTGGGCCCTCTCCTTGCAAGGTTTGGCAAGGCTGTCATCCCAAAACCAGGCGGAGACAAAATAGGCCGCCGACGGGTCGACACACATTTCACAGGTTTCCGGAAGCTGGGGGCTAAATTTGAATTTGACACTTCTGATCCCTTTTACAAAGTTGAGGCGCCTTCGCTGGAAGGCGCATATATCCATCTCGACGAAGCTTCGGTTACAGGGACAGCCAACATAATCATGGCAGCCGTCCTTGCAAAGGGCCGAACCACAATCTATAACGCTGCATGTGAACCATACATCCAGCAGCTTTGCAGAATGCTGGTGTCAATGGGCGCAAGAATTGAAGGAATAGGTTCCAACCTCCTGCATATCGACGGCGTTGAAAAACTTGGAGGCTGCAGCCATGCCATCCTCCCTGACATGATTGAAATAGGATCGTTTATCGGCCTTGCCGCCATGACGGGATCAGAGATCACAATAAAAAATGTCTCATATGAAAACCTTGGAATAATTCCGGATTCCTTCAGGAGACTTGGGATAAAATTCGAAAGAAGAGCTGACAATATTTTCATTCCGGCCCAGGACCATTATGAAATAGAGACATTTATCGACGGGTCGATAATGACTATCGCCGATGCCATTTGGCCCGGCCTCACCCCCGACCTTCTCAGCGTATTCCTTGTGACTGCCACACAGGCCAAGGGAGCCGTTCTTATCCATCAGAAAATGTTCGAAAGCCGCCTGTTCTTTGTCGATAAACTTATCGACATGGGGGCTCAGATAATACTTTGCGACCCCCACAGGGCAACAGTGATAGGCCTCGACAAAATGATAAAGCTCAGAGGCACCACAATGTCATCACCGGATATCCGTGCAGGAGTGGCACTCCTTATAGCTGCTCTTTCGGCCGACGGCAAAAGCACAATCCATAATATCGAACAGATTGACAGGGGCTATCAGAACATCGACCAGCGGCTCAATGCCCTGGGAGCCGAAATAATAAGGGTATGACGACAATTTTCTGTCGCGGTGATTTAACAATTATTAACTCTACTGTCAATTTGTCAAATAATCAGGGTTGGCAGGTTTTTTGCAAAATCTGAAATACTAATATGAAAATTGTGTTGTGATGGTAAAAAAGAAGATCCAGGAAACTGAGGAAAAAAAAGATCAACAGACTGCAGAAACAAGTGAAAATAAAGACAATACGGCAAAAGAACAAGCAATAAACGGCTTCGATGCAAAATCACCTGAGGCTGAAAAAAAGCAGGATACACCGCCGGAATCAGATGATACCGGTGCAAAAGTGTCTGACAAAATAATACAAAGGGAAAAGGAACTTCTGGAAAAACTGGCAGAGATGCAGGATAAATATCTCCGCCTCTCGGCTGAATTTGACAATTACCGCAAAAGAACCCTGAAAGAGAAGATTGAAATAACAAAATTTGCAACTGAAGATCTTCTCCTTCAGATACTGCCGGTAATGGATGATTTCGAAAGGGCCATGAAACACATGGAGACAACGGAAAACTGCACAGGCATGAAGGAAGGAATCGACCTCATTTATACAAAGTTTTCTGAGTTTCTTAAACAACAGGGAATAAAGGAAATAGAATCGCTGAAATGCGACTTTAACGTGGATCTGCATGATGCCGTCACAAAACTTAAAGTTGATGACGAAAGTCTTAAAGGGAAAATAGTTGAAGTGATTTTAAAGGGTTATTATCTGAAAGACAAAGTTATAAGGCATTCAAAAGTGGTTATCGGGGAATAGCCTGTTTTTTGAACTATAAACAGACAAGATAAGAAAACTGGACAGGGATGGAAAAAAGAGATTATTATGAGGTGCTTGGAGTTTCGAGGGGGGCTACTAAAGAGGAGATCAAAAAGGCCTACAGGAAGCAGGCATTGAAATATCATCCCGATAAGAACCCTGGCGACAAAAAGGCTGAGGAGAATTTCAAGGAAGCTGCCGCTGCTTATGAGGTGCTGAGCAATGATGAAAAACGTGCCAGATACGACCGTTACGGACATGAAGGCGTTAGTGGTGCCGGAGGAGGATTCAACGGCGGCGGCATGTCAATGGAAGATATTTTTTCATCTTTTGGTGATATCTTCGGTGATGCATTCGGAAGCTTTGCCGGCTTCGGAGGCTCCAGACGGAGCAGCGGAAGAAGGGTGAATAAAGGCAGCAACCTTCGTGTAAAGGTGAAACTCACCCTCCAGGATATCGCCCAGGGAACCGAAAAGAAAATAAAAGTCAACAAATATGTTCAGTGTACAACCTGCGGCGGAACAGGAGCCGCCGACCAGAACAGTGTCAGCACCTGTACAACTTGCCGCGGTTCCGGCCATGTAACAAGGGTCACCAATACAATCCTCGGCCAGATGCAGACTACTTCCGTTTGCCCGTCATGCAACGGCGAGGGAAAAACAATCACCAAGAAATGTCCGGCATGCTATGGCGAGGGGATAGTCCAAAAAGAAGAAATTATCAAAATAAATATTCCGGCCGGAGTAAGCAAAGGGATGCAAATGAACGTCGAGGGGAAAGGTAATGCCGCAAGACGCGGAGGCGTTAACGGAGATCTTCTCGTTGTAATTGACGAGGAGGAACATCCTGACCTTATAAGGGAAGGAAATGATCTTATTTATAACCTTTTTCTAAGCATCCCGGATGCTGTTCTCGGAACCCAGGCTGAAGTCCCCACTGTAGAAAACTATGTAAAGATCAGAATAGAACCCGGGACACAACCCGGAAAAATTCTCCGTCTAAGGGGAAAAGGCCTTCCCGAGCTTAACGGATACGGCAGAGGCGACCTCCTTGTTAACGTAAACGTTTGGATCCCCAAAAACCTTTCCAGGGAAGAGATGAAGCTGTTCGAAAAAATGAAGGACAGCCCCTCCTTTGAGCCCAAGCCCGACAGCAGCGACAAAGGCTTTTTCGAAAGAATGAGGGGTTACTTCCAGCAATAAACGATCCCGGTAATTAAATGTATGACGGCATGCAAGCCATGACCGACCATGGGAAATGCTCTGCGATTTAGCTGATTTCCGCAGAGTTTTATATATTTACCTCTATTTTTAAATCATATATAACTTACATGGCACTTTTCGAAGCAAAGAACGTGACAAAGAAGTACGGAACTCAGCTGGCACTCGACAATGTGAGCATCTCTGTACCGGAAAGATGTATTTTTGGCCTTCTTGGCCCCAACGGGGCGGGAAAAACAACCCTCATAAGGATAATAAACCAGATCACCGGCCCCGATTCGGGAGAACTCTTCCTGAACGGGCACAAACTTAACGCTGAAGACGTAATGTCGATAGGCTACCTCCCCGAGGAAAGAGGCCTGTACAAAAAGATGAAGGTTGGCGAACAGGCATTGTATTTTGCCCAGCTTAAAGGCCTTTCAAAAGCCGAGGCCATGAGAAGACTTAAATACTGGTTCAAAAAACTTGAAATTGTCGACTGGTGGGGTAAAAAAGTGGAGGAGCTTTCGAAGGGAATGCAGCAGAAAGTCCAGTTTGTAACAACAGTCGTTCATGAGCCAAAACTCCTGATATTCGACGAACCATTTACCGGTTTCGATCCTGTAAACGCAAATATTATTAAAAATGAGATACTGTTCCTGCGTGAAAGAGGCGCTACAATAATATTCTCAACCCATAATATGGAATCGGTTGAAGAGCTTTGCGACAATATAACCCTTATCAACAAGGCAAAGGCAATCCTCGAGGGAAACGTTTATGACATACGCAAACAATGGGCTGCCAATGAATATGATATTGTTTTTGAAGGGGATGTAAACATCCCTGAGAACGGCCGTTTCAAAATAATCAGCAGGCAGCAAGATAATGGTAAAAGTGCTATACGCTTCAAGGCAAAAGGAGACGACGATACTAACGAAATCCTTCAGATGGCTGTGGGCTTGGGAAAAGTCATCTCCTTCAATCCTTCATTACCATCAATGAATGAGATCTTTATACGAGTCGTCGAATCACGCAACTGAACCTGAGATAAACCCTGAAAATTCCTTCCGCTATGAACAAGATACCTGTAATCATAAAAAGAGAATACCTGACTAGGGTAAGAAAAAAGTCATTCATAATAATGACAATCCTCGCCCCTGTTCTTATGGCCGCCCTGATAATAATACCCACCCTGGTTATGATGAACCAGCAACAGGACTTTAAGAAGATCGCCGTCATCGAAGATAATTCCGATCTGTTCAAGGGGGTGATTAAAAATACTGAGAATCTCGAATTTGTCTATCTCGATAACGTGAAGGTCGACGATCTTAAATCCAACTTCGATCAGGCAGGGTATTACGGGATACTTTACATCTCACCCGAGATCGTCAACACTCCTAATGCCGTTCAGCTTATCTCGAAAAAACAACCCCCGATCGGCCTTCTCCAGCATATCGAGAATTCGCTTGAAAAAGAAATAGAACGGCAGAAACTAATGACCTATAATATCGAGAATCTCGATCAGATAATAAAGAACGTGGATACAAAAGTCTCGGTCCAGACCAAAAAGATCGGAGATTCAGGTGTCATCAAAGATACAAGTACAGGTATATCTATGGCGCTGGCCTATATCGGCGGATTGCTTATGTACATGCTGGTCTTCATTTTCGGCTCCCAGGTGATGAGAGGTGTTATTGAAGAAAAAACAAGCAGGGTTGTAGAGGTTATTGTCTCATCTGTAAAACCTGTACAGCTGATGATGGGGAAAATTGTAGGCATTGCCCTCGTTGGCCTGACACAGTTCCTGATATGGGTGTTCCTGACCATGGGGATATTGACCGTGATTAAATCAACGATTCTTAAAACTGAGAACCTCACCGAAGTATCCCAGAATATGACAAAGAGCATACTGTCGGATGAACAGCCGCAGATGGCTCAGGATCAAGCAGCCGGTGTTAATCCCGACATGGCTGAAATCAGACAGCTGTTCAGCAGCGCCCTTAATCAGCCCTGGGGACTCATAATTCTTTCATTCATCTTCTATTTTGTGACCGGCTACCTTCTTTACGCCTCAATATTTGCGGCAATCGGCTCGGCTGTGGATAATGAAACAGAAACACAGCAGTTCATGCTTCCTGTAACAATCCCAATAATACTCGGTCTGATGGTCGCCATGGGTACAATGCAGAACCCCGAAAGTTCACTTTCGTTCTGGTGCTCGCTGATACCGCTGACGTCTCCTGTAGTAATGATGGCCCGGATCCCGTTCGGCGTACCTTACTGGCAGCTTCTCCTTTCAATGGCACTAATGATCGTTACATTCGTGGCATTCGTATGGATGGCCGCAAAGATCTATCGTACCGGTATTCTTATGTATGGGAAAAAGAGCTCCTGGCACGAAATGTGGAAATGGCTGAGATACAGCGGATAATGAAATAAAGAACAATAATGTCAAAAATTCTTGTTATCGACGATGAAAGAGCAATCCGGAACACCCTGAAGGAAGTTCTGGAATATGAGAAACATGAGGTGGACCTTGCAGAAGACGGCCCGTCAGGGCTCGAAATGTTCGGATCGAACTCATACGATATTGTCCTTTGCGATATTAAAATGGCAAAGATGGATGGGATTGAAGTGCTTCAGAAAATCTATGAGACCTCTTCCGACGTCCCCGTAATAATGATCTCGGGGCATGGCAATATCGACACAGCAGTTGAAGCAATAAAAAAAGGGGCCTACGATTTCCTCGAAAAACCTCTCGACCTCAACAGGCTCCTTATCACAATTCGAAACGCGACCGACAAGTCAACTCTTATAACCCAGACCCAGGTACTGAAAAACAAGGTCAGTAAAATGTATGAGATAGTCGGTGAATCGGAAGCCATTGTGAAAGTGAAAGAGATGATCGACAGGGTGGCTCCGACCGAGGCAAGGGTTCTCATTACAGGATCTAACGGAACAGGCAAGGAGCTTGTAGCTCACCAGATCCATGAGAAAAGCAACAGGGCAAAAGGCCCTTTCGTCGAAGTCAATTGTGCTGCAATCCCGTCAGAACTCATTGAAAGCGAATTGTTCGGTCACGAAAAAGGATCATTCACATCGGCTATTAAACAAAGGATTGGTAAATTTGAACAGGCAAACGGAGGCACTCTTTTTCTTGATGAAATTGGTGATATGAGCCTTTCAGCACAGTCGAAGGTGCTGAGAGCCCTTCAGGAGAATAAAATATGCCGCGTTGGTTCGGATAAGGACATCCATGTCAATGTCAGGGTTATTGCAGCTACAAACAAGAATATCAGAAAGGAGATAGAGAATAACACTTTCAGGGAAGACCTTTATCACCGGCTAAGCGTTATTCTGATCCATGTACCTACCCTCAATGAACGCGAGGAGGACATACCCCTTCTGGCAGAACACTTTAACTCATTGATCTGCAGCGAATACGGAATGAGCAGGAAAATAATAAAAAAAGATGCAATAAAGGAACTCCAGAAAATAGAGTGGACAGGAAATATTCGTGAGTTCCGCAATGTTCTCGAAAGACTGATAATCCTTTGCAGGGATGAAATCACGGCAGCCGATGTTATCGCATATGCGCGCCCTGTCTCCGGATCAAATATCCTTTAATATTCCGGTCAGAACCGGAAATATATAAATGGCATTATCTCTCCTGCCCTCATCTGGTACAACAGGAATGCTATCATCAGTACGATGACCATCTGTGCACCGACAGGTATCCTTATAAACAATCCCCTGTAAGATTCCTTGACCTTCTCAGGAAGAAAATGTATGAAATAACCTGCTGTAATCAGTGCAAACGCTCCTCCAAACAGTTTGAATACCGATTCGAAAGATGAAGGCAGGAAGTCGTTTACAATCTGACGCAGCATTAGACCAACATTTTGCAGATCCTGCGCCCTGAAAAATATCCAGCAAAAGCTCACAAACTGAAACGTGAAAAAGACTGAAACTGCCAACCTGAACCTGCCACGGGATGTTCTCTCTCCAAAAAAATACTCCGCTGTTTTATTAAAGGCAAGAGCAACGCCATGAAGGCCTCCCCACAGGACGAATCTCAGGGCGGCCCCATGCCACAGGCCGCCAAGAAGCATCGTTATCATCACGTTTAAAATCGTCCTTAGCCTGCCTTTCCTGTTCCCCCCAAGGGGAATGTAAAGATAGTCTTTCAGCCATCTCGAAAGTGAGATGTGCCATCTTTTCCAGAAGTCCGATACATTTGCTGCCTTATAAGGTGAATTGAAGTTCAGCGGTAACCTGAAACCAAGCAAAAGTCCAAGACCAATCGCAATATCTGTATATCCCGAAAAATCACAATAGATCTGCAGACCATAGCCATAAACTGCCATCAGGTTCTCAAATCCTGAATGAGCAGTCGGAAGTTCAAATATCCTGTCAACAAAACTAACGGCTATGAAGTCTGATACAATTATTTTTTTTATCAATCCTTTCATTATAAGGAAGATGGCATGACTCATCTCCCTCTGTGTCACACTGTAAGGTTTATAGAGCTGGGGAATGAATTCCGAAGCCCTTACGATCGGCCCGGCAACAAGTTGAGGAAAGAAAGAGACATAAAAGCCAAAATCAATAATGTTCTTTACAGGCTCGAGCTTCCGCCTGTAAACATCTATTGTATAGCTTAACGACTGGAAGGTAAAAAAAGATATTCCAACCGGAAGTATTATACTGCTGATATTGAAATGAGTACCGAAGTACTGATTCGAAAATGACTGTAGATAATCCTTTACAACGAAAGCTGTCCCGAAGAGGTCGTTGAATGTCTGGATAATAAACCCTGTATATTTAAAATAGGCCAGCAGACCAATATTCGAGAAAATGCTGAGAATTAGAAAAAACCTTCTTCCGGCTTTGGATCCCGACCTGTTTATAAAAAGCCCGCATGAGAAATCTATCACGGTAACCAGAATCAGAAGGATTAAAAACAACCCTCCTGATTTATAATAAAAGAAAAGGCTTACCATAAACAGATACAGGTTCCTCAGGAACATTTTCCTGTAAACAAAAAGGAAACCGCCAAGGACGAAGAGGAAAAACACCCAGAAGGAAGGAGAAGAAAATATGAAAGGGCTTGACGGGTCGTATCTTAAGGCAGTCTGAAGCAATGCTTCCATTATATTTTCCTTTTCTTTCTGCTGAACCGCCACCGGTGTTGCCAAAGCAGCAGCATCATCCGTTTTGAGGCCCGGTGGCCGTATAGCCGCAGGGGAATCCGGTAAAGTAATCTGTTTAACCGTGAAAAGATCTGAAAGCATCAGCGCGGCCAAAGTGTCGGCTCCCTGATCTGTAAAATGGACGTAGTCTTTTTTTGCAAGAGGAGGATCCATCCCAAACCACTTTATGATTGATGAATTGCCTCCCATCGCTTTCCGGGCGTCCCAGAAAACGGCACCTGCTTCACCGGAAGCTTCTTCCTGGGCCTTTATTATCTTGCCGATATTCGGATAGGACACCACCCTGTCTCCTTCCTGGTATGCAATATCCGTCAATCCTACAACTACAACGACGGTCCCGGGAGCAACTTCACGGATCAGCGAAATCTGACGGGTAAGCCCCTTCTCATAATATGTATAGTCATTCCTGATATTGGTTGCAAGGTTCAGACCGTAATGCAATATTATCAGGTCAGGCTTAAGAATACTGAAGCACTCTTTAAGGTTCTCATTGTCAACCATTGTAAATTCAAGTCCTGCGCTCCCCCTTTGCGGAATGTTATCCACAACCAGTCCATTTCTGCCTTCAATGCTTATTCCGTAGATATCAGGACTTGTATTTCCGGAGAACTCAACAAGGATATTCTTTGAGCTGTAAAGAGGACACCAATATTCAGCAACTTCATCGCTTTTCCTGAGGGTATCGACAATTAAGGGATTGTTATCCGCCTTGACGGTGATCCCGACATTATCCTGCTTATTCCTGTATATTATCCTCAGGTACTCAAAATCTGATGAGAAGCTGTCGGCAAAGACCGACTCTGTAATTCTTACCCATGATTTTACTTTTCCCGGAGAAACACGCCCTTCCGGCAGATACCTGCAGAATGACATAAATGGCCCCAGTTCATTGTGCCTTATCTCCCCGTTTTTAAATGACAGGTAATTATAGCGGCGCCAGTTGGTTGATGCCCTGACATAAAATGATTTTGTATAGGCAACAGGCATAACGGGAAGGAACAGCCCCGGTCCGGTACCGCCTTTTATGGTGCGAAGCGAGTGCCTGAGATATGAAGTGATGCGGTCTCCCTCAATCTGTGAATCGCCGAAATACATGATCCTGATCTTGCCTCTTGAGTTTTTCAGGGAATCAAGAAAAAGCTGTAAAGGATGATGCTTTGCCGTGTCCGTTGAAATTGTAACGAATTGCCGCAATCCGGCTCCGGATGTATCAATAACGGCTGAGACGTCATCGGGCTCAGCTTTAAGGCCATGAGTTGCCCTGGCAAAAATGGTATCGTGAATGGGCTGATCCGTCACGGGATATATCTTCCTTAGTATTTTCTCAGGCACCAGGGTTTCTGCAGACGGCAGGTCGAGATCCCATGGTAAAACATAAGAAAGACCTGCAAAGCAGATCAAAATGACAAGCAGTAATAGAAATGACCTGAAAGGGCGCATTCTGACAAAGAGGCTTAGCTCTTCTTCTTTATTTTAAGTACCTGACCTACCCTGATCCTACCAGGATCGCTTATATTGTTCAAATGAAGGACATCCGTAGTGCTTACATTTTCAAACCTCTTTACTATATCCCAGATTGTATCACCGTACTTTACAGTATACGTGATAAAATCACCTGATTGTTCCTGTACAGGCAGCGCGGCAAATGATACGCCTGCGGGTGCCGCGGCAGGCTTGCCGGCAATCTGTTGTTTTTCGGCAAACGACATTTCGTTTATTTTGGAATAATAATCGGCTCTTGACGGATCCACGTAAATGGCAAGCTTCTGCCCCACCCTTATAGTATTACGGTAAATGTTGTTCCAATACCGGAGATCCGAAAGCGACACTTTGTACCACTCCGATATATACCCAAGGTTATCTCCGTCTTTGACAGTATAAATGATTTTGGTTTTCCCCTTTACATCGGGCGGAACATATGTTGAACGCGAAGGGTCTGCTGTAATATTGATCCTTGTGAGATAGACATCCGGCTTGAAATTCCGGATGGTATCGCTAAGGTCGATGAAATCCCCGAGGTGGCTCATTGGAAGTGTCAGGGAAAGCGGTTTTGAGGAACCGGGTACAAGTCCCGTCTTATATTGCGGATTCAGTGCCTTCAGCTCACCAAGAGGAATCCCCATGACCTCAGATATCTGGTTCAGATGAATATCCTTGCTAACCATTATAGTGTCAGTCGAAACAGGGATATTGAGAGGCAGAGGTTTCAGTTTATGTTCAGCGGAATAGTTAACAGCATAGGCGGCTGCCACAAACATCGGGATATATCCCCTGGTCTCCCTGGGCAGCCTGTAATATATATCCCAGTAATCCTTTTTATTGCCTGATCTTTTTATTGCCTTGTTCACGTTGCCCGGTCCACAGTTGTAGGCGGCAATGACAAGTATCCAGTCGTTATAGATACTATAAAGGTCCTTCATGAATTTTGCAGCTGCATGAGTAGCCTTGACAGGATCACGCCTTTCATCGACAAGAGAATTTATTGTAAGACCATACAACCGCCCTGTGCTGTACATGAATTGCCACATGCCTGTTGCACCGGAACGTCTGTTAAAGGCGTTGGGGTTCAGGGCCGATTCGATCACTGCCATGTATTTGAGTTCTGAAGGCAATCCGTACATGTCGAAGATATCTTCAATAATCGGGAAATAGTAATCCATAAGGCCGAGCACTGCACAGAATTTCTCCCTCTGACGGATTGTATATACATGGATATGATTCCTGATTATACTGTTGTATGGCAGCTTCATAATTGAATTTATCCTGCTCAGCCTTTCCTTGTAAACTGAATCGGAATATTCGACACCCGTTGAGTCATAATCATAATCTGCCATCCTGTTCTGCATGGCAATTTTAACATACCAGCTGTTCACCAGGCTGTCGAGGTCTTCAGTTATTTTCTCGGTATATATCTCTGATTTAAGGATTATTGTATCGTTGATACCGTAAGCGTTGGCAATACGTAATGTCAAGAAAAGCGTTAACAGTATTGTCTTATAATTCATTGTTCAGGGTTTCATTTAAAATGTATAAATCAAACTTACATTAAATCCTGCACCTACTCCGCCAGGAACCGCGACCCTTGCAGGGGCAAGTTCAAGGTCGAGGTTGTTGCTGATATCATAGTTTGCAAGGCTGGCATCCACATTTGCATCGAGAATGGTTATAATATACCAGGCTGCGATCCCAATATAGGAAAGATCACGGTATTTTTTATAATAATCCACCGCATTAAGCAAATTTTCTTTTACCCACGATTCATTTGAAGGCTTATAGCTGTCAGGAAAAAGCACAGGATCATATTCTGACGGTGAACTGCCCTTTATCAGCTTAATGTAACTGTTTGTTTCAGGGATCTTATCCGTAAAATCCTGATAAGCCTTCATCATTTCATTGTACTTTGACGAATTGAAGCCAATAGTGTATGCAAGTCCTCCAAAACCGGCATAAACAAAAGGGACCTTCCAGTATTTTCTGTTGTAAACCTGGCCCATTCCGGGAAGCACAACTGCAAGCATTGTGGCTTTTACCGGTACAGGCCTGAAGATTTTTCTTTCCGGTGCAGCAACAGCAACAGTATCCTGAGCCGTCAAGTTATACGGCAGACAAAAGGATAACGTGATGAGAATAATTATTATTTTCTGAACTGTTCTCAAACCCAGTAAACACCGGACTTTATTCAGCCATTGGCAGAACCGGTGGAGACAAATATAATTAATTTCAATTGTTAAGACGGTCAAAGATGCCCAAAATGCGTTCCATTTCCTCAGGGTCCTCAAAGGGGATCACGATCTTTCCCTTCCCCTGCTCATTTATCCTGAAGCTAACCTTCGTTGAAAAAATCCTGTTCAGATGGTCTGAAAGCTGCCTGAAATCTTCATTGAGCTTCTGCTTTCTTTCCCTTTTTGCAGGATCCTTAATCTTTTCTGTCTGCAGAGTCCTTACAAGCTCTTCGGCCTGACGGACTGACAGGTCATCATCTATGATATGGTAATAGACCTCCATCTGTGTTTTAGGATTCTCAATGTTGACAAGGGTCCTGGCATGCCCCATCATAAGATGCTTGTTCCTTATGCCAAGCTGTATCTCGGCAGGGAGGCGAAGCAGGCGAAGATAGTTGGTTACGGTCGAACGCTGCTTTCCAACCCTCTCGCTGAGCTGTTCCTGTGTCAGCCTGCACTCCTCAATAAGCCGCTGGAAGCTTATTGCCACTTCAATGGCATCAAGATCTTCACGCTGAATGTTTTCAACAAGTGCAAGCTCGAGCATCGCCTGATCATCGGCGGTGCGGATGTAGGCAGGCACATGGGTCAGCCCTGCCAGGCGTGCCGCTCTTAACCTTCTCTCTCCGGCAATTAGCTGGTATCGGCCGCCATCAGCCTCCCTGACGGTAAGCGGCTGGACAATCCCAAGTTTTTTGATTGATGCTGACAGTTCCTCGAGGGCCTGTTCATCAAAATGCGTCCGCGGCTGAAACGGGTTCCCGTCGATAGAATCCACAGCTATGTCCATGTTGGGCTCAACCTTCTTCTCAAGCACTTCCTTTTCGACACCTTCTATCAGAGCGCCCAATCCTCTTCCCAATGCATTCTTTTTTGTCATAACAAGTTATGTTTTGTTTTACAGGAACAACAAACAATCAGCCCTGATTAACCGGAACTGTCTTCTCGATAAGTTCCCTGGCCAGATTCAGATAGTTGACCGTACCCCTTGAATCAGCGTCATACAGAATCGCAGGCTGGCCGAAACTGGGTGCTTCCGATAGCTTGACGTTTCTCTGTATGATTGTCCTGAATACCATCTGCTGGAAATGCTTGTTGACTTCTTCGGCAACCTGATTTGATAATCTTAACCTCGCGTCGTACATTGTAAGCAGAAACCCTTCGATCTCAAGATCAGGATTGAGGTTATTCTGTATTATCTTGATCGTGTTCAGAAGTTTGCCGAGACCTTCAAGGGCAAAATACTCACATTGCACCGGTATGATAACCGAGTTTGCTGCTGTTAATGCATTAACAGTAAGAAGTCCGAGCGACGGAGAACAGTCTATGATCAGATAGTCGAAATCCCCGGCGATCTTTCCCAGAACTCCCTTCATGATCTTTTCCCTTTCAGGCCTTTCGAGCATTTCTATCTCAGCTCCGACAAGATCAATATTCGAAGGCATTATAAAAAGGTTCTCAATGCCTGTCTGGTTTATTGCCTCAAAAGGCTCCTTCCCGTCGATAAGACAATCGTATACAGTACTCTTTATCTGGCGGGTATCCAGGCCAATCCCTGATGTGGCATTTGCCTGAGGATCAGCATCAATTATTAAAACTTTCTTTTCAAGAGCTGCCAAACTGGCTGCCAGATTGATGGCTGTTGTCGTCTTCCCCACTCCGCCTTTCTGATTTGCAATGGCTATTATCCTTCCCATCTTTTTTTTGATTACCGTGGTTAAATTATGAGCTTCAAATTTACAATTTATGAACTTGAGCCCCGGACAGGCAATAATGTAATTGTAAACATTTTTTTTGCGCTTTTCAACAGTTTATTAACATGATAATTCGGATATTTGATACAAACTAACAGGGTTATGGAAGAAAAGCATTTAACTGATGAATGGTTTGCAGTCGTTAATCCGAACGCAGGGAACGGAAAAGGGAAAAAAGACTGGAAAAGGATAGCCGGGCTGCTTGACAGGGAGGGAATAAGATACAGCATGAAACTCACGGAAAAAAGGGGACACGCAACCATAATGACAAGAGACCTTATTGGCTCGGGGTATAGAAAATTCATTTCAGTGGGAGGCGATGGCACACTCAACGAGATTGTAAACGGCATATTCACTCAGGATAATTGTCCGACAACCGATTGTACCATAAGCAAAATACCTGTCGGAACAGGGAACGACTGGGGCCGCATGTTCGGAATACCGCTTGTTTACGAAGGCGCCGTAAGGGTTATCAAGGATGCCCGCCGGATGAAACATGATGTCGGATTCATTAATTATTCAAATGGCAGCCGGCAGGAAAAAAGATACTTCATTAATATTGCAGGACTCGGATTTGAATCAATAGTAGTCAAAAAGACCAATTCTCAAAAGGAAAAAGGCAAAAGCAACAAGGCAATTTATTTCTGGAACCTTTTGTCGGGCCTTATATCATATAAAAACATCGAGGCTGACATAACGATCGACGGCAAGCCTGTGAAAGCAAAGGTATTTTCTATGAATGTCGGAAACGGCCGTTATTGCGGCGGTGGGATGAGGCAAACCCCTGAAGCGGTTCCTGACGACGGACTGCTTGATGTTACTGTAATAAGGGAAATCGGCAGGATTGAAATCATCAGGAGCCTGAAGCTGCTTTACGACGGTACTCTTCTGAGCCATCCCAGGATCGATGGTTACAGGTGCACAAATATAAAGGTTGAATCGGAATTACCTCTTTATGTGGAGGCCGATGGAGAATCGCTCGGGCACACACCTGCAGAATTCGGTATAATACCATCGGCAGTCAATGTCATTTACGCTACAAGGGTCATTTAATAACCTTTATCTCATATAGTTGCGGCCATCGTTTCCCGGTGACAAATACCCGTCCGTTACTGCTGTCCCATGCAATTCCGTTGAGCACATCAGCATTTACCTCCCTTCTCTTTGCCTCCGGATACAATTTCGAAAGATCAATATATGAGTTTACCCTGCCTGATGCTGGGTCGATCCTGGCTATGAGGTCAGTCATCCAGATATTGGCCCATATCTCACCGTTTATGTACTCCAGCTCATTGAGCTGATCAACTTTCTTTTCATCATCATAAACCTCAAGCCTGGAAACCACAGTAAAAGACTCGGGATCAAGAAAATACAGGACATTTGATCCGTCACTCATCACGAGCCTGTCACCAATGGTCGTCAATCCCCACCCTTCAGTCTGATAGTATAACCTGTTAAGAACCCTGAAATCGGACCTGTTATACACAAAACCCACCTTGTTCCGCCATGTAACCTGATATATCCTGTCTTTGTACAAAGTTATACCCTCTCCAAAAAGGGAAGGATCAAGATTATGCTGCCTCATGACTTTACCGGTATGAAGCTCAACTTCCCTGAGGCTCGATCCGCTTTCCTGGCCTGTCCCTTCATAAAGGACCCCGTTGTCATAGAAAAGACCCTGTGTAAAAGCCTCCCTGTCGTGAGGATAGGTTTTTACGACACTGAAAGTGAATTTCCCGGGTTTGATATCAGAATTTACAACGACGAACCTTGTAACAGAGCAGGTCTTTTCCTTGCTGTATCCCACAGCCTTTACAGACTTCCTGCCCGTAAGGGTATTAAAGGAAGGGTCAACCTGGCATTCCCACGGCTCCGATCTTACAACCCCTGCCTGGTGCCCGTCAAAATATACTTTTACCGAATCAAACCTTACGGTTTTGTCTTCAGATTCAATTCTGACCTTTATCTGATCCTTAAGTTTATACTCGGCATTTTCAGAGGGCGACACCATCCTGATAAGAGCCATACCGGCAGGGTCAGGAATGTTTCCGGATGTACCGTTTCCCTTTTCAGGCTGATTGCTTCTGCTTCCTGAACAGGATACTATCCAGGATAATATTATAAGTAAAGTAAAACCAGGAAAATACCTGAAAGATCTAATTCTCATTTTGCTTTTCCTTTTTCCCGAACAATCTGCGTAAGCTGTTTTTTCTTGCAGCAGCTATCTGCCTTTCCATTTCCTGCTGGTGCAGGTCGAAGGGGACGAGCATCTGCCAGACCTCGCTCCAGCCGGGAAATCCTCCGAGATTCTTGTCATCAATATAAATATCGGCATCTATCTTCCTGCTTATGGTTTCATCATAGACCTCTTCGGGGTAGTTCCTGTTCACAGCATAAAATTCTATGCCGTTCTTACGGCAATATTCAACAGCCTCTTCAAGTTCCCTGCCTGCCCTGAAGGTCCAGAGAATAAGCCTCGCACCAAGTTTCTCAAGTTCCTTGAGTGTCTGAAAAGCAAAAAGCTTTTCCTTCCCGATGCCGGGATAATCATGCTCGACTATCGTGCCATCAAAGTCGACTGCAATCCTTATGCCTTTGAAATTGATCATGCAGATTCTCTAAAATATGCAAATCTAACAATTTCTGTAATTCGACTGAAATTTATGATAATTTTGCTCTCCAACAGTTCAATATAATGATCTCTATGAGAAATATTCCCAACTTTATAACCTCCCTGAATCTCACATCCGGTTTCATTGCACTGGTTTTTGCATCGAAAGGTGACCTTGTTACCGCTTCGTGGCTGATCCTCGCTGCCATGATCTTTGATTTTTTTGACGGCTTTGCTGCCAGGTCGCTGAAAGCGTACTCTGATATCGGCAAGGAGCTCGACAGCCTTGCCGACCTTGTAAGCTTTGGAGTTGCCCCGGCCTTCATTATATATAAAATGCTGGTACCTGCACTGAACATAAGCCCGGAATCCGGCAACACTCTTAAAACCAATGACATTCTGGCGTTTATCACCGTCATTATGCCTGTATGTGCCGCATTGCGCCTCGCGATCTTCAACCTTGACACAACCCAGAAAACTACTTTCAAGGGCCTTCCCACCCCGGCAAATGCAATTGCAGTTTTAACAGTCGTTATCGCTTCCCGTTTCACCGGCCTTCCCTTCCTGGCTTGGTTCACAGGATCAGCAACAGCCCTGATAACCTATACAGTAATCTTATCCCTTCTGATGGTTACAAGGCTCCCGCTCCTTTCGCTGAAATTTGCAGATCTCAGGTTCGCCGGGAATGAGCCGAGATATATACTCATAGGCCTTGTTCTTGCATCATTTATTCTCTTTGGCTTTGCCTCAGCTCCTTTCATAATACCTGCCTACATACTTGTGTCCCTCGGATCAAAGCTGTTTTTCAGATCCTGATTCTTCGTCAGTGACAGGGAATTTTTTCTCATAATATTTTAAGGCAGCCTTTATAATGAACCAGCTTGCAACAATAAATACAGGCCAGATCATATATTGTATTATACCCGAAATGTACATCTTGCTCTTTTTTACTTTTTACTTCTTACTTCTTGTCTCTTACTACCTGCTACTTACTAACCACTGCCTGCTTCTTCTTTCCCCCACCCGGCTCTGCGCCCTGCTCCCTAATATACATGCCCCTCAGCCTTCATTTCTCCTTCTGTGATCCTTTTATCGTTAATGGCTTTCCAGGCGAACCAGATATATGCTGCCACAAAAGGAACAATGAATGAGACGAACATCATAGTCTTTAGGGTAAAATGGCTTGACGACGCATTTCTTATCGTGAGAGAGCTGTTAAGGTCGTATATTGAAGGGTAGAATGCGGTATCGTTGAACCCGGCTAAAAGTAACAGCGAGGTAACGGCAAGCAGGGTTCCGGAACCCGTGTACCAGATGCCTGACCTGCTTCCTCCGAACATTGCCGAACCGATGCCGTAAAGCACACCAGCCACTCCTGCCAGAAAAAGAATAAACACGACAGGCATTCCGATCAGGTTATGGAGGTATTTGTAATCTTCCATCATTACGGTTCCTGTCGAACTGTCATAAGCGAATCCCTTAGAAAGAAGAAGGGCTCCCAGAAATAAAAGAAAGAACACAAGAAAAGCCAATGCATTTACAGCCAGCTTTCCTGATGACCTTTCAATCAGGCCTTCTTCGTCAACCGAATTCATAATATACAAAATGCCGTTTGTCCTGGCAAGGAACAGGACAGCCAGTCCAAGTGCCACGTTTTTACCGTTAAGCAACGCTTCAAGTCCGTGCCATGGTGTCTGCCATCTCACCTGGTTCATTTCATTGAGGCTGAATTGTGAACCGGTGAAGAAAGTTGCAACTGCGGTTCCGATCAGGAAGGGGCCGAGAGATCCGTTCAGGAAAAGGAAAGTGTCGTAGGTTTTCTGCCCGAAGATATTTGCAGGTTTCGATCTGTATTCATATGCAATTGCCTGGATTATGAAACTGAAAAGGATCGCGATCCATACCCAGTAAGCACCTCCGAAACTTGCGGAATAGAACAGGGGAAACGAAGCAAAGAAGGCGCCTCCGAAGGTTACAAGGGTTGTAAAGGTAAATTCCCATTTTCTTCCCAGCGAGTTGACTATCATTGTTTTGTCAGATTCATTCCGCGGAAGCGAAAATATCATTGACTGACCTCCCTGAACAAACATAAGGAAAACGAGCAATCCCGCAAGAACGGAAATGATTATCCACCAGTATTGCTGCAAAAAAAGATGTGATATCACAAGTGTCATTTTTCTGTCCTCCTAATGTTTGGGTCCTGTTTTTATTTGCCTTATCATTATTGATACCTCTGCGATGAGAAGCAGAGTGAAGAGCACTGCAAAAAGCACGAATGTGGTAATTACCGATCCCGAAGAAATCTGCGATACAGCGGCTGAAACCGGCATCAGATCCTGTATTATCCATGGCTGCCGTCCCATCTCGGCCAGCACCCATCCAAGCTCACCGGCTACATAAGGAAGAAGTATTGAACAGAGTGCCACCCACAAAAACCACTTTTGCTTTTCGAGAGTGCCCCTGAACAGAAAATATACAGCAATCAAGAATTCGAGTATAAAGAGGAATCCAAGCATTACCATAAGGTGAAATGTATAAAATGCCACTTTCACATCAGGGATTGCCTCATCGGGACTTTTTAAAAATGAATAACCGAAATATCTGAAATTTTCTTCATTGAATTTTTTGTCCCTGAACATTGCTGCCAGCATTTCGGCCTTGCCGTAATCATTGTTCTTTCTGGCTGTTTTATACTCCTCAAGCATTTTACGGACTTTTGTGCCCCGGTCTATTTTTTCCGAAACGGGCATTATTCCACGCGATTGATTCCCGTTGACAAGGTCATGGATACCGGGAACAAAAGCGTCCCTTTTGCCGCTTGTCATTATCGACAGGAAACCCGGTATCTCTATCCTGAAGGCAAAATCATTGACAGCAGTGTTACCTATCTTCTTGTCCGATTCTCTCAATATGCCTGCGGCTACCAGTCCGGCGTTCTGCCTTCCCTCATAAAGGGCTTCGAATGCTGCAAACTTCACAGGCTGGGCTTTTGCAAGAGCCTTTGCCGAAGAATCTCCGGTATAGATCACAAGCAAAGATGATAAAAACCCGAAAATCCCCGAAATAAGGATGCTGCGCCGCGCAAGAAGAATTTCCCTTCTCTTTAGAAGATAATAGGCACTGATGCCAAGGACAAACATCGATGCAAGCAGAAACCCCGAAGATATTGTATGCAGGAATTTGCTGATGGCAACCTCATTGAAAAGAACATCCCAGAAACTTATCATCTCATTCCTGGCAGTATCGGGGTTGAAAACCATGCCGACCGGATTTTGCATCCAGGCGTTGGCAACCAGTATCCAGAGCGCCGAAAGGTTTGCTCCTATCGCGACCAGCCATGATGACAGCAGATGGAATTTTTTGCCGACCTTGTTCCATCCGAAAAACATTACCGCGACAAATGTCGATTCAAGAAAAAATGCAAGAATCCCTTCAATTGCAAGAGGAGCCCCGAAAATATCGCCCACAAACCATGAATAATTCGACCAGTTGGTCCCAAACTCAAATTCAAGAATAATTCCGGTTGCCACACCTATTGCAAAATTGATCCCGAAAAGAGTCATCCAGAATCTGGTAATCCGTTTCCATTCCTCAATCCCGGTCTTTACATATATTGACTCCATTATGGCAACAATAAATGAAAGCCCCAGGGTCAGGGGAACAAAAAGCCAGTGGTAAATGGCCGTCAGGGCAAACTGAGCCCTCGACCAGTCGACAAGGGATAAATCGGCGTTTTCGAACATAGGCTTATTTTGATTTGGTTAGTTGTTCCAGAACATACTCGCTTTTTTGTTTGTCAGTCTTATATTTCCGGTGAAGAAAATCAGGAAAAAAGAAAATCTTTAATACCATAAATATAATGAATAGTTTGATAATTATTATGACCCATACACGTCTTCCCCACCACGACATGCTGCTGAAGCCATCATAATAAAACCTGAAAATCCTGACAAATGGTGAAATCAGCCTGTTCATTCTCCGTCTTTTGCAGTTTTGGCTTTGCGATGTGAACTTTTTCTTACGACTTTTGGTTTTTTATCCTCCTCCGGTATAAATTCAGTATGGACTACCTCAGGGGTCATGTCTGAAAGGCCCGAGGTAATCCTCTGCACAGCCTTGAACCCATAAAAGAATTCTCTGGCAAAAACCCTGATTACAGTATAGGCAGGAATGCCAAGAAGCATCCCCGGAATTCCTGCTGCAAACCCTGCAATAAGGACTACAATGAATATTTCAAGAGGATGTGCCTTGACACTGTTTGAAAAAATCACCGGCTGGAACACGACATTGTCAATCAGATGGGTAATTGCTTCTACAAGGATCATGTTGAATATGAGCGGAACAACCACCGTGGAAAAATCCATGTTGATATGCGACGCTATACCCATAATAAGAGCTATAAAGAGCCCGAGCCACGGCCCGACGTAAGGTATTACGTTCAGAACACCAAGAATAAGCCCCATAACAAGAGCCTGCCTGAATTCAATGCCGGCAAGCGTCATACCGATATCTATGAGTATCATTATGCATGTGCTCTGAATCACAATACCAATAAGATATCTTGTCAAAAGCTTTTTTATTGAATTGAGAGCCCGTGTGACATTTTCAACATATCTATCAGGAATCCACATCAGTATCGATTCGAAAAAAAGGTGCTGGTCCTTCAGGAAGAAAAAGGTAATAAATGTTATTGAAAACACTGCAATGACAAAGCTTCCTATAAGACTCACAAACGATCCCAGAAAATCCTGGACCATCTTAACGTTAAGAACACCCTCAATTTTGCTGTTCACATACTCCCTCAACGACAGCTGATCTGACAGTTTAGGATTGATTGAAGTCAAAAACCCCTCAATCCTGTCAATCGGGCCTTCAATAATCTGAACAATCTTCTCACTTTCTATCGTCGAAAAATAATTTATCTGGCTCGTGATAAGGGGAACAAAGATTGCAAAGAAAAGTGCTATCAGGCTCCAGATGATTACAAGGGAAAACAGTGCGGCAAGAGCCCTGGGAAAAGACCACCGTCCGACCTTTATCCTGCAGAACAGGTCAACAAGCGGCCGTCCCATTATCGAAAGCACCCCTGAAACCAAAATATATACGGCAATGTTCCTGAAATACCATAGAGCGGCAAGAAATACCGCTGTCCCTAAAATAATCAGAAAGTTCCTCAGGGTGGTTTTCATGAAGAGGTTTTTCTTATACAAACCTAATCAGAAATTTCCGAATTCCATAACAATTCCGGTTTTCCATGAAACTGTCATTTTGTCTGCTATATTGACATTTTACATGTCATTATGTCTTTATTTGAGTAGTGGAATGGAAATTGAAATATCAGGGGAGAAAGTGAATATGTTAAACTTAAAATAATGGAGGGCAAAGCTATGTTACCAACAATTGCAAGAAGAAGTTTCAGACCTTTTTATCTGAACAGTATTTTCGACGATGATTTCTTCCCTGTATTTCCGTCAAATTCAGGTTCAATGCCTGCAGTCAACATAAGGGAAGATGAGAAAAAATTCGTTCTTGACCTGGCAGTTCCCGGGATGGACAAAAAGGACCTCAAGATTGACATCAATGAGGATGTCCTTACAATTTCCTCGGAAGTGAAGAATGAATCAGAAGAGGAAAAGGAAGGATACAAAAGGAAAGAGTTCAGCTACTCATCTTTCTGCAGAAGTTTCCAGTTACCTGAAAACATCGAGAAGGATAAGATAGAAGCCAGTTACAAGGATGGAATCCTGAGCGTTTCGCTTCCAAAAATTGAGGAAGAGAAGAAAAAAATCTCAAAAACAATCAAAATCTCATAATTGGAAACTGCTGTGTCAAGAATCATGTAACCGCAAAGTCCGCAAGGTCAGTGCAGAAGTTGAAAGGTGTAATTTACTGAAATATCATCACTTGGAGACTTTTGCATGAAACACCCGCGAATTTTGCGGTTTTTGATTAATCAATTTGATGCAGTCTTTTCTTATTGATTTTCAAGCATCTTTTCGCCGAATTTTCTGCCGAACTCCATCAGGAGTTCTTTTTTTGATCCTCCAGGGGCAAATTTGAATGAGCCGGGTTCGTCAAATGTCTTAAGCTTAAGGTTCCTGAAATTATCAAGTATTATTTTCGGCGCTTCACCGCTCCAGCCGTACGATCCGAAAGCTCCCGCCAGTTTTCCCTTGTCGCGCAGGGGATTTATCAGGGCAAACAACCTGTAAACAGGAAGTAGCGTATTCTGGTTTATCGTGGGGGAACCTGCAAGGATGGCATCTGCAGCTGTCAGTTTTGCCTCCAGGTCTGATGCCGCAATCTCCTCTATATCAGCTATGTCAATATCGCAATTGCACGATTCCCTTATACCTTCCGCAATATATCCCGCGGCCTGCTTAGTGTAGCCGTAGGCCGAAACATATGCTATAAGGACTTTTTTGGCCGTTCCGGAGGTGGTCAGCCCAAGATAATCATTTGAATACTTTTCCGTAAGCTCCACAATCGCGTTCCGGTGTTCACGGAGAATGGGACCATGGCCAGGGCATATCACATCAATTTCAAGAGGCCTTATCTTCTCAATGGCCTTTAGCATGAATTTGCTGAATGGCTTGAGAATGACATCGAAATAATATTTGAATGCCGACAGGTAGTCATCTGTAAGCCCGCTGAACATTTTTTCACTGCAATAATGTGCCCCGAACGAATCACATGTGAAAAGAACCTTGTCTTCAACAAGATAAGTATAAATTGAATCGGGCCAGTGGAGGTTGGGTGCAGAAATGAATTTCAGGGTTTTGTTGCCGAGATCAAGGGTATCTCCATCTTTCACGGCAAGAGATCTGAAGGGCCTGTTCATTATATCCTCAAGATACCTGATTGCATTTCCGCTTCCGACGACAGTTGCCGAAGGTGCAAGTTCAAGCAGCTTTCCAAGGCTTCCGGAGTGATCGGGTTCTGTATGATCAAGTATGATATATTCAAGCTCCTCAGGATTGGTAAGCGTCCTTAGTTTGTCAAGGTATACATTAAAGAACTTTTCCTTTGCAACCTCGATTATCGCTTTCTTTTGTGAATTTATAAAATATGAATTGTAAGTAGTGCCATAATCCGTTGTCATAACGATATCAAAGGTCCTGATATCATAATCGAGCACCCCTGTCCATTTCACATCGGGTGTAATTGTGATTATACCGGTATCGTCTTTTCTCATCTGTGTGTGTATAAAAAGTAACGAAATTTCCTTTTCAGATTTTGGCCAGAATGCTTTTATTGGCTTTGACCTGCTGAAGTATAGGGACTTCAACTTCAGTCCCGGGAGGAAGAAAGACATCGACCCGTGAACCGAACTTTATGAAACCCAGCTCGTCACCCTGGGTTACCTTCTGATCCTTTTTTGCATATGTGACAATCCTTCTGGCAACGGCGCCAGCAATCTGACGGACGAGTATTTCCTTGCCATTCTCCGTTTCAATGACTATCGTGCTTCTTTCATTGAGTTCCGAGGATTTAGGGTGCCATGCCACCATATAGTTGCCCGGATGGTAATTTACATATTTGACCTTTCCTGAAACCGGATATCTGTTACTATGCATGTTGAATGGCGACATAAATATCGAAACCTGGAGACGGGTATCCCTGAAATATTCCTTCTCGAAGGTCTCCTCTATCACAACAACTTTTCCGTCGGCGGGGGCATATATAAGTCCGGGGTCCGGTTCAAGCTCCCTTACCGGAAACCGGAAGAAGAAAAGTATGAAAATATAAAGGCCCAGCGAGATCACAAGGAATGACCACTTTACAGCTGAATTGTCGGCCCATATTATCAATGCTGCAATATTGAGGATGAGCAGAATCAGAAACCCAAAACCAAGTATTTTATATCCTTCCTTATGAATACTCATTTCATGAAATAATGCGCAAAACTAATCAAGACAACTCAATCATCCAAAAAGAGCAATAAAAAGATACACCAGGGGGAAAGACACTATTGCACTGTCAAACCTGTCAAGGAATCCGCCATGCCCCGGCAAAATGTTCCCTGAATCCTTCACACCCATGCTCCGTTTGAACATCGATTCAAAAAGGTCTCCGAAAGTTCCCGTGACAGATATTATCAGAGCAATGACTATCCATCCTGCGGTATTGACAACCCCAAACCATCCGGACAGGAGCCATGCGGCGAGAACGGTGATGAAAAGTCCGCCGAAAAAACCCTCCCATGATTTCCTGGGCGATATCCTTTCCATGAGTCTGTGACGTCCGATTGTCATGCCTGTCAGATATGCAGCGGTGTCATTAGCCCAGAGAAGCAGGAGAAATCCCACTATTATCCCCGGGGAAAAAGCAATGGCCCCATGCGGGACAAGTGTATTCATGCCCGTCTGAGAGAATGCTGCAAAGGGGAACAATGAGAACGGGAATGCAATATAAATAACGCCAAAAAACGTATGTGCAAGTGAATCAAATGGTTTCTCCTGCCTCCTGTAAAGTTCATTCGTCATTGTAAGAAATGCCGGAATGAAGATCAGCAGGAAGAACCGGGCATCGATATGACCGGCGGCCACAAGCGTGGAAATTATATACAAGGCTGCTCCGGTAATTATGCCGTTAACCATCTGGACAGGTGTCCCCCTGCTTCTGACAATAAGGTAATATTCATACTGTGCCCCTGTGAGAAGCACAATCCCCGTTATGAAAAATGTAATGGGATGGAGCCAGAAGCCTCCAAGGATAAAAACAACTATCCAGACCGCAGTAAGTGTCCGTCTCAGGAAATTGCTCAAAGCTGTTGATTTTTGCTTTCTGAATTGTTTGTATTATTTATTCCGTGTGCTTCAGTAAAATCCGATTTCGTGCTGTCGTCAGGTCCGTCAGCTTCGGCTTTGGTTTCAGGCTCAGACTTAATGTCAGCAGTATTCCCCATCTCAGTATTATTGTCCTTCATGTCAGGTTTCGGAACGGCTTCCTGTTCTTCCTTTATGCGTTCGCCTTTCCGTTTGCCAAAGATCCTTTCCAGGTCCTCGCTGAAGATGACCTCCTTCTCAAGAAGGAGCTCAGCCAGTTCGGTCAATCCCTTCATGTGCTCATTCAATACACTCTTTGCCCGTTTATAGGATTCTTCAATTATCTCCTTTACTTCATTGTCAATAAGTTCGGCCGTTTTTTCACTGTACGGTTTTGTGAATCCGAAATCCGACTGTCCCGATGAATCATAAAAACTTATATTCCCGACCTTTTCACTCATACCGAAATAGGATACCATGGCATAGGCCTGTTTTGTAATCTTTTCCAGATCGCTCAGAGCTCCCGTGGATATCTTTCCAAAAACGAGCTGTTCGGCGGCTCTGCCGCCAAGGGCATATGCCATTTCATCAAGAAGCTGTTCCCGGGTCGTTATCTGTCGTTCCTCCGGAAGGTACCAGGCAGCACCAAGAGCCCTTCCGCGCGGGATGATGGTGACTTTCAAAAGCGGGCTTGCATGTTCAAGAAGCCAGCTTACGGTGGCGTGCCCTGCTTCATGATATGCAATTGTCTTTTTCTCATCCATTGAAATTATCTTGTTCTTCCTTTCAAGCCCGCCCACAATCCTGTCGATGGCGTCAAGGAAATCCTGCTTCCCGACAGCTGTCTTGTTTTTACGGGCGGCAATGAGGGCTGCTTCATTGCATACATTTGCTATATCTGCCCCTGAAAAACCCGGAGTCTGTTTTGCCAGAAACGGGACATCAAATCCTTTTTCGAGCTTTATGGGCCTTAGATGTACCTTAAAGATCGCTTCGCGCTCATTAAGATCCGGAAGCTCAACATGTATCTGCCTGTCGAACCGGCCGGCCCTCAGCAATGCCCTGTCGAGAATATCGGCCCTGTTGGTGGCAGCAAGTATAATGACCCCCATGTTGGTTCCGAAACCATCCATCTCGGTAAGAAGCTGATTAAGGGTATTTTCCCGCTCGTCATTTGACCCGAAATTCACGTTCTTGCCTCTTGCACGGCCAACAGCGTCAATCTCATCTATAAATACTATACACGGAGCTTTTTCCTTTGCCTGCTTGAACAGATCCCTCACCCTCGATGCCCCGACACCAACAAACATTTCAACAAAATCGGAACCCGAAATCGAAAAGAAAGGGACATTGGCTTCGCCTGCAACAGCTTTTGCAAGAAGAGTCTTCCCGGTTCCGGGAGGTCCGATAAGAAGCGCTCCCTTTGGTATTTTACCTCCAAGCTGGGTGTACTTCTTGGGATTCTTCAGAAAATCAACAATTTCCATTACCTCGGTCTTGGCCTCTTCAAGACCTGCAACATCGCTGAAATTTATCTTTACATTCGACTCCTTGTCAAATATCTGTGCCCGCGACTTCCCGACACTGAATATTCCTCCTGCTCCTCCGGCGCCTCCGCCCGACATCCGCTTCATTATGAACATCCACAAAACAATAAGGAGCAAAAACGGCAGTGTCCATCCCAGGATATCTCCCAAATAGTTATGGCGTGTTTCCGATTCGGGATAAACAATATCCTTCTCCTCGTAACCGGCTGCCTTCTGTTCATCAAGAAGGAACGGCTGGAAAGTAGAGATATCCCCAATATTATAAGTGTAATTGGGCTTTGGGACTCCCAGCCCCATGCGCCCTCCGTTATTCTTTGGCAGGTTGGGATATCTTCCCGATTCAATAGCTTCCTTTTTTAAGTATATCTCAGCTACTTCTTTGTTTATGATAACAATCCGCTCAATGTCGCGATTGGCTATCATCTCCTTAAGATCACGTGTCTGAGCCTTGGGTGTCGATTTACCGCCATACAACAAATTAATTACGATAAAGGAAACCGCCAGTATGGCAAATATCCAGTTCGAATTGAATTTTGGCTTCATATTTTTGTCAGTGGGCTTTACAGGTCCCTGATTTCTGTTATCATTATCGGCCATAGATGCTTTGCTTAGCTTTTAAATATCTTTTACTGATTCCATTTTCCCGTCAGCCCAGAGCGACTCGAGGCTGTAAAAATTCCTGTATTCCTCAAGAAATATGTGAACAACCACATTCCCGTAATCGAGAAGGACCCAGAAACAGTTGTCAAGACCTTCGACATGCCAGGGCTTTTGTCCAGTTTCGGCCCTTACAGTATCCTCAACCGAGTCGCAAAGGGCATCAACCTGCGTAGTGGAATTACCGTGGCAAATGACAAAATAATCCGTTACCCTGTTTTCAAGCTTTTTCAGATCAATTTTAAGAACGTTAAGTCCCTTCTTTTCAATAATACCCTTTAAGACACTTTTCAGGAGTAATTCAGTCTCTTCCTGCCTTTTCTTCATCAAAGAATCATCTGTTAAATATCAAGATGCAAAAGTACAAACTTTATCTGTACTTTTGTCACTGTCAGTCTCTTTTTACAATTTAAGTGCCATCGCGCAAGCATTCTGATTGTAATGAAGATTTGACATGTTTTCAGGACAACAGTAACAATGATAATCGGGTCGAGGTTCATTTTCAGGGAAGAAACAGGTTCTACAAATGTGGATGCTGCAAGTCTGGCCGGGGCTGAAAACACCCCGGAAGGGGCTATTGTCCATGCAGGCTTTCAATTGGCCGGCCGGGGCCAGAAAGGGAACAAATGGGAAAGCGAACGTGGCAAAAACCTGTTGTTCAGCATAATATTATATCCGACCACTGTCAGCCCGGCTGAACAGTTCATTATCTCTATGGTAATATCACTCGGGATATCGGATTACCTGAAAACCATTATCGACAATGTTAAAATAAAATGGCCCAATGATATTTTTGCAGGGAATGACAAAATAGCAGGGATCCTTATCGAAAACTCGATCTCGGGAGATTCGATTGTCAGTTCGGTTGCGGGTATCGGCCTGAATGTAAACCAGAACCGATTTCCTGATTTTGTTCCCAAAGCTGTTTCCCTGAAAATGCTTACAGGCAAAGAATATGATCTTGGTGAGTGTCTGACAAGGCTTTCTGTATTCCTCGACAAGAGGTATAAACAGCTTTTGGCCGGCAAAAACATAAAAATAAAAGAGGAATACATCTCATCACTTTACAGGTTGAACGAACTGAATCATTTCAGGTCATCCGGCAGTGAATTCAAGGGCAGAATCATTTCAGTAAATCAGTCGGGCTGTCTTATGGTGGAAACTGAAAACGGAAGAATAAGGGATTTCGCTTTCAGGGAGATTGAATTCATTCATTGATCCTGTTCCATCCATCAAATTTCTCCATCTCATCGATCATCAAGGAAAGGAATCTCTGAACCGGCCCTGAAACCATCATCCTCAGGAACGGATTGAGTTCGGCCGAAACCTTCAGTATCACTTCAGCCCTTCCTGCAGGATTGTCTTTAATGTCCATCCTGAGAGAAAAATCATTCGTCTGGAAAAGAGTCCCTTTGAATACAATTTTATTCAAAGGCTCTTTTTCCGAAATATGTACATTCACCATCCCAAGCGATTCTACCCTGAAGCTGCAGGATTCCTTTTCGACATTCATGGCGCTGATGCCTGCATTTTCAGGGATAAACTGCCTGAGATTCCTAATATCTGTAACGAAATCAAATATTTCAGACGGTGTACATGTCAGTTTTCCTTTTCTGCTTTCGAAGGTTGAATTATCTGCCATGTTACGAATGGTTTATTCCCCAGTTGGCGGGATCTGTTCTCCATACTCTGAGCGTTTCTATGTCCTGTGCCGTAATATATCCCGATTCTGCAGCAGCCTCGACAAGTGTGCCGTAGTTGCTTAAGGTATGCAATTCGCATTTTGCGGCGGCAAATCCGTCAGAGGCTTCCTTGAATTCATACGTGAATATCGCGGCCATACCGAGAACCTCACAACCGGCATCCCTTAAAGCCTTCACCGCGTTAAGGCTGCTCCCTCCAGTGGAAATCAGATCCTCTATCACAACAACTTTCTGCCCGGCTTTATAATATCCTTCAATTTGATTGCCAAGACCATGTTCCTTTGCCTGCGACCTTACATATATAAATGGTTTTTCAAGTTTATCAGCCACAAGAACACCATGTGCAATCGCACCTGTAGCAACTCCTGCAATAAGTTCAGCCTCACGATAATACTCTGTTATGATTTTGGCAAATGAATCCCTGATATATGATCTTACTTCCGGAAAAGAGAGTGCCTTGCGGTTATCGCAATAAATTGGCGATTTCCATCCCGAAGCCCATGTAAAAGGATTTGACGGTTGCAATTTTATTGCTTTAATTTGTAATAAAAATCCGGCGGTCTTTCTGGCAATGTTTTCCATCCAAACTATGTATAAAGTTCATTTTGAGAATCGATTCATAATGATCAGCGCTGAGCCTGACCGTTTACAAAAATACGGGTTATTCCATAAGTTTAACACAACCAATGAACTTTATAAATTAATCACTGAATTCCAGTCTGATACATCGATCCAATCGATAAATATCTACGGCCCCGACATAAAACATATCTGGAAAATATTCAGAATTTTCTTCACAGAGGTGGGGGCAGCCGGAGGACTGGTAAGACATTCTTCAGGAAAATTCCTTTTTATCGAGAAGAAAGGGAAACTCGATCTTCCAAAAGGTCATATTGACCCCGGGGAAGAACCGGAGGCCTGTGCATTAAGGGAGGTAAGCGAGGAGTGTGGCATTTCAGGCCATTCGATTGTGAAAAGCCTTGAACCAAGTTACCATACTTACAGCTGGGAGGGAATTTCGTATCTTAAGAAAACCAGCTGGTTCCTTATGAAATACAGCGGACCCATGATCACGGAACCCCAGATCAACGAAGGAATAACAAAAGTCGAGTGGTTGTCGCCCGATGAACTGAGCAAGATAAAAAGCACAGCCTGGCTTTCACTTATGGATCTTATAAATACTTCAATTCTTAAACTGCCCCGTTAATCAGCAAACCGGAATTTTACCGGGGCTCAGGGAAAACAATGCCACGTATTGCACAAGATACCGCGTACCATGCATTCTAAAGATCTTCCCCCCTGTATTTTCTGAGGTCAATCGCCGCCGGCACAAACCGTGATGCGTCACCACCGCTCCGGATAATGTCGCGGACAATTGTAGAGTTTATGGAAGTATGTTCGGGAATTGTCAGAAGGAATACAGATTCAACCGTGGGTTGAAGGGTTCTGTTCACCTGAGCTATGGCCCTTTCAAACTCAAAATCAGCAGCCGTCCTTAAGCCTCTTAAAAGATAACCTGCCCCCATCCTGCGGCAATAATCGACAGTAAGCCCTTCATAATGATCAACCCTTATTCGTGGTTCATCTTTGAAAACACCGGCTATCATCTCTTTTCTGGTTTCAAGCGAGTAATAGCTTTTCTTAAGGGCATTGGCTCCTACCGCGATTATTATTTCATCGAAAAGGCTGAGGGCCCTTCTTACTATACCCTCGTGCCCTATGGTAAACGGATCAAATGAGCCCGGGAAAACGGCTGTTCGTTTCATTCAAATGAGATTTTTTTCGGGTTTTTTACTTTCTGCTTAAGGAGTGCAAGATCCAGTACTTCCATGATTGTATCAACATAATGGAATTTAAGGCCTTCAATATAGATCCTGTTAATATCTTCAACATCCTTCCTGTTTTCCTCCGATAAAATTATTTCACGGATCTTTGCACGTTTTGCAGCCAGGATTTTTTCCTTGATGCCACCTACGGGAAGTACTTTCCCTCTCAGGGTTATTTCACCAGTCATGGCCAGGTACTTCTTCACTTTCCTCTGTGTGAATGCTGAAGCTATCGATGCAGCCATTGTAATTCCTGCCGAAGGCCCATCCTTTGGTATTGCACCCTCAGGAACATGAATGTGTATGTTCCATTTTTCAGCAAAATTATCAGGAAGTTCAAGGAGGTCGGCATTTGCCTTCAGATATTCAAGTGCAATGACAGCCGATTCCTTCATGACTTCTCCCAGGTTGCCTGTAAGTGTCAGTTTCCCTCCTCCCCTGCTGATGCTGGTTTCGACAAACAGTATCTCACCTCCGGCAGCGGTCCATGCCAGGCCTGTTACAACACCGGCAAGGTCATTTCCGGCATAAAGATCCCTGACATATCTGGGAGGGCCCAGGATCTTTGCCACATCATTTTCCGACAATACCGGGTCATATTTCAGATCGGAAGCAATACTTCGGGCCGTGACCCTCACAATCTTTGCAAGTTTCTTATCAAGTTCTCTGACTCCCGATTCTCTTGTATACTGGTCGATAATTTTCTCCATTACTTTTTTGCCTATCGAGAGCTGATCCTTGCCTACACCGTGATTTTCAAGCTGTTTTGGAAGAAGATGCCGGCTTGCTATTTCAAGTTTTTCCTCAACGAGGTAACCTGTTATCTCAATGAGTTCCATCCTGTCTTTCAGGGCAGGACTGATTGTAGAAAGCGTATTGGCAGTAGCTATGAACATCACTTTCGAAAGATCATATTCCATCTCGAGGAAGTTGTCGAAAAAAGTGCTGTTCTGTTCCGGATCGAGCACCTCAAGCAGGGCTGAAGAAGGATCGCCGCGGAAATCCTGTCCGACTTTGTCAATCTCGTCAAGAATGAATACAGGGTTTGAGGAGCCTGCCCTTTTTATATTCTGTATTATACGTCCGGGCATTGCTCCTATATATGTCTTCCTGTGCCCCCTTATTTCAGCTTCATCATGAAGACCGCCCAGTGACATTCTGACATATTTTCTTCCCAGGGCTTTGGCCACCGATTTGCCGAGCGAAGTTTTGCCTACACCCGGAGGTCCGTAAAGGCACAATATGGGTGATTTAAGATCGCCCTTAAGCTTAAGGACAGCAAGGTGTTCAAGTATCCTTTCCTTTACCTCATCAAGTCCGAAATGATCGTTATCAAGAACATTCCTTGCATTCTTAAGGTCAAGGTTGTCATCTGAATAGAATCCCCACGGGAGGTCAAGAAGCGTTTGAATATAGTTAACCTGTACCGAATATTCAGCGGCTGCAGGATTAAGCCGGCTAAGTTTGTCGAGTTCCTTCTCAAAGGTCTTTTTTACTTCGGCTGTCCACAGCTTCGTTTCGCCTTTCTTCCTGTATTCCTCTATTTCCTTTTCCAGAGGATTGCCGCCCAGCTCATTCTGTATTGTCTTCATCTGCTGATGCAGAAGGAATTCCCTTTGCTGCTGGTCAAGGTCGCTTTTAACCTTCGACTGAAGTTCATTTTTCAGCTCCAGCATCTGTATCTCCTGTACAAGGAATTCGAGCAGCATGAAACCCCTGTCGCGAAGACTGTTAACTTCGAGGAGCTTCTGTTTGTCCTGTACTTTGATGTCGGTATTGGAGCAGATGAAATTTATGAGATAAGTGTTGTTCTCAATGTTCTTTACCGCGAATGATGCTTCGGGACTTATATTTGGATTGATCTTTATTATTTTGAGAGAAAGATCCTTAAGCGATCCCACGATGGCTTCGAAATCCTTGCTTTGGGTTTCTGGTTTTATTTCAGGGATAGTTTTGACCCTTGCAATAAAATAGGGACTGTCGGTTATCAGTTCGTTCAGTACCATCCTTTTCCTTCCCTGAATAATCGCCGTTGTTGAGCCGTCGGGCATCTCAAGAAGCTTCACTATCTGACCGATCGTACCAACATTGTGAAGGTCGGCATAGTCAGGATTTTCAGTGTCAGGATCCTTCTGGGCCACCGTGCCTACTATTTTGTCGGTCCTGTAAGCATCCTTGATGAGCTGTATTGACCGCGGCCTCCCAATCGAGATGGGAAGGACCACCCCCGGGAAAAGCACTGTATTTCTCAACGATAGTATGGGTATGGAATCAGGAACATCAACATCCTCAAGATCACCATCTTCACCGTCGGCAATGATAGGGACAATGTCCGCCTCCCCATCGATAATGTCCGGGATAAGAAACTGACTAACCGGTTTCCGGAATTTTTTATCCATTATTTATAAAATGCTGTCAAATTTACACATAATTTTTCGACATAGTGTCAGAAAGGGCTCTTTGCAATCATTGTGCCAAATGTTTAAAGGTATAAAAAAAGGGACCCTGGGGGCCCCTTGTAAATGTCACACACGGTCTTATTTCTTTTTACCTACATGATCCTTATAACGGTTCATGAACTTGTCAACCCTTCCTGCAGTATCAACAAGTTTCATCTTACCTGTATAGAACGGATGTGAGGTATTTGAAATTTCAAGTTTAATAAGAGGATACTCGTTGCCGTCTTCCCATTTGATGGTTTCCTTCGAAGGGGCCGTTGACCTTGTCATGAATGAATAACCATTCGACATGTCCTGAAAAACTACGAGCCTGTAATTATTCGGATGTATACCCTGTTTCATTGTCTTAATATTTTTCCTTTAACTTAATATATCCCGCAAATAGGGAGTGCAAAATTAATCAACAATATTATGAAAAACAAATTGATGATGAAAAATATTATCAGTCGTGTTTCCCGGCATTGTCGGTTTTGTGTTTTGCAGCCATCTCATCCTTGTATCTGATGAACTCGGCTTTTTCATCCATAAGGTATCTGTAAGTTATATGCTTTTTGGCACTTTTTGCACCAAGTGCCTCGTAAATTGCCATCATTTTGGGATTGAAATCGCCCACCCATGACAGTTCAAGTTCCTTGTACCATGGTTTCTTCTGGCAGACCTTATAAATCTGATAGAATATCGCGGATTCCACCCCCGAGTTCTGGTAAGCAGGATTGACGCCTCCAACTATGGCTCGCATCCGTGTCATTTTATGATTTGCCTTTGCCCACACGAACCTGATCTTGTTCCACAGGTTCAGAGATCCTTTGAAAGGCTTGATTATCTGGTTCAGGTCAGGGAACAATATGAAGAAGGCAATGGGTTGTTCATTATGGTATGCAAACCAGATAAGCTCTTCGTCCATAATTGCCTTTGCTTTCCTGAATGAGGCATCTATAAGCTCGTTGTCGATTGGTGTGAAATCTTCCTTGAAAACGGCCCAGGTAGAATTATATACGTTCACAAAGTCGCTCACAAATTTCTCCTTCTTCGAAAATTCAAAATGCCTGAATGAATATCCGGGCCTTCTTGTCAGCCACTCCGCTATCTTCATTATCCTGGGAGGGAAATCAATTTCTCCTTTTTCATTGAAGACTTCCCTGTGATATGAATATTGCTCGAAATAATTCCTGAATCCGTATGATTCAAAGAAATCCCTGTAGTATTTCTTGTGATACGGCATGCCGAATCCCTGCTGTACAAATCCTTCAACGAGCAATCCCCAGTTAGTGTCGTTCTCACCGAAATTTATGGGCCCGTCCATCGCCTCCATGCCTCGTGCTGCAAGCCAGTTTTTGCCGGTATCGAAAAGCGCGTAAGCTGCCTCTCTGTTATCGATAACCTCAAAAAAGCCAATCCCCCCGGTCGGTTGTCTGTAGACCGATGATCGCACCTTATCGATGAAAGCGGCTATTCTTCCTATAGTAACGCCCTTTTCATCCTGCAGTATCCAGCGGCAGGCTTCTCCCTGGCGGAAGAGATTGTTCTTCCCGGGATCAAAAGTTGCTTCAACCTCCTGGTCGAGCATACATACCCAGTTTGGATCTCCACTGTACAAACGTTTTGGAAAATTCAGAAATTCCCTTTTCTCCTTTCCTGATCTTACTTCGACAATCTGCATTATAACAAGTAATGATTTTTATTCTCAGTTAATTTTTGTGAACCTGATTGTTCCCCGCTATTTTAAGGGCAAATATAATCAGAATTACATAAATATTAATCCGGAGAAAATCGCTGCTCCCCGATAAATGACCGGTACGGATCCGGACCTTCTAGTGTATGTCAATTATCCTGTGGTCAATCAGTACGAACAAAAGGGCAAGGAGCGACGAATACAAAAGATAAATTCTGACAGGGATATATTCATCAGGCCTGATCTTCATTTTAATCCACAAATAGGCAACCAGGAAGATCTTGCCTGCCAGATATACAATAAATGTGGCAAGTGCAACGCCAACGATATTATATCCCATTTTTATCATCCAGAGGCTCAGGGGTATGTTTAGCCCCAGCTCCAGAAGCGAAGCAACGAGCGTTATCCTCGTCTTTTTACGACCCACAATTATTGTTTGTGGAAACACAAGCCGTGGAATTATGAGCAGGGAATAGATCAGGAATATATCGGCGCTCTTCTGAAACTCGGGCGTGAACATGCGCGGATAGAGCCACCGGGCAAACAGCATTATGAACATTGTTGCGGGAAAGCAGATGTGCATAAGGCCTTTTGATTTGGCCCTTATTCTGGCCAGCGATTCCTTCATCCTGTCTCTTGTCGAAAACTCCGGAAGCATGGCTGCATTAAGGCCGCTTGCCAGCATGAGAACCAGCGGAAATTCCTTCGCTCCATACCTGAACCAGGCAAACATGGCCGGATCACGATACACGGCCGATACTATTATTCCGTCTGTGTATTGTGCTGATCCGCTTATAAGCGTTGTCAGAATCAGGGGCGCACCAAGATAAAGATGCTCCTTGATGAATTCGGGGGAAATCTTCATCTCTGTGTATCTGACAAGCAGGATTATAAGCCATATCCATCGTATGCCGGTTACCGCCAGCAAACCGTAAATCGACCAGATAATACCTTTCCCAAGAATGACAGGCAGGATAACCAGTACCAGTTGCAATGAAAATGTATATACCCCATACTGGAATATTTTGTATGAACGGTTGTTAAGAAGGTAAATATATTCAATAAGGCATACCGGACTGCTTAACAGGATATATAGAAGAAGGAGATTAAGATAAGGTACATTGCCAGTGTATTTAAATACCGAAAAATTGTATTTAATAATATGACCTGTCGCGAAAAAAAGCAGACTGAAAAGGCACAACAATATGAATGCATTGAAGATTTCAGGCGATTTTCCTTCCCCGTTATCCCCGGTTTTCCTGTAAGTCCTGTTCCTGTGATAAAGAGGCAGCAACGACTGGATGATTCCTGTAACCCAGAAAAAACTGAGAAGCCCTGCTATGAACATGAACATCTCCCACGACCCGATTTCAGCCCGGGTGAGATGGCTCTTTGTAAATACTACGCTTATGATGAAAAAGATAAGAAACCTCATCAGCTGGAAAAGCTGAAGCCCGGAAATATTGTCAATGAGTTTTATCTTTTTCAATCGTCTTGCCGGTTTTCCGGAATCTTCCCGGACTATTGGCAGATAACACTGCCGTTATCCCGTGGATTTCCTTTTTTTACCGGTCAAAGATAGTAATAGAAATAGAAAAAGAGCTGCATAAATTAAAACCAAAATTTTGATAAATAGAAATTTTGGACTTATTTTGCACCCCAGAAACGGTGGATGTAGCTCAGCTGGTTAGAGTACCGGATTGTGGTTCCGTGGGTCGTGGGTTCGAATCCCATCTTCCACCCCGGCAATTGAGCCTTTCCTGCCACAGGCAGGAAAGGCTTTGTTTTTTCATTGCGTTGAAAACCCTGCACGAGCTTTCTCACTCTGCCTTTTCCCATTTCCTGTACCTGGCATATGCGGCAACTGACAAACCGACAAGGGCAATAACTGCCATATAGACAAACGCGGGAACCGGTACCGGATCACCTGCTGCATATGAATGCAAACCTGACAGATAATAGTTGACCCCGAAATATGTCATGAGCACCGACGCAAAGGCAAACAGGGCAAGCAGGTTAAACGAATAGATGTCCTTCATCCCGGGTATCAGGCGCGAATGGATCACAAGACTATATATTATTATTGTGATAAGCGACCATGTTTCCTTGGGATCCCATCCCCAGTAACGTCCCCATGATTCGTTTGCCCATACTGCTCCCAGGAACGTTCCAATTGTAAGAAGGTAAAGCCCTATTGTAAGCGATTTATAATTGATTACAATAAGTTCGTCGAGTGTGGCTGATACTCTGGTAATATTCTTATTGCCTGAAAGGGTTATCAGCATCATCGATATTATTGCAAGTATTGCTCCAAGCCCGAGAAAGGCGTAACTGCCAGTTATTACCGAAACATGAAGTGTCAGCCAGTATGATTTAAGCACCGGAACAAGATTTGTGATCTCAGGGTCCATGAAACTAAGATGTGCCACCATAAGGGTAAGCCCGGCCAGGACAGCTGTTGCCGACAGCGCAAAAGGCGATTTCCTGCTGAAAATAAACCCGGCCAGAAGTGTCACCCATGATATGAATATCATCGACTCATATCCGTTGCTCATCGGCGAATGGCCCGAAATATACCATCTCAGGCCCAGGCCAAAGGTGTGCAATACAAACCCGGCAAATAATATCCGGCCAAGTATGCTGACAAACATGGACCTGCTTTTCCTGCCTTTCATCAGCATGAAGATCAGCCCGGCAAGCATAAGTATTCCTATCGTCGCATAAACCGGGAACAGCCGCTCGAAAATCATCAGCCTGTAGTACATCGATTCAGCCTTAAGCTTTGATTCATGAGGAAGTTCGTAGGCTGCAAATTTCTTCTGGTAGTCTCTCACCGAACCCGTTATCTGCAATGCCTGGCTCTTGTTTCCCGACTGAAGGGCCTCTGCATACAGCGACATTATGTTTTTAAGATACACCGAATCCTCTTTGTTCAGAGCCTGTTTGAACGACTCCTCAGGTGTGCCCCAGTTATGGGAGCCGTCGTGCAACGGAAATATCTTAAGAAATCCGCCCGAATAGACCATGTAAATTATATTGACCCTTTCATCAACTTTCATGATCTCCTTGTCGGTCTTGTCCCTCAATCCCGGAGATTTTGAATATGCCCTGGTCACATCCTCGGCCAGCTTATAGAACCCGTCACCGTCGATGTCTACAATATCTGTGAATGAAGCCATGTTTCCTCTGATGCCCAGACGTTTCTGCACCTCAGTATCTGAAACCCTGATCATCGGGACATTCTTCCAGTTATTGAAGTCGAAATATATTCCGAGGAAAACCTGCATTGGCGTCAGGCCTTCAAGTTTGTTTTCGCGCGCGACTTTCCTCAGGATATCATTGCTTAAAGTGAAAAGAGGTTTGGTGCGCCCCTTTTGATCCTGAACCAGAATGTTTCCGAACTCATCGGCAACAGTTTTGTCTGCAACGAGTTTCTGCGCAACTGAGTTGCCCGATCCCGCAATTGCCATAAACAGAAGTGAAGCTAGCGCCTTCTTCCGGAGAGCCGAGCTCCAGTAACCTGAATCTACCTTATGGAAAACTGAATCACGGTTGAGAAGCGAAAGAACAATAAACAGGAATAACATGGCATAACCTGTGTAAGTCACCATCATCCCGGCAAAGTCGTGGTTCACGGAAAGCACTGTTCCTTTTTCATCCTGATCATATGATGACTGGTAAAACCTGTAGCCCTTGAATTTCAGAATATTGTTCATGTAAATGGAAAACGGCTTTTCAATATTCGATCCGGCATCCGTCAGTACCACTTCACTTTTATATCCGGAAGGACTGTTTGAACCAGGGTATCTTTCGAGCACAAAATCGTTCAGTTTAAGTGCAAAAGGAAGCTTAAGTTCTTCCGAGCCATAGGTTATCTCAACGATTTTATCATCAATCATTGCCGAGCCTGAAGCTGTATGTTTCGATTCATCATTCCAAACGTTTATGGTTGCAACATTTGAAGATTTATCATAAACATTGAATATCAACACATTCTTGCCCGTGTTCTGAACCTTGGGGTCGACTGATGCAACCTTTACCTCTCCCTTTAGTTCCATTTCATGAACGATGAGCCTCTGCCCGTTCACTGAAAGCACCTGCATAGGTGCCAGTGCTGCTGAATCACCCTGGCTGACACTTTTCCTCTCACGGGTCATCATCCCTGAAATATTAACCGGGTATACCGATTTAACATAAAAAGACGATGAGCCGGTTGTTATCACGATATCACATCTTTCCGGCGGATTGAGACCAACGCTCATGCTCCCGGCTTTCACAATCTCCCCGTTCCGTATGATGATTGTTTCCCGGTTTGTGCTGTCGCTCAGTATTAATGATATCACCGGGTTGCCGGCTGACGAAGCCTCAATCGTGTTGGCAGCATTCGGAAGTATTTTGGAAAGCACAAGCTCATACGTTTTTTCTCCGGTATTGATCTTCCTGGTAAAATTATCGGCTGATGTAGTACCCATATAATATTTCACCGATTTCCTTTCAAGTACCTTCCCTGAAATGTCCTTAAGACTGTATCCAAGATATCTGGTAACAGAATAGCATGTGTCCTGATTTTCTCCCTCCCGGATATGGATGAAACCTTCCCACCCTGTATACCTTGTTATTGCAGCTCCGGCAATAAGAAGAATGAATGAAAGATGAAAAAGCATGATGGTAAGCTTCGACCGCCTGTAAAGTTTAAAGATTATCATCTGGCCGGTCATATTCACGGCAAGAAGAAAGAGAATAAGTTCAAACCATCGGGTATCATATACGAAATTATAGGAAGCAGCTGATCCGTAGTCATTTTCGACAAACGTTGCCGCGGCCATGGAAGCTGCAAACAGTATGAATAGGATCCCCATGAAGACCGGGGAAAACAGGAATTTTGTGATTTTCATGACTTGAATTGATTTAACCTTGATCAGACCTTGCCTATCCTTTTTCTGATATCTCCTTTAACTTTTCCTTATCAATGATCTTTATTACTGAAGATACAGCCGATATAATGCCGGCATCCTCCATTTCCTTAAGTATCCTTACCACGCTCTCCTTTACCATATTTGTCATTTCTCCCAATTCCTGCCTCGAAAGGGCTATTTCAAATTCATCCGATCTGTAAACCTCATTGGAGAAGGTCAGCAAAGCCTCTGCTATTCTGCCCTTCATCTTCTTTTGTGACAGGCTCACCATTCGCTGATTGGATATCAGGGATTTCCGGCTGAAATCCTCGAGAAGGAATTCGGCAAAGTCAGCATTTGACCGGACAAGCTGCCTGAAGATGTCGAAGTTTATGAAGCAGGCATTCACCTGGGTAAGTGCAGAGACTGTAAAAGCATGCCTCGAATTCACATAGGCCCCGGGGCTTAGTATGAGTATCCCCGGCTGGGAAATAGCTATTATCAGGTTCTTTCCACCTATACCTTCAATATAGCTTTTTGCCAGCCCCTTTGCCAGTAGGAGTGCGTTGGAGGCGGGAGCACCCTGCTTCAGAATTATCTCCCCGGGCCTGAATGCAGCCTCATACCTGTTTTCGTTTATCAGTTCAATCTCCGCGTTGGAAAGACACTTAAAACCTTTCCAGCAATTCTCGCAGTTTTCACAACTGTTTATCAGATTCTTTCCTGACATGGCATTTTTTGTGAGATTCAAATTTAGAGATGTCAATATCTTCTGAAAGTAATAATAACAAATATCATTTATTTAATTGATATATATCAATTATTTAACACATAACTGTCAACTTTAGATATTGCAAATAGCATATGAACTGTTAACAAAATAACAATTTGTTTTTGGTACATTGCATATATAAAACCTGAAATAATCGGAATTATGAAAAAGCTATTCGGATTTTTACCATTATTTATCCCGGCTGTGATACTGGCCTGGGCCTGTGAAGGCCCGATGGGACCTGCCGGAGCTGATGGCAAAGACGGAGTGGATGGTAAAGACGGTGCAGATGCAAACGAAACCTGCAAGCTTTGCCATAACAGTACCGTAGTCGATGCAAAAGCCATTGAATACAAACATTCACTTCACTTCGCGGGTGAAGCCTTTGAAGAAGGAACCAGGGGCAATTGTGCCCCCTGCCATTCACATCAGGGATTTCTTGATGTTGTAAAGAACAATACACCGGCAACAATAACACAGAATCCGACAGATCCTTCGAAATACATAAACAATTATATGGCATCGGCTTCAGCCCTTGCACTCCCCGGGCCGATTAGCTGCTTTACCTGCCACAGCTCGCTTCATAAAAATTATGCCGGAACCGAATTCTTCCCTCTTACAACCACTGCAGCAGTTCCCATGACTATGTGGGCCGGAACGAAAACAGTGAATTTCGCCAAAACATCATCAAACCTCTGTGCAAAATGTCACCAGCCAAGGCCTGTAACAGCATCTTCAGGTGCAGTTATCGACTATGCAAAACTTGTGTCAGAACCGGATGCGACATATAATATGTCATCTGTTTCTTACAGAACAGGGGTCCATTACGGTGTCCAGGCAGCCATCGCTTCAGGCACAGGAGGAATTGAATTCGGAACAGGCTATTCAAATTCAGCACACGTTGCCGGTGCTTCCTGTTCAGACTGTCATATGGCAACCCCTTCAGGGTTATCGGGCGGACATTCGTTTGTTGTAACGGATAATTTCAACGGATGCAACACAACAGGATGCCATAACTCTATGGGCGCAACAAATCCATCGCTCATTGCCATAAAAACCGAGATATCAGCTAAACTCGAAGAACTGGCAGCAAAGATAAATGCAATCGGATCGGGCCATGACATCTTGCAGAAAGATCCAATCGACGGCAAATATCATGGATACTTTGATATTTATGACGCAGGCGCAAATCCTGCCGGTTACTGGAAGAACCCTGCTAATGGAAATCCTGCATTCCCGGCTCTCACAAATGCACAGTTCGGAGCTATACTCAATTTCCAGCTGCTCGTAAGGGATGCAAGCGGAGGCGTACACAACTATGCTTATACGAAAAAGCTGCTTGAAAACACCATTGCCGCTATTTAAACATCATCACGCGACAATGAAATGAAGAGGGGGCCGTTTTTGCCCCCTTTTCTTTTATATGTTCCATGAAATGTTTATTTCTTAAAGGTCCTCATGTAGTTTACCATATTCCAGATATCATCATCAGACAGTTTGCCTTCATATTTTGGCATTTCGCCCCTTCCGAATTTGGTTTTGTAGAAATGTTCCCCGTCAGTCTGATTCTGATAGTAAGCCCCTGAGAAATCACCGGGGAAATCTTTCAGAACGCGGGCCTTGACTCCGTCGCCAAGACCTGTTTTACCATGGCATGAAGCACAATGTTTTGTATATAATACCTTGCCTGCATTATTGCTTGCTTCACCTTTGGCTACCGGATTTGCCATCGTCTTGTATTCAGCCGGCACTTCCCATGGTTTGGGTTGCTGTCCCTGGGCGGGGGAGCATGATGATATCAGCAGGCTGCCCAAAGCTGCCGAAAAAATAATAATAAATGTTTTTCTGATCATTTTATTAATTTTTTAATTTGTTTAATGGTTATTACAATTTCCGTGCAAAACTTTTTTTATTCGTTAATTCAGTTTTCCTCTGATTCGTGGTAACCCGAAAGCATGCTTCTGAAAAGAGATCCGGGCGTTGAACCAAGCGTGCATGTGTAAATATGTATAAGCATAAACACCGACAGGAGAAATCCCATTGTGACATGCAGCAGGTCGGTCAGAATCAGCCCGCTTACACCAAAAAACCGGTTTATGGTGATCTCGGGGAACATAAGGCCTGCGCCCGAAATTATCAGCATCGGCATCGAAATATACATCGCCAGGAAGTAGGTGAATTTCTGAAGCGGATTGAATTTCCTTTTTTCAGTGACAGGAAAGGGATGCTTTTCTCCCTTAAACATTCCTACTGAATAGTATCTGAACTGTGCCATCAGGTCAGCCAAAAAATTCTTCTTTTCAATTTTATAGAACCTGAAATTCTTTGTAACGATGTTGCCTGTGACAAAAAAGATATAATTAAGCGTAAGCAGGATAGCTGCAACATTATGCCATTTCACAGCTCGTGCAAACCCGAAAAGAAGGATATTATCCTCCTTATCTGTATACTGCATGCTGACACCCGTAATTATCAGGATAATGAACAGAAGCCCGTTGAACAGGTGCCAGAGTCTTATCCATTTTGGATACAGATATATATAGCTCATTGCTTACTGGCGTTTTTTAATTATCCGGAACAAAACATGAATACCGATAACACCGGCAACCCCCAGAAAAATAATAAAACTCAGAAGGTTAAGATATTCATTCCTGTTTGCCCCTATGACATACGATTCATTCATAATAATTCCGTTAATGAAGCCATCCTTTCTCTGTTCCTTCGACTTGAATTTATAAAGCGACGACATGAGAAGGGAATTCTTTGAATGGCACTCATTGCAGCCACTTACAGCCATTTCCTTGGGCCTTACCAGATGAGCAACCAGCACCGTATCATTTACCCGGGTATGGCATTCAAGGCATCTCACGCTTTTGAAATGAGCTCCCTGGTTTGGCAGCCAGCTGTGAGTTTTAAGAATATTTATCTCCTTTTTGTCAGAAAGGAGCTGAAACCTGTCATAATCCGAATGACAATCCAGGCAAATATTATTGTCGTAAAGAATTGCTTCCCCAATGTTACGGCTGTCTCTTATATTAATTCGGTATGTATGCGGATCATGGCACTTCCAGCACGAAAATCCTTCACCTTCAAGCTTATAATGCACGCTTTGCTGATATTCCGATTCAATTATTTCAAAATTGAACTTCGAGAATTTATCATCCCCTCCGTGGCAGTCAATGCAGTTAAAGTTTTGCTCCATCCTCAGCTCACCGGGATGAGGGAATTTATTGTAATCTGACGAATGACAATCGGTACAACTGAAGCTTTTATGGTTCGATAAGTAAAATTCATCCCTGTGTATGATACGTTCCTGGAACATCATGGCCCTTACCTGTTTGCCCAGATTCACGTTCATGTATGAATAGGTTTTCTGGCCATGGCATGAAAAGCAGCGTTCATTATCTTCATAAAAAGGCGACCTGTAGGTTGAAGTGTCATCAGCCGGGCCCTTCTCCTTACCGGCGACGGCATTGAAGGCCCCGAATGAAATGGCCGGAAACAGTAACAACAGACAGGCAGGAAGTCTGAACGGTGATGCTCTCATATCATAAAATTAAAAATAATTAGAATCTTACCGTAATATTAAAACCGAAAAGATATTCTCCGTCGGAAAAACTGTTTGTATTAAAAACAAGGTTCCGTTGATTTATTATCTGTGAATAGTTTGCCACAAACACCTGAAAGGTATGTGTGGCTGTCCCGATCTCCCAACCGAGTGACAGGTTCGGCTTTGGTTTCAACTCCTCATCATCCAGATCCTGTTTTGTCAGAAGTTGGTCATACTCAAGCAAAAGTGAATGACTTCCGGTAACCGACAGCCTGGCACCCGCCGATAAGCCAAAGTTCAGGTTTTTATACTTTGATTCATTCGTGTATTGGGGCACAGCGTTGAAATATATGACAGATGGTGCAACCTGGGCTGAAAATGACTCGCTGAATTTCCTTGCAAGTATCAGCTGATTAAAATAAGACAGCCTGTGGATATCCCGGTAACGTTCAACTGGTCCGAAAGCATCTTTTTTCCTGAGGTCCAGCACAATGTTTCCATAATATGACAAGGAAACAGGCACACGGTTATCCTCGGTCTGGTGCACGATATTGTATTTCCACTGTATATCCTGTAATTTGTAGTCTTTTGTTGTCCCGGCTCCCAGCATAAGCCTGTCGGTAATCCCGTAATTCAAACCGAGCCTGGTATTTGCGGCGCCGTATATACCGAAAAGGTTATGATAGTTTTCAATCAGGCTGAACCTGTGATGTATCATCAGTTCCAGGCCCCCTTTATAGGGTGATTCGATGGTCTGGTTATCGATAAGAACTCCGGTGCCAAAGGTGAACCTCACCGGTTTTGAGCTTGCCTGCTGCTGTGCCTCCGCCTGAGCCCAAACCGGGGCCAGCAGGGTTGATAATAAGAATAACAGAAAAGTCTTTTTCATATTGTCTGGTTTGTAAGGTTAACTAAGATCAGTTATTGGGAGCACCCTGACCGATCCACAAAAGGATAAGCTGCTTTTCCGAATCGAGTGTAAAAGAAGAGTGGCTGCCCGAGGTCACCATTCTGTAAAGCCGGCTGTTCTCAGCGGGAAGGGTCACATAATTACCCGTTGTAAGTGAATTATATGAATTCCCGGCTCTAAGGTCAGGATTCCTGTTGCCCCTGTGACAGGTAATGCAGTTATTGGTAAAAATAGGCTGGATCTGCGTCTGAAACGAAACAGGCTCTTCCGGATCAACTGTCCCAATCTGATATGTATATTTTTCGCATGATGAAAACAGCAGCGGACCGGCCAGCATGAGCAGACTGCCCGCGACAGCCCTCACAAGTGTTAACTTCATTTTCATTTCTCAGTTTCTGTTAATTATTTCACAAAGATATCTGATAATACTGATTAGTAATTTATTACCCTATTAAATTTCAACAAATACCAGTGCTGTTTATCATATTGAAAATTGATCTATATCACTTAATTGTATGACATTTATTAACAAAACCGCTGATCATGACGCCATGGATCTGTAATAATCAGGTGGTTTTCCGCCTTCCTTCGGCCTTCTTCATGATTTTTTCCATCGGTCAATGATTTTTTTTCCTGATTTTGATAAACTGCCGATACTGTTACACCAATGAAAAAACTGCCCTGACCATCGCCCTGATTTCATTGATCAGACAACGCTTTTTTATTGATTTTCTGATACTTATAAGCCACCGTCATTTGCGATTCTGATATCTGTTTGGTATTTTTGATTGTCTGAACTTCAATTTATTTATTTATTTATTTATGAAGAGATGTGATTTTGACAGGAGATTGACAGGTGTATTGTTATTTTTGGCCCTGACCGGATTTGAGGCTTTTTCGCAAGGGACCCTGGTAGATTTCAATACAATCCCAAAGAGCGGAACCATACTTATAAATTCGCATATGGACGATGATGCCATCTGGATGCTTCCGTTCTGGGAAAAGACTGAAAAATTCATCTGCGGGGCAATGCCTGCCACTCCTGCTTTCAGGACAATAATAAGCCAGCAGCAGACATTCATGAACAGCAACAATTATCCCATTGATTACCTGGGAAACTGGTACACTCCATGGGATGACATTACAAACATGGAGTATTCAAGGTATTATCTTGGTGATGATCCTTCATACCGCTATTTGCTTGATGATCACCTTGAAGCCCGTTTATACAACAATTACACCCCTTTGTCAAGAGCAGAGATAAACAAGATCAAGGCGAAACTTGAACAGTATTTTGCTGATCCTTCCATGAGAAGGGCAATAACCCATAACAACTGGGGCGAATATGGACATGAGCACCATAAAGGACTTAACAAGGCAGTCAGGGAACTGGCAGTAAAATACAGGAAGGATGTATGGATGCTTGGATGTGACAACGGGGGCTTCATCGATGTCGATGTTCCCAACGGAATAACATATACATATGGAAGTTTTGATGATCCTGACCTTTTTGTAGGGATCAGGACCGTATACTCAAACAACGGGTTATGGACATGGTACGCCTCAACTGTGCCGACAGGCGATCATAAATTCATCAAGATTGTTGATTCGGGCAGCGACAAATCGAATATTCTGAAAGGGGATGAGATAACTTATCCCGGTGCGGCACAGCTTGAGCCGGGCGCTTATATATTTGACGGAAATGATGACTATCTCACTCTGAAAGGGAATAACAGCCCTTCTTTCACCATAATGATGAAGGTCAGGCCTGAAACGATCAGGGAAATGGATATTGCCTCGATGGCTGAGTTTCCGGGATCAACAAAGAATGACAGAAACATCTGTCTCACAAGCGATGGCCATATCAGAGCAAGGATTTTTGACGGCTCCGCTAAGATAATAACATCCTCTTCGGTTATTTCTGCACAGACATGGACCCATATTGCCATATCTGGCAGCGGCAGCGAGTTCAGGCTTTATATTAACGGTCTCCCTGACGGGACACTTTCCACCGGCAGCGCAATATCAGATTATTCAACTCCGGAGATGATCCTCGGACTGGCAACAGTAACAAACACATGCTTTCTGGGCCAGATTAATGATGTAAAGATTATTAATCACGTCATGACTGAATCGGAAATTGCTGCTGCAAGCGGCATGGTATTCAATATTTCAGCATCGGCAGGAGCTGGCGGCACAATCGAACCTTCGGGAAATACCAGTGTTTCGATTCTGACAAACAGAACTTTTACAATAACTCCTTCTGACGGTTATCATATCTCCGATGTCCTTGTCGACAACATATCTGTCGGACAGGTTAACAACTATACCTTTACCTCTGTCACGGCTAATCATACAATTTCCGCTTCTTTTGCACAATCGACACCGCATGTGGTGACTGCAACAGCCGGCGAGGGCGGAACAATTTCACCTGCCGGAGCAGTGACCGTTTATGAAGGAACAACCCGGGTTTTCAACATATATCCTTCAACAGGTTATAAAATATCGGATGTTCTTGTTGACGGGATTTCCGTAGGCAGGGTCGCATCCTACAGATTCACCGATATAACAGGCGATCACTCCATCTCAGCAACATTTGAAGTAACTCCGACATACACAGTGAATATAACGGCAGGGCCGGGAGGAACTATTTCCCCGATTGGAAACCTTGTAGTAAATGAATCGTCTGATCATACATTTTCAATAACACCCGATGAAGGCTACAGGATCACCAATGTTTTGGTCGACGGGATTTCCGCGGGAGCCGTCACATCGTATACACTGACCAATATCACCGCCAATCATACAATCTCGGCAACTTTTGAAATAAAGACTTACAGTATAACTGCAAGTTCCGGATCGGGGGGGTCTGTGTCTCCTTCAGGGATACTTACAATGAACCACGGAACTTCACAAATTTTCACATTCCATCCTGAAACAGGATACAGGATCAGCGATGTGAGAGTGGACAATGTCTCCGTCGGAACCCCGTCAGAATATACTTTCAATAACATAATCTCGAACCATACGATTTCCGTTTCATTTGCCATTATAGTAAACACAATTACCGCAACCGCCCAGGCCGGGGGATTCATTTCCCCTTCAGGTAACGTCGCCATAAACTATGGCAATAATCAGACTTTCACAATTTCGGCAGGAGAGGGACATTATGTTGCCGACATAAAAGTCGACAATGTGTCGCAGGGGGCATTAACCTCTTATACATTTAATAATGTCACTTCAAATCATTCAATTTCAGCCGAATTCACACCTTTCACTTATACTGTGAGCGCATCTGCCGGTACCGGAGGGACCATCAGTCCCGCGGGAAATATTTCAATAAGCTACGGAAACGACCAGACCTTCACTTTCACTCCCGGTTTCGGTTACCGGGTCGGTGACGTCAGAGTCGACAACGTATCGATAGGAGCAGTATCAAGTTACACATTTAACAAAGTTTCAGGCAATCACACAATTTCAGTCTCGTTTGCCACAGCAGTCTATTCAATTGAGGCCAGTGCCGGAACAGGCGGAACAATTACCCCGGCGGGAACAACAACGGTTACTCATGGCACAAACCAATCATATTCAATTACTCCTTCAACCGGGTACATGATAAGTGATGTGAGGGTCGATAATTCATCAGTCGGACCGGTCAGCACCTATGCATTTAACAATGTCATTTCAAACCATTCAGTCACTGCATATTTTGCACCTGTAACATTCGACATAACTGCCGGTTCAGGAACAGGAGGTTCTGTTTCTCCCTCCGGAGTCACATCTGTAACATACGGTTCATCGCAAGTATTTACGATAGTACCCTCCCAGGGATATTCGATATCAGATGTAATTGTTGATAATGTTTCCAGAGGGCCCCTGGGTTCCTATACTTTCAGCAACGTCACATCGAACCATACAATAAGCGCTTCCTTTACAGCGAACCGTTATACAATATCCACAGGCGCCGGTCAGGGCGGGACAGTAACACCTTCGGGAACCACAACAGTGAATTACGGATCACAGGTTACAATAAATATTACGCCTGCAACAGGTTACAGGATTTCAGAAGTGATGGTCGATAACATACCATCAGGAGCGCTGACCACTTACACTTTTGCAAATATTTCATCGAACCATACCCTTGCTGCTTCCTTCGTCCCGATCACATTTACAATTAACGCGGTTGCCGGGAACGGAGGATCAATAAGTTCATCCGGCACAACTACAGTCAATTTCGGGTCCGCTGCCACATATTCATTCATGCCTCAGGACGGATACAGGATCTCGGATGTCAAAATAGATGGTATCTCACATGGACCTGTTTCATCATATACTTTCTCAAATATAACTTCAAATCATACAATTGAAGTATCCTTTGCAATCAGGACATATTCAATAACCATAGCGTCGAATTATGGAGGTACGGTAAATCCGGAAAACCTGTCGGAAATCACACACGGATCAGGTGTTTCCATAACCTTTATACCCGATGAAGGTTACAGGGTTGGCGATGTAAAGATCGATGGCGTCTCAAAGGGCAGGATTGAATCGTGGTATTTTGAAAGAATTTCTGAAGATCACCTTGTAACAGTGGTTTTTGAGCTAATCCCAACCTACTCCATTGATGCAGATGCAGGTGACGGAGGTACGATTACTCCTTCCGGATCAACATTGCTGACCGAAGGCTCCGAAATCAGGTATTCCATAACTCCCGATCCGGGCTACAGAATTCTTGACGTTAAAGTTGACAATAAACCGGTTGGTTCAATTACAGAATATGTATTTACCAATATTTCATCGGATCATTCAATAAAAGCCGAATTCACTTCAAAAACTGAAGTCGATGCCTATCCGAATCCGTTTACGGATGCCTTAAAGTTGTTCATTGCATCGCCTGAGGAATTTCCATTCGAGATGATCTTTACTGACAGTTCCGGAAGAATAGTCGGTTCAATGAGCAATGTTCCGGCTAATACCGAAATAATAGTTAACCCTGATGTTCCTGCCGGGATTTATTATGTTAAAATTTTCAGAGGCAGGAAATTGTCGACATTTTTAAAGGTGGTAAAATGCAAATAATCCGGCAATTTGAATAATATTGTTTCCTGATTGCTTTTAAGCTCTGATATGAAAAAACTGTTTCTGATATTATTTTGTCTTCTCAGCATTTCGTCGGTAAGCCAGACAAAAAGAGTCTTGTTCATCGGAAACAGTTATACACTTAACAACAATCTTCCGGATATCACGGCCGATGTAGCCGCCTCAGCCGGAGATGAACTTATTTATGGCACAGCGGCTTTTGCGAGTTACACACTTCAGCTTCACACACAAAATCCGACTACCCTCAGTATGATCCGCCAGGGAGGATGGGACTACGTTGTTCTCCAGGAATTCAGCCAAAACCCCTCCGAACCCATTGAATGGGTTCAGACAAATGTTTTTCCATACGCCCAGTATCTTGACAATGAGATTAATACATATAATCCGGGTGCCGAAACAATATTCTATATGACCTGGGGAAGGCGCGACGGTGATGCCGACAGGTGTTCCCGGCTGCCGGAGGTGTGCACCTATGAGGGTATGGACGACCTTACCCGCGAACGTTATATGATGATGGCCCGGAACTACCATGGTGTCGTATCACCTGTTGGCGCCGTATGGAGATATCTCAGACAAAACTATCCGGCCATTGAGCTCTATGACGCCGATGGCAGTCATCCCTCGCAGGCAGGATCCTATGCCGGGGCATGTTGTTTTTACACCGCGGTTTTCCGTAAGGACCCTTCTCTGATAACTTACAATTATACGCTTAGCTCTTCAACTGCAGCCATAATAAGGAATGCCGTAAGGGAAGTTGTTTATAACCATCTGCCGACGTGGTACCTGGAACAGACTTCGGATTTCACCATTTATGCCACTGCAGGATCAGGAGGTACGATAAGCCCTTCAGGTTCACAAACTGTGACTCCGGGTTCGGGTATAACCTTCAGCATCACTCCAAACAGCGGTTATGTGATCAATAATGTGACAGTCGACAATACATCAGCCGGGGCGGTTTCAAGCTATACCTTCAGTGCTGTTTCGGCAAACCATACTATTTCAGCGACGTTCAGACCATCAGCCTGTACAATAACCTCGAGTGCCGGAACAGGCGGATCAATAAGCCCCTCCGGATCCACAACGGTAAGTTATGGCGGAAGCAGGACTTATACAATAACCCCATCAACAGGTTACCGGATATCGGATGTCAGAGTTGATAATGTTTCCATTGGCGCCGTAAACACCTATACATTCAGCAATGTTATGGCAAATCATTCGATAACGGCATCTTTTGCAATAATTACATTTTCCATCAACACTTCTTCAGGAAGCGGGGGGTCAATTTCACCCGGGGGGACCGTTACCGTAAATTACGGTTCTGACAGGACATTCTCAATCACTCCTGCTACAGGATATTACATAAGTGACGTTGAAGTGGACAATGAATCGGTAGGCGGGGTCTCATCATATACTTTTGAAGATGTGGTCTCTAACCATTCGATCTCTGCGAAATTTTCAATACTCAGATACACAATAACCGCATCTTCGGGTACAGGCGGCTCTGTAACTCCTGCCGGAACATCTGCCTTCAATTACGGAACAAATATTACATATAATATTACTCCGGCGACAGGTTACAGGATCACAGACGTTAAGATTGATGATGTTTCTGTTGGGGTAATCTCATCATACACTTTTTCAAATCTTTCTTCAAACCATACTGTTTCAGCTTCTTTTGCAATTCTGACCTTCACCCTCAATTCAAGCGCGGGAAACGGAGGTTCTGTCTCCCCTCAGGGTGTTACAACAGTAAATTACGGGACGTGCCAGAAATATACTGTCACCCCTTCGACCGGGTATTATATTTCTGATGTGAAGGTCGACGACATTTCGGTCGGGCCGGTCAATGAGTACAATTTCACTAACATCACTGGAAATCATTCAATATCTGCTTCTTTCTCAATTAAAACCTTCGTCATGACCTCCTCATCAAATACAGGAGGTGTTGTAAGCCCCGCAGGAAATACAACGGTTAATTACGGCTCGGATCTCACTTACGATTTCACTCCTGATTACGGATTCAGGATTAAGGATGTCATTGTTGACAATGTCTCGAAAGGTAAGATAACGTCGTTCGTTTTTAAAGCCATAACCGACAATCACAGCATCTCGGTAGTTTATGAACCAATACCTGTTTACAGGATAACCGCCACAGCCGGGACGGGAGGTTCTATAACACCCGCGGGAACAACCGATATTTTTGAAGGATCTGACCTGACATTTTCGATAGTCCCTGATCCGGAGTATCGTATCCTTGCTGTTTCTGTTGACAACCTTTCTGCTGGGTCAGATCCGGAATACACATTTTCGGATATTACCGGAAATCATGTCATCACAGCGCGTTTCACCACCGATTCAGAGGTGAAGGCATATCCTAATCCTTTCAGGGATTTTTTCAATATAAAGATAGCTTCGCCCTTCGGTTACACATTTGATCTGGAAGTGATTGACAATGCAGGAAGGCTGGTCTATGCGCAGTACGGCATACCAGGTAACGATATAACGCCTGTTGTCATGCATAAGCCCGATGGCATTTACATGGCACGCATACTGCTCAATGGCAGAAAGATCGCCTCATTCAAGCTTCTGAAAGCTCAGAAATAACAGATTGGCAAAGATTTATATCAGAATTTATAGGCATTGTCGCCGATCAGCTTATCAGCTATCCTTCTTCTTGATTCCTTAACGTTAAGACCAATGACATGTGAGAGTTTCTCAGATGCAGTTATCAGTTTAGGAGCAATCTCTTCACCGGCAAATGAAAAGATGGCATCTGCGGCGGATTTTCTGACAATCCAGGCTGTATCATAAATATTGACATCGAGGATATCCCTGTAAACCTGTGAAGTTCCCTTCATGGCTTCCAGTTTTTCTACCCTGAGGACAAGTGATTCTGAAAGATATGTTTCCATCATCATTTCGGTGATGTTGTTCATCACTTCCTGTTCATTTACGAGGTTCTTACCGAACTCCTTCATAGCACCATGCATGCAAATAAGAATGAGTTTCTTAAAATTCCTGAGATATCTTCTTTTCTCTTCAAAATATGTCTCGCCGTCCTTCTTGCCTTCATCAATTGTATCAAGGTTGCTGAAGAGTTTCTCTGCCTTGCCGAAAAGGTCAAATTCGCCTTTCATTGCCCTTTTCATTGCGGTGTCGGAGACAAGGAGACGGTTAATTTCGTTTGTTCCCTCGAAGATCCTGTTTATTCTTGAATCGCGGTAGCCCCGTTCGACATCCATCTCGGCTGAATATCCCATGCCTCCGTGAATCTGGACTGCCTCATCAGCAACATAATCGAGCATTTCGGAGCCCACAACCTTGAGTATTGCAGCTTCAACGGCATAATGGCTTATTGCCTCTATTGCCGCACGTCCTTTGTCGCCGCATTCCGATTTGAGCTTTTCCATCATTCTGTCGATATCGCTGCTCACCCTGTAGACGGCCGATTCAGAGGCAAAAAGACGTATTACCTGCTCTGCAAGCTTATATTTAATCGCTCCGAATGTTGAAATAACGACGCCAAACTGTTTGCGTTCATTGGCATATTTCACGGAATCGTTAATTGCTTTTTTTGCTGCTCCGATAACGTTGGCACCAAGCTTCAGCCTGCCCATGTGAAGTATGCTGAGGGCTATGCGGAATCCTTCTCCCCTCCTGCCAAGGAGGTTCTCAACAGGAACTTTTACGTCATTGAAATAGATCTGTGCCGTTGAAGAACCTTTAATACCCATTTTATGTTCATCCGGGCCAATTACTACGCCGGGGAAATTGCGCTCAACAATAAATGCACTCAGCACCCTGTCGTTGTCGATCTTGGCAAAAACCACCAGAGAGTCGGCAAAACCCGCATTTGTTATCCACATCTTCTGGCCGTTTATTATGTAATATTTCCCGTCTTCTGAAAGCTTTGCATTTGTTTTTCCCGAATTAGCATCGCTCCCTGCTCCGGGTTCTGTGAGGCAGTATGCACCTATGAGTTCGCCTGTGGCAAGTTTTGTGACATATCTCAGGCGCTGGTCTTCGTTCCCGTAGTACATAATTGGAAGGGTACCAATGCCGCAATGTGCCATATAAGCTACTGAAAATGAATAACCGGCCCCTGTTGTTTCAGCAACAAGCATCTGTGTGACGAATGATTGTCCGAAGCCGCCGTACTCTTCAGGAATTGATATTCCCATCAGTCCGAGCTCTCCTGATTTTTTAAGCAGTGATTTCATAAGCTCCCTGTCGCCTTTCTCGACAGCAGCCAGATTGGGATACACTTCAGCATCAAGAAAATCCTTGCATGTCTGGGCAATCATACGCTGTTCCTCATTGAATTCCTCAGGGATAAAAGTGTCACTTGCAACAGTTTCACAAACAAGGAATTCTCCGCTTTTCAAGAGTTTTCTGGTTTCCATATTTCAGTATTGTGGTGTTTTTAGATTTTTTACTCCATAGCCTGAACGACAAGTTCAGCTATATCAAAATTCTTTATTTCGTCCTCACGGTTTTTATATTTCAAACCATCAGTGATCATTGTCATGCAAAAAGGGCATGCAGTTGCAACAAATTGTGCGTCAGTGGAAAGGGCCTCTTCGGTCCTTTCAATGAAAATTTCCTTGTTGCCCTTTTCTGCCTCCTTGAACATCTGGGCGCCACCTGCCCCGCAGCAGAGGGCGAAGCTTTTATGGCGTCTCATTTCAACATAATTTCCGGTTAAGGATTTTACTATTTCCCTGGGTTCGGCATAGATATCGTTTGCCCTCCCCAGATAACAGGGATCATGGAAAGTGATCTTTGCATTCTTAAGAGCTTTAGCGCTGAGTTTAAGTCTTCCTTCAGCCAGGTATTTCTGAATCAGCTGAAGATAATTGACTACTTCAAAACTGCCACCCAGGTCGGGATACTCATTTTTAAAGATGTTGAAGCAGTGAGGGCAGGCAGTTATGATCTTATTAATTCCATATGCTCTCAGGGTCTCAATAACCTGCAATGCCTGCATCTGGAACAGCATTTCATTTCCGGCCCTGCGTGCCGGATCACCTGTACAGGTTTCCTCACTTCCAAGAACGGCATAGCTAATGTTCAGTTTTTCAAGTATGGTGGCAAAGGCTTTTACCACCTTTTTGTATCTGTCGTCGAAGGCGCCGGCGCAGCCTACCCAGAACAGGTACTCAGGCATTTTGCCCTCAGCAGCCAGCTCCGACATGACGGGCACTTTAAATGAAAGGTCTTTTGCCCAGTTGAGCCTGTCTTCAGCCGCATACTGCCACGGGGCTCCATTATTTTCGATATTGTTGAAGACACTTTTCAGTTCCCCGGGCGCAGACGCCTCTTCGAGGACAAGGTATCTTCGCATGTCGACAATCAGAGAAGGCTGGTTTATGTTGACAGGACATTCTTTGGCACACGCATTGCATGTGGTACAGGCCCAAAGTTCTTCTTCAGTGATGAAATCCCTGAGAAGGGACCTGTTATCATTAAAATCGCGCCCGTATTTTATCATAAGAGGCCCCTTTTCCTTCATCCTGGCCCGAAGGTCCATCATTATCTTCCTCGGTGACAATTTCTTCCCGGTAATATTTGCCGGGCACACCGAGGTACATCTGCCGCATTCGGTACAGGAAAGAGAATCGAAGTAATTCTTCCAGGTGGCATCTTCTGCATCCTTTATCCCAAACCTTTCCGGTGGTGTATCAGCCGGTGCTGCGGAGAATGCGGTTTCGGGATTCATCATCAGCCTTACCTCCCTGGTAATATTTTCCATATTTGTCAGTTTGCCGAGAGGTTCAAGCCTGGATAGGAAGACATTCGGAACCGACATAAAAACATGAAAGTGTTTTGAATAAGGGAGATAGTTGGCGAAAATAAAAATAAGGAGAATATGGGTCCACCATGAAATGTCATGGACCAGCCGGAAGTTCTCAGCAGAAGCTCCGGGAAACAGCCCTGCAACAAAGGTTCCTACCGGATAAACTCCGTGGATCTCATCCCCTACCCTTACAGCATAACCTGAATAACCGGCATTCATTCCAATAAGGGATATCATCAGAAGAAGTATAAGGGAAAGGGCCGTGTTTGCATCCATATGGGATTTCCGCTTCATTTCTGTTCCTTCGAATCTCCTGACATGGAAGAAAAGGCGTCGTGAAAGGAATATCAGAATTGATATTGATACAAGAACTGCAAAAACATCTCCCGAAGCAATCATAAAATTGTAGAATAGTCCCATGAAATGCAGGGCTCTTTCAGAACCTGTAAGCCCGTCGATCACCATTTCAATGCTTCCGAACAGTATTATGCAGAATCCCCAGAATACCAGAGCATGAAAGAAGCCTATAACCGGCCTGCGGAAAATTTTAGTCTGGCCGAATGCAACTTTAAGAGTGAGGGCGAAACGTTTCCCGAAATCCCTGAGAGGAAAGGCAGGCCTTGTAAATTTAAAATATTTTATAAGCCTGCTCAGGGTCCATGAAAATACTCCCAGTGTAATAATAAAAACTGCTGTGAAAATAAGCTGCCGGGTCATTGTCGGATAACTTCTATTTCTTTAGTTCTTTAACAGCATCAACAAGTTTAGGCAATATTTTAAGTGCGTCGCCGACGATTCCGTATTGGGCTGCTTCGAATATCGGGGCATCCTTGTCATTGTTAATGGCCACAATATATTTTGATGAGCTGACGCCTGCAAGATGCTGGGTAGCCCCTGAAATGCCAACGGCTATATAAAGGTTTGGAGCAATCATTTTGCCTGTCTGACCCGTATGTTCCTCATGAGGTCTCCAGCCTTCATCTGAAACAGGTCTTGAGCATGCAGTGGCTGCATTCAATAAAGAAGCGAGTTCAGTCAGAGGTCCCCAGTTATCCGGAGATTTCATCCCTCTTCCGCCTGAAACAACTATATCAGCATCTGTAAGCAATATTTTCCCTGTCTGCCGTACCCTGTCGGTGACTGTTGTTCTGACAATTGAACCGTCGATGCTGACCTGTATTGTTTCAGGAACTGCGCCGGTGGGCTTTTCGGTCATATCGAATGAATTCTGCGCAAGCGTAAGGATCTTCACATCTGAGTTAATAACCATGTGTGCAAAAGCATTTCCTGAATAAGTCCTTTTATAAACTTTAAAAGGATCTGTTGACATGGGTAATTTGCTCACGCCTGCGGCGATCCCTGCTTTTAACCTGACAGAGAGCCTTGGGGCAAGGGCCTTGCCTGTTATGTTGTTTGAAAAAATTATGACCTTCGATCCTTCAGCTCCGGCAATATCGGCAATAATTCCTGTATAAACCTGGCTGTCAAACACCGTGAGCTCATTGTTTACAGCATTTATTATCCTGTCGGCACCCCAGTTTCCCAGCTTAGCAAGTTCTTCCTTTTCAACTTTCCCTATTGAGAGTGCTGTGACTTTGGTATTCATCATCGCTGCAACCGCGGATGCATATGAGACAAGTTCAAACGACTGTTTCTTGAATAAACCGTCCCAGTTTTCGGCATATACTAATACTGACATATTTATTCTTTTTTCATGTTGTTACTAAAGGACTTTTGCTTCATTCTGAAGAAGATCAATAAGCTGAGCCGGATTATCAGGATCGATAAACCTGCAGGCAGCCCTTGGAGAAGGCTTTTCGAAACCCGCCACAGTGGTCAGTGAATCAGCAGCTACAGGTTCAAAAACCCTTACAGGTTTAGTTCTTGCCGTCATGATGCCACGCATGGAAGCAATTCTGGGTTCTTTGGCAATACCTTTCTGAACTATTGCAACAAAGGGGGAAGTGACTCTTACTGTTTCCCTGCCCCCGTCAATTTCGCGTGTAAGGAGAGGAGAACCGCCTTCGAACTTAATGCCTGAAACAGATGATACAGAAGGGATGCCGAGGAATTCAGCAACCATCCCTCCTACTGCCGATCCATTGAAATCGCTTGATTCAATACCGCAGATTATCATATCAAATCCTTCCTTCCTGACGACCTCGGCAATCTGGAAGGCTGTATAATAGGCATCCGAAGCTGAGGCATTTATCCTTATCGCATCGTCGGCGCCAATGGCAAGCGCTTTTCTGATCGTAGGCTCGGAAGATGCAGGCCCGACGTGTGCTACAGTAACTGATCTGACACCGTTTGTCTGATCATCCTTTAATTCGAGCGCACGTGTAAGCGACAGCTCATCCCAGGGATTTATCACCCATTGAATGCCTGTGGTGTCTATTGAGGTATTTCCGTCAGCAAATTTGATTTTAGTCGTTGTGTCAGGGACATTGCTGATACAAACCAATATTTTCATCTGTCAGAATGTTAGTTATTTGAATAAAAATATAATGGTGTCATAATCCATTTCCAGGTATTGAGAGGCGGCAAATATAATAATTAATGTATCATAAACAAATCAGAAAATACCTGAAATTTCACCGTATTCGAAACGACACTGCCATCTACTGTATTGATTATCTTTTTGTTCACAACGTTTATAAATTATCTTGCCGCAATCGTTCGAAATTTTTTCATCCCTTTAATCTTCAAAGAAATTGTTCACGACCGGATAACATACAATTATAAAACTTAAATTCGCCCCCCTAAACCGCGATCAGGAATGAAAAGCAATATCAGGATATATGGAGGGATTTTCCTTGCGATGATATTCTGGTCATTTTCATTCATCTGGTTTAAAATTGCAAATGAGACCTTCCGTCCGGTGGCAATTGTGTTTATGCGTCTTATCATAGCAATTGTCATCCTTTCCACCTATTTGTATTTAAGGAAAAAGTTCGTAAAGATCAGAAGGGAAGACCGCGGGCTGTTCCTTATGCTGGCTGTGTTTGAACCTTTTCTTTACTTCCTGGGTGAGAGTTTCGGTCTGACATATGTTTCGGCCACTGTAGGATCTGTAATAATCTCCACAATCCCGGTAATTGCCACAATAGGTGCCTGGCTAATATTCAGGGAACGTCTCAGGTTAATCAACTATGCAGGTATTATTGTTTCATTCATAGGTGTTTTGATATTTGTTCTGAACAAGGCAGGCGGGCTGACCTTTAACGTCAAGGGACTTGCCCTTTTGTCGCTTGCGGTATTTTCGGCCACCGGGTACAATCTTACCCTGAGCCGCCTTGTCGGAAATTACGGACCCGTGTTCATTGTCAATGTCCAGAATATGATAGGTGCAGTATTATTCCTGCCCGTTTTCCTGATCTCTGAACTGAAATACTTTCCTTTCGGTACAGTTGAATTAAAATCATTTCTCCCGGTCATTGAGCTGGCATTTTTTGCCTCATGCGGAGCATTTATTCTTTTTGCATTTTCGATGCGTCACATGGGGGTGACAAAAGCTAATGTCTTTACAAATTTTATCCCTGTCTTCACGGCAGTATTCTCATTTTTCATACTGGGCGACAAGCTGACAGCACAGAACATTACAGGGATGATCATTGTCATTGCAGGTCTGATAATGTCGCAGATGAACGGGAGGGGGGTAAAAAGCAATGAAGCTTCAATACTTACAGGAAAAACTGCCTGAATTCAGACACTTCGCTGGTTGTTTCCCAAAAGAATGCCAGGCGCAACATTTTTCAAAAGTCATATATTTACAATTTAATTCTCCAATGCTCAGACGGAAATCACTGATAATAATCCTTCTGTTTGCCTCTGCCTCCCTTTTTTCCCAGACCGGAGGGAAAAACATTTACGAGTTTCTCAATCTCACTCATTCTGGCCGGATATCATCACTGGGAGGCTCCAATGTTTCATTGTCAGGCACCAGCCTCAATGCGGCCTGGCACAATCCTGCGCTTCTGAACAATGACATGGACGGGACACTTGCCCTGAATTATGTAAACTATTTTGCAGGTATAAACTACGGGATGGCAATGTATTCACATTCAATGAAAAACAGAAGCAACATTGCAGCCGGAATTACATATCTTAATTACGGAACATTCATCGGATCCGATCCCTCGGGTGTCATTACAGGCGAATTCAGGGCTTCTGAATCTGCATTGTCAGTAATTTATTCCTATTCTCCCGATTCGGCATTTTCGGCGGGGATTAATTTCAAACCAGTCATTTCCAGTCTTGAGAGTTACAATTCCCTGGGATTTGCATTTGACCTGGGAGTCTCATGGCGCAACAGGGCTGATTTTCTGTCGGCAGGCCTGGTATTAAGGAACGTTGGTTATCAGCTCACTAAATACGCGGGGGAAGAGAGGGGTAAATTACCTTTTGAAATACAGGCCGGAATAACCGTGAAGCCCGAGCACGCTCCATTCAGATTCTCCCTTACTCTTCGCCACCTTGAAAAATATGATCTGACTCACATGTATACAGATGAAGACAACTCTAAAAATGAGTTCCTGGATAATCTTATGAGGCATATAATTGTGGGAGCAGAAATATTGCCCCACAAAAACTTTTACATCAGTGCCGGTTACAATCATCAGCGCAGAAGCGAACTTGCAACCGTATCAAAAATGGCCGGCACAGGATTCTCGTGGGGGTTCGGAATCAACACTTCCTTCCTTAGCATTGAATTCGGCAGGGCATCCTTTCACCTGGCGGGAACATCAACACATTTTTCGGTTCTTTTGAAGCCAGGTTCCGTGTTCAGTAAAATGCGGAGCTGATACATTTATTGATTTTGCCTGATTATTTTCTCATCTTTGTCATGACCTAAAATAAGCAATGACCAGAAAACTCATTATAGCCATCGACGGGTATTCATCCTGCGGCAAAAGCACTTTCGCAAAGGCAATTGCCAGGGAGCTTGACTATATATACATTGACAGCGGTGCCATGTACAGGGCTGTCACTCTTTACTGCCTGAGGAAGGGATATGCCGGCAGGGAAGAGTTAAAAACAGCGAATATCCTCAACGACATAAAGATCATAGACATTAGTTTTGTTTACAATCCCAATATATCGGAATATGAGACCTATCTGAATTCGGAAAATGTTGAAAAGGAAATCAGGGGTATCGAGGTTTCGTCGCATGTAAGCCGTATTAGCCAGATCCCCGAAGTCCGCGACAGGATGGTGGAACTCCAGAGACAGATAGGGGTTTTCAAGGGGATAGTCATGGATGGCAGGGACATAGGAACCGTGGTTTTCCCAGATGCTGATCTAAAGATTTTCATGACGGCATCTGTTGACATCAGGGCAAAAAGAAGGTTTGATGAGCTGAGAGCAAAGAATATCCATGTCGATTTTGAAGAAATCAGGAATAATATCATTGCCCGAGACATTGCTGACGAAAACCGGGATATGAGTCCACTCAGGAAAGCGCCCGATGCCATTGTCCTCGATAACAGCAGGATGACGGTTTCACAGCAGATGGACTGGGTTATGGATATAATAAGAGCCTTAACCGATGGTAATTGAAGTTGACAGGAATTCAGGATTCTGCTTTGGCGTCAGGAATGCAGTGGAGATTGCTGAAAAAGCTCTTCTGAGCGGAGAAAAAATATATTCGCTTGGTTCCATTGTTCACAACGACATGGAAGTTAAACGCCTTTATTCATTAGGCCTTGCCACCATTGATCACAGGCAATTCAGAGAGCTCCGCGACTGCAAGGTGCTTATCAGGGCACATGGAGAACCGCCGGAAACTTATCAGACAGCGAAAGAAAACAATATCACGATAATTGAGGCAACCTGTCCGATCGTAAAAAAGCTCCAGTCGGAAATCAGGGATAAATGGTCGAAATTAAAGAATATAAATGGCCAGGTGGTAATTTTCGGGAAACCCGGTCATGCCGAGGTAATAGGACTGATGGGGCAGACGGCTGATGAAGCCATACTGATTTCGGGGCCTGATGATATCGTGAAAATCGATCCAGAACGGCCTGTGGAGCTCTATTCCCAGACTACCATGGAACTGGAAGACTATAAAAAGGTCAGGGAACTTATTTACAATAAGATAAAAGAAAAGGGGAGGCTCGATCCTGATAAGGATTTTATCGCACACAGTACTGTATGCGGCCAGGTATCAAACAGGGAGCCACATCTAAGAAGATTTGCAGCCGAACATGAGATTATCATTTTTGTCAGCGGAAAAGAGAGCTCAAACGGGAAGATGCTGTATAGCGTCTGTAAAAATGTCAATCCCGAAACCTATTTCGTTTCTTCACCGGAGGAAATAAACAGCTCATGGTTCTCCGGGAAGAAGACTGCAGGTATATGTGGCGGCACATCAACGCCGAAATGGCTTCTTGATAAAATAAAGGACCATATCTCAAACATATAAAATGACTATCGGCAATGTTGAATAAAACAGGGATCACTTTCGCCAGTACCACCATCCCGACCTTCTCCCACAGGGGAAGGAGCCCATTGAAGCCGGAGGTATTTATTTATTTGAAGGAAATTATGCATGGAGTAAAAAGCGAAGCCTTTCCCCCCCGGGGAAACGTGAAAGGAGGGTAACAGACCTTAAGGAAACATATTGACAAACATAAATATAAGACTATAAATATAATAAAAGAACCAATTATTCATGTCTACTTGCATTAAACAATATGATAATGGAAAAATCTAAAGTATATTTCACAAATCTCAGGACCAAACCCTCAGCTAACCTTCTGAAAAAACTTGAAAATCTGGTAAACAAGGCAGGAATAGGCCAGATCGATTTTGAAAAGAAGTTGGTGGCTGTCAAAATACATTTCGGGGAGCCGGGAAACCTTGCATATCTCAGGCCAAACTATGCTGCACGGATAATCTCCCTGCTTAAATCAAAAGGAGCTGTTCCTTTCCTGACCGACTCAAACACTCTTTACAGCGGCAGAAGGTCAAATGCCCCGTCTCATCTCGAGGCAGCGTTTGAAAACGGCTACAATCCGCTTGCCACCGGATGTCCGGTTATCATTGCCGACGGGATCAGGGGAACCGAATACCGTGAGGTGGAGATCAACCTTGAATTATGCAAATCGGCAAAAATAGGTTCTGCCATTGCCGACGCTGATGTCATAATCTCAATGAATCATTTCAAGGGGCACGAACTTACCGGGTTTGGCGGGGCGTTAAAAAACCTGGGAATGGGAAGCGCCTCTGTCGGAGGGAAGCTTTTTCTTCATTCAGGATCGTCACCCCATATTTATGAAAAGAACTGCACCGGCTGCAGGGTCTGTGAGAAATATTGCGCTCATGACGCGGTAAAAGTAGGCAGGGATAAAATCGCACATATCGATTACGAAAAGTGCGTGGGATGCGGTCAGTGCGTTGCCGTATGCCAGTATGACTCGGCAAGAGTCACATGGCAGAATTCTTCTGAAACCGTCTGCAAAAGGATAACCGAATATGCTTACGCAGTTGTAAAAGACAAGCCATCATTCCATATCAGTTTCATACTTGATGTCTCTCCCAACTGCGACTGCTGGGATGTCAATGATTATCCCATGGTTCCCGATATCGGGTTTGCGGCTTCATTCGATCCTGTTGCCCTCGACAAGGCCTGCGCAGATCTTGTTATGAATGCCCCTGCCCTCCCGGGCAGCATCGTCTGTGAAGAAAATAACAATTTCGACATGCGCGGAAAGGACAAGTTCCAACACGCCCATCCCGATACCCACTGGCAGTCAGGCATAGAACATGGCGTAAAAACAGGGCTCGGCAACAGTGAATATGAACTTGTCACTGTATGATAACTGCAACTTTCGATGCCCTTTTGAGATATTTTGGTAATTTTGCCTCAATTAATAAAACCTGATGAATCCCAAGACAAAAATTGCAAGACTCTCGGTAGCATCAAATTCGCTTCTCATTGTTATGAAACTGATCGTTGGGATAATCAGCGGCTCAGTCAGTATCATTTCCGAAGCAATCCATTCATCAATGGATCTTATTGCTGCAATAATCGCTTTTTTTGCTGTCAGGGTGTCTGACACCCCTCCTGATGAAAAACATCCTTACGGACATGGAAAAATTGAGAACATTTCAGGAGTAATAGAAGGCGTACTGATACTTGTCGCTGCGGCCCTGATCATTGCTGAAGCGGTAAAAAAGCTGACGGGAGGATCCTTTGAGCTCGAATCGGTTGGTATAGGAGCAGCTGTAATGTTCGTTTCCGCCGTTGTCAATACAATCGTTTCGAGGAAATTGTATAAAGTAGCCAGGGAAACCAATTCAGTTGCCCTTGAGGCTGATGCCCTGCATCTTAAAACTGATGTTTATACATCCCTGGGAGTTGCGGCAGGACTGGGACTTATTCTGCTGACCGGGATTAAATGGCTTGATCCGGTTATAGCGATCGTGGTTGCTCTTTTTATTATAAAAGAATCGATGATCCTTCTCAGCAAAGCTTTTTTCCCTCTTCTCGACACTTCATGGGGTAAGGAGGAAATACGTGAACTTGAGAACAATCTCGACAGGATGAGGGTAAATTATCACGACCTCAGGACTCGTCTGGCCGGCAATTACAGATTCATTGATATTCATATTGAGATACCTGAAAACGAATCAGTGGGCAATGCACACATCTACTGCGATAAGATAGAGGATGAGCTTAAAAGCATTTATGAAAATCTCACTGTAAGCATCCATGTAGAACCCGGCGACAAGGAAAACAATTAAGAAAGCTTCATTTCAAATATTTCAGCCTCAGGCTGTTGCTTACCACACTTATGCTGCTTAACGCCATGGCCGCGCCGGCAATCATCGGATTGAGAAGAAAACCGTTTAAAGGATATAATACTCCTGCAGCTATGGGTATTCCTATGATATTGTAGATAAACGCCCAGAAAAGATTCTGCCTGATGGTACTGACTGTATTCCTGCTTAACCTTATGGCAGCTGGGATTGCAGACAGATCATTGCTTACAATTGTCATCTTTGCTGCATCAATTGCTATGTCGGAGCCTTTTCCCATCGCTATGCTTATATCAGCCTTTGCAAGAGCCTGACTGTCGTTTATTCCGTCACCGACCATTCCCACTATCTTTTTTTCTTTCTGCAGAGCCTCAACATAAGCTGCCTTTGCTGAAGGAAGCATCAGGGCCTCAAAACTGTCTATCCCTGATCTTTTTGCAACAGCTGCAGCGGTTTTCCAGTTGTCTCCTGTAATCATCCTGACATCGATGCCAAGTTCCATGATCTGAGCAACGGCAGCGGAAGATGTCTCCCGAAGCCTGTCGTATACCGATAATACTGCAAGCACCTCATTCTGATCGGCAAAGAAAACAACCGAAAGAGCCTCTTCCTCCCATTGATCTGCAAGAGTCTCAAGCTCTTTGACAATTGAAATGCGGTTCTCTGCGATAAGCCGTGATCCACCTGCGTAAAACTTCCTGCCGTTATAAAAACCTTCAATTCCCAGGCCCGTAAGGCTCTTAACATTGTCAAGCTGCACATCGGGGATGCTGTTCTTAAAATGTCGTACGACGGCTTCAGCAAGCGGATGCTCAGAAAGACTTTCAAGCCCTGACAGAACTTTTTCCAGTTCAGCCTTATCCTCCGGAGATCTCCATTCTATTTTTTCCACGGAAGGTTTACCCTGTGTAAGGGTTCCTGTTTTGTCAAGGATAAGAGTGTTCATCCTGCAGGCAAGTTCAAGGGATTCAGCATCGCGTATAAGTATGTTGTTTTCAGCACCTTTGCCGATTCCAACCATTATCGCGGTCGGAGTGGCCAGGCCCAGTGCACAGGGACATGCAATGACAAGGACCGTTATCATCGACAGAAGCCCCTGGACAAATCCGTTCTCTCCTCCAAAGGCCGACCAAACGGAAAGTGTGATAAGGGATATCACAACGACCACAGGCACAAATATCCCGGCAATCCTGTCAGCAAGCCTCTGAACCGGGGCCCTGCTTCCCTGTGCTTCTTTAACATATTGAATAATACTGTTCAGAAGTGTATCGTTCCCGACTTTCTCAGCAATAAACTGAAATGTGCCTTTCTGATTTACAGTACCGGCAAATACCTTTGAACCGGTTTCCTTTATAACGGCAACCGGTTCGCCGGTAATCATGCTTTCATCAACATAACTGCTTCCTGTAGTTACTTTCCCATCTACAGGAATTTTTTCTCCGGGTCTTACAAGAATGATATCCCCCTGTTTAACTTTGGAAATGAGAAATTCCCTTATTTCTCCCGAGGGGAGAACCTTAAACACGGTCCTGGGCTGCAGTCCCATCAGCTTTTTGATCGACGAAGATGTATTTGCCCTGGCCTTCTCTTCGAGGAACCTGCCAAGAAGTACAAGTGCAATCACAACCCCAGAAGCTTCAAAGTAAACATGAGCATGCAGGCCTCTGCTGTGCCAGAAATCAGGTAATAGTGTATTGAATACACTGAATAAATAGGCAATACCCGTGCTTAAGGAAACAAGTGTATCCATTGATACGGTTCCATGCAGGATCTGCTTCGATGCATTTATGAAAAACGATCTTCCGAACCAGAATACTATTGGTGTTGCAAGCGCCCACATTATATAAGGAGCATAAGGGATGTCCATGAACAACATGCTTATCAACGCCAGGGGCGCTGCAAGGATGACCGACCAGACAGTCCTCCTTTTCATCGACCTGTATCTTTTCAGCTGAAGGTTCTCAAGTTCTTCCCTGGCATCTTCGGATTCATCGATGATAAGGTCATAACCTATCGAGGCAACTGCATCCTTAAGGTCGTGAGGTTTAATAACCTGCGGGTCGAATTTCACTGAAACGCTCTCGGTTGCCAGGTTTACGGAAGCGCTCAGAATACCGTTTTGCCTGCTGAGCCTGGTCTGGATATTCGCCGCGCAGGAGGCGCATGACATGCCTGTTACCGGAAATTGTCTGGTTACAATCATATCCGGTTTTCCCCCTTCCCTATTGCCTTTATCTTTATTCTCAGTCATAGACATCTGTTAAAAAGCCCTGTTAACCCTGTATAACATTTATAAA
>DAOOUQ010000003.1:0-41012 GCA_035390825.1 Bacteroidales bacterium | reverse complement strand
CTCAGTCATAGACATCTGTTAAAAAGCCCTGTTAACCCTGTATAACATTTATAAAACGGAATTGTTCCGTAAGGTTTGCTTAAAGAGATATCAGTGCCAGTCTGGCATCCCGGGAAAGATGTTGCGAAGTCAATATCTGCTATACACAAGCCTGCTGGATAAAGGCCCTCTGACTATCATTCCGCAAGATCTCCGGCCGTGCAAGACAGGAATTTTTATCCCCCTCAGCTGCAAAACCGAAATACTGGCTCAATGCAGGAGGTGTTTCACCGATATATTCTGAGGCAAAAAGAGTGTCCTCCGATCCCGAATCCGGAAAATCATTCTGACCTGCAAGAATATATCTTCCACTTATGTTGTAAGTGTATTTCATGACAACCTTTGCTGCGGCTGAAGCACCGGGAGTTACCGGCTCGTGTGAAAACGCCGCCATTGAGATCAGAAATGCAGCAACAACATTTAATAATTTTTTCACAGCGATAAATATTGAATTTTTCAAAGTTTAGTGTACGGAAGAAATTTCAACTGTCTGACTGAATATATGTCGCCGGGCTTTATTAAATCACCATGAACAAAACTGGAAAAAGGATGAAATTTCATGATAAAGATATAAAACGAGGAAATTACATATTCAGCCTGACCTGAATTAACATCTGATTTTCAATTTGTTTATTAAAACAGGGTTTGTTTTCACGGGGCATTATAAACTTTTTTCAAAAATAAACACGCATTCAGGTTACAAGGAAGTAATTTTTATTAATTTTGCAAACCGCCTGGTCGGTATTTTAGAGTTATGAAAGGATCAGAAGATACAAAAGAATTAATACTGAAGACAGCATATAATTTGTTTCTGCATAACAACTACGAAGCAGTTACTATCAACAGTATTATAAAAGCCACAGGTCTTACAAAGGGAGGAATATACTACTATTTCAGCAGCAAGGAAGAGATATTCAAAGCTGTCGTCAATGTTTATATGGTTGATAACAGAAAAGACATCCTGAAAGAACACAGTAATCTGAAAGAATTGATTCAGGACTCTATCGATTCGATAAGAAAGAAGATTACAAAAATGGTCACCGAAAACAAGGAATATAAAGATGAAATCCCGATAAATTATTTATCTCTTATGCTTACGGCTTTCCGTTATTATCCCGGATTTGGAAAGATCGGAAGAGATTTTATCAATTGCATGACGGAAGTCTGGAAAAAATCGATAATGAAAGCAATTAAAGACGGAGAGGTGCGAAGTGAAATAGATGTAGAGGCCACGTCAGCGAATTTTTTGCAGATAAGTTCAGGCATCGTGGAAAATATGATTATGGGGGGGTTGATGATCTATGCCCTCGATATGATGGAAAGACAATTCTGGGGATTATATAACTGTATCAGAAAGTAAGATAAATTTTTTTTAAAAATTACATACCGCCTGGTCGGTTTGTATATTGCGAGATGTAACACAACATTTAATTAATTTTATGAGAATAAGAACATTAACAGTATTTTATGTATTCACATTATGTCTGCTGGGTAATAATGTGAGCGGGCAGACTTCAATGACCGATCTGGTCAACTATGCGTTGAAACACAGCCGTGATATTAAAAAGGCAGAACTGCAGTGCAAAGAGGCAGAATATTCGTACAAAGAGGTAAGAGGACAGGGATTGCCTCAGATTAATGCAACTGCAAGCTATAGCAAAATGATGCTCCCCGACATAAACATTTCTCCTGATGCCTATGATGCCCTGAGTCGCATGGCCGATATGTTTATAAATGAAAGTGTCAGTGATGATGACAAACAGGGAATAAAAGACAGGTTGAAAGGGATGCTTGATCAGTTTGGAAATTTGAACGCGATGTATACTTCATCTGCAGGCGTTCAGATAACCCAGCTTATCTACAGTCAATCGTACCTTGCAGGATTGAAGGCTGCAAAAAAGGTGCAGGAGCTCTATTCGATTTTAAAATCGAACAGTGAAGAGGAAGTGATCGCTGAGGTTTCCTCGGGTTATTACCAGGCCGGTTCTCTTATGTTGCAACTTCAAACAGTTGACAAATCATTGAATAATCTTAAAGAGATACACAGGATGGCTGAATTAAGCTATCAGAACGATCTTGTAAAAGAAAGCAGTGTAAACAGATTGAAAGTCACTATTACCAATCTTGAAGTAACGCGGCAGACCATCCGGAACGGTATTGATATTCAGCTGAATTACCTGAAGGCTCTGGCCGGAATGCCCGGAGACACTTTGCTGGCAATCGACACCACAAGATTGATCAGCGATTTTGTGGCGAACAGCCCGGTCAACGGGTTTGATGCACTGAACGTGCCGTCGTACCGGGCCTTAATAAAACAGGATGAAATTTATGACCAGCAGGTCAGGCTGTCAAAAGCCACTTTCCTCCCGACTATTGCAGCATATGGAAATCTAAGCTATTCAGCCTATAATACTACAGGAGAGATAAGAGATTTTTCAAACATGAATACATTGGGATTAAGCTTCTCAATGCCAATATTTACTTCAGGAGTCAACAATGCCAAGGTTAATAAGGCAAGAATAAAACAGTTTCAGCTCAGGCAGGACATTCTGAAAGCAAATGATTTTCTTACAATAAGCTACAACAACGCTTACTCAGAATATCAGACGGCTCGCGAAATGCTGGCTGTGCAAAAAGAAAACAGGGAGCTGGCTCTGAAAGTATATAGTCAGACTTCATTGCAATACAAGGAAGGCATGGCCTCAATGTCGGATTTGCTGAATGTCAATTCAGATTTCCTGCAGGCCGACAATTCATTTAACCAACAGATACTGAAATGCAAGATTGCAGAAATCAATATGTTGAAAGCTTCGGGGAACCTTAAGTCACTGATCAATAATCCCTGAATGTATAAATCATTTCAATCATCAGAGGATCATCTGAACAGAAGAAACCCGCTTTTTGAAAAGGAAGTTGATCCGTCCCTTTTCATGAAAAAGCGGGAGAAATATATTCCTGACTCAGAGCATGTGACCAAATATTAGTAAAAACACAAAAACAAAATAATTCATATGAAAATCAAAAGGACAAGTATAATCGCGGTGGTAATAATAATTGCAGCCATTTTGCTTATAGCGCTGAAACTAAAAAGCAACAGACAGGAATTCAGGAATGAGGTTGAATTTTCGCGACGAAAAGTCGAAAAGATACCTGTTGCCATCGAAACTGTGAAAAAAGGTTGTTTATCTGAAAATGTTGTTGCTACAGGAATTCTGGAAGCATCAGATGTTTTGAACCTGGTCTCTGAGACCCAGGGGAAAATCATTAAGATATATAAAGAAAAAGGTGACAGAGTTACCGCCGGTGATGTTATTGCAAAAGTCGACGATGAGGTAATTTCAGCCAATGTGCTCACTGCCGAAGCAAATTACGCGCAGTTCGAAAAAGATGTTGAACGGCTTACCAGGCTTTCGGAAGAAAATGCAGTCACAAAGCGCGATCTTGAACAAGCCACAATAGGATTGAAGAAAGCAAAAGCGGATCTTATTAATGCAAGAAAAGCATTGGGTAACACAAGTATTAAAGCTCCGATCTCGGGTTATATAAACAACGATTTCATTACTGTTGGCCAACTTCTTGGCGGGGGCTCCCCTGTTTGTGAAATTGTAAACAACAGCAAACTGAAACTTAACATCAAAGTCTCCGAGCGTGAAGTGTACAAAATCAAAACAGGACAATCCGTTATTGTAAGCTTAACCGCTTTCCCCGACAAGAAATTTAATGGCACAATCACCTCAATTGCAGAAAAAGCCGATGCTGTTATGAAATTCAATGTTGAGATAACGCTTGACAATGATGTAAATGCTCATCTGAAAAGTGGTTTATATGCCGAAGCGCTTCTTCCTGTAAAGAATGAAGAAAAACTCATTATAAGCAAGGCAGGTATAGTCGGCAGTATGGAAAGCCCCGTTGTATATGTAGCCCTGGACGGGAAAGCGGTAAAACGTGAACTGATTATAGGCCAGAGCAATAATAAGCAGGTCGAAGTGCTGAGCGGTCTGTCAGATGGCGAACAGGTAATTATCAGTGGCCAGCTGAACCTGAAGGATGGAGATGAAATAAACATCATCAAATGACATTTTTGGACGAGGTACGAATTCAGGCCATTTATAAATGTGGATTGATTGTCAGAACAAGAAATCGCTTTCCCATTCTTTTTACCAGGAAAAATAAGAAGTTGTAAGAAATGAAAATAACAGAAATATCAATAAAACGTACAACCATACCGGTTGTAATATTTACCCTGCTTGCACTGACAGGCATATTCAGCTACACCCTTTTAAACAAGGAACTTTCACCCGCAATGGATCTCCCGATAAACGTAGTGATGACTATTTACCCCGGAGCCGCCCCGTCGGAAGTGGAAAATTCTGTTACAAAACCTATTGAAGAGGCAATATCTTCTCTGGAGGGAATAGACAAGATTACAGCCTATTCTGCCGAAGGTATATCGGCATTAATGATTCAGTATAAAGACGGGATTGATGCCGATTTGTCGCTCCAGGAAGCCGAGCGGAAGGTGAACATGATAAAAGACAGCCAGCTTCCTTCAAATTGCAACGATCCGCAGTTTATAAAGTACGACATGAACATGTTTCCTGTAATGAGTATCGCTGTAAATGCGAATCTCCCGGAAACTGAGTTTTATGACATTGTTGACAAAGAAATTAAAACCAGGCTTTCTCAGATAAAAGGCGCCGCGCAGGTTGAGATTCTTGGCGGTAACGAACGTGAAATAGAAATTAAAGCCAATGCACAGAAACTTGAACAGTATGGCATTTCACTGCTTCAGGTAAAACAGGCCATACAAGCCGCTAACGTCGATTTCCCGACAGGTAAAGTCAAAGATGATGACTCAAAATACATTGTCAGGCTGGCCGGTAAGTTTGAAAACCTTGACCAGATAAGGAATCTCATAATTGGAACAACCCGCGACGGATCCGATATAAAGGTAAGCGATGTGGCATCAGTTGTTGATGGCACCAGGCAATCAACCAAGCTGGCCCGTATCAATGGCCAACCGGCTATAGGTCTGTCTATTCAGAAGCAAACCGACGGTAATGCCGTGGAAATAAGCAAAGCTGTTAAGTCTGTCCTCGCTGATTTCGAGAAAGAGTATGCAGCACAGAATCTTAAATTCACAATCTCAAGCGATGTCTCTGACTTCACCGAAGATGCAGTAAACGGCGTTATGGTCGACCTGGTTTTTGCCATTATCCTTGTCTCCATAACCATGCTGCTTTTCCTGCATACATTCCGTAACCTGATATTCGTTTTTGTATCCATCCCAACATCAATCATCTCAACATTTACATTTTTCTGGCTGTTTGGTTTTTCACTGAACCTGCTGACATTGCTTGCCATGTCAATAGTTGTCGGGGTCATTGTGGATGATGCCATTGTGGTGCTTGAAAATATTCATCGTCACCTCGAAATGGGTAAAACCAGGTGGCAGGCCACAATTGATGCAACCAACGAAATCGGAATAACAGTTGCTTCCATAACAATTGTACTTGTAACAGTATTCCTTCCCATTGGTCTTATTCCCGGCACTACCGGGCAGGTATTGCGTTCTTTTTCACTGGTTATTGTAATAGCAATTCTGATAAGTCTTTTGGTTTCGTTCACACTGGTTCCGCTACTTACATCACGTTTCGACAAGCTGAAAAAACTTGACAGGGAAAAGCCTTTTGACCGTTTCCTGCTCACTTTCGAAAGTATGATCAACTGGTCTAAGTCGGCTGTTTTACATTTAACCAGATTGGCGCTGCGACATAAACTTGTCACAATAACTACAGCCATCGCATTATTAATCGGTTCAATTTTACTGGTGTCAGGAGGCTTTATCCAGACAGATTTTATGGATGCCGGCGACCGCGGCGAATTTATTGTTGCGATGGAACTCGACAGGACCGCTCCACTCGAACAGACAAGCGGAATGTGCCTTAACATTGAAAAGATGATGCTTACATATCCCGAAATTACCACCGTTTACACCAAAGTGGGTACCAAAGGCGGTACAATGACGTTTCTGGAAACGCCTTATGCTGCAGAGTTTAATGTAAAACTGGTCCCTAAGAATCAAAGAAAGCTCAGTTCAAAACTATTCTCAAAGAAACTGCAGAATGATCTTAGTGCCGCTTTTGCAGGCCCCAAATTCAAAGTCTCGGAAGTCAGCATGCTGGGCACGACATCGTCACCTCTCAGGATCTATGTGCAGAGTAACGATTTTGAAAAAGCCAAAAAATACAGCCAGTTTGTTGTCGATGAATTACGGGATATCGAAGGTACAGTTGACATCGAATCGACAATTGAAGCCGGCAATAAAGAGATAGTTGTAAAGTTCGACCGTGAAAAACTGGCGAAAATGGGGCTTACAATTGGCGAGATAGGTTCACAGATGTACATTCTTTATGAGGGAAACCGCGATCTCAAATACCGCGATGGCAGCAATGAATACGATATTTATATTTCCCTCGACGAGTTCGACAGGAAAAGCAAAAACGACGTTGAAAATATCTCGTTTATAAACCATTCCGGACAACTTGTGAAACTTTCTCAGGTGGCTGAAATTGTGGAAGGTGAAAGTCCGTCAACTCTGATACGTTATAATAAGATGCCTTCGGTCATGATAACAGGTAACATGGTTGGGAAAACAATCGGTACCGTGGGAGATGAAATAAAAGAGCGGATCGAAAAGAGCGATAAACCTGCCGATGTTGATGTTGTTTACGGGGGAACAATGGAAAGTCAGAGTGATTCATTCGCAAGCCTGGGCCTGGCTTTTCTTGCATCAATTATTCTTATGTACCTTACTATGGTGGCATTGTACGACAGCTATGTATATCCATTGGTAGTCATGCTTTCATTGCCACTGTCTATAATAGGGGCATTGCTTGCGCTGGCATTATCCGGAAAAAACCTGAGCATATTCTCCATCATGGGTATTATCATGCTGATGGGACTGGTTGCCAAGAATGCCATCCTGGTAGTCGACTTTGCCAACAACGCCCAGGAAAAAGGAAAGAAAGCAATTGATGCAATCATTGAAGCTACTTCGGTACGTTTCAGGCCGATCCTTATGACCAACCTTGCACTTATTGTTGGTATGCTGCCGATCGCATTAGGTTCAGGCGCAGGCGCCGAATGGAAGAATGGCCTTGGCTGGGTGCTTATCGGCGGACTCATAAGTTCAATGGTCCTTTCATTTATAATTGTACCGGTTTTGTACATCATTTTCAACAAACTGGTAATGAAACGAAAACAAGTCTATATAAAAGATGAATCGGTGAAAAAGGAAACACTTGAAGTAATACCTAACTGAATAAAACCATGCAAAACGATCAGATCTTTAAAACAAGAATTGAGAAATCAACGGACTTCAGGTTTGATGCAGCCGTTGTAAATGTCTTTGACGACATGGTAGTAAGGTCGGTGCCTATGTACCTCGAATTTCAACGCATGATCACAGAAATTGCAAACGATTTTGTCAGGCCCGATACCTCTTTGTACGATTTAGGATGTTCCACCGGGACCACCTTCTTATCGCTTAATAATGTAATTCATTAGTGTCCATTTAAATATAATTGATTTTCAACTGTATACAATTTAGTTCTTTGACATCTTGGTAATCTTGGTTCGTAAGTAGCTCTTTTAGAGGCGTTTTATCAAAAAGGGATATGCTTAAAATCTGTAGAATTTCGTAAGGCGAACGATCTACTTTCAGTTTATAAGCGACTATTGCTACCAGACAATAAACGATGATCGCAGAGTAGATTTGGATTTTAACTGCATTAGGAGTTGTTCCCCAGAAGGATTTTATTTTAAGATGCTGTTTGATCCATTTGAAGAACAATTCCACTTTCCAGCGATATTTATAGAGCAAAGCTATCTCATGGGCCTTAAGATCAAAGTTGTTTGTCATAAACTCGAAGACTCTATTTGTTTCTTCATCATAAAACTTGATTTTCCGGAGTTTATCCGGGTAGTATTGTAATGAGTAAAAACCTTCGAGCTTGCCAATCTGATCTGAAAGGACTCCGGTACTTTTATCTGCATTGTTGGAATACATTCGTTTAAATCTGAGGTTTTTCTTGGTTCGTGTTACAAAATATGCTGAATGCCGAGTAATCCTGTAAAGCCTTTCATAATCAGTATAACCACGATCCAGTATATAATATCCTCCTGGTTCGTATGTTAGTAAATCCAAGGCATTCATATCATGTACCGAGGCCTTGGTTATGAGGAGACAGCTTGGGATTGAGGTTTTTACATCAAACAGAGTGTGTAATTTAACTCCACCCTTCGTTTTACGGAACTCAGCCCACCAGAAGACATTCAGGCATAAATCAATAGTAGACGAATCAAAGGCATAGACATTTGATTTAATGTTCAAATTAAAGTCTTTTATTGCAGTAACTCTTCTGGCTTCTTCAATCAGATGATAAGCGAGCTCTTCAAATATCCGATAGTTACGTTTTTCATTTGCTTTAGCCAAATTAGATCGGCTTACATTTTTCCCAAAACCCAAGTGATAAAACTTGGATCTATGTGCTTCAAGTCCAATCATTAAATCTCGTAAACTTTCTCTGCCTGAGAGTTGGCCAAAAAGCATGCACGATAATTGGTTCCAGCATGAAAAGAACTTAACATACTTGTTTCCATCGTACTTTTCAACCAACCGATCCAACACTCTTTGGGGCAAAAAATCTGTAAGCTGATTGAAAATATACTTGCCTTGATTCATGGTTTTTCGCTTTTAACAAAGCTAAAACCAGAAGATTCAATTCAAATCGTCACGCTCCCAAAAAACACTACAACCTCGATATATTCAAGATTTCAAAGAACGATATTTAATTTTTAGTGGACACTAATGAATGTAATTGATAAATCAGTCAGGTTTGTTGGCATTGATGATTCACAGGAAATGCTTGAAAGTTGCCGCAAAAATTTGATTGATAATGGTGTTACAAGACCATTCGAGCTTCAACTTGCAGATTTAAACAGGGATGTGGTAATCAACAATGCATCTGTCGTGGTTCTGTGCCTTACTTTACAATTTGTCAGGCCGATTAACAGGCTGAAATTGATAAAGTCAATTTATGACCAGCTTAATCCTCAGGGTTGTATTATACTGATTGAGAAAATATTGGGTGAAACCAATGATTTTAACAGGAAGTTTATCAGGTATTATTATGACATGAAACGTCGTAACAACTACGATGATTTGGAGATAGCTCAAAAAAGGGAGGCCCTCGAAAATGTACTGATCCCCTATAAGCTAAGTGAAAATGTCGAGCTCCTTCACGAAGCGGGATTTCAGTCATGCGAAACCTTCTTCAAATGGTACAACTTTTCGGGGCTGGTTGCCGTAAAATAATCCATCATCCGCTATTTTTGAACTTTAATCTGATATAAATATGTTTGTTAAATTAGGAAACAAACTTTTCCATATCCGGAACTTTTTGTTCCCGGTTTTTTATGCTGTTCTTTTTATCCCATCCCCATCTGTCTTTCAAAATGAAAAGTGGGCGTTGATTACGGGATCGCTTTTAATTTTTTCCGGAATTTTGACACGATTCATTACCATAGGACTGGTGTATATTATCAGGGGCGGATCCAAAAGGCAGATTTATGCCGAAACTCTGGTTACCGATGGAATCTACAGGATTTGCCGTAATCCGATGTATTTAGGTAACATTCTTCTTCTCACAGGTTTCGGTTTCTTCGCCAACTCACTCCTGTTCATGCTGGTTTGCATTCCATTGTTTTTACTCTTCTATTATTCCATTATTTGTGCGGAAGAAGAGTTCCTGCAAACGAAATTCGGCTCTCAGTTCATAAACTATAAGTCGGTTACCAATGCCATAATTCCAAAGCTGGGAAACATCAAAGAGGCGTTTGAAGGCCATACTTTCAGATTTAAAGTAGCTGTCTTCAAAGAATACAATTCCCTCTTCCTCTATTTCACGGGCCTTTTGTTATTGCTTTATTTTCAGGGCCATATAACAACAGGTCTCTTTGGAATTTTCGAAATCGTTTTGTTACTTTCATATTTATTGATCAGAATGTTAAAATACAACAAACTGTAAGCAAAGAAATAAGAATCCTCCTCTTCAACTGTAACTTACACTGTTACCAAAGACCGGGTGACAGATGGAAATTTCAGAAAATTTCATTTTTCTGAATAATACTGTCCATCAGAACCGATAACGGGTTATTAAACTGATTAAGGCCTTTAATATGAATTATTAAAGGCTCCCAACAACTTTTTACTATCTTTACAATCTGAACGTAAAACTGAAAAAATGTCACTAACAGAAAGAGTTGCCGCCGATCTCATAAATGCGATGAAGTCGAAGGACAAGGTTTCGCTGGAAGCAATCAGGGCTGCCAAAACCGCATTTTTACTCGCGCTTTCGGAAAAAGGACCCGGAAGTGCTCTTACAGAAGAAGAAGAGCTGAAAATAATACAAAAGCTTGTCAGGCAAAGGAGGGAATCGGCAGAGATATATAAATCCCAGAACAGACCCGAGCTGAGCGAAAAAGAAGTTGCGGAAGCGGATATCCTTGAAAAATACCTGCCTGCAAAAATAAGCGATGAAGAGCTTACACGCGTGGTAAAGGCTGTTATTGAAAAAACCGGGGCAAAATCCATCTCGGATCTGGGAAAGGTTATGGGCGCAGCAATGAAAGAGCTTTCAGGGAAAGCCGACGGAAAAGAGATATCTGCCAAGGTCAAACAATTGCTTGGTTGAAAACATACTCAGGAAAATCAGTACTCAAGAGAGTGTGAAAAAAATAATTCATTTATCCGACCTGCATATCGGACATGAAGATTGTACCACAAAATTCAATTCGATTGTTGACAATATTATTCGGAGGATGCAGCCTGCGGAAGACCATGTCGTAATTGTGACAGGTGATATTGTCGAAAATGCAAACCGTCGCGACTTTACAGATGATGCAGTTGCCGCCTTCAGGAAACTTGAGGACAATGTTTTAAAGTGCTTGTCGTCCCTGGAAATCATGACTATGGGACCGGTGTTCTTGGCAATGACAAATTCGTTGAAATATTCAAGGAAAGGTTTTACGGAACAACTGCCATTGATTATCCCAGGCTTGATATCATCGACGATGTTGCCTTTATAGGGCTTGATTCCACTGCCGCCGAGCTCCATTGGTTCGACAGGATGCTTTCGCAGGGAGAACTGGGCGGGGAACAACTCGAACGGCTTAAGAAGTTGCTTGACGACAAAGCAATTGTCAATTTGCAGAAGGTAGTTTACCTTCATCATCATCCTTTCGACTTCAAGCCCGGCATGCGGCTAAAGGACAGCGATGGGCTGAAACCGCTAATTGAGAACAGGATAGACATGATCCTTTTCGGTCATTACCATGCTGACCCTTCAAGCCCCGGAAAGTCATACCATGGCAAATGGGGGATCAGGAGATGTTACAACGCCGGATCCTCAACACATAAAAACGGCAGTGTCGGATTTCACAGGGTCATTGACCTGGAATTCGATGACCCGGCGATGGATTATGACGGATGCTACATATAAAGGCGCCAGGGGGCACAGAGCACGGGGGGAAGCAGCTTTCCGCTATTTATTATAAGGTTCTATAACCCTTTTCAGAAGGGCGATTGTAGCTTTGATCCCCTCATCCTCACTTAATTTTGTGCCCTCATATTCGACATCGATATATCCCTTGAAACCTGAATCGGCAATGATCTTCATCATTTTCTCATAATCTATCTGGGTTTCATTGCCGTTCGCATCAAAATCGTGAGTTTTTGCACTGACACCCTTGGCATAAGGCATAAGCTCTGTTACTCCCTTGTAACGGTCATATTCATAGAAATTGCCAAGATCAGGAAGCGTACCGCAGTTGGGCTTGTTGACAGACTTCATTATCTCTGCGAGCCATTTCCCATATGAGGAATTTCCGCCATGATTCTCGACCACCACATTGATACCATAATCAGCTGCATAGGCCGAGAGCTTTGTAAGCGACTCAATAGCTGCAGCCTGCATTTCTCCCATTGTTCCTCTTCCTCCTGCATTGACCCTTATCGTGTGGCAGCCGAGGAATTTAGCCGCCTTTACCCATTTATAATGGTTCTCCACTGCTTTGTTGCGGGCCGTTGCCGAGGTATCTGCGAGGTTGCCTTCACCGTCGACCATGATGAGCAGGCTTTTAACTCCATACTTCTCACATTCATTCTTAAGCTGGGTAAGATACTGTGTATCCTCAGCCTTATCCCTGAAAAATGTCGAAACATATTCAACTGCATCAAGACCATAGGTTTCCTTTGCGATTCGTGGAAAATCCATGTTGGTTATTGTCTTCTTGAAAAGACTTTTGTTAAGGGACCACTCGGCAAGTGAAATCTTAAACCGTGGTTCCTGTGCCGATGAGGCTAAGGTTACTGCAAGCAGTAAGATAATAAATGTGTATCGGGTTTTCATGGCAGATGGTTTGATTTTTAATTATCAAAATTAATTAAAATGTTATGATTTGTAATGTTAAAGAATATTAAACCCCAGCCCTTCGTATGAGATTCTTTTCCATCACATGCAAAGAAATAAAAACAGACCGTCCGGTACAGAAACGATCTGACCGGTCATGAACTTAGTAATTGCAAAATTGTTAATTTTATATAATTATGAACCTGCAGGAAGCAATTAAAGATTTGAATGATAATGGTGTCGGGAAGTAATCAGAAATCACTCTTCTTTATCTTCTTTTTCGTGTTTTGTTCAGTAATTTCCGTGGCCCAGACGGGTCTTCGCCCGGCACAGGAGAAAAGGCCGGGTGATCAGGATATGCTTAACGGGAGGATATGGCACAACAAATATCAGAAAGTATCCGGGCACCAGTTCTTCCTTACAAATTCATTCCTGACAGGTTCGGTGACCATGAACGGCCGTAAACACGCCAATCTCGATCTGTTGTATGACATTGCAGATGATGAACTTATACTGAGGCATGAGTCAGTTCCTGTAATTATTCTGAACAAGGAAATGGTCGACAGCTTCACACTCCGAAATGGCGAAAGGATTTACAAAATAGTAAATGAAAGGACAGACACAAATGTCATCCACGCAGGGTATATCAATGTTCTTTATGAAGGTCCCTCAGCATTATATGTAAAATATATAAAGAGAATCCAGCCGCTTGCTGTTGATGGCCGCTTCGATCTCTTCTATCAGGAAACAAGAATCTATGTAAGGCATCACTCAGAAATGGTTCGTGTGGAAAGCAAGAAGGATCTGTTCAACCTCATGAAAGATAAAAAGAAAGAAATCAGGGATTTTCTAAGCAGCAACCGTGCAAATGGATACAGGTTGTCGGCGAAAGAGCCTGACACTTTTTTACCATTATTAAAATATTACGACAGCCTTAAAAACAAATAGATGCGACTCAGATTCGCCTTAGCTGAAATACTCGTTCTTATAACTGCCTCTGCAGCAGCACAGGAGAATTATAACATTGACTGGGATTACAGCGGCGAGCAGTTTGAGTCGTTTGTTCAGAAAGCTGAAGCCGCCCATAATATTAAGTTCTACTATGAAAAAGACTGGATGGATGGCATTGTTCTGGGCGACTATCATGGGAAGAAAGAGCTTGGAAAGATCCTCGACTCGTTGTTCACTGGAAAGGAAATTTACTGGTATGAATTCAGAAAGGGCAGCATAATTTTAACAAAACCGTATGCAATAAAAATTGCCGGAGAAACCCGGGGCGGCGACGGGAAATATATCCCCGGGCCTGATTACTCAAAGGGAACCGGAAGCTCTGTAAACCAGGGCAACCTTGCGGTTGTCATAGGGAACCCTGCAAACAGAAATCTTCAAGGCGATGTTATGCTGTCGGGATATATTTTAAATCAGGACACAAGGGAACCTGTTGCCGGAGCAACAGTATATGTTGCAGACCTTTCATCAGGTACAATTTCCAACCAGTACGGCTTTTACAGGATAAATATTCCAAAAGGATCTCATCAGGTCCGCTTTTCATTCGTGGGGATGAAGGAGAAAACCGTGGAACTCAGCATTTATGATAACGGCGAACTAAATCTTGAAATGAAAAATGTGCTTGTTCCACTTAAGGAAGCTGTCATTACTGCCGAGAAAGATGTTACCGTGCAGCGTTTTGAGGTTGGTGTCGAGAAGGTGAACATTACATCATTCCGCCTGATGCCGACATCGATGGGCGAATCTGATATTGTGAAGAATATTCTGCTGGTGCCCGGTGTCAATACTGTCGGGGAAGGATCGGCAGGCTTCAATGTAAGAGGCGGTTCTGCTGACCAGAACCTGATACTCCTTTATGGCGCCCCGTTGTATAATTCAAATCATTTCTTCGGATTCTTTTCCGCGGTGAATCCTGATATAATCAGGGATGTGACATTGTATAAGGGCACTATTCCGGGAAGGTTCGGAGGGAGACTATCCTCAGTTCTTGAGATAGTGCCGAGGGAAGGCAACAGAAGAGAATTCGCAGGCAACGCTGGTTTAAGCCCCGTGACAGCACATTTTTCGGTTGAAGGACCAATAAAAAAAGACACTCTCTTTTATCTTCTTACAGGCAGAACAACATATTCCGACTGGATACTGAGGGCTGTTGAGAATACCCGCTTAAATAACAGCAGTGCCTCCTTTAGTGATCTGAATGCAAGGATAGCCTGGGATGTCAACCGGAAAAATCTTATCGACATCTCCGCGTATTACAGCCATGATGCCTTCAGGCTGAACTCCGACACTTCATACAAATACATGAACAACATAGTGTCGATGAGGTGGCGTCATTATTTCACCAGCACATTCTTCTCCTCGCTGACGGTCAATAACAGTTTTTACAAATACAATATTTCAAGTATCAGGGTTCCCGAAGAGGCATTCAGCCTGATACACAGCATCAACAGCACAGGATTTAAGGCAGATTTCAACTTCTTTAAAGGAAGAAGCGAGTTCAATTTCGGGAGCGAAATTAACCGTTACAATGTTGTACCGGGGAATTACAGGCCGGCAAATGATTCATCTCTTGTTTTACCCGGTTCGGTCCAGAATCAGAGAGCCGTTGAAGGAGCTGTCTGGCTTGAGGACAAATATACCATTACAGATTATCTTTCACTGAATGCAGGTTTAAGATTTTCAACATTCTTCGCTCTCGGGCCTCAGACAGTCTTTATATACAATCCTGAATCCTCAAGAAGCCTTTCATCGGTTATGGATACGGTTTCTTTTAAAAGATCCGGGATATACAGGAAATACTCGGGCCCCGAAATCAGGCTGTCTGCAAATTTCAGGCTTGGCAGCTACAGCTCTCTTAAGCTCAATTATAACCATGCCAGGCAATACCTCCACCAGCTTTCCAATACCACATCCGTCTCCCCCACCGATATCTGGAAATTAAGTGATTACTACCTTAAGCCCCAGACAGGCGAGCAATTTGCAGCCGGTTACTACAGGGTAATCAACAGGAACAAGGTGGAATTTTCTGCGGAAATTTATTTCAAGATTATGGAGAACATGACAGACTTCAAGGGAGGGACAAATCTTATCATGAACGAATTTATTGAACGTGATCTTGTGAATGTCAGGGGAAAGGCTTACGGAATCGAACTGCTGCTTAAAAAGCCGGAAGGAAGGATACGCTGGAGCGCCGGCTACACATTTTCAAGAGTCCTTCTTAAAAGCACAGGATCTTTCAGGGATGAGATCATTAATTCCGGTTTCTGGTTTCCTGCAAGTTTTGACCGGCCTCACGACCTGGTCCTTACTCTTAACTGTATATGGTCGAGGCGGGTCAGCCTTTCGGCTAATTACGATTTCAGTTCCGGCCGGCCGGTTACATACCCCGTAACATCCTACAAAATAGGAGATATTATAATAACCCATTATTCCGACAGGAACAGTTACAGAATTCCGTATTACTCAAGGCTTGATCTTTCCGTAAAGATAAGCGGCACGCTGAAATCGAAGAAAATAGCACAGCCACACTGGATATTCTCGCTTTACAATGTTCTCGGAAGAGACAATGTCTACTCTGCATATTTCAGGAATCTGAACAACACAGTGAGGGGATATTACCTTTCAATTTTTTCAAAACCAATTCCTTCACTATCGTTCAACTTTGAGTTCTGACAATGATGAGACCTTTTGCAATCATATTGATGTTTTACATTCTGACTCTTGCAGACGGCTGCATCATCGAATTTGATCCGGAGATAAGGAAGAATGAGGAACTTCTTGTTATCGAAGGGATGATAACCGACCAGAACAGCGTTAACACCATAAAGCTGTCGAAATCGACCAGGATCGGGAAACCGGTAGGCACAGCCAAGGTGACAGGGGCCGTTGTTACAATAACCGATGAGAATGGGATCGTTACAACCCTGCGGGAATCTTCTGCAGGTACCTATGTCACCGATTCCACGGTCTTCAGGGGACGGACTGGAGGACAGTATGAACTGAACGTAAAAGTAAACGGGAAGAGCTATGAAACAGGATTCGTTGAGATGCTTCCGGTACCGCCAATAAGTTCACTTTATTACGAAAAGGTTGTTATTACGGCTGCAAGAGATTCAAACGATATTGATGAAGGTGCCAGGATATACGTTGATTCATATGATCCGTCGGGCAAATGTCTCTTCTTCAAATGGGATTATGTCGAAACATGGGAATACCAAATCCCTTACAATGTGGCAAACAAGATCTGCTGGATCACTGAACGTTCGGATGAGATACTTGTAAAGAACACCTCCCTTTACAGCCGGGCAAAGGTTTCAAAATTCCCCGTTCTGTTTATTTCAAACAAGTCCGACAGGCTCAAGGAGACTTACAGCATTCTTGTCCGCCAGTATTCAATAAGTGAAGAAGAATACAATTTTTGGGAAAAAATCAGGAATGTATCGCAGAATGTCGGCAACCTTTATGATGTAACCCCGATGTCAATACAGGGCAACATACGTTGCTGCGATGATCCTGAGGAAACAGTGCTGGGTTTTTTCAGTGTGTCGGCAGTTTCGGAAAAAAGGCTGTTCATCCATGACACTTTCCTTGGGCTGCCGGTATTTGTAACATATTGTGCCACCGACACACTTCATGGTGTGCTTCCAGACACCGGTCTTAACACCGATTACTGGGTGATTGAGGATTTCAGTGATGAAATTCCGCCATTCTGGGTAATCACCACTTTCAAGGAATGTGCCGATTGTTCAACAAGGGGAACAAAGGTAAGGCCGCCATTCTGGGAAGAATTCTGAGGAAGATTAATGAAATGATGAAAACTCCTGTAAAAATATTTTCATTTCTGACCATCCTGACCTTAACAACCGCGTTGAAAGGCCAGACGAATGAGCTGATGGTGGTTCACACCGACAGGAATAAATATGTTGCAGGGGAAGATATATGGTTCAGCATTTACAACACCGACGAGTCAACAGGGCGGCTTACGCCGGGGAGCCTGGTTGCATATGTTGAGCTGACAGGCCCATGGAACACTCCTGTTGTTCAGATCAGGATAAGGCTGAATGAAGGAAAAGGAGATGGTACATTTCACCTTCCGGATACAATCAGCTCAGGTGATTACATTATCAGGGCATATACAAACAGGATGAAGGACAATCTTCCTGAAGGCTGCACAACGAAAATTATAGGAATATATAATCCATTCAGGGCATCGTCATACTACAGAGATACCGTTACTTCAGATTCATTAGGTGTTTTTTCACAGAAAAATGCAGGAATGAATTATGAGACAGTAAGCATCCTTGCAGATTCCGTTTTCGGATACCGTGAAAAGGTTGCCGTAAAAATCCTTGCAACAAACACTTGTCCGGCCACATCCCGGTTTGCTTTTATGAGCGTTTCAGTTACGCCTTCGTCCGTTTCGGACCAAGGCTATGAATTCGGAGCGAAACCATTTTCTAAGAGGTCCGCTTTCTTCAACGATTTTGAGAGCAAAGGACATTTTCTAACCCTGAGGATAAGGAGTAAGGAAGGCGGTAATTCGGGCAGGCAGAACCGGTTGTTCATGTCTGTTCAGGGCAAAGTGGCCGGATTCAGGTATGCTGAGAAGGATTCTTCGGGTCGTTATACTTTTATAATTCCGGCCGACAGCAGGCAAAGAACTTACATACTCCAGCCCGAGGTTCCCGATAATGAGATGAAGCTTGAGATTGAGCCGTCTTTTTCACCGAAGCTTCCAGGGTCAGTGCATTTTAAAGATTCACTCCGTGGAAAGGAAACGGAGATTTTCGAAAGCTTAAGTTTCAACCATCAGGTTAACAGGATATACGGAATAACGGCCAAGAGTGAGGAAAAAGCAGCGGAGCCCGGGAACATACTTAAGAGAAGGTTCTACGGTATCCCTGAGCTGGAAATAATTCTTGATGACTATATCAGGCTTCCTGATATGACTGAGGTCTTTTTTGAGCTTGTCCCCGGCATACTTCTGAGAGAGGGGAAAAATGGATATGAAGTGAAGATAACAAATCCGCTTACAGGTACATTCTATGAGGAACCCCCTCTTATAATGATTGACGGTGTTATCCTTAACGACCTGAGTGTGCTTGTCAGCCTCGACCCTGAACTTGTCGAGAAGATAGAAGTTGTCAGAACCCCGTATCTGACAGGAGACCTGATTCTTCACGGGATTGTTAACGTAATAACAAGATCAGGTGATTTCAGCAAGGTAATCATGCCCGATTATGCGGCCATAATCCCTTACAGGGCTGTTGAACCTGCCTGTGATTTTGTTTCTCCTTCATATAACGACGAACAGACAAAGGCCGGACGAAAACCAGATGTCAGAAATACTCTTTACTGGAATCCGTCACTGACTACTGGCACTGACGGAATGTCGGAATTCGAATTCTGGACCCCGGATGTCCCTGGTGAATACACAATAACCGTACGTGGAGTATCGGGAGCCGGAAAAATGATTTCAGCCACCAAATCATTCATTGTGAAATAAAGTAAAATCATCATAAATGGATATCTTTACTGCTGATATTGATCCATCTAAAGGAAATAAAGAATACACATCTTAATGGATTTCTTAATTAACGGCATCATCCTGATAACATGGAAGCAGATGTTGATGTGGATTATCGGAGGCATCCTGATTTATCTTGCCATTGACAGGCAGCTTGAGCCTTCGTTGCTGCTCCCCATGGGATTCGGGGCTATCCTTGTAAATCTTCCCCTTTCCGGGGCTCTCGATCAGAACATTCAGGGGATAGGACAGGTAACCGGGATAATCGACTGGTTGTTCAAAACAGGTATAGAAGCGTCGGAAGCAATGCCGCTTCTTCTGTTTATAGGAATCGGGGCAATGATTGATTTTGGCCCCCTCCTGTCAAATCCCAGGTTGTTTCTTTTCGGGGCTGCCGCCCAGTTTGGCATTTTTGCAACAATAATTGTCGCCACACTTCTGGGATTCGATCTGAAAGATGCCGCGTCGATCGGGATTATAGGGGCTGCCGACGGACCTACCTCAATACTCGTTTCACAGGTGCTGAAAAGCCAGTATATCGGACCCATTGCCATAGCGGCATATTCATATATGGCTCTTGTCCCCATAATTCAGCCATTTGCAATAAAACTCTGCACCACTGAAAAGGAAAGAAGAATAAGAATGAAATATAATCCTGAGAGTGTTTCAAGGCTCACAAGGATCCTGTTTCCGGTGGTAGTCACCATCATAGCGGGTCTTGTAGCACCGGCGTCAATCGCCCTTGTCGGCTTTCTGATGTTCGGGAATCTTATCAGGGAGTGCGGGGTATTAAAGTCGCTGTCGGAAACAGCCCAGAGGGATTTTGTCAATCTTATCACACTCCTGCTTGGCATAACAATTGCTGCCACCATGAAAGCAGAGTCGTTCGTCACAGTAAGAACCATACTCATCATGTGCCTTGGCCTTCTTGCATTTGTTCTTGATACCGTCGCCGGGGCAACATTTGCCAGGTTCCTGAATCTTTTTCTGAAGAAGAAGATCAACCCGATGGTCGGTGCTGCGGGAATATCTGCATTCCCCATGTCGTCGAGGGTTATACAAAGGCTGGGGCTTGAAGCCGATCCTCAGAATCATTTGCTTATGCATGCGGCAGGGGCAAATGTTTCGGGACAAATAGCTTCAGTTATTGCCGGTGGAGTCATAATAGGCCTGGTTCCGGGTTTTTTATAAGAGACTGATCATGAATGAGGATTTAATTAGCGCTTTAAAGCTGACTGCCATGGGTATGGGTGCCATTTTCACCGTGGTGCTTGTCATTTATTTTGCCGTAAGGCTGATGCTGAAATTTACGGGAAGAAAAAGACAATCAGCAGATAAGGCTCAATAGCAAAGGTCAGTTCATAATTGATCCCGGGTTCGGGTTTCTATGCTAAAAGTCTGCCGATCCTCACTTGTAATCTTCGCTTTCACGTCCGGTCATCCACATCGGCTTCATCTTTATGATCTGTTTATATGCAGGGCAATCCTTGTCGTGCTGAACCGGCAGATAACCTATGCTCGAGAGGAACTCGTTAACAATCTCCCCCCCGGTGAAAGTAAAAGTCTTCCTGAACAGACTTACCCATTCCTCCAACGTCTTCGGATGATTTGTCTCAAGCCATTTATTGAAAGAGCCGTATTCCTTCTGAAGGTCAAGGATCACCTTGGCGTTCAGTATTGCAGCGTTTATCTTTCGTCTGTTACGGATAATGCCGGAATCGGCAAGCAGTCTTTCAATATCCTTTTCTTTGAAAGCGGCCACCTTTTCTATATCCCAGCCGCTGAAAGCCATGCGGAAAGCTTTTTCTTTCCTTAGGATTATTTCCCATTTCAGCCCTGCCTGGTTTATCTCAAGGACAAGTCTCCCGAAAAGTTCATTATCGTCGTGTAAAGGAAATCCATAGTGATTGTCGTGGTAGTTCTTGTGAAGATCCCGTTTCTCACCTGGAGGAAGCGACTCAATATACTGACAGTAAGTCATATTATAAGATTAAGTAAGATATTTATTGCATCCGCAACAATGTGTTACAATGACGTTCAACATTTTTCAGACTTTTCTCCCGATAAAGAACACATACCCATAATACTCCTTGTATTTTATGTATAGTTGTGCTTCACGTTGTTCTGAGGCAATGAAACTGATTGCAGCATGGTCGCCTTCATGTTTCCTGAGAAAAGCTTTTTGTGCTTCAGCCTGGGGGGCGTAGAAGTTTTCGGTCCAGCAACTGTCGGGCAGAATAAAATGTGCAACCGGAATAAAACCCGATTTTTGCATAATGGCAACCTGGTTTGGGATGGTATCGATTCCCGGATAGGCATCTGTCCAGAACCTGTTAATCTCCTCCGGCCGGTTTTCACTGAACCACGACACTTCGGTGACAGCTACAAAGCCTCCGGGCTTCAGAAACTTTCTCCAATAGGTCAGGCCCCGTTCAAATCCTATATTATATATCGCCCCTTCCGACCAGATCAGGTCTAATTCTTCCTCACCGAACGGGAGGTCATCCATCGATCCCACAATACCTTTTACCCTGTGCCCCAGGTTCAGTTTCGCGGCATTGGCATTGAAAAGATCCACAAATTTCGGAAACAGATCGATCCCGGTGATATGTCCTCCGGTATGCCGGGCCAATACCATTGTCTGGCCTCCGGTTCCGCATCCGATGTCGGCGATTGACGATTCGGATGAAAGGTTTTTGACAAAGCTTAATGCCTTTAAGGTCATCTCCGGGCTTCCCGGTCCCTGCCGTTCAAGGCCTGAGAAATATTCACAGATCAGGCCGAAGTCGAAGTCGTGAATTGATTTGTTCCCGTTATCCATTGAAGTTGTTTTGTTATGCAGGTAAAACATCTGAAGAGGAATCTTGAAATATACAATTCCTCGCGATACAATGTCGCAGAATGCTCACATTTTATTTTTCAGAAAGTTGTTTGAAGTGTAGATAAATGTGTGGATTATTTGATTATCTTTGCGCCCTTATTAACAAGGTGATTTCCAAGTAGCGTTTTCACGCATTTAATCCAGTCTGCATTTGAGTACATTTCAGCCGGGATATTAAATAAATCGCTCCCGGATATGCACCACAAACAGAATAAATGATACAATTTGAAGAAATGGGATTTACTCCCGGCATCCTTAAAGCTGTTAAGGAACTTGGTTTTGAACATCCTATGCCTGTGCAGGAAAAAGTCATACCCCTGATGCTGGGCACAGAAAATGATATTATAGCTCTTGCACAGACAGGAACCGGAAAGACAGCTGCATTCGGCCTTCCGCTTGTCCTGTCGGCCGACCCGGAAATTAATTCAACACAGGCACTGATTCTCTGCCCCACCAGGGAACTATGTATCCAGATCACCGGTGATCTTGCTGATTACTCAAAATATACAGGCAACCTTAGGATACTGGCAGTATATGGCGGTTCGAGCATAGAGAACCAGATAAGGGAACTGAAAAAGGGAGTGCATATAATAGTTGCCACCCCCGGCCGGCTTATCGACCTTATAGAAAGAAGGGCAGCAAGGCTGAACAATGTCCATACTGTCGTTCTTGATGAAGCGGATGAAATGCTCAATATGGGGTTCCTCGACAGCATAAATGAGATCCTTGAGGAAGTGCCGGAAGGAAGAAGAACGCTTCTCTTTTCAGCAACCATGTCGCCCGAGATAGCATCAATTGCCGGAGAATACATGAACAGTCCGAAAGAAATAACAATCGGTACCAAAAACTCTTCGGCGGAAAATGTAAGCCACAATTATTACCTTGTACATGCAAGGGACAAATATAAGGTACTGAAACGCATTGCTGATTTTGAACCTGATATTTACTGTATTGTTTTCTGCCGCACCCGTAAAGAAACCCAGGAAATTTCATCAAACCTGATCAATGACGGCTATGATGCAGATGCCCTGCACGGAGATCTGTCGCAGGCTCAGCGCGACGCGGTGATGCAGAAATTCCGCCAGAAGAACCTCCGGATACTTGTTGCAACCGACGTGGCTGCACGGGGATTGGATGTTGACGATCTGACGCACGTCATAAATTACAGTCTGCCTGACGATCCGGAGGTTTATACACACAGGTCGGGACGGACCGGAAGGGCTGGGAAAACAGGTATTTCGATAGCTCTCGTCCATCTTAAGGAAAAGAATAACCTCAATAAAATTGAACGTCTTATTAAAAAGGCATTCAAGCCGCTTCCCATCCCCACCGGGACGGAGATCTGCGAAAAACAGCTGTTCAACTGGGTCAGTAAGATTGAAAATGTCACCACCGGCCATAAGGAAATAGAAAAATACATCCCCGGAATCAGGAAAAGATTTGATAACCTCAACAGGGAAGAGCTTCTCAGAAGAGTTGTCACACTGGAATTCGAACGGTTTCTCGACGATTACCGCAATGGTGACGACCTTATTGCACCGGTGCCCGACAGATCATTCGGATCCGAAGGGAAAAAAGGGAAGAAATCACGCGAACATTTTGACGGGGACTATACAAGGTTGTTTATAAACAGGGGGAAGTCAGACGGTTTTTATCCGGAACAGTTAATTGACCTGATAAACCAGAATACAAGAGGTTCACAGATACCTATCGGAAAGATAGATCTCATGAAGGATTTTTCATTTTTTGAAGTCGGATCCGAACATGCAGATATGCTTATAAGAACACTTCATAACAAGCAATATATGGATAACCGGCTTGTCCTTCAGAAGGCACTGGAAAAATCGGATAAGAAAGACAGGACAGGCGGGTTCCGCGGGAAAAAGCATTCAAAACGACCTGAAAAAGGAAAGAGCTTCAAAAGACAAAAAACCGAAAGGCATTTTTACAACCAATAAATGAATTGCCTTTTCAGTGTCAGCCCCGATACGGCATGATCATCCTAATCCCGGGAATTTAATACCGTATCTGGAAGCAGTTTCCACTATTCCCTTTACATCGGGCGGGCCCTGGGGACGCGGTGGAACCGTGTAGGTTTTTGCTGGTTCGCTCATTTCCCTGAAATATTCTTCAAATCCTCCGGGCGACAGATGAATAAGTACCTCAGCCTGTTCGGTCTGAACCTGAAAAGAATGAAGTATGTTCCCCGGGAGAAACACCCAATCACCTTTTTTGGCCTTAAAAACCTCATTGCCAACATTATAAATAATCTCACCGTCGAGCAGGTAGAACGACTCATCTTCCCTTGTATGAATATGCGGCGGTGGCTCAAGGCCTTTGATCTCTATCCCGTGAAGAAGGGCAAATGATCCGCTCGTATCTTTGCTTGTGACAAGGAAACTCATAAGATGACCGATATACCAGTATGAGTTCTTCAGCACCGGGGCTGCCATCCTGGGCGAGTTTTCACCTGATGACTCTTCTGGTTTCAGGGAAATTGCATCGGCAATCGGGGCAATACCTGTGGCAGTAAGTCCGAAAATGAAAGATTTTCTATCCATGGCAAAACTATTTAATGGTCTGGCCATATATAACAATTAGCCGCACGGAAGGTTTAATATTGAAACATACCATTGACTGTCAAAGAAGTATCGTTGTATTTATTTGATCTTCACCGGTCTGATCATATTTTCCGGAGCCAGGATCTGATCGAGCTTTTCCTTTGAAAGAAGACCTCTCTCAAGGACAAGTGAATAGACACTCTTTTTGTTGTCGAGGGCATCTTTTGCGATGTCATTAAGGTCCTGATAGCCAATCCATGGAACCAGGGCTGTTATAAGCCCGATGCTGTTCTGAACAAGATCACGGCATCTTTCCTCATTCGCAGTTATGCCTTCGATACAGCGGTATCTGAGAGTATTCATGCCGTTAATGAGCATTTCGACCGATTCGAAGATGGAATGTACTATTACAGGTTCAAAAACGTTAAGCTCGAGCTGCCCTGCTTCCGAGGCCATGGTTACGCTAAGGTCATTCCCGATTACCTTGAAGGCGATCTGGTTTACCACCTCGGGAATTACGGGATTTACCTTGCCCGGCATTATTGATGATCCGGGCTGCATGGGCGGCAGGTTTATCTCGTTAATACCTGCCCTGGGGCCGGATGAAAGAAGTCTGAGATCATTGCAAATTTTCGAAAGTTTTACCGCGAGTCGCTTTACAGCAGATGAATACATCACGAAAGCGCCTGTATCCTGTGTGGCCTCAACAAGGTTGGACGAAAGAACCAGTTTAAGACCTGAAATCTTTCGCAGGTATCTGACAACAAGCTCTGTATATCCGGGGACAGTGTTTATGCCTGTTCCGATTGCGGTGGCACCCATGTTGATCTCGAGGAAAAGCCTTGCATTCTGGTTAAGTCTTTCAATTTCTTCAGCAAGGGTAACTGCATAAGCTTCAAATTCCTGGCCGAGGGTCATAGGCACAGCATCCTGAAGCTGGGTTCTTCCCATCTTGATTATACCGGAAAACTCCTCCCCTTTCCTTTTGAACGAATCAACAAGATTTGTCAGGACGGCTACCAGGTTCCTGTTTGAATTGAACAATGCAATCTTTACAGCTGTAGGATAGGCGTCATTTGTCGACTGCGACAGATTCACATGATTGTTTGGGTGGCAGTATTTGTACTCTCCCCTGTTGTGCCCGAGTATCCTCAGGGCACGGTTTGCTATAACCTCATTGGCATTCATGTTTGTCGAAGTACCGGCCCCTCCCTGTATCATATCCACTGTAAAGTGATTATGAAATTTCCCATACCTTATCTCGCGGCATGCCTGGACTATGGCTTCCTTAATGGTTTTATCAAGAAGGCCCAACCTGAAATTGGCTTCGGCGGCCGCTTCCTTAACAGTGGCCAGGGCTTCAATCAGGGCCGGGAAAAAATTCAGGGTTATACCGGTGATGTTGAAATTTTCGACTGCCCTGAGTGTCTGAATACCATAGTATGACTCCCATGGGACTTCGCGCTGTCCCAGAAGGTCGCTTTCCACCCGTGTCTTTCCCGAGACATATTGTGCCGCAGTATTCATTATCCTGCTGTTTGCATTACGCATCCTTCTCGATACTATGCCTATAATATTTGAAAGTACTTTCAGTGTCGTCGAAGCATTGAAACTGAGAAAATCTTTCCTGACATCGAGAAGGGTTGCCTTTGTCACAGCCATGGCAGAGGTCGAATGAAGCGAATCGGGATCAAGGATGCCCTCGCCAAGAAAATCGCCTTTGCCGAAAAGTGCAAGCCTGACCTTTGCCCCGTATAAATCGGTCTTGAACAATTCGACCTTACCTTCAAGGATAATAAAGATATCCTCCCTTGGATTATTTTCGCTGAAAAGAATTTCCCCGGGTTCGCAATGTTTTTCTTTCATGCTCCGGACAAGCTCACCAAATTCCCTTTCGTCCAGATTTTTGAAAAGCTCAATGTCGCGCAGTAATGGAAGGATCGTATCTTTTTTCATTTTGTTCTGTGTTATTGTGATACAAGGATATCTAATTTCATATCTAAGGTATTCTGAATTTTTGATTTAATCAGAACTGAAAATATAAATGACACGGTTTTCAAGGCATAATTTAATTATTCCTCCTCAGGATGGAAATAAAATGAACAAGCCCGTCCGACAATTGTTAATTTATTAACAGAACTCAGAAACAGCTGAAATGGAATCAGAAAATAATGCAAACAACAGAAAAGTAGTTGTTGTAGGAGCCGGCGCTGTTGGTGCAACATATTGTTATTCACTGGCTCAGAGCGGTCTGGCCGACGAAATTGTGATTATTGACAGAAACACGGATCTTGCTGAAGGACAGGTTTCTGACCTTGTACACGGTCAGCCCTTCTTCCCTACTGTCAGCATCCGTCAGGGGTCTGCAATTGATTACAGCGACGCAAACCTGATTGTCATAACTGCCGGAGCGGCCCAGAAACCAGGTGAAACAAGGCTCGATCTTCTTAAAAAGAATGCCTCCATAGTCGGGGGCATTGCAGAAGAGGTTGCAATGAACAACTCAAAGGGTGTAATGCTGATCGTCACCAATCCTGTTGATGTTCTTACATGGATCGCGCTGAAAAGGTCGGGATGGAATCCCGGCAGGGTGATTGGATCCGGGACAGTCCTCGACAGCGCCCGCTTCAGGCATTTCATCGCCGGGCATTGCGATGTTGATGTTCATAATGTCCATGCGTATATACTTGGAGAACATGGCGACAGTGAAGTGGCCGCATGGTCGATGACACATATAGGTGGCATCCCGATCGACAGGTATTGTCCGCTCTGCGGAGGATGCTCAGGATGGAAGGAAGAGAGGAAAAACATAGAACAGAAAGTCAGGGAGTCGGCATATCACATAATTAATGCCAAGGGATCGACACATTTTGCTGTAGGCCTTGCCCTGGTGAAAATCACTGAATCAATATTGAGGCGTCAAAATTCCGTGCTCACTGTGTCAACCCTGCTGCAGGGCGAATACGGGATCAGTGATGTCTGTCTAAGTCTCCCGGCTGTCGTGTCTGACACAGGCATTGTCAGGATTGTGGCCGGACCTTTATCGGAAAATGAAAAAGAGCTGTTGCAACACTCGGCAAACGTATTAAAGAAATCGATTGCATCTTTAAAAGTACAGGCGTGATGCCTTGAAAGAAAAGGCTGGTGTGATCAGTTCCACCGGGGAACCGTCACATTTCATATTTTCTGGCAACACTCATTACAGCTTCAGTAATTGCTTTGTCTGTCAGCCTCCCCCGATATTTTTCGGTCACATTGAACAATTCCTTTATCAGGTCTTGTTTCAGTGAATATTCATTTGCCTTGTCAAAAGGAGAATCACCGGGCACCCATTCACCTTTCCAGTTGATATGTCCTTCACCTGAATTTGCTGCCATAGATTTAATATTTCGCCGCGAAGCATTATTCCCCGGCTTCCGGCCCTGAAAGTTACAAAATTAATATGAGCCAGGTTAAGACATTATGAAGGTTGCAGTAATTATCTTTACGTAAGAACAATATTACACTTAATTTTGTCATAAATCATTTGGCGGGATACTCTTACCTGTTTCTACTATTTCCCTGTACTATGAACGAAGAAACAATAATCAGAAAAACAGCAGACTATATCAGAGAAAAATTATCAGGCGAAGGTTCAGGCCACGACTGGTGGCATGTTTACCGGGTATGGAAAAATGCAGTTCATATTGCCGGGGAAGAAGATGCTGATCTTAATGTTGTTCAGCTTGCAGCATTGCTCCATGATATTTCAGACTGGAAATTAAATGACGGTGATTGTGAGGCCGGACCGCGATTAGCAAGGGAATGGCTCGAAAAAATGAAGGTTGACGAAGCTCTTGCTGATCATGTCTGCGAAATTATTAAAGACATCTCTTTCAAGGGTGCAGGAGTAAATACTTCTATGCGGACAAAAGAGGGAATGGTAGTACAGGATGCCGACAGGCTCGATGCAATTGGCGCAATAGGAATCGCCAGAACCTTTGCTTACGGAGGCTTTAAGAAAAGAGAGATCCATAATCCAGAAATCAGGCCTGAATTGCATGATACTTTTGAAAAATACAAAAACGGGACAGGTCCGGCAATAAACCATTTTTACGAAAAACTGCTCCTTTTAAAAGACCTTATGAATACAGCCACTGCCAAAAAAATAGCGGAAGGAAGACATTTGTACATGGAACAATTCCTCGAGAGGTTCCATAAAGAATGGAATGGAGAATATTAACCGGAAAGCTCCAGATTAATCCGTGTAATTATCCAGTATGTTCCATAATCAGGTTCCGGCTCAGGTATCCCCTGACAGCATACGGCCTGTTCCATCAGGTCAGAAATGAACCTGGCCCGGGAATGCAGGCAGGACTGAATTTTTAAAATCCAATTGGATTTCGTATATTTAACCAGACCGGTAAATCATAAAGAATATCAGACAATTGTATCATTGTGATCCGATTATTCCGGACCGGCAGAGATTTGCAGATGATTAAGAAATAAAAAACAATATGAAACACAAGGAATCACTGGCCGCGGAACAATGGCATGCATTTCCGGCAGAAGAGGTCTTCAGAGAGCTAAACACATCTGAAAATGGTATCAGACAGGAAGACGCGAAAGAAAGACTGAATTTTTACGGGGAAAACAAATTGCCTGAGAGCAAAAAGGTTACTCTCTTACAAATAGTAATTCGCCAGTTGCTGAATCCGCTGATCTTTATTCTGGTTGCTGCGGCCATTGCATCAACAGCCATTGGAGAAGGGAAAGATGCAATATTTATTTTTCTTGTGATCTTTATTAACAGTGCACTGGGAGCTTATCAGGAATATAATGCAGAGCGTAGTGCCAGCAGCCTTCAGAAGTTAATAAAAATCATGGCAAGGGTAAGAAGGGATGGAAAGGAGAAAGAGGTGCATTCGGAGGAACTGGTACCAGGCGACATTGTACTTCTTGAATCAGGGATGAAGGTGCCCGCGGATATAAGGCTGATTGAGGTATCGGGGTTGGAGATTAATGAAAGTTTCCTTACCGGCGAGTCGATATCAGCCATAAAACAAACCGGATCTCTGCAGGAAAAACTGGGTGTTGCTGAGAGAACAAACATGGCATTTGCCGGGGCCACAGTAATGAAGGGAAGGGGAACGGGAGTAGTAGTCTGCACCGGCGCTGACACTCAGGTCGGAAAGATTTCGCAGGACGTCACAGAGTCTGCTTCAGCAAAACCTCCCCTGGTACAACGCATGGAGAAGTTTATAAAGCAGATCAGCATTATTATCATTGCAATCAGCGTAATTCTGGCTGTTTTGCTGAGGATACAGGGAATGGATCTTACAGCTATCTTCTTTTTTGTAGTCGCATTAGCCGTTTCAGCCATACCCGAAGGACTACCGGTGGCTATGACGGTGGCGCTGTCAATTGCAACAAGCCGTATGGCAAAACGTAATGTTATTGTCCGTAAACTGACTTCTGTTGAAAGCTTAGGCAGTTGCACGGTAATCGCAAGCGATAAAACCGGAACACTGACAGTAAACGAACAAACAGCCAGAATAATTCTTCTGCCCGATGGAACCAGTCTTTCTATAACAGGAGAAGGATACAACGGCAATGGTTCGGTAATGACTTCAGATGGTAAACCGGTTGCAGTTTCAGACATCGAAGAGATATCGAAACTTGCACGAGTCGCTGTTTATGCCAACGAGGGTTACCTCGTAAAAGAAAATGACAAATGGAACTACCATGGAGATTCCATGGATGTTGCCTTGCTGGGAATGAGTTATAAACTTGGAATTGACCCTGAAAAATGGAGAACTGACAAAAAGCCTGTTGGCAAAATTCCTTACGAATCGGAGCGAAAGTTTTCAGCTGCATTCTGCGATCTCCAGGATAAAGTCTTTATAGGCGTTAAAGGTGCCGTGGAGACTGTACTGGATTTCTGTAATTCTATGTCGGAAAAAGGGGTGACAAAAAACATTGAAAGGGAGAAAATACTTGCAAATGCAGAAGGATTGGCCAAAGCCGGATACAGGGTACTGGCTTTTGCCAGTGGGGAATATAAGAATTACCGGAAAAAAGAAACCTATGAGGATCCGGATATCAGCTCACTTACATTCCATGGTCTGGTAGGGTTCATTGACCCGTTAAGGCCTGAAGCCAGGGCATCAGTTGAACAATGCCATGGTGCCGGTATAAAGGTTATCATGATAACCGGCGATCATCCCGAAACAGCCGGAACTATTGCCCGTGAACTCGGTATTGCTGATGACACGACCCCTGTAGTGACCGGAAATATGCTTCTGGAAGCAGGGCCACACGACAGCCCTGCATATGAAAAGCTTGTGGCATCAACTACTGTTTTCGCAAGGATCTCTCCTGCCCAGAAGCTTGAGATAGTTGATGTGCTTATAAGGGAGGGAGAATTTGTTGCTGTTACAGGGGATGGGGTTAACGACGCTCCTGCCCTTAAACGTTCCAATATTGGAGTGGCAATGGGTTCAGGAACGGATGTTGCAAAAGAGGTGGGATCAATGATCGTCCTGGACGACAACTTCAAATCAATCATAGCAGGAGTTGAGGAGGGCCGTTTTGCCTATGATAATGTCCGTAAAGTAATATATCTTCTGATTTCAACAGGAAGTGCAGAAATTATTTTATTCCTGATATCTGTCTTCGCCGGACTGCCTTTACCCCTTTTAGCCGTTCAACTCTTATGGCTAAACCTGGTAACCAACGGCATACAGGACGTTGCACTTGCTTTTGAAGGCGGTGAGCCCGGAGCTATGAAACGCCCGCCCCGAAAACCTTCGGAGAAGATATTCAACAGCCTGATGATCAGACAGACCATAGTTTCAGGACTAACAATGGGTTTGACTGTTTTTGGGCTCTGGTATTACCTGAATGCCATCACCGGCATGAATGAAAGGCACGCACGCGACCTCATCCTGCTGCTTTTCGTATTCATTCAGAACTTTCATGTCTTCAATGCACGTTCTGAAAGAGTTTCGGCATTCAGAGTGCCGATAAAGAGAAACATAATGCTTGTTTTTGGTGTCATTCTTGCACAGGGTGTCCATATCGCCAGCATGCAGATCCCGTTTATGCAGAACATTTTGCAGATTGAACCTGTTACTTTTAATGAATATATCCTTATCCTGACACTGGCAGTGCCAACAATACTGGTTATGGAGCTATTCAAGTTTATCAACAGGAGATCATAAGAAGCGAAGCATGACGGAACTGGTTTGTATTCTTACCCCCATTCCCGTCATTTCTGTTTTGAGCATCTCAAAAGTCCCGGCATTAAGGGGACGTGAAGCATCCTCAACAAGAGTGGCCGAGAATCCCGACATAACGGCATCCCTTACAGTGTAATAGACACATATATCCGAGGCAAGCCCGCAAAAATGTACATCCGAGATGCCTTTTTCCCTCAGATATCCTGCCAGGCCCGTCGATACCAGGCGCCTGTTGTCATAAAATCCGCTGTAACTGTCGACCTGAGGATCCATTCCCTTACGGAATACTGCAGAAAACCTGTTGGTTTCAAGATCCGGATGGAACATGGCTCCTACAGTCCCCTGGACACAATGGTCGGGCCACAGGACCTGATTTGATCCGGCAAGTTCAATATTATCAAAAGGTTTTTTCCCCGGGTGGTTCGATGCAAAGCTTACATGCTCTTGCGGATGCCAGTCCTGGGTTGCAACAACCAGGTCAAAATATGGCTGAATCTTATTTATGACCGGCACTATCGACTGGCCATCAGGAACTCCAAGTGAGCCGTAAGGCATGAAATCGTTCTGAACATCAATTATAACCAGGGCATTCATATCATGGTTTTTTATTCTCCTCTATCAGCCTGTCACGTTCGTTCCTCAGTTTTTCACTAAGTCCCACCTTGTAGACATGCGGGTTGTTGAAACGCTTGTATTCTCCAGGTAAAAGACCAAGGCGCTCTTTGCTGTAATCCCGAATTTGAGCCAAAGTCCGGGAGCCGCTCAGACGTCTTCCTCCTTCCATCACCTTGATAAGCAGAGGTTCCATTTTCTTATCCCCTGTGAACATCCTTTTGGCAGGGAAAAGAGGATGGTAAATAACATCGACATCCTTCTCGTGTGCAAGAGTCACTGCATCGGCTCCGGTAAAACTCCCGTCTTTTTCGAGTATCCTGAATACCTGCTTCCTGTGAGGCAAAGTAATCTTGGTTACGTTCTCCGACAGTTTAATACGGGGTTTCCCGTCAGCAAAAGCCAGCTTGTAAACACCATCCAGGGAAGCATCAGGATAACCTGTAACAAGACATGTTCCGACCCCGAAAATGTCAATTGGGGCCTTCTGTTCTATAAGACTCTGGATGATATATTCATCCAGCTGGTTTGAAACAGCTATTTTCACATAATCCAGACCAGCATTGTTTAACACCTCGCGGCTCTTTCTTGACAGATATGCAAGGTCACCGCTGTCAAGCCTGATACCTTTAAGCCTGTGCCCATTTTCTTCCATCTTTTTTGCCGTAATGACAGCATTTGGAAGTCCGCTGTTCAGCGTATCATAAGTATCCACAAGTAAAACACATTCATCAGGATGTACCCTGGCAAAATGTTCAAATGCAGCCAGTTCACTGTCGAAGCTTTCAATATAGGAATGTGCCATGGTTCCGGAAACAGGAATGTCAAAATCGCGTCCCGCAACAACATTGCTTGTTGCATTAAATCCCCCGATAACTGAGGCCCTGCTCGCATAATAACCTCCCGGACCCTGTGCCCTCCGCAACCCAAAATCAATGAGGGCCCGGTCGCCGGCAGCAAGTCTCATGCGGCTGGCCTTTGTCGCAACCAACGACTGAAAATTCAACAGGTTTAAAAGAATAGTCTCTATTATCTGGGCCTCTATTATATCAGCCTCAACCTGTAAAACGGGACGTACCGGAAAGACAAGATCACCTTCTCTGGCAGAATAAATGTTGCCGGTGAACCGGAATTTTTCAAGGAAACTGATAAAGTCGCGGTTAAACCCTTTTTCCTTGAGAAACTCCAGATCGTTTTTATCAAATCGCAGATTTTCAAGGACATCCAGAAGAACCTCAAGCCCTGCAAAAACCACATAGCCACCACTAAAAGGAAGTTTCCTGAAAAAATAATCAAAAACGGTAATGTTGACTTTTTGCCCCTTCATATAATATGCCTGGGCCATCGTTAACTGATACTGATCAGTATATAAACCTGTGAAATTGAACATGGTAAATTAATTGCCTGCCATATTGCAATATTAACAATTTATTGCGCCGCATTGTTGCAATATACTGCCTTAAGATGACATTTTATTACATCGGCTACAATGTAAAATCAGTTTCTTTCAACAAATGACAAGGCCGGTCAGTGACAGTATCAGAGCTGACCATATAAAGCTGTTCAGTCAAGGTTTATGATACGTTGATTCAGTAATACTTCACTGCAACGTCAACAATGCCCCGAATATCCCATCACCCCAGAACCTGCCAAGCGCTTCGGCTCCTTTTTTATTCGGATGAAGATAAAAGGTCCCTGCATTGCCCGATTCCGGAATCAGATCGGTCAGATAATTTTCCCTGAAATAGTCAAATGCCTTTGTATCTCCCATAAGTACCTGTCCGGGATTTGACAGTGCATATTCGGTGACCAGTGCCGTAAGTTCAGGGAAATATGATTGCAGCCGTTCAAGCCCGGCTTTCAGGTATCTCGAACGATTGTATGTGGTCGGACTATACCAAATGGGCTGCTGATAGACGACTTTACATCCGGGGAACTCTTTAAGAAGCTTGTCAGTGATAGCTTTAATATTGAAGTGATATTCTTCAGGATAAAGAGGTGATCCTCTGGGTCCTTCTTCTGCGCTGTCGTTGGTGCCGAGCATTATTGAAAAAACAAGCAGCCGGCTGTTGTCGGTATGAAATTCCCTTACTGCCGAGATGGCTTTTGACAGTTCGCCATCAGGCGTAGGGAGGAAGTTCACTGTCGTATAGCCGCTCTTCCCGCGATTAAGGAACCTGGCCGACTCCACACCCTGTAAAGTTCGTATATATCTGGTTGCAAAGGCAGGAGGAGCATTTTCATCCGGATTATCAAGCTGAACGCCCTGTGTAATACTGTTGCCGATATAGACTATGTCGAGATTAAGTATTGCCTTCTGGCCATTGGAAGGGCTAAACAGAAAAAAAGACAATACAGCTAAAAAGAAAAAGGCCGACTTCTTCATTGTTTAATGTCTTTACCTAAACAAACCGAAAGATAACGGATTTAGTTCATGATAAAAAATACAATTAAACATTGAGGCAGAAAGAAGAATATTTTCCACATTTGGTAATTAATCAAAATAAGTTACAATGCAAAGTGCAGAGAGCATACGAAAGAAAATAGAAATGGAAGAAAGAAAAGAAATCAGAAACGAACCTCCTTCCGGATCAGCAATGATAAAAGTTTCAGACGATTCAAATTCAAATGAGATACTTGTTTTTACATCGCTTTGTAATGTATACAAGGTTCAGAAGAAAGAGCTTACCGACAAGTTCCAGGCGCTTCAGAAAATTGACACTGAACCGGGGGAACGTCCCATATATCTGACAGGCGAAAAGAAATATAAAGGTTTCCTGATCGTCGCATTTGAAAACGGTAAAGTGGGAAAGATATCGATGGACAGCTTCCAGACTGAATATGCAAGAAAAAAACTGAAGAATGCTTTCAATAACGAGTCGCGTCTTATTTTCATTGAACTTATTGAAAATGACATTGATCTTGTTGCCATGAGCAGCATCCGCAAGGTGGTTGTGTTCAACACCTCCCTCATCAATGCTGTGGGAAGCAGGTCCACAAAAGGTGTCCAGGTCATGAAACCTAAGGCAGGCAGCTCGATGATAAAGGTTAAAAGGCTGGAAAACGCGAAACTGGCAGATCCTGAATATTACCGCAAGGGGGAATCGCTTAATGCCATCGGATTTTATCTTAAGCCCGGAGATGAGATCTGATTCCTTCCATGGTGGATGGCGCAATATCATAACCAAACTTAAAAGCTGATCATTAAAAAATCCCAACTATGAAATACATCTGTGCTCTCATCACTGTGACTGATATCAAACGGTCGAGATATTTCTATGAAAACATCCTAAAGCAGGAAGTGATAGCAGACTATGGAAATAACGTTACCTACAAGGGTGATTTCTCCATTCATCTCTCATCGGGTTTTAAGAAACTTATTGACAACAGGGAGATAAAAAATGAAGCCAATAATTTCGAGCTTTATTTCGAAAATGATGATGTTGACGGGATTGCCGGGATGTTAAAGGAGAAAGGTGTACTGTTTGTCCATGGTGTAAGGGAGCAGCCATGGAAACAAAGGGTGATAAGAATCTATGACCCCGACATGCACATAATTGAAATAGGCGAATCGATGGAACATATGGTGATGAGACTTAGAAACACTGGCCTGACACCGGAACAGATTTCACGTGACACAAGTTTGCAGCTTGACCATGTAAAAGATATATTGTCAAAATTCAAAGAATAAGCAAGTAACCTGCCGATTCCATGTTTACCTGAATTTCAGATATGGTTTAGACGTGCTTTAGTCTCTTTCGGCAGAGCCGTATCATTCCTTTATTTCAAGTATTGTTCCTCCAATGAACCTTTTCCCGTTGTTTTTATTGAAATAATATACAACCAGAACATGGGTATTATCCAGGAGGACCGGCCATGTGTAACCAAGATCGGAGCTGCCTCCATCGTCGCGAAGAATAATTTCAGCAGCTGTCAGATAATCAGTACATTCAGAATTCAGTATCCTGGCTCTTATACCATAGGGTTCATGCCTGTAACCATATGTAAGCAGGACTCTTTTATCGGGAAGTTGCAGTGCATTGAGCGGATGTCCCTGAAAACCCATTGATTCCCAAGGGAGAAACGTCTTTCCTCCATCTTTCGAACGGGCTATACAGGCCTGGTCGTTAAATGAGGCTGTCCGCATGAAAGCAACTATGTCTTTGCCGGGTGTCTCATAAAGTGATGTCTCATTAAATGTAACCGAGTCATCAACTGCTATGGGACAGGAATAGTTCCATGTACAGCCTTTGTCGGAAGAAGTCATGAGATGGACAGCGGTTCTTCCGTTCTCCTGTGCCGAGGCAACAGCCCACAGTATACGCCCATCGCCTGCTTCGCACATTGCTCCCCTGTTGAAAGCCGGCAGTTTTTCCCCAAACGGATTATATATAATTTCAGTCGGGACCGAAGGAGGATAAATTGCCGGGCTCCAGCTTTTCCCACCATCCCGGGACCGGGTAAGATAACCTCCGAGAAAGACCGAGCCATTGTTTTGCGAATATGGCTGTTTAAGATTTGGCAAACCCTCGGGTCTGATATACTTCCATCCATAGCTTGAACAAAGCAGTGAACCATCGCTGAGCAGCAACAGGCATGGATCCTGAGAACCTCCAAAGGGATGTGCATAAAGAAGTTCAGGATCTTTTGTCCAGTCAAGACAATCAAGTGATCTTACGCCCACAAGGTAACTGTTATCGTCAACATGCAGGTTCCTGGTTTCTCCCAGTCTGGTTCTGTCGGGAGCTCTTCTGAATGCCACAAGCAATTCCCCGTCAGGTAGTTTTACTACTGACGGAAAGGCACAATAAAACATTGAATCTTCATAAATTACAATGTCACGTATCTTTTTTACACCTGTAATCAGCTCTTTAGTATCCGGGGATCTGAAGGCATCATCATAACTGAATTTTTTAACTGCATTCTCCCCCGTGCATCCGACAAGCAATACAACAACAACGATTAAAAGACATTGATAAGCAATCAGGGGTGTAAGATTCCTTTTCATATTCGATAATTTATTATTTAGTGACACAAACAGTCAATTTACCTTTTCAACTTTTCGTCTAAAAAATGAAGATGGTTAACCACAAATCTGATATCGCTCCAGGTAACCCTGTCGCCAAGAGCCTCTTTTACAGGTCCCATTCTAAGATCATCCTTATCCTGAAACTGGCGGGAAACAAGTTCAATGATCTCACCTGAAACAAATTTTTCGACCGGAATATCGCCGGTTCCTACGTAATGTGACAAATGTCCTTCAATAGTTGTAATGCTGAGATTTCTTTCCTTTGCTATCTGAGGTATTGTCAGTCCCTGGCTGAAAAGGCCGAAGCTGATTTTTTTCGTATCCTGCCTTTCCTTTTTTGGTTTTCTGTTCCCGGCAACGGGAATTTCAGGTGCTTCAATATTCTCCTCACGGCAATATGAAGTGATAAGGTCAAGAAGTTCTTCTCCGTATTTGTCAGTTTTTTTTGCACCCATGCCCTTCACCCGTTTAAGATCAGTCAGTGACTGAGGCAGAAAATTCACCAGTGCGACCATTGTCTTCTGGGGCAGTATCATGTAATGAGGCAGACCGGATTCGTCTGCTTTCCTGTTCCGCCACTCCCTCAACCGTTTTAAAAGCACCTGATTGGCGGCTACACCCGTGGCATCTTCAGCCGAATCTGTTGAACGCTGTTTGACAGGGAGCAGTTCAATCGCGGATTTTGCTTTTGCATCCAGATATTTACCAATGCAAAAACCTGATCTGGATTCGTTAAGGCAGGCCAGCCGGGTTACTCCCTCCTTTCTTGCCCGTTCCAGGGCCTCCTTTACTGCTTTCCTGACAGTTTTGTTATCTGTTTCAACAGAAAATCCGTTCAGGATATCTTTCAGATCAGCTTCAAGCTTATCCGAAAAATAGGCCGCAGCTTTCTTCAACCGCTCCTGAAGGGCAATGTTGGTTTCAATGTCGGCATCGCGGTTCAGCAGAATTCTCATCTGAACCTGAAATTTCTCCGAGACTTCAACAAGGTCTGTTCTGACTGATGATAAAATATCAGACAGTTGTTCACCAGGATTTCCTATTATGGCTTCATTATGCTCCCTTATTGTCTTTATACAATAACTGAGATAATTTGAAAGGGGATTAAAATCGAAGAGTTCCGAAAGCAATTGCCTCTGGTATGCCTTCTTTGACTCTTCAAGCTGGTTTCTGTCAGCCTGTTTTTGAAGGGATTTGCCGACAAATCCTGAAACAACGGGATTATCCCTGAAGCACCGGTTGTTGATACGGCTGCTTAGCACAAGTCCGTCAAGCGACCGGCAACGGCTCAGGGCCACATATACCTGTCCGTGTGCAAAAGCTGAGGCGGCGTCTATAACAGCCCTGTCGAATGTAAGTCCCTGACTCTTATGTATTGTTATTGCCCATGCCAGTTTGAGAGGATACTGGGTAAATGTTCCGATTACCGTCTCTTCAATCTCTTTTGTCTCTTCATTTAGCGTATATTTCATGTTTTGCCATTCCGCCATCTCAACCCTGATATTGAAATCATCATCCGGGCATTTTACGACTATTACGTCGTCTTCAAATGACATAACCCTCCCGATTTTTCCATTGAAGAAAAGCTTATCGCCGGTCAAATCATTCTTCACGAACATCACCTGGGCTCCAGTCTTAAGTACAAGTTCAACAGAATTCGGGTAGGATAGTTCCGGAAAATCATCCTTGATAACGGCTGTAAACGAATGAGTTCTCCCCGGGAGCCTTTCAAGCTTTGAATCATTTATTGCCTGTGCCTGATTGATATGGGTTGTAAGGGTAATATATCCTCCTCCCGAATCGGGGTCAAAACCCGGGATGTATCTTTCATTAAGCCGGTCGAGTGTGTCCTGATCAATATTATTGTCGCGGACCTTATTAAGCAGATCAATGAAGGTCTTGTCGGCCTGCCGGAAAACATGTTTCAGTTCAATTGTCACATATTCAATGCTGCTAAGGGCTTTGCTTTCGAAGAAAAAACAGGAATCATAATATTTGCACAGTATTTCCCTGTCTTCGTCCCTGACAACGGGGGCAAGCTGCTGAAGATCGCCTATCATAAGTAACTGAACCCCGCCAAAAGGCAGATAGCGGTTCTTGTATCTCCTCAGAGCCGAATCAACGGCGTCGAGGGTATCGGCCCTGACCATGCTGATTTCATCGATGACAAGAAGGTCAAGGCTTCGGATAATGTTGATCTTCTCCCGGCTCATTTTGTAACCAGGCGGATCATTCCCGGCAGGAAGGCTGCTGCGGTTGTTTTCCGGAAGGTAGAATCCGGGAACATAAGGGTGAAACGGGAGTTGAAAGAAAGAATGTATTGTAACGCCTCCGGCATTGATTGCCGCAACGCCGGTCGGAGCAACCACTATCATCCTTTTCGGGGATATCTGTCTGAGATCTTTCAGAAATGTGGTTTTTCCGGTGCCTGCTTTCCCTGTGAGGAAAATACTGCGGTTAGTATATTGTACAAAATCTTTTGCCAGCTGAAGGTCCTGGTTTGCAGATGTTTCCATGTCTATCAGTCTTATAGCAGCAGCGAGAGATCAGTCTCAAAGTTGCAAAAGTCTGACAAGTTATTATGAAAATTCATATTTCCAATAATTGCCCCCGATAAAAAATCAGTGTTTAAGGACAATAACGACAGTGATAAAAGAGCATCCCGGCTGGATTCTTGCACTTTACAATATACGGATATCATTGGGCATCTGCTCCCAAATACTTCTTGAGTAACATTCACTGCTGAAAAAACACCGGCTGGATATAATACTGGCCAGGATTAAACATGACCGTCTGCAATTATTTTTCAGGAACAGTTTCAGGATATTTAACTATCAGTCAGCTGAATATCTTTGCTGATTCCCTGAAACTCCCTGATATTGACCAGGAATAATTTACAAAAAGTTTTTCGTACTCTACCTTGTGTTTGTTCAGGAGAACTGCTGACTGACAGGGTGTATCCAGCAGATGGCCTTAAAATTATTGCTTAGTCGTTAATGATTTTTTGGTACCTTTGCAGACAGATCCAGCTTACAGATCCTGAGCATTTTTTCTGATCATTCATCCGGTTAGTCAATCTTTGGATGCGTTTTTACCGCTGGCAATAACAATAATCAATACCAAAATCAGACTAAGATATGGGAAGATCTCAGGAAACATCGGGCAAGAAAGAAATAAGAACAAAAAAAGAGAAGAAGAGGAAAGAAAAAGAGCAGAAACGGGCACAGAAAAAAAACGAAGGCAGAAAAGCCAGTTTTGAAGATATGATTGCCTATGTGGATGAATTCGGAAAGATAAGTCCGACTTCGCCCGATCCGGATAAGAAAACCATTGTATCGGCCGAAAGTATTGATCTCGATATGGCCAGGAACAGGTCATCAAGAGATGAGAATACTGAAAAAAAGGGAATCGTTACTTTTTTCAATGAGGTGAAGGGATTTGGTTTTATACGGGATCTCGAATCAAATCAGAAAGTGTTTGTACACGCAAACAATTTACTTGAACCTGTAAAGGAGGACAATACTGTTATTTTTGAAACAGCCAGAGGTCCGAAAGGGATGGCTGCAATAAAAGTCAGACTTTTCAGGGAATAACAAGGTAGTGTTTGGAATTTTGTGTAAATGAATAGGTAGCTGATTAGGGACCTCAACCGGTTGGAGCCG
>DAOOUQ010000002.1:0-187053 GCA_035390825.1 Bacteroidales bacterium | reverse complement strand
CCTCTTTATACACTATAAGATTATCCGGAAATAATCAATAGGCAGGATCCTGGGTCAGAATACCTTTCTGAAGATCCATCTGGCTCTGTGGCAGTGGCCAGTAGTCATCTTCGTTAGCGTTGAAGGTAGAACCGACCATGAAGGTTCTGAATGTTATATCATCTGCAATGTAGTTATTCAGAGTTGTTGCAAGGATGCCCCAGCGCCTCAGGTCGAAGAACCTGTGATTCTGGCATGCAAATTCAAGCCTTGTTTCCTCCTGAACTGCTTTAAGAGCGTTCTCTTTTGAATCGAAAGGATATGCTCCCGGGGTAGTAGGATACGGTTCAATCTTGTAATTTGCAGCTGGTTTTGTCCAGTCAACAACAGGGTTTGAGGACAGGTTTGCAGTGCTTATGCAGAGACCCATAACAGGAGTGCTGTTCTTGGCGCGGTTACGGATCTGATTTACGAGATCTCTTGCCAATGCAAGATCGTTGTCTTCAATTGCACATTCGGCTCTCCAGAGAAGGATGCTTGCATAACGCATCATCCTGTAGTTTTTGCCATTGTAGAAGCCTGTACCGTTAAGGTTAAGTGACTGTTCACTCTGTTTGTGCATGAAGATCTTTGTCATCATCGGACCACCGTTGCCCTGTTCACGGATCCAGTCGTTTCCGGGGTGTATGCCCCATCCAAGGAAGTCGACGCCGCGGCGTGCAATTATGTAATCAACGCGAGGATCGAGCGGATGGGTGGTAGGTGTGAAGTTTTCTGCGCTGCCTATTCCCATGTCTGTAGCAAGATGAACACGGTCGGCCGGGTTAAGTACCGGGAGTCCGTTATCGTCAACCTGGAACGCATCGAAAAGGTTCCTTGACGGCTGATAAAATCCCCATCCGCCGCAGCTGGCCGGCCCTTTCTGATGGAAGTTGCAGCCTGAACCATTAACCGAACAATATCCGGTTGATGTGGTTGAGCACTGTAATTCGAATATTGACTCGACGTTGTTTTCGTGGGTCATGTCGAAGTTATAATCAAATTCGGGAGCAAGGCTGAATTTTCCGCTGTTAATTATTGCATCAAGAAGAGGTTTTGCTGCTGCATATTCCTTCTGATACATATGAGCCTGTGCTTTGTATGCCATTGCAGCGAATTTTGTTGCACGTCCAGGTTCATTGTTGTATTTTGTCTCAGGAAGGTTGTCGATTGCATACTGAAGGTCAGCTTCGATGCCATCCCATCCCGGATCGGTATTGGGAACCTCTTCAGGTTTAATATCACCAAGTTCTTTCTGAGTTTTTATATACGGGATCTTTTCGAAGATCTTGTTTGCCTGGAAATGGAACCATGCCCTCAGGAATTTGGCTTCTGCCTCAACCTGTTTGGCTCTTGCTTCAGTAAGAGGTGTAGGGCCGGCCTGTGCCTGCCACAGGAATTCAAGACATACATTGGCTCTTGCGACACCGTCGTAGCATGCGTTCCACCTGTTCTCAAGATAAGGGTTGTTAGGAAGGGCTTCATATCTCTCGAGCAGGTTAAAGTTACTCTGGTCACCAGCCGATGTCCCTTTATATGCGTCATCCGAGCATCCGCCGGAATATGTCCAGTCGCTTGCCATGGCAGCCCCGAACATAGACTGGTTGCCATTCTGCATCCTCTCGTACACGCCTACCAGAAGAGCTTCAACTCCGTCGGGTGTCTGCATCTTTACGTCAGGGGCAACTCCGGGAGGCTCCTTGGTAAGGAAATCCTCGTTGCAGGAAACTATCATAAGGAGGCTTCCGAACAGTAACGCGATTGATAATAATTTTGATGATCTTTTCATATTCATTTGTGTTTAATATTTAACAAATAAGGATCAGAGACCGAAAGTAATACCAAAAATGAATTGCTTTCTTGTAGGCCATGCACCTGAGTCAATACCCATGTTGATACCAGCGCCTGAAATTTCAGGATCGAGGCCACGGTAACCTGTCAATGTGAACAGGTTGGAGCCCTGGAAATATACCTGAAGACTTCTGAATTTATTATTCAGGAGCTTGTTGACGTCGTATCCGACTCTCAGGGTTTTCATACGGAGGAATGAACCATCCTCAAGGAATGCTGTTGAAGGCTCCTGGTGAGGTGTGTCGTTCTGATAGATGATCGGCATTGTCGGTTCACCTTTCAGATACGGGCTGCCCCATGATTCATAAAGTCTTCTTTTGCTTTTTCCTGATTCAAACTGTGTATAGTCGATAAAGCGGCTAACATAGTTGACGATTTCATTGCCTACAGAAGCATACAGGGTTGTCATTACGCTGAGACCCTTGTATCCGAGGCTGAGGCTCAGACCTGCAGTGAAATCGGGATGAGGAGATCCGATATATGTACGGTCGGCTGCATCGATGTATCCGTTACCGTCAACATCTTTGTATTTGAAATGGCCTGCTTTATTGTAAGTACCGGTAGCGCCAAAGGCTTTCGGCCAGGCTGCTGCTTCTTCATCAGAATCGAAGATACCTTCAACAACATACCCGAAGAATTCTGGAAAAGCCCTGCCGGTCTGGGTTCTTGTATAGTATTTTTCGCGGTATCCCGAACCCTGGTAGAAGTCAGATGCTACGTCTGTAAGCTTTGTAAGCTCATTCTTGTACCTCGAAACAACAAGGTCGGCGCTGTATGTAAGATCTCCGTTAAGAGCGCTGTTTGCATATCCGAGTGAGAGATCGAAACCTTTGTTCCTCATTTCACCAATGTTGATTGAAGGTCTGGTTGCAGTACCAAGTACAAGAGGCAGCTGTTTCGGATAGAGCATGTCTTTCGTTGTACGCTGCCATACATCGAATGTAAGCGTGAAGTTTTTCAGCAGTGTAGCATCGATACCAATGTTCGTGGTTGTTGTAGTTTCCCATTTTACATCAGGGTTGCCGAATGTTGACTGGCGGAAACCTGTGTTGCTGATGGATCCGTTTGCTCCCGACATGCCATAACTTGCATCATTTTCGCTGTATGCAAACTGGGTATATGGGTTGTAGTTGCCCATACGGTCGTTACCGACAACACCATATCCTAACCTGAGTTTAAGTTCATTCAGCCATGATTTTGTTGAAGCCATGAATGATTCTTCCGAGATCCTCCATCCTAAAGAAGCGGCCGGGAATACACCATATTTTGTATTACCAAATCTTGAGGAACCGTCACGGCGCAATACTGCTTCAACCATGTATTTATCAGCAAATGAATAGTTAACACGGCCGAATAATGAAAAGAGGCTATACTGGCTATATGAGTCGGAGTTGGCAATACTGCGAAGACCAGTGTTCAGAGAAAGGTAATTAACGTCTTTCATAGGATACTGTGCCCTGCTGGCAGCCATATACCAATAGTCGTCGTCATAAGCTTCTGTTCCGGCAATAGCCTTGAAATTGTGCTGACCTTTTACAAAACCATATTCAAGGGTATTGGTCCATGTCCAGTTCAGGCCAAACCTTGAGTTAATTCCGAAGCCGTCATAAGTACCTCTTTCTGCAGCAGCAACTTCAACATAACTGATATCCCTGTCACGACGCCCGTATTGGTTAATACCAACAAGGGATTTAACCGACAGACCTTTCAGAATATTGAACTGAATATATGCATTACCGCTTACAGTCATCTGACGGGTATAGTCATACTGGTTTTTATCAAGAAGGAACATAGGGTTCTGGGCATTTCCCATCCCTGAAGGCCTTGATCCTGCATATGTAGTCCCCGATTCATCCCATACAGGAACTGCAGTGGGAAGACGATAAGTCCATGATACTATCGATGATTCACTGTTGTCACCCTGATAGCCGTAGTCGTTTGTATACTGAAGACCAATATTGGTTCCGAGGTTGACCCATTTGGCAGGCGAGGAAGCGATGTTTGCTCGAAGACTGTATCTCTGGAAGCCTGTATACTTGAACATACCTTCATCATCTGTGTAACCAAGCAGGAATGCATAGGTTGTATTTTCCGAACCGCCTGCAACATCTATAGTGTATTCCTTGTAGGCTGAGTTCCTGGTAGTTTCCTTGAACCAGTTAGTGCCAGGGCTTAATCTTGTGATAAGATAAGTGTCATCTCCATCCTCAACAGCAAGTTTGTTGTCGTATAAAGACATATCGGCGCGCGGATCGCCGTTCATTGCAGCTGTGGGGAAAAGATAATCAGGCAGTTTGGGTGTGTCTCCGGTTCCAAACTGAACATGATTGTATTTCAATACAGGTTCGGTACCTGTTATAAGGCCAGCTTCCCAGTCGGCATGGTCCCTGTTGAATTTGTTCTTTGTTTCAAGCCAGAGCATGTCAGCCCACTCCTGTGTGTTCAGGAGATCGTATCCTTTACCAGGTGTGGTGAAGCCCTGTCTGACGTTCACATTCATTGATATTTTCTGGTTTTTCTTACCACCCTTGGTAGTAACAAGAACAACACCGTTTGCAGCTCTTGCACCATAGATTGATTGTGCGGCAGCATCCTTAAGGATTGTTATTGTTTCTACATCGTTTGGTGAGAATGTTCCGCCGGGAACACCATCAACAACATAAAGAGGGTTGGCGTCGTTGATTGTGGTCATACCTCGGATCCTGATTGTGGAGCCTTCACCTGGAGTATGCTGGTTAAGGATTGTAACCCCTGCAACTTTACCCTGCAGACGAGTTATTGGGTTTGTGGCAGCACTCTCGGCAAGATCGGCAGCACTAACCTGTGCAACTGATCCGGTGAGGGATTTCTTTGTCTGGGTCGAGTAACCAACTACCACAATCTCATCGAGAGCCGAAACGGCTTCCGTAAGGATAATGTCAATGTTGGTCTGCGAACCTACCGTCACATCCTTTGAATTGTAGCCGATAAAAGAAAAAGTCAACACTGAATTTGCTGAAGCAACGTTTAGTGCGTACCGGCCATCAGCATCTGTAATGGCACCATTAATTGTACCTTTTTCCAGTATGTTCACCCCGGGAAGGGCAGCTCCGGCCTGGTCAGTTACCCGGCCTGTTACTCTCTTCTGCTGCAGATCATCCGGAGCTGACAAACCAAATGACCAGGTCTGAACAGATCCGAGCAAAAGCAGCACTGTCAGTAGTTTCACCCCGATCTTCATACGGATTGAAAAAAGTGAAACCGCACGCATGATTTTTTTCGTCATACTTTTTTGAATTGGTTAGATTAGAATAATAAAATAATTAATATTACTAAGTTGGGTACTTAGAAAAATTCACGATTCCGGGACAAGTATGCTTCCCGTTTTTTCTGAGAAGTCTGAATCAATAACTATTTTCCATAGGCATATACGGTTTGGGTTAGTAGGGTAGACAAATTTATTGAAATGTTTTAATAATTTGCAAGTCCTTGCAGGTTTTTTTTAAAACACTGGAATATAGCCGGATAATAAGAACCAGGATGTGTTTTGCAACATCATTTGATTTCGGCATGGCTCCTGAGAGGAGAAAATGGCTTATTTGCGGCTTGTCCCGGCTTCATAAAAATCCCGTAAATTTTTTTTATCTGCCGGTTTTTGTATTATTATATTCATTTTCATGAACTAATGTCAGCTGTCGGGCAGACATTTACCGAATACAGGAATATTATTCATAAATTCACGGTAAAACGAACCGGGTTAAGGCTGCAATTATTATTTCATTTTTCCCGTTTTTATTCATTTCCTGAAGTGATGATTTTCCCGATGTCAGGCCATCAGGTACACCCGGTAAATTAACCCAGCGGGTGAAAATGGTGCTGAAGTTCTGCTGATAGGGGCATATTCAGTGCTCGACGCTGTTTCGACAATCACAGGCGGCAGGGCGACTTCCTCATCAAACCGGCTTTAGTGATCGTCAAGGGGCATGGAGGCAGACAGGGATGCTGATACCGGCGATTCAAACGGCAATATTATTCCAATCCGGAGCTTTTATGAAACGGCTTCCAATACCTACACTACAGGGTATCTGAACAAGAAATGGACAGAAGTAAAGGAATATGCCCGAATGCACTCTATATGGAAAGAAAACCGGGACACGGTCATGAGGATGTTACATTTCACATTCCACAACACCGGATCGACCTTGGCACCGGAAAGATAGTTCAGAACCGACAGGAGGAATTCCGGATTTCGGAATTTTGATTTCGGGATGAGCCGGTATCAGAATCCAAATTCATAAATCCGAAATCCGGAATTGTCAAAAATCATTACTTTTGCCGCATAGGCATAAGCTGATTTCCGATGAAAGACAAAACAGCAGTAATACTTGCTGACGGAAGCTTCCCGGTACATGAAATACCGTTGGGATATCTCAGAAATGCGAGACATATAATTTGTTGCGACGGGAGCGCCGCCGGCCTGCTTAATGCAGGAATTGAGCCCGAAGCCATCGTGGGTGATCTTGATTCACTTGATGGCAGCATAGCAGAAAGATATCCTGACAGACTTTTCAAGGACGACAACCAGGAGACAAATGATCTTACAAAGGCTGTAAAATGGTGCTCTTCAAGGGGGTTTGATGAAATTATTATCCTTGGAGCCTCTGGGAAGAGGGAAGACCATACAATAGGAAACATCTCATTGCTGGCAGAGTATTCCTTATTCATAAAGGTAAGGATGATTACCGATACCGGAGAAATTATCCCGTTGACGAAGAGCGGCACCATAACGTCATTCCCGGGCCAGCAGGTATCTGTTTTTGCTGTTGATCCTTTCACAAAAGTCACCTCCGAAGGGCTTAAATATGAACTGAATGATCTTGAACTTCACAACTGGTGGAGAGCAACTCTCAATGAAGCCGTTAATGATTCATTTTCACTGACTTTTGAGAAAGGCATACTGATCGTCTATCTTAAATTCAGGGATCCGTTCACGGGAAAATAACTCAAGTAACACGCAAAAGTGGCAAAAACCATCGGTTGATAAAAGTCTCATTGCGTTTTTTGCGCAACACATTCCGGTTTCTGCGGTTTACTCCGGCTTTAATTATAAAAACAGAGGCACCGGGCAGATGCCCGATGCCTCTGAAACCTGAAACTAACAGATACCTGTGAAAATATGTTTTAAAACATATACCCTATGACAATTCCGAAACCCTTGTTCCGAAGGTCAGGATTTTCCTTGTCTACCTTACTCAAACCCATGTCATACCTGAGGTCGGCAGTAACCGCTGTCCCGTTCCGGAGCTCTTTTGAGATCCCTCCTCCAAAGACCACGCCCCAGTCATTTTTTTCTGCCTGATCGTTGATGTCGACAGATGTTGTATTCCCATCAAAACGTGATTTTGCGTGAACTGATGTAAGAAACCCTGCATAGGGACCTGTAAACAGGCTGAATTTCCAGTCATCACCTGCATCTGCCGCTTTAAAGTTATATTTGACAAGGAGGGGAACCGTAACATAATTGAATTCTCTCGTCAACACGGTTTTTTTCTCATTTATCCAGGATACCACTTTTTCACCTTTCTTTTTATAATTGACCTCAGTCTGGAACGAAAGTGAATTTCCTGTCTCATATTCAAGCACTGCACCGACAGTTAGTCCCTGGTAAAGATCCACATTGTTCCATAGCAGCCCGAGTTCCGCCTGGGTTTCAACGTTAAGACCTGCATGAAGACCATAATTAAGCTGTGCAGTGAGATTATTTGCCGTTAAAAGCAGAAACGACAATACTGAAGATAAAAAAATGCTCTTTTTCATTTTTGCTAATTTATATTATTGTCAATCAAAAAAATAATCATCCATTTTCATGCTGCATACAGTGAGAAGCTCTTCATCGCTAAATGCCTTTTCCTTATTGAATTCTCTTAAAAGGGCAATTATTCTGTCTGCCTTGTCATCACTGCTGATCTGCATTGTAATATTCACGTTATAACCCGGCCATACGGCCGTGTCGAATCGTGGCGATCCCTTTTCGTTCCGGCTAATCACCTTGTCGGTGATCTGGTAGCTCGTCACGCCGTTATTATCAAGGAGCTGGGTTACCTGATCCATCATGCTTATGTTGCATGTACAAAAAATAAACTTCATAATATTCTGATTTAGATTTGCTTCCTGTTGAATATTGCATAAAATACAGGTACGATTAATAATGTTATGAGCATTGAAAAAAGGAGCCCGCCGATCATTGTCACCGCCATTGGGGTGAACATCTCGTAACCCATTCCCCTGCTGAGGGCCATCGGCACCATGGCAAGAATCATTGTTGAGGATGTCATAACTACCGGTCTTAGCCTTGAACGGCCGGCTTCCTTTATTGCATCATAAAGATTGTATCCGCGTTTCCTTAGCAGATTGGTATAGTCGACAAGGATGATTCCGTTCTTGACAACGATGCCCGAAAGCATAATTATGCCGATAAAAGTTGTAATGCTGAGGGTGGTTCCGGTCAGAAGAAATGCGACGACAACACCTATGGCAGTAAAAGGCACTGCCATCATTATTATCATAGGATGTTTAAAGGATTCGAACTGTGCGGCCATGACCATGTATACAAGCAATATCCCTAAAACAAGCACAAGAGTAAGATCCCCAAACGATTCTTTCTGGGATGTTGTCTGGCCCTCTATTTTAAGATCGACACCCTCAGGTTCCGGAACCGACTCCAATATCTGGCGGACCTGTTTTGTTGCCTCACCTAGTGATATACCTTTCAGGTCGGCGCTGACTGTTACGTACCTCTGCTGCGATTCCCTTTTTATTTCCATTGGGCTGTACCCCTGGCGTATTGTAGCTATATCGGCAAGACGGACCTGTGTTTTGAGGAGAGTGGACAGAGTGATCCCTTCAAGGGAAGACAGATCCGATCTGTATTCCGGGGCATATCTTATCATAATGTCGTAGTCTTTTCCTCCTTCGGATATTGATCCGGCGCCTGCACCGTAAATGCTCTGGCGTACCTGCAGGGCAATCATGGCCGGATTAAGCCCCATTGCTGAAGCCTTGGTCCTGTCGATAATGATTTCATAGTCCTGTTTCCCGGCATCTGCCGTCGATTCAACATCAATTAGCCCGGGAATTCTGCTCATTTCAGCTTTTAAAAGCCCGGCCGTTTTATTCAGAACCTCAAGGTCATCGCCTGATACCTTTATTTCAATAGGTTTTTTGTTCCCGAGGATTGCAGTTTCAAGGATATTGCCCGAGGTTACATGGAATTTTTCTATTTCAGGTATCGATGCTATTTTTGAACGGAGCATATCGCCTATCTCGGATGCCTTTCTGTCGCGTTTGTCAGGCAGCGTCAGATGGCATAGTACAGTACCTATATTCTTACCTTCAGAGAATCCTACTGTTGAAAGAAGCCCTTCGCGTGTCTGTCCTGATATTGAGGCCAGTGTTCCTGGCACGATTTCAGGAATGTTGTCCTCCATTATTTTCATCACTTCGCATGCAACTCTGTCGGTCTCGGCCGGGCTGGTTCCCACGGGTGTCTGGAATACAACTATAACATCGCCGGCATCAAACATCGGAAGATAATCGCTTCCTATTTTTTTAAATCCCAGTACTGATGCCAGAAGAACAGCTACAGACGTTACAACAACCGCTGTTTTGTGATTCATGGCCCATCCGAGGAGCTTTTTATATGCATTTTCCGTGATGACCAGATAGCGTTCGCTTGCATCATAGATTCTTGACCTGAGACTCTGAGTGCCGTTTACACTTTTCTTTTTTAGAAGCCGTGATGAAATCATAGGCGAAAGTGAAAGAGCTATGACAAGCGAGGATATAAGTGTCACAGATGTAAGTGCAGCAAGCTGGCGGAAGAAAATTCCCACCACACCTCCGACGAATATGAGGGGAATAAACACCACCAATACAGTTGTTGTTGAGGCAACCACTGCCAATCCCATTTCGCTCGTCGCAAAAATCGCCGCTTCTCGTGGCCTCTCTCCCCTGGCAATATGCTGTGTGATATTTTCAAGAACCACGATGGCATCATCAACGACCATCCCGATTGCAATGATAAGTGACAGGAGTGAAAAGATATTTATTGTCCATCCTGCCGCGTACATGAAGATGAATGCCGTCACAAGGGAAAAGGGAATTGTCAGGAAAACGATGAAGCTGCTCTTCCAGTCTCTCAGGAACGCCACTACAACGAGGATCACGAAAAGGAGAGCCCACCACAATGTATCACTCAGACTTCGAAGCGACTGTGATATTATTTCTTCCTGCCCGAGGATCTCATTTATTCTGATATCTGCAGCAAGTGTCGGCGTTATCTCTTTAACCTTCGACCTGACCGCCTTTACGACTTCAAGCGAATTCCTGCCCGACTGTTTCTGCACCATCAGGACAGCGCCCAGGCTTTCTCTGGTTCTGGCATATGAGTCGGATTCGGCATAACTGTCATCAATTGTTGCTATGTCCTTTACCCTGACAAGGCGGCCGAGGAAATTCGTCACTGGTATTTCTGCAAGTTCCTCCGGTGTTGTTATCTCTGAAGGTATCCTTATCGAATAATCGTTCGGGCCTTCTTTGATGCTTCCACCGGGGATGTTTACGTTTTCTGCCTTCAGGAGTGTTGAAAGTTCTGCAATAGACAGATTGTATGACTGGAGTTTTGAGGGATCAACGTTTATCTTTATTTCACGTTCGGGATGCCCGATATAGATTACAGATCCGACGCCCTCAATTTTTCTCAGCGGTCCGGCTATCCTGTCTTCGATTATCTGCCCTATCCCGTTATAGCTTTCAGTTGCGGTGATCCCATAGATAAGAACAGGGATCATTGAGCTGTTTACCTTATAAATAATAGGATCGTTTGATCCGTCAGGAAGATTGCTCTTCACAAGTTCGAGCATATCCCTCGTGTTGTTCGCGGCCTGTGAAATATCAGTTCCCCAGTTGAATTCAAGCGCAACAACCGATACATTCTCTCTTGATGATGATCTTATGTTCTTCAGATCCTGAACACCTGAAAGCTGGGTTTCAATTACCCTGCTAACCTGATCTTCAACCTCATTTGCCGAAGCACCCGGGTAGACGGTAAGGATTGTCAGTGACGGCAATTCCATTGCAGGCATAACATCGAGGGGCAGCATTCTCAGGGACACGATTCCGAAAAGAAGTATTGCCATAAAGGCCATTGCAGTTGCAACAGGCCTGTCAACAGATAGTTTTGGAAGTTTCATTTGCTGACCTCCTTTTATTTAATTTCAACTAATGTTCCGTCCGACAGCTTTTCCTTGCCATATACAACCACATTTGTCCCGGGATTTAAACCCGAAACCGCAACAAATGAATCGTCAGTCGCAAGCCTTTTGGTAGGTATCCTTTTTGCAACATTCCCCTCGGTAACAAAAATGTAGTCATCTGAAGTGCCTGCCTGCCTGTAGATGGCATTATGAGGCACGAATACCATTTTACGGGGATCGAGGTTTATTTTAACATGGCCATACATGCCGGGCTTTATGATTTCGTGCGGGTTGCTTATTTCGATCCTTACGGTTGCAGTATGGGTAAGGGCTGAAAGTGCCGGTTTTATATAAGTGATCTTTCCCGTGAATGAGGTATCGCCGATAGCATCAAAAGTGACACTGGCGCTCAGGCCTTTCCTGATCAGGGAAAGGTCCTTTTCATTGACCTCTGCTTCAACACGAACAGGGTCAAGTTTCATCAGCCTCAGTATTCCCGAAGTTGATGAATAGCCTGGATCAAGATTCAGGTTAAAAAAGTAATTCTCTCCGTCATGTACAAGATATTCCACTATGGTCCCTGAGAACGGGGCAACAATTTCAGCATTCTTTTTCATCATCTCGACCTTTGACCGCGAGGCATCGTACATTGCCTTGACGTGATCATATTCCTGCTGTGTTACGCTGCCCTTTTCACTGAGCCTTGAAACCCTTTCAAAGTCTTTTTCAACTGTCTTGAATTCGACGAGTGTCTGGGTGTACAGTTCTCCCGACATGCTTACAAGCAAATCTCCTTTTTTTACGTGGCTTCCTTCGGGGAAATAGATCTTTTCAACCCTTCCCGGAAGAGCTGAGCCCAGGTTAGCCTCCCTGTCAGCAAACGCGGTTCCTGACAACTCAAGGCTCGGGGAATACAACTTCTCTTCTGCTTTTGCAACTTTTACCGGGACCATCTCCTGTTTTTCCAGTGCAGGATTTGTGTTATTATGGCTGCTGCATGATATGATAATCAGAGCGGCTGGTATTAATAAGATTTTGGTTTCCATTTTTCTGAGTTATTTCCTGTTAATATTTTCCTGTTATTTTTTTAATGTTTGATGCTGCCATCTGCTGCTCTGTGCGTGCATCGATGAGTTCGGAAAATGCTTTCTGCCAGAGAACCTGCGCTTCAAGCAGGTCGGTGGTCTTCTGGATCCCTTCCCTGAAGCCGTCATCGGTGTATTTGAGGTTTTTTGCTGATTGCCCGAGTGCAAGATTGGCCAGTTCAGTCGTTTTTACAGCTTCATTGTATCTGAATATTGCCTGCTGGAGCTGAAGTACCATGAGTTCTTTGGTTTCTTCAAGTTTCAGTGAAGCCGCCTCATGTTCTGCCCGTGCAGCATTGAGTGTATGTTTCCGGTCGCCGAAATGGAATAATGGGACATTGCATACCACGCCTATTGTGTAATCGCCTCCAAACTCCTTTTCAAGCCCGTTGTAAAGATTGGGGTTCATTACCGTGTAACCGGCTGTCATTGCAATATCGGGGAGAAACCTCGATTCCATAAGCTTTACCCCTGATTTTGCTATGTCGACGGTCTTTCGGAGTATCCCCAGTTCAGGCCTCGCCTCAATAGAGGTCTCTGCCACCTGAACATTCAGGGCAGTTATCTCATCCGAATTCAGGGAATCAGCAAGCGTGATTCCTGAGGTGAATGAAAGTCCGGTCAGCTGGCACAGTGCCATTTTGGATAGTTCCATTCCGTTCTCCGCCTTCAGAACCTGGATATCGGCCTCGCTTAGCTTCAGCCTTGCCTTGAGGAGATCATTGTCAGTAATGATTCCTTCCGAGTGGATATTTTCAAGGTCAGTTACCAGTCTTACCAGCATGTCGTGATACTTGTGGGCCAGTTTTACCTTTTCTCTCAGAGAGACTATTCTCCAGTAGGCTTCCTCGACTGAGTAGATGAGCTCATTCTCTGAAAGGGACAGGTTATAGTCGGCAATTTCCTTTGTATAGCCGGCAATTTTATTTGCCTCCCTTATTTTTCCGCCTGTATACACGGGCTGAGTGAATCCGCCGGTGACGACGGCCACATGGTCGAGGTCGAGTATCGATTTTGATGCAGGCAGGTATGTGTATTTCTGGAAGACCGGGTTTCCTGAAGCATCTGTGACTACGGTGCCCGTGGAGGGATTGATCACGAAGGTTGAAGCGGCTACTGAAGGATTTTGAAGCGCAGCCTGGCTTAACCCGCCTGTTGACGGATCAATGGCTGTGTAGGGTACAACAGGAAGAAAAAGATCCTCTTTAAGCAGCTTGTAATCCTTATTTATATACGTATACGCGCCGGTTACCCTGAAGTCGGGAAGGTACTGGGTAAATGCAGCTTTTTTAAGATCCTCCGCAGCCTTTACCTCCTTTTGTGCGGCTTTTATTTTCTGATTGTGCTCGAGTGCCAGTCTGATGCACTTTTCGAGTGACAGATCCTCCTGGGCAGAAAGTGTTGCCCCAAAGACCAGGATTGTCATAAATGTCATGAGCTTTCTGATGTTTTCCATTTTCTATGTTATAATTTAGACTATAAAACAAGTAGACTAAAAGAGTATTATGGTCGAATATAATGCAAAAAAAATTATCGTTTTACTATGCCATAGAAAAGGTAATTGACAAGATTATTCATCCTGTTCTCAAAATTGCTGTTGCCCTTGCTTATAAAAAGGGGTATCTCGAGTCCTTTCATTGCAGTGACAATTGCAACCGCGCTCTGGTGGGGGTTTTCAATTGAGAACTTTCCGTCATCAATCCCTTTCTGGAGTATGCCTGTAATGATTTTAACTTCGTTGTAATCATATTTCTTTCTTATTTCCTCAATGAATTCAAGCTTGTTGAAATAGTCGCTTTTCAGCGCTGTATAAAAGTTCTTGAGCTGTTTGATCCTTTTCATCCTTGTTGAGATATAGAACTTGAGCTTTTCGATGGGATCTTCGATTTTTTCAAGTCCGGAAGCTATTTCCTCAAGAAGCTCGTCAGCCTCCTTCTCAACAACGGCCTTGAAAATATCCTCCTTGCTGCTGAAATAATAATAAATTGATGATTTTCCCTTCCTGGAGGCCTGTGCGATCTCCTCCATGGTGGTTTTCTTAAAACCAAAGTGGCTGAAGATATTGCGTGCAATATCTATAATCATTGTCCTGGCTTCATCCTGTTGTGAAATCATTTCACGTGTAATTTTTAACGGCGCAAAGCTATAATGAAGAAAAATAAAAAACAAATTTTTAACCGACTATTTGATCAAATTGGTCGAATGGTTTTTAATGATAATGTAAATTATTGTTTTTGAAACGACTTTAATGAGTTAATGAGCTGCACCCTGTTTTTGACATTTGTTTTTACATATATCCTGTGTGTATGATCCTTTACAGTCTGCAGGCTAATGAACAGCTTTTCAGAGATCTCTTTGTTGCTGAGGCCGTTGCATATTTCTCTTATCACATCAAGCTCCCTTGGTGATACATCAAATTTCCTGCAGAATTCTTCCACGGGAATTGCCGTACCTGTTTCAGAAGCATTTGCAGGCAGGAGAGTACAGTAGTTTAGGTAAACCGGCAGAAAAGTATTCCCGAGGAAGAATACAAATATGAAAATTACCGCCAGCCATGTTTGTGTCGTGTAGAAAAAAAGCGGAACACACTGTACAAGCATAATAAGGAACAGGGCCGGAGCGATTACCCTCCTGTCATAATCGTGAACGATCTGGTGTCCTTTCCATGGAAAATGTATAAGATAGGCTGCAATGAAATGGTAAAAGAGGTTCATTAGTATATAGTACTCCTTGATCAGCATAGTGTTGTCAAAACTGCTGCTGCCGGTAATATAATAACCCATTGCCGTCAGGGCAGCAAAATTGAAAAGGAGAAACCAGATAATGAACCACTTGTGATCCTTCCGTCCCGAAAGTCCTTCAGCAAACCTGATAAGCATGAGCCACGCGATGATAAGAAACGGCAACCCGAGCAATATTGCAATATCGGCAAGTTTTGAAAGGTTAGCTGGCGACATAATGTCGCGGAGAAGCGTCTTCACTGCCACCTGTCCCCATATTCCGTAAAATCCGAATGTATATATGAAAACCTGGAAATAGAGAAGGGTCGAGAATACTTCCGACCTGAACCTGTTCCTGATCCGGGATGTAAGTATTATTCCACCTGAAGTGAGCGCGACGGATATAATGAAGATCAGGTAAAAGATTAATTTCATCATGATATAAAGATATTATGATTATTCCGGATTTCTGAATCAGGAATCCCGATTTACTGCTTTTTCGGATTTCGGAAATGTGATTTCGGACTTTCTGATTTCAAAACCTCTTGTCGCCCGCTTCCAGCCTCATTCCCACTACTAAAGTATTATAGTCCATACTTTGGTAGGATTCTTTTCAGATCACTACTTCCGTATTGAAATCATCTCAAAAAGGGGATTTACTTTTGGACCATGAATTGAACACAATACTTAAAATCAACGACAGCTATGGAAAATGGAAAAAATTACAAACTGGTTCCCACATTCGGGAACAGTTTCGGAACAGGCTTTCAGGTTATGCAGGATAACTTCCTCAGGCTTTTTCTTGTAGTCATTGTACTTGCTGTTCTGACTGCACCTTTCAGCGGATTAAACTGGAAATTCAACCTGGATGACCTGCCGCGTACGCCTTTTAACTGGGGTCATATGATGGGGCATGATCTGCAGAATTTATTCACTCTCGGAGCTCTGGGCATGATTGGTGTCGTTTTTGGCCTGCTTGCACTCGCATATTCATTCCTTGCTGCACCGGTAGTTACATACGGAGGCGATATGATATTTGTTCAGGCCGTCAGGAAGATAAAGCCCGATTTCGAGCTTCTGATAAGCGGTTTCTGGAAAAATTACCTTTATATAATACTTGCAAACCTCCTTGTCACCGCCCTTATTGTACTCGGATTTTTTGCACTGATAATCCCCGGGATCATAATAGCATGCAGACTGGTTTTTGTCTCATACATAGTTATGGACAAAAAGCTTGATCCCATCGAGGCTGTGGAACTCAGCTGGAAACTTACGCGAGGACATGGGTGGAGGATATTTGCTATGGGCATTGTATCCTTCTTTATAATCATCTTCGGATTGTGCCTGATGTTAATAGGAATCTTTCCGGCAATGATGTGGATCTCCTGCTCATTCGCTGCACTTTACCAGTCGGTGCTCCTCGAAAAGGAGAAACCGGCCGAATCACAACTGCAGACTGCTTAGCTATTCTATGTGAAATTGCTTTTCCCTGTGGTTCTGTCCGGGATTGAGTTCATAAACCACGAAGTTCGCTGAGTTTTTGGCAAAGACCGCAAAGCAATACTTCCAGAGTATTTCCCTTTGCGGTACTTGCTTTTACCTCCCTGACTTTTCGGTTGCACATGCTTTTGACAAAGCCTCTTATTATTTGACAGCCAGCAGTTGCATATATCGGGATTTTTTTTATTTTTATATGCCTTTTTCAAAACTCCGAAAAACCTTTAATACCGTATCAGGACGTTTTCAACCACCTTAAAGACCTTAAATCCAATAAATTTAATCCCGGAGCCAAATGAAATCAATATTTAGAATTTTACTGGTGCTGGCAATTTTCGGTATGGCAATGAATGCCGAGGGCCAGATTAAACTCGACCTGAAGAAGAAACTCGAGAACAAGGTTAACCAGAGAGTCAACCAGAGAACCGACCAGGCAATCGACAAAGGCCTGGATGCCGTTGAGGACGGTGTAAAGAATGACGCCAGCAATAATAATACCGGCAACAAAAACACCGGCCAGGGCAATGCAGGACAGAAAAACCAGGGCGATAATGGTGGTGATGCAGGCAAACCGGCTGTCGGAGATAAATCATCAGCCCAGGAACAAGCAAAATTTGAGTCATATTCAAAATATGATTTTGTTGCCGGTGAGAAAGTAATCTTCTTTGACGATTTCAGCCAGGATGCCGTTGGTGATTTCCCGGCCCTCTGGAACACCAATGGATCAGCTGAAGTTGTGACTGCGAATCTCTTTCCCGGAAAATGGATGAAGTTTGTAATGAACGAATCTGTCTGGACCGATCAGCTTCTTAAACTCCCTGAAAATTATACCATTGAATATGATATAATTCCTATTGGCGGCCTTGAGGGAGAAGGCATGTCGGGATGGCATATGAAACTGATGCAGGCCAGAAATGCAAAAGCATGGGATGGAGGCTCCGCACCCGGAAACGGGGGATTTCAATTAAAGATAGAGTACTTCGGCAGGCCAAGTTATCACACATGGTTTGCGGGGGAGGAATGCGGGCCTTCAGCGTTGTCAGGATTTGTTCAGCAGGAAAATTTCAGGGAAAAGATGAATCAGTTGTATCATATTGCTATATGGGTCCAGAAAAGCAGAATCAGGGTATATCAGAACCAGGATAAAATAATTGATCTGCCGCGTGCTTTACCTGCCGGATGTGTAAAACCTGACAGGATCCGTTTCGAATTTGGTGCTGCGATGGTGTCAAATGTAAGGGTTGCCGTGGGAACTCCCGATATGAGGAATAAGCTGATCACGGAAGGCAAGCTGGTTACATATGGGATATATTTCGATGTTAACAAGGATGTTGTAAAGCCCGAATCATACGGCACCCTTAAGGAGATAGCCACTGTTCTTACCGAGAACCCCGATGTAAAGGTCAGAATCGTCGGACATACAGATTCTGACGGAGCGGATGCCGCAAATCTCGACCTTTCAAAACAAAGAGGGGCTTCGGTGAAAAATGAACTTGTAAAGAATTTCGGTATCGATGCCTCACGGCTTGAATCTGACGGAATGGGCGAGACCCAGCCAGTCGCACCCAACGATACCCCGGCAAACAAAGCCCTGAACAGGAGGGTGGAATTTATAAAGATCTGAGCCTGATCATGTTTATATAAAATTGTAACTTTACTTGACAAACCAATTATACCTGAATTATGAGAAACAAATCAATTCTTTTAATGACTGCATTGGTCATTTTTACGACAGGCATTTCTGATGGACAGGTCGGAAACATTCTGAGGAACAAACTTAATAAGGCTATAGGCAAAGAGGTACAGAATAAGGCCGATTCGGCTGGCAATAAGGACCAGAATGAGCAGCAGGCTGAAGGAAGGAGAGGTTTGGGCGGATTACTTGGCGGAAAGACCGACATCAAACATAATGACGTATACGAATTCACAGGCAGGATTTACATGACTATGGAGACTTATGAAAAAAAGGATGTCAAAAAATCCGATTACTTTACTTATTTTAATTCCAGTATCCCGAATGCAGGCATCGAGGTGAGAATTGCAGATCCCGATAATAAAGACCAGTCAGTTCCTACAACCTTTCTTTTCGACGGTGAAAACAGGTGCTTCATGATACTTATGGAAGGCACTGACTCAAAGACCGGTATCATCTCAACAATTCCCGATGACTCAACTCTGAATGCCCAGGCAAAAGGCATGAAGAATCAGGAACAAAAGCCTGCAGTGATAACAAAAACCGGGAACTCAAAGATAATAGCTGGTTACCGGTGCGATGAATATAAGGTTGTTGAGCCAGGTGAGGAAGGCTACTCAAATGTCTGGATGACAAAAGATGTTAAGATCAAAGCCGACAAGCGATACTGGAGCAAAGCAGGAATGCCCGCATACTACGGGCATCCCGAATTTGAAGGGTCGATGATGCTCGCGTTTGATACCTTTGATAAGTCGGGAAAGCCTGAAATGAAAATGGAGACCAGGGAGATCAATGAAAACTTCAGACACTCTATTTCGACCACGGGATTCTCATTTATCAAAATGAATTTCGGGCAGGCTGGAAAGAAATGAAAGAGTCTAGAGTTTTTTAAGTTTTGCAAACCTGAGAAGGAGCTTTTTGCTGCCGTTTTCACCAAAATCGACAGTTGCTGTAGTGTTCGGAGCAGCGCCTTCAATGCTTACTATTGTTCCCGTGCCGAATCTTTCATGCACAACGGCATCACCCTCCGTATAATCAACAGAATCGTTCCCGGAAAGTGTTGATGTTGCAGTTGCCGGAGGAGAACTGATCTTTTTGTATCGCGGAGGGGCCTTATAATGAAAAGGTTCTTCCCTGAGTGACCCTGATTTTGATTCCGGCTGGCTTTTGGGAATAAGTGGTTTTCCCCCGGTCTGAGGGAATTCAAGAAATTTATGATCTATTTCCTTTAGAAACCTGCTGGGGCCGCTGTGTTCAAGATTTCCCCACTTATACCTGTTGAGCGCGTAGCTTAGGGTTGCCATCTTTCCGGCGCGTGTGACTGCAACATAGAACAGGCGCCTTTCTTCCTCAAGTTCCCTTGGATTACCGGCTGACAGCGGCGACGGGAACAGAGTGTCTTCCATACCTGCAACATATACATATTTGAATTCAAGGCCCTTTGCTGAATGCATTGTCATCAGCGTAACCTTGTCCCTGTCCTCATCCTTTTCGTTGTCCTGATCGGTGAGGAGGGCAACGTTTGCAAGATATGCCTCAAGATTAGATGGTTCACCGTTTGTCTCAGCAGACTCTGTGAATATCTTTATTCCATTCAGGAGTTCCTCAAGGTTTTCATACCGGCTTACCTCTTCGGGCGATTTTCCCTCCCTGAGTTCCTTCATGATTCCAGACCCCATTGCAATTTCACGCGCCTTGGAATATGCATCTGTCTCTGAAAGGTTCAGACGGAAGCTGTTGATGAGATCTGTATACATTGTTATTTTCTTAACAGTTCCCTGGTTGAAATGGCCGGGATAAGCGGCTATTCCAGTGGCAACCTGCCAGGCGGATATTTTATTCAATGAAGAAAGGATGGTCAGCTTATCAACAGATGTATCGCCAATCCCTCTTTTCGGATAATTGATGGTCCTTTTGAGCGCTTCCTCGTCGTCAGGGTTAATGACCATCCTGAAGTAGGCAAGAATGTCTTTTATCTCCTTCCTTTCATAGAATGAGAGCCCCCCGTATATCTTGTACGGTATGTTCCTCCTTCGCAATGTCTCCTCAAAAATCCTTGACTGCGCATTTGTCCTGTAAAGGATCGCAAAGTCTGACCATTTCAGCTGGCGCGAATACTTCTTATCAAAAATATCTGATGAAATGTTGATCCCTTCCTCGGTATCTGTAAGCGCCTGCATCACCTGGATCTTTTCACCCGGCTCATTTTCAGAAAAGACTTTTTTGTGAATTTGCCCTTCGTTATTGGCAATTATTGAATTTGCGGCATTTACTATCGTTTGTGTCGACCTGTAATTCTGTTCGAGTTTAAAAAGCCTGTAGTCGGAATAATCGTTTTTAAACTCGAGGATGTTTTCAATCCTTGCTCCCCTGAAAGAGTAAATGCTTTGTGCATCATCGCCTACCACACAGATATTCCTGTGGGCTGCAGAGAGTTTCCTGACAATAAGATACTGGGAGAAATTCGTATCCTGGTATTCATCAACAAGGATGTACCTGAATTTATCCTGATAGGCTGCAAGGACATCGGGGAAATCCCTGAAAAGTATATTTGTGTTCAGCAGCAGATCATCGAAATCCATGGCATTTGCCTTAAAACATCTTGCGGCATACGACTTGTATATGTCTGAAAGCAACGGCATCCGGCTTGATTTGTCATAAGCCTGGAAAGAGGCGTCAGAGGCATACATGTTAGCTGTCACAAGATCGTTTTTGGCAGTTGATATCCTGGCTGATATGACCCCCGGCTTATATACGTTGTCATCGAGGTTCATCTCTTTAATGATGGACCTGACAAGGCTTTTTGAATCGGAGGCATCATAAATTGTAAAATTTGATTTGTAGCCTAACCTTGATCCTTCGGCCCTGAGTATCCTGGCAAATATCGAGTGAAAAGTTCCCATCCAGAGATACCTGGCTATTTCAGGGCTGACGATTGCAGAGATCCTGTCTTTCATCTCCCTGGCCGCCTTGTTTGTAAATGTAAGTGCAAGGATTCTGTTCGCTGGAATGTTTTTTTGCAGGAGATGGACTATCCTGTATGTAAGCACCCTGGTCTTACCTGATCCGGCCCCTGCGATCACCAGAGCAGGACCTTCAGTGTTTACGACTGCCTGCCGCTGAGCTTCGTTCAGGTCATCTAAGTAGTTATTAATCATCAGCGTTTTTAATTACAGCAAAACGGGTGTGGCAAAATTAGCAAATCCATCGTCAGCGGCGGGTGATGCCTGAAATAAAAACCAAAAATTTATCAACATACGACAGATGAGGAATTGTGAATAATACAGGTTGGGGGATCCCTGCATTTTTATTAATATTGCGATGGTTATACCAAACAGACACCGAAACCGTTATTGATTTAATATCAGATTGCCTGTGCGTTTTTGGATATTTATCGCAGCCCTGTTTGTTCCTGCGGCCGTCATGTGCCAGCTGACAGCTCCGGGTATGAATGCGGTCCGTTATACTTCATATACTTCCGCTCCTGCCGTTAAAGACCCTGTTTTTGTTTTCTGCAATGCCACCGGAAACGCCAGGGGAAGTCTGAATGCTGTAAGCCCTGGCGGGACAGGTCCATTTACATTCACATGGTATAAGTGGAATGATGCTGCAAGAGCATTCAGCCAGCTTATTAAAACAGAACCGGGAGTGATGACCTCATCAGTAACATCCCTTGATGAAGGCGGATACCGGGTCAACATAACAAACGGATCGGGATATAATATCAGCCTTACCGGCTGGATATTCCTCGACAGGCCTTATGCATTTGCAAGGCTTCAGAACCGGACATGCGATTATGTTGCTCTCAGCGGCAGGGTAGCGGTCGATACATTTTATTACAGCGATCCGTCTTCTGGTCAGAGGATAAGACTTCCAAACGGGGTGAAATTCCGGTGGTCGTCAGATCCCGTGTCATCAATTCCATATCCCGACATAGAGATAAACCCCCAGACCTTCAACCCGCCATTGGAAGATGTGACATACAGGCTTAAAGTAACCGACAGCCTTGGATGCAGCTTCGAGTCTTCATTTTTCTATGAGTCAATACATGTGAAGGCAGATTTCACGGCAGAGCCATCAAACGGGGAAGCCCCTCTGGAGGTGACCTTCACGGATAAGTCGGTAAGGGCTGCCTCATATAAATGGGAATTCGGTGATGATTCGGTTTCTGTCTTAAGCAATCCAAAACCCCATACCTATTATATCCCGGGAGAGTATTCTGTAAAGCTGACGGTTGAAAGTGAACTGCATTGCATCGATTCGCTCAGATTTGACAAAATAAAGGTTGAGGATTCCTTCCTTGATATCCCCAATGTATTCACTCCAAATGGAGACGGAATAAACGACAGGTTCGTTGTCAAAAAGACGTCGTTGAGATTTATCAGCGTCAAGATCTACAGCCGAAACGGAATAAAAGTCTATGATTTTTATGGTGAAGGACAGATGCTCAAGGAATGGGACGGATGGGACGGGAATGTCGGAAACTCATCAGCCAAGGCGGGCCCGGGAGTATATTTCTATGTCATCAGGGCCCTCGGGTGGGATGATGTAAAATACGACAGCAAGGAATACAGGGGCTTTGTCTACCTCTACAGGTGATTTATTCCACGCAAAAAACTACAGGTCGCCGGGGAATAACGGCCGCAAGACTCAATGTGAATTCAGTACCTTTAAATAATGTTCAATTCGGCTAAATGGTTATCTGCCTTTTTCTTGCCTCAACTTTCCACTCTTCTGCCACCCTGCCGTTTATCACTACAGATACCTTATCATAACGGTCCACAGTAGGGCAGATGTGAAAAGGTATGCAATATAATTCGTCTCCCTGCTCAATGCCGTCGGCCATTGCCGTTCTTATCACAAGGTGCTCCTCATTGTGTCCGACAAATTCATAATCTGAAAGACCAAGGATTTTTATCCTCGGATGAGGCATTTCTGAAGCTACTGCCTTGGTTCCCAGGTCAATACATACAAGATCTTTCCCGGGCTTGCTGATCACCCTTGTAAAGAGCACTGCAGCATGAAGGAAGTCAAGGTCCTTGAATGATGTGCTGTATCCGTAATCCCAGAGTACGGCTGTGCCCGGACTTGTTTCAACGCCTTCTTTTACGGCATGGAAAGGGAAGGTTGGTGTGCCTCCTGCAATAATCCTTATTTCCCTGCCTCCGGACTTCAGTTCCGTGATCATGGGCTCTGCAACTGCCCAGGCTTCGTCGCACATTCGTTTTCTTAATGAATGATCACTTTCGTGAATGTGTCCGTCATAAATATGGAGGCCCTCAGCTTTCAGTCCAGGCAGATCGTTGATCAGCCTGAACAGCCTGAGTGCATTTTCCCCGGGAGCAATTCCCGTTCTGTTCATCCCTGTATTTACATCCAGCCATACCCCGGCCTGATCATTGAACTCAATGGCATTGGCGGAAAGTTGACGGACGGTTTTCTCGCAATCGGCGATGCATGAAAGGGCAACATCAGGAAATCTTTTCCTGAGCTCAAAGAACCTTCTGATATTTGGTCCAACGGGTTGATAGGCCAGGAGCACTTCATCGGGTCCGCAGCCGGCTGTCATTTCGGCTTCAGCTATGGTGGCGCATTTGAATTTCCTGATTCCATGCTTTATAACAAGCCTGACTATTTCGGGAATCTTATATGTTTTGACATGAAGCCTCAGCATCGATTTGTCTGTTACTGACCCGGAGAGTCTTTCAATGTTCTCCTCTATACGGTCGGGGTAAACAAGGAGAGCCGGAGAGTTAACCTGGGCGGAATTCGAGATCCTGTACCATTGATTTCTTTCAGGTTCCATCGGGTCAGTCTTTGAGTTCGAACATTGCTTCTATCTCAACTGCGATATTATTTGGGAGAAACATTCCGACAGCACTTCTTACACCAATTCCGTTATCCTCGCCAAATACCTCTGCCATAAGCTCACTGAATCCATTTATCACGGCAGGATGCATTGTGAAATCAGGAGAGCTGTTTACCATTCCCAGAGTTTTTACCAGACGTTTTATCCTGCCAAGGTCCCCGAGATTGTCTTTGACAAGTGAAAGCATGGCTAATCCGACCTGCCTGGCTGCTTCTTTACCCTGCTCCATTGTAAGGTCATCGCCGACCCTGCCTTTTATCAAAGTACCGTCGGCCTTTAATGGTCCCTGTCCGGAAACATATAGAAAATTGCCTGTTATCAGTACAGGTTTGTAGACACCCATGGGCTTTGGAGCCGGCGGCAATTCAATTCCAAGCTCCTTTATGCGCAATTCAGGATTATGATTCATGTTGATGATTTTTATGTTTGTTTGAAAATAAGTTATGGCTGCATGTTGCTGGTTTTGCTCCCCGCTTTCCGCCTCTTCATACATAGAGTTCGGCCCTGAAAACAGTCTTTGCCTGGCCGGCAATTTCCACCCTGTCGCCCAGCAGGGCAACCTTTAGTATTCCTCCTCTTTTGGAAACCTGGTGAGAGGTGAAGCTTGTCCTGCCGGTTTTTTTATGCCAGAATGGAACAAGTGCGCAATGTGCTGATCCTGTAACGGGATCTTCGTCGATGCCAATTGCGGGGGCGAAACACCTTACACAAAAGTCGAACGCCGGGTCAGATGAAGGTGCGGTAACTATCATGTCGCCATATGGAGAGTTTTTGAGAGCTTTGAAATCGGGATTCAGTCCGAGGACTTCCGCCTCTGTCTCAAGAAGAATGAATGTCCACCCGTGACCGGTCCTGTAATACCCGGCAGGTCTTGCCCCGATATATCTTTCGATATCCTCTGGCACCTGCTCCCAGACAACATCATAGGAGGGGAAATTCATAACAACCCAGCCATCCGAATAACGGATCTTCAATTTCCCTGCTTTCGAGAGGAAATTGATTTCCCTGGTTTTTTCTACGATCCCTGTCTCGTACATAATATGTGCCGATGATAGAGTTGCATGGCCGCAGAGAGGTATTTCCGACTCTGGGGTGAAGTACCTTATTTTATATTCATCCCCATCAACGGTTATAAATGCAGTCTCGGAAACATGAAGTTCGGCTGCAATATTTTTCATCCATTCCTCCGGCATTTCTTTATCGAGTATGCATACCCCTGCAGGATTTCCTTTAAAAGTTTCCGGAGTGAATGCATCAACCTGGTATATAGTTCTGTCTTTTATCATAAATAATTGATTCAGGGTACCCCGTTCCGTTATTCACCGGTAAATTTCGTGTTTTTGCTGAATTTATCAGGAATTTGTAAAAGAAAACTTTGAAAACTGATATAGTTTTCTCATTTTTGTGCGACTTTGAAATGCCATGAATTACAGGGAGAGAATTATTGAAGAAGCATCAAAGATGTTCAGGACTTACGGGATAAGGGCTGTGACCATGGATATGCTTGCCGGGCAGATGAATATCTCAAAAAGGACCATTTACGAGGTTTTCAGGGACAAAGATGAATTGCTCAGGGGCGTCCTCGAATGGATGGCAGTTCGGCAGAAGGAAAAATCGGCCGAGATAATGAAAAGTTCAGATAATGTGATTGAAGCAATATTCAGGATAATAGATATGATGCTGGACCATTTTCAGAAGATCAGCCCTGCATTTTTGATGGACCTAAAGCGCATTCATCTTGCAGCAATTGAAAATGCGCAAAAGCAACATTCGATCCCTTATGTCGGGAATAATTATGAGATCCTTGTGAAAGGAGTCGAACAGGGTATTTTCAGAAGTGACATTAATATAGAACTTACGAACAAATGTATGCTTGAGGTTACGAAAATGACAGTTGACAAGGATATTTTTCCTCCCGACCATTTCCCGGGCAGTGAAGTTGTTAAGAACTTATATATAAGTTACCTGAGGGGGATATCCACCCCCAAAGGTCTTGAACTTATTGACAAATATTATAAAACCGATTCCAAAAAAAGCTGAAGAAAAAAATCATTGAATATGAGAAAGAAGATTATTCCGAGTTTAATTTCTGCTCTTGTCATTTCGACGGGAGCAGTCTTAGCACAGCAAAACAACGGCGTTCTGGAGCTTACCCTCAGGCAGGCCCAGGATTATGCTGTTGCCAACAACAGGGCTGTTATTTCCGCCAGGCTTGATGTCAAGGCTTCAAGGAACGCCATCTGGGAAACGATCTCGGCAGCTCTTCCCTCGATCGAAGGTTCCGCTTCGTTTACGGATAACCTCAAGCTTATGACAACACTTCTTCCGGGGGAATTCTTTGGCAAACCCGGAGAAAAGATACCGGTTACATTCGGATCAAAATACAATACGGGTGCCAGTGTGCAGGCTTCGCTAATTATCTTTAACGCACCTCTTTACCTGGGAATTGCAACAACAAAACTTGCAAATAAACTAAGCGAACAAAACCTTTATAAGACAGAGCTTGATACAAGGGAATCTGTGAGCACGGCATATTTTCTTATTCTTGTCACGGAGGAGTCGCTAAGGATACTTGATGGCAATATCGCAAACCTGAATGAGACCCTTAATTCGACCAAGGCGATGTATAAAGTGGGTATGGCTGAATCGACAGATGTTGATCAGATGGCCTCAAACGTGACAATGACTGAAAATTCGAGAAGTTCATTGCTGAGAAGTCTTGAGCTTAATTACAACCTTTTGAGGTTCCAGCTTGGCGTTCCCGCCGGAACTGAGATCAGGCTTCTGGAAACCCTGGAGGGCCTTACCGCAGGGATAAATGTGGAAGAGATACTGGGACAGGAATTCAATGTTGAAAACAACATCGATTACCAGATGATAAAGGGGCAGGAGCAGATATCGGCCCTTGCGGTGAAATCACAAAAGGCATCCACCCTTCCCACTCTTGCCGGTTTTTATAATATAGGCACCAATGGTATGGGTGATAAAATAGGTGACCAGAGATGGTTTGACAATTCTATGACCGGACTTTCACTATCAGTACCGATCTTTGCCAGCGGACAGAGATATGCCAAAATCAGGCAGGCCCAGATAAACCTTGAGAAGGCAAAGAACACAAAAGCAATGGTTTCAGACCAGCTTCTTCTCCAGGAAAAACAGCTTAGATATGATCTTGTAAATGCCAATCTTCAATATCTGAGCCAGAAAGAGAATGTTGAAGTAGCCAAAAGAGTTTATGAAAGCACCGAAAACAAATACAAACAGGGAATGGCTTCGAGCCTGGAACTTACTCAGGCTAACAGCCAGTACCTTCAGGCAGAGAACAATTATGTCACTTCACTTATGAATCTTCTTCAAACCAAAGTGGCCCTCGATAAATTATTAAATAACATGTAATTAATTCCGAAACAATCTAAAATAATGAAATACTTAAGAACAATCCCGGTAATATTGATCAGCGGCCTTATAATTTCGGCCTGTTCATCAAAGAAAAGCACCGACGGAGCTAATATTGCTGCAGGTGGTGAATCTTCAGAAAAAGCTGCAATTCCAGTAAAGGTCATGACAATCTCAAAGACAAAGATTGCCAGGACCATTGATTATACGGCCACTATTCTGCCTTACGAGGAAGTCAACATGGCTCCGGCGTCACCCGGACGCATAGACAAGATTTATGTTGAAACCGGGGACAGGGTAAGCAAGGGCGACAAACTGTTCCTGATGGACCGCACGCAGCTTTATCAGCTTAAACTGCAGCTGGCAAACCTTGAAAAAGATCTCTCGCGACTTGATACATTGCTCAGGACAGGAAGTGTCAAACAGCAACAGTATGACCAGGCGAAGACACAGTATGATGTGACAAAGACCAATGTCGATTTTATGGAGCAGAATACCCTGATGACAGCTCCCTTCAACGGGATCGTAACCGGCAAGTATTTCGAAGACGGTGAAATGTATTCCGGATCTCCCACTTCGCAATCAGGAAAAGCAGCAGTCGTTACGTTGATGCAGATAAATCCGCTGAAGCTGAACGTTGCAGTTTCGGAACAATATTATCCGCTTGTTAAGAAAGGGATGAAAGCTGTAGTTAAGGCTGATGTTTACAAAGATGAGGTATTCTCAGGTTCGGTTTTCAGGAAAGCCCCTACCGTAAATTCATCAACACGTACTTTCATCACCGAAATAGAGCTTCCTAACAGAAACGATCTTTTAAAACCGGGCATGTTCGTCAGGGTTTCCATGGATCTCGGTGAAGTTGAAACATTCGTGGTGCCGGCATCAGCAGTGCTTCTCCAGGAAGGAACAAATGTTAGGTATGTATTCGTTGATGACCAGGGAAGGGCCAAACGCATTGAAGTGACTATCGGAAACAGGTTCGACGACCAGCTTGAGATAATTTCAGACAATCTGAAAGAAGGCGACAGGCTGATATCAGACGGCCAGTCGAAACTTCTTAACAATGATAAAATTGAAGTATTACAATAAGCAACAGACCTGAAACAAGATGAGTATATACAGCACTTCCGTAAAACGACCCGTAACCACGATCCTGATCTTTGTAGCATTGATCGTGATGGGTTTGTATTCGCTCACTCAGCTTCCGATCGATCTATATCCCGAAATGGAGCTTCCGTTTATCGGTGTCGTTACGACATACAGCGGAGCGAGCGCTTCAGATATTGAAACCAATGTGACCCGGCCTGTTGAGGATGCCCTCAACTCTGTATCCAATCTCAAGGAGATAACGTCAACCTCAAGCGATGGCCTTTCGGTAATATTCATGAATTTTGAATACGGGACAAATCTCGATGAAGCATCCAATGACATACGAAGCAATCTGGGCTTTATCGACAGAGTTCTTCCAAAGGATGCTGAAAAGCCGATGATCATGAAATTCAATTCAAGCATGATGCCCATAATTTTCTATGCTGTCACAGCAAAGGAAAGTTACCGGGGGCTTGAAAAGATTCTTGATGAAAAAATCGTCAATCCACTGAACAGAATTGAAGGTGTCGGATCGGTTAACCTTGCAGGTGTTCCGGGCCGTAAAGTTTATATCGATGTCGATCCAAGGAAAATGGAGGCTTATAACCTGACGATAGAGCAGATCGGAGGAGTGCTTGCCGCCGAGAATATGAACATGCCGGCAGGGTATATGGAAATGGGTAAAACTGATTATCCCCTCCGTATCCAGGGTGAATTTCCCGAGAGCGATATCATGAAGAATATTGTTATTTCAAGTTATAACGGCAACAATGTGTATCTCAGGGATGTCGCGGTTGTAAGGGACACCATCCGCGAAACCCGTCTCGACACAAGGATAAACGGACGCCAGGGAATGACATTGTATGTGCAGAAGCAGTCGGGAGGAAACACCGTAAAGGTCACAAGGGAGGTGGAGCAGACACTTGAAAAGCTCAAGAAAGACCTTCCTGCCGATGTGAAAATCGAAAAGTTGTTTGACAGTGCGACATTTATAAAGGACTCAATCAGCAACCTTACTGAAACACTTCTTTATGCAGCAATTTTCGTGGTTCTCGTTGTTCTCTTCTTCCTTGGCCGCTGGAGGGCAACTCTTATAATCATTGTTACAATACCTATATCTCTTGTCGTTGCATTCATATATCTGTTTATAACCAAGGAATCGGTCAACATCATCTCGCTTACCTCCCTGTCGATAGCGATCGGGATGGTGGTGGATGATGCGATTGTGGTTCTTGAAAACATAACAAAACACGTTGAAAGGGGCAGTCGTCCGCGGGAAGCGGCAATTTATGCGACAAATGAGGTATGGCTTGCTGTAATTGTTACAACATTAACAGTAGTCGCCGTATTCTTCCCGCTGACTTTCGTCTCGGGGCTTACCGGGGTTCTGTTCAAACAACTTGGGATGCTTGTGACAATTACAATTATCACCTCGGTTGTGGCAGCTATCACTCTTACTCCCACAATGAGCGCCCTGTTGCTGAAATGGTATCCTATAAGAAAAGATGCACCATTCTGGACATATGACGGAAGCATTAGAAAATGGCTCGACTCGTTTGATCGGTTCTATGAAAAAACTCTCCGCTGGGCCCTTCACCATAAAAGAGTAACGGTTCTGTTAGCTTTAGTGATCTTTATAGGTTCGATGGCACTGTTTACAAAGATCGATACCGAATTCTTCCCTGAGGCTGACCAGTCGGAGGTAAATGCTACCATTGAACTTCAGACAGGTACCAGGGTCGATGAAACGCTTAAAACAACTGATAAGATCGATAAAATTGTAAAGGAGAAATTTCCTGAAGTAAAACTTACATCAACATCAACAGGTGCCGATGACGAAGCCGGATTTTCATCACTTTTCGGGGCCGGCGGAACACACGTCATTTCCTATACCATAGCTCTTGTCCCAATAGAGGAACGCAAGAGAAGCTCGCAGGAAATAGCCGAGGAGCTGAGAAGCGAACTGGCCAAGATCCCTGAAATAGTCGACTATACGGTAGGCACTCAGCAGAACATGGGCAGTTTTGGAAGCAACACTGTCGATGTTGAGATTTACGGATATAACATAGCTGAAACAAACAATGTTGCAGAGGAACTGGCTGCCAAAATCAGAAAAGTCAGGGGCGCCAAGGACGTAACGATCAGCCGCGACAAATCCAAACCCGAACTGCAGATAATCCTTGACCAGGGCAAGATGATGGCAAACGGGCTCAATACCGCCACCGTTTCGGCAGCTGTGAGGAACAGGGTCAGCGGACTTACGTCGACAAGGCTGCGTCAGTCGGGCGACGAATACGATGTTGTTGTTCGGTTCAGGGAAGATGCAAGGAGTACCCTTACTGACATCGAAAACATAGCAATCACAAATCCCATGGGCCAGGTCATAAGGCTTGGTGAAATAGCAAATATCAAGGAGTTCTGGTCGCCGCCTAGCATCGAGAGGAAAAGAAGGGAGAGGATTGTAACTGTATCGTTCACACCATACAAAAGGTCGCTTACGGAATTACAGGCAGAAGTCCAGAAAGCTATCGACACCACCCAGCTTCCTTCAGGAGTGATGGTACAGATATCAGGTGCGATCCAGGATCAGATGGAATCGTTCATGGATATAGCTTTTCTTATAGTGATAAGTCTTATTCTGGTCTATCTGGTAATGGCATCCCAGTTCGAGTCGCTAAAGATGCCTTTCATAATAATGTTCTCGATCCCCTTCGCATTTTCGGGGGTTGCCATCGCCCTGTTCCTTACCAAAACTACGTTAAGCGTGATTTCGGCAATAGGCGCGGTGATGCTGATCGGTATCGTGGTCAAGAACGCTATTGTGCTTGTCGACTTCATAAACCTTATGCGTGAAAGGGGTAATGAACTATATGAGGCCATAGCCCTGTCGGGAAGATCAAGGCTAAGACCGGTTATAATGACATCGGCAACAACAATTCTCGGTATGCTTCCTCTTGCACTCAGCAAGGGGTCGGGTTCAGAACTCTGGAGCCCTATGGGCATTGCAGTTATCGGAGGACTTGTCTTCTCCACACTTGTCACCCTGATACTGGTTCCCGTAATCTATTCGATTTTTGCCCGACATGGCGAAAGGAATAAAACACTTGCCGTTTATTCCGAGATGAAATTTCTGAACGGCAACGGAGAAAGCACAAAATAAACCCAGTTAAGAACAATACAATGAAAGCGATAATGATAGTATACAATCAGGCACACACAGAAAGGGTGGAGTATCTGATGGACAAACTTGGGATAAAAGGTTATTCACTATGGGAGAATGTTCAGGGCAGGGGCACCAGTAACGGTGTCCCTCACCTTGGAACACATACCTGGCCCGAGATAAATAAAAGTCTCTTGATGGTAATTGACGATGAGAAGGTCGATGCTGTCCTTGATGTCGTAAAAAAGATTGATTCTATTAATGAAGAAGTCGGAATAAGGGCTTTTGTCTGGGATGTTCTCAAAACAGTATAAAAAAAGGCGCCGCGATCCGGCGCCTTTTTTTATTCTTCCTCTTCTTCTTCCTGGTAAGCCTTGATGACTGCATCCTGCACTTCGGCAGGCACCTGTGCATATTCGGCAAATTCCATGGTATACATTGCACGTCCTCCTGTAATCGAACTTAACGCAGTAGAGTATTTGTTCATTTCGGCAAGAGGAACCCTGGCCTTGATGACTTCAAACCGTTTCTCGCTCGACATGCCGAGAACCATTCCGCGTCTGCCCTGCAGGTCACTTATTACGTCACCCATCCTGTCGGAAGGAACCATTATCTCTACATTATAAATTGGTTCAAGTATCTTTGGCCCTGCATTTTTAAACGCGGTGCTGAATGCATTTCTTCCTGCAAGCCTGAAGGATATTTCGTTTGAGTCGACAGGATGCATTTTCCCGTCGTACACATAAACCCTGATATCGCGCGCGTATGAACCTGTAAGAGGGCCGACCTCCATTTTTTCCATAATCCCTTTGAGGATTGCCGGCATGAACCTTGCATCGATCGAACCACCCACTATGCAGTTTACATAAATAAGCTTGCCGCCCCATTCAAGATCGATTTCATCCTTAGCCCTTATTGAAAGCTTAATCTCCTTCCCTGCTATCTTCATCGCCGTCAGCTCGGGGGATCCTTCAGAATATGGTTCTATAATCATGTGAACTTCACCGAACTGACCTGCACCACCCGATTGTTTTTTATGACGGTAGTCGGCCTGCGCGGCTTTGGTTATTGTTTCGCGGTAAGGTATCCTGGGTGGATTGAAGTTTGTAGGTATCTTGTAAATATTGTCAAGATGCCATTTCATAATATTTAAATGGTATTCGCCCTGACCATGCACTATTATCTGCTTCAGTTCCTTCGAATACTCAACGATTATTGTCGGATCCTCAAGATGGATCTTGTTAAGTGCTTCACCCAGCTTCTCATCATCACTTTCACTCTGTGCCTTGATGGCTGTCCTGTATTTGGGCTCGGGATACTTGACACCTGCGTATTGCCAGTCGTTGCCCGGGGCATTGAGAGTGTGATTGGTCTTTGTGTTCTTGAGCTTCACGAAAGCTCCTATGTCGCCGGTATGGAGTTCGGGTACCCTGACCCTGTTTTTGCCCGCACAGATATAAAGCTGCGAGAGTCTTTCCTTTGATCCGTTGCTGGTGTTGACAACGTCGAGGTTCTCTGTTATTTTGCCTGAATATACCCTGAAATAGTTAATTTCCCCGATATGCTCTTCAATTGATGATTTAAAAACATATACCGAAGCAGGTCCGGCAGGATCGGCTTTTACAGCTGCTCCCTTACTGTTTACCGGAGCTGGCATATCGGTAATTGACGGGGCCTCACTGGCAATGAATTCCATTAAGCGGTCGACCCCGATGTTGTTTTTGGCTGAAACACAGAATACCGGGAACATCCCCCTGGTAAGTATGCCCTTTGCAATACCTCTCTTTATCTCATCTTCCGATAGAGTATCATTTGAGAAGAAGCTTTCCATCAGCGATTCGTCACTTTCAGCCGCCTTTTCCACAAGTGCCGCGTGCAGTTCTTCAGCCTTGTCTTTCTGATCAGCAGGGATGTCAAGAATTTTAGCCGTTCCGCCTTCCTTGGAGTACTGGTACATCTTCATCTTGAGGACATCAATGACTGAGTTGAAACCAACTCCTTCGTTGACAGGATACTGGACAAGGATGACATTACTGTCCAGTCTTTCCTTCATCATTTCGACTGACTTCTCAAAATTGGCTTTTTCATGATCCAGACCGTTTATCACAAGAATAAGCGGTTTGTGCATTTTTTCGGCATGCCGGAAATGGATCTCCGTACCGACTTCAACACCATTCTGAACATTTATCGTCATTACCGCGCAGTCGGCAGCATATAGCGACGAAATAACCCCGCCGCTGAAATCGTCCAGACCGGGAGTGTCAAGGATGTTGATCTTAATGTTCTGAAACTCGGAATAGAGAACCGTCGAAAATATTGAGTTACCGTTCTCCTGTTCGATAGGGCGATAATCCGAGACAGTGTTCTTTCCGTCAATTGTGCCCCTGCGCTCAATCACCCCGCCATTGAAGAGCATTGCTTCGGCAAGGGTAGTCTTTCCTGATCCGGAATTCCCGAGCAGGGCTATGCTCTTTATCTGGTCAGTCTGGTATGTTTTCATAGTTGTCTGAAAAAATAATATTTTATACTTATTTATTTACAATGAATTGAAGGGGACAAAAATAACAATTTTTTAAAAACTGTTTAATAAAGAAGCTGTAATTACAAAATTTTTATTTCCTTTGCACCAGTTTTTTGAAACTCAGGAGTACCGGTTTTTCTTTCACCGTAAGTTTACAAAATGCTTTTTCGTCAGGAAAGATCGGGAAGGAACCTGTTGATAACTTACATTTTTAAGTAAGATATTTTGTTTTAAAAGACTCCTCGGGAGATTTTTTTCATTGATAATCAGCAATGATAAATGTCTATCTGAGAGCTGGTTAAAAAAACATTCAACTTGTTTGTGAATTTAGAAATAAAAACAATACCTTTGCGAACCGATTTTTTCAGTAAAATTTAATGTAAAATCACACTATTTATGCCGACAATTCAGCAGTTAGTAAGGAAAGGCAGGAAGAAACTGATCGACAAAAGTAAAGCGCCTGCTTTGGATTCATGTCCTCAGAGAAGGGGTGTTTGTGTACGTGTTTACACCACAACACCGAAAAAACCAAATTCGGCAATGAGGAAAGTGGCCAGGGTCAAACTTACAAACCAGAAAGAAGTCAATGCTTATATTCCGGGTGAGGGCCATAACCTTCAGGAACACTCTATTGTGCTTATCAGGGGTGGCAGGGTAAAAGATCTGCCGGGTGTGCGCTACCATCTTGTACGTGGTGCTCTCGATACATCAGGCGTGGATGGCCGTACCCAGAGAAGGTCAAAATATGGTGCAAAAAGACCGAAGAAATAACACTTAAAGAAATAAGATAATGAGAAAAGCAAAACCAAAGAAAAGGATAATGTTACCGGATCCCAAGTACAACGATCCGTATGTAACACGGTTTGTGAATAATCTTATGTACAGTGGTAAAAAAAATCTTGCTTTCAAAATATTCTATGATTCCCTCGATATTATAGGAGACAAATTCAAAGCTGAAGGTAAAACACCTCTTGAGATCTTCAAACAGGCTCTCGAAAATGTTACTCCCCAGGTGGAAGTCAAGGCCCGCAGAGTTGGTGGTGCCACATTCCAGGTCCCTATGGAGATCCGCCCCGACAGAAAGGTAAGTATTAGCATGAAGAACATGATTTCCTTCGCACGCAAGAGGACGGGACATTCAATGGCAGAAAGACTTGCTGCCGAACTTATGGCTGCATACAAGCTTGAAGGCGGTGCCTATAAGAAGAAAGAAGATACTCACAGGATGGCCGAGGCAAACAAAGCCTTTGCTCATTTCAGGTTTTGACGAATTGAAAGACTAACGCGCCGTATCAACAGAAATGGACAACAACCTGAAAAATACCAGAAACATCGGAATCATGGCCCACATCGATGCCGGTAAGACCACAACCACGGAACGAATTCTGTTCTATACGGGTCGTACCCACAGGATGGGAGAGGTCCATGACGGAAATGCCCAGATGGACTGGATGGTTCAGGAACAGGAGAGAGGTATCACAATTACTTCAGCTGCCACAACCACTTTCTGGAAATATGATAACCAGGATTATAAAATAAATATAATAGATACGCCGGGGCATGTCGATTTTACTGTCGAAGTGGAGCGTTCCCTCAGGGTGCTCGACGGAGCAGTTGCAGTATTCTGTGCTGTTGGCGGAGTCGAGCCCCAGTCGGAAACAGTCTGGCGGCAGGCAAATAAATACAATGTCCCGAGGATTGCCTTTATAAATAAAATGGACAGGGCCGGCGCTGATTTCTTTAGTGTCATCCATCAGATCAAGGATAAGCTTGGCGCAAACCCTGTTGCCATACATCTGCCGATCGGCTCCGAAGAGAATTTCAGGGGGCTGATCGATCTTATCAGGATGAAGGCATATGTATGGTACGATAACGGCTCGGCCGGCAACAGTTTCGAGGTGGAGGATATTCCCGGGAACATGCTTCAGGAAGCTGAAGAATGGAGGGGACGGCTCATCGAATCAGTTGCTGATGTCGACGATGCTCTTCTTGCCAGGTTCCTCGAAGATCATGATTCAATAACTGCCGATGAGATTCTGACGGCCCTTAGAAAAGCAACCGTGCAGGGGCTCGCGGTTCCCGTAACCTGCGGCGCAGCATTCAAGAACAAGGGAATACAGAACCTTCTCGACTCGATAATAGCATTCCTTCCTTCACCTGTAGATATCGGTGCCGTGACAGGAATAGATCCGAGAAATGATGCTGAAGTCAGGCGCGAACCTGATGACAGCGAACCTCTCGCCGCGCTTGCCTTCAAAATCGCAACCGACCCGTTCGTCGGAAGGCTTGTTTTTATAAGGGTTTATTCCGGAGTTCTCCGGTCAGGTGATACTGTCCTCAATACAAGAACAGGCAAACGCGAAAGGATCAACCGTCTTTTCCAGATGCATGCAAACAAGCAGACCCCGAGGGAAAGTGTTTCGGCAGGAGACATCTGTGCCGGAGTAGGCTTCAAGGATCTCAAGACAGGAGATACCCTTTGTGCCATCAATAAACCGATCCTTCTCGAATCGATGGATTTTCCCGAACCCGTCATCGGAGTGGCTGTCGAGCCCAAAACACAGGCTGATGTCGACAAACTGTCAATCGCTCTTAGCAAACTGGCCGAGGAAGATCCCACTTTCCAGGTCAGGACAGATCCTGACAGCGGCCAGACCGTCATACACGGGATGGGTGAACTTCATCTCGAAATCCTCATCGACAGGCTGAAAAGGGAATTCAAGGTGGAATGCAACCAGGGTGTTCCGCAGGTTGCCTATAAGGAAGCTATCACGACAAGCGCCGAATTCAGGGAGGTGTTTAAAAAGCAGACAGGCGGCAGAGGTAAATTTGCCGATATTACTGTTGAAATGATGCCTGCTGAAGACGGTAAACGAGGACTTGAATTTGTTAATGAAATAAAGGGAGGGAATATTCCCAAGGAGTTTATTCCTTCCATCGAGAAGGGATTCCGTGAGGCAATGGTAAACGGGCCTCTTGCAGGTTTCCCGCTCGAAAGCCTTAAAATAGTACTAAAAGACGGTTCATATCATCCGGTTGATTCCGACTCTCTTTCTTTCGAGATTGCAGCAAAACAGGCATTCAGGAAATATGCAGGGAAATGCAATCCTGTCATTCTCGAACCGATAATGTCGACAGAAGTTGTAACACCCGAAGAATATGTCGGCGACGTTATCGGCGATTTCAACAGAAGAAGAGGTAAGGTGGAAGGTATGGAATCGAAAGCGGGTTCAAGGGTTATCAAGGCAAAAGTACCTCTGGCCGAAAAATTCGGTTATGTTACAGTACTGCGGACCCTTACCTCCGGAAGAGCTACCTCGACGATGGAGTTCTCCCACTATGAGGAGGTGCCTGAAGAAATAGCAAAAAGGATTGTTGAAATAACTAAAGGAAAAATTCTTTAATCAAAATGAGTCAGAAAATTCGTATTAAACTGAAATCTTACGATCATAATCTTGTGGATAAGTCCGCCGAGAAGATTGTAAAAACAGTAAAATCTACTGGTGCGGTTGTAAGTGGTCCCATTCCTCTTCCGACACATAAAAAGATTTATACGGTTCTTCGTTCCCCGTTTGTTAACAAAAAAGCCAGGGAGCAGTTCCAGCTTTCATCATACAAGCGGCTTCTTGATATTTACAGCTCAACTCCCAAAACAATTGATGCTTTGATGAAGCTTGAGCTTCCCAGCGGGGTAGAAGTAGAAATAAAAGTGTGAAACCAGTAAAGTAATAAAGAAATGCAGGGATTAATTGGAAAAAAGGTGGGAATGACCTCCGTTTTCGATGAGGACGGAAAGAATATTCCTTGTACTGTACTGCAGGCAGGACCATGTGTCGTTACACAGATCAAGACAAAGGAAAAGGACGGCTATTTTGCAGTGCAGCTTGGTTTCGATGAAAAGAAGGAAAAACATACTACAAAAGCTGAGCAGGGCCATTTCCAGAAAGCAGGAACCACACCAAAAAGAAAACTTATAGAATTCACCGGATTCACAGAAGGTCAGGTGCAGATGGGAGAAGTCCTTACTGCCGAACTCTTCCGGCCGGATAACTGGGTTGACGTTCGCGGATGGTCGAAAGGAAAAGGATTCCAGGGTGTTGTAAAACGTCACGGCTTCGGCGGTGTGGGCGGGCAAACCCATGGCCAGCATAACAGAGGCAGGGCACCGGGTTCTCTCGGAGCATCCTCATTCCCTTCAAGAGTACTGCCCGGCATGAGAATGGCGGGACGAAAAGGAGGTAACAAGGTAGTGTCGGTAAGCATGAAAGTCGTTAAACTCCTGGCAGAAAGCAATATTTTAATAGTTAAAGGATCAGTTCCCGGTCCGAAAGGTGGTTACGTAATAATTACAAAATAATGGAATTAGCAATTCTTAATACCGAAGGTAAGGAAACCGGAAGAAAAGTCAGCCTTGATGATTCAATTTTCGGGATTAAACCTAACGACCACGCTATCTATCTGGATACAAAACAATTCCTTGCAAATCAAAGGCAGGGTACACATAAATCCAAACAGCGTGGCGAAGTTGCAGGAAGTACCAGGAAGATCAAAAGACAAAAAGGAACCGGAACTGCCCGTGCAGGCAGCCTCAAGAACCCGCTGTTCCGCGGAGGAGGCCGTGTATTCGGACCGCAGCCCAGATTCTATGGTTTCAAACTCAACAGGAAACTGAAAGAACTGGCAAGAAAATCCGCCCTGTCTTACAAGGCATCTTCAAATAATATTATTGTTCTGGAAGACTTCTCACTTGAAGTTCCTAAAACAAAAGACATGGTCAAAATGGGTAATAACCTGAATATTGCCAATAAAAAATCTCTTTTTGTTTTACCGGAACAAAATAAAAACATATATTTGTCATCCCGAAATGTACAAGGGGTTGATGTTGTAAGTGCCGGAGAATTAAGTACTTACAAAATTATGAAGGCCTCAACTCTGGTACTTACGGAGAGTGCAGTTGACGTTTTGCAGGCAACTTTTGAAAAACAGTAAAAATTTAACGATGAATATTCTGCTTAAACCGATAGTAACGGAAAAGATGACAGCACAGGGCGATAAATTTAACCGGTATGGATTTGTCGTTGCAAGAAATGCAAATAAATTGCAGATAAAGAAAGCCGTTGAGGACCTTTATGGCGTTACTGTGGAATCAGTAAATACGATGAGGTATGGCGGCAAGGTTATGACAAGGAATACTAAATCGGGTTTTCTGGTCGGAAAGACTGCTGCCATTAAAAAAGCAGTTGTCACCCTGGCAGAAGGAAACAAAATTGATTTCTATAGCAATATTTAAAAACCAGTATGGCAGTCAGAAAGATCAAACCTGCAACACCAGGTCAGAGACACAAAATCATCAGCGCTTTTGATAACATCACAAAGGCTGTGCCGGAGAAATCCTTGCTTCGACCGCTCAGAAAAACAGGAGGAAGGAACGTTAACGGCAAAAGGACTATGAGGTACATCGGTGGCGGTCACAAACAGATGTACAGGGTTATCGATTTCCTCAGGGAAAAAGATGGCATCAATGCTACAGTCAGGGCAATCGAATATGATCCGAACAGATCATCAAGGATAGCCCTGGTTGTTTATGAGGACGGTGAAAAGAGATACATAGTTGCTCCTGTCGGGCTTCAGGTCGGGCAGAAGATTGTGTCAGGCAAAGATGCAACCCCTGAAATAGGGAACACAATGTTTCTCAACGATATTCCTCTGGGTACGATCATACACAATATCGAGCTGAAGCCAGGAAAAGGTGCAGCACTTGCGCGCAGCGCAGGGACCTATGCCCAGCTTTCAGCCCGTGAAGGCAAATATGCGATCATTAAGCTTCCTTCGGGAGAAACAAGAATGGTGCTGACAAGCTGCCGTGCTACCATCGGTACCGTATCAAATCCCGACCACAACCTCGAGAGATCCGGCAAGGCGGGTCGTTCACGCTGGCAGGGTCGCCGTCCGAGAGTCAGAGGCGTTGTCATGAACCCTGTCGATCACCCAATGGGAGGTGGTGAGGGAAGGGCTTCAGGCGGCCATCCCCGTTCAAGAAAAGGTCTTCCGGCAAAAGGATTCAAAACCCGCGACAGGAAGAAATACTCTGCTAAACACATTATTGAAAGAAGGAAAAAATAACTGACGTAAGATGAGTAGATCAATTAAAAAAGGCCCTTTCATTGAATTCAAACTTGAGAATAGAGTCCTTGAAATGAACAAAGGGCAGAAAAAGTCAGTTCTCAAAACATGGTCGAGAAGATCTGTTATCTCACCTGACTTTGTCGGACATACTATAGCAGTTCATAACGGAAACAAATTTATCCCGGTTTACATTACCGAAAACATGGTGGGCCACAAGCTAGGTGAATTTGCGCCTACCCGTACATTCAGAGGTCACGCCGGTAATAAATAACAAGTAGTGTAAATCTGAAAAAAATTAAGAGATGGGTGCAAGAAAAAGAAATACAGCAGAACAGAGAAAGGAAGCTGCCAAACACAGATATCAGGCAGTACTGAGGAACTGTCCTACATCACCTCGCAAAATGAGGCTTGTTACCGGGCTTATCAGTGGCCTGGATGTCAACAGGGCTCTTGATGTTCTTAAATACAGCAAACAGGAAGCATCACGCAGGCTCGAAAAGCTTCTTCTCTCTGCCATTGCAAACTGGCAGTCAAAAAATGAAGGTGTGAGAGTTGAGGAGAGCAACCTTTTTGTAAAAGAGATAAGTGTTGATGGCGGCCGCGCTCTGAAAAGGCTCCAGACAGCACCTCAGGGAAGGGCTTACAGATTAAGGAAAAGATCGAATCATGTGACCCTCGTGCTCGACAGTATGAATAAGGAAGTTGAAAATACATCAAAATAGACCAGATGGGACAAAAAGCAAATCCGATAGGTAACAGATTAGGTATTATCAAAGGTTGGGACTCGAACTGGTTTGGCGGTAAGGATTTTTCCGGCAAACTTGTTGAAGACACGAAGATCAGGGAATATCTTAATGCAAGGCTTGCAAAGGCAAGCATCTCAAAGATTGTCATCGAGAGAACTCTCAAACTTATTACGGTAACGGTCAACACCGCGCGTCCGGGTATTATCATCGGCAAAGGCGGCCAGGAGGTTGACAAACTTAAGGAGGAACTTAAGAAGATTACCAAAAAGGAGGTTCAGATCAACATCTTTGAAGTTAAACGGCCTGAACTTGATGCCAATATAGTTGCCAACAATGTTGCCCGCCAGCTCGAAGGCAAAATATCATACCGACGCGCCATTAAAATGGCTATCGCCTCAACTATGAGAATGGGAGCTGAAGGAATAAAAGTGCTCATCTCGGGTCGCCTGGGCGGAGCCGAAATGGCACGAAGCGAAACCTACAAGGAAGGACGTATTCCGCTTCACACACTGCGTGCAGATATTGATTATGCCCTTGCTGAAGCCCATACCAAGGTTGGTCTTATCGGGATCAAGGTCTGGATTTGCAACGGAGAGGTATACGGAAAAAGAGACCTCAGTCCGAATATCGGGGCACGTAATGCCAAGACAAAAAGTCTTAAGAGAAAGGCAAAAAAATAAGAACAGAGACTATATAAAAACTTAATATTCGAGTCATGTTACAACCGAAAAGGACCAAATACAGGAGATCCCAGAAGGGCAGAATGAAGGGAAATGCACAGAGAGGCAATCAGCTGGCATTCGGGTCTTTTGGAATTAAAGCGCTTGAACAGTGCTGGATAACAGGCCGGCAGATTGAAGCGGCCCGTCAGGCTGTTACCCGTCACATGAAACGTGAAGGTCAGATCTGGATAAGGGTATTCCCCGATAAGCCCATAACAAAGAAACCTGCTGAGGTTCGAATGGGAAAAGGTAAAGGCACTCCTGAAGGTTTTGTAGTGCCTGTAACTCCGGGCAGAATACTTATCGAAGCTGAAGGTGTTCCATTTGATGTTGCAAAAGAAGCTCTCAGGCTCGGCGCACAGAAACTACCGATCACTACAAAATTCATTGTGAGAACCGATTACGTACAGGAATAAAATAAACAACACAGATGAAAACTTCAGAAATAAGGGAATTAAGCACTCCGGACCTGATCGAGAGAATCGATACCGAAAGAACAATGCTTGTCCGAATGAAGCTTAACCATGCAATAACTCCTCTGGATAATCCACAGAAGATCAGACAGGTGAAGCTTACAATTGCACGTCTGCTGACAGAACTGCGACACAGGGAATTAAATGAAAAATCTAATAGCTAGATCAGCAATGGAAAGAAAATTGAGAAAAGAACGTATCGGAATTGTTGTCAGCAACAAGATGGATAAGTCGATCGTGGTGGCCATCAAAAGGAAGGTAAAACACCCTATTTATGGCAAATTCGTGAACAGGACCAAGAAGCTGATGGCTCATGATGAAGAGAATTCATGCAATATAGGTGATACGGTACGTATTTCGGAGACCAGGCCTCTGAGCAAAAATAAAACCTGGAGACTAGTTGAAATTATCGAAAGAGCTAAGTAATCATGATACAGCAGGAAAGCAGATTAACAGTAGCCGATAACTCAGGTGCAAAGGAAGTACTTTGCATCCGTGTACTGGGTGGCAGCAAGAAGAGATATGCCACTATCGGCGACAAGATAGTTGTAAGTGTCAAGAGTGCACTCCCGTCAGGTGAAGCCAAGAAAGGAACTGTAAGCAAGGCTGTTGTCGTCAGGACAACCAAGGAAATCAGGCGCCCCGACGGCTCTTATATAAGGTTTGACGATAACGCGGTTGTACTTCTCAACAACATGAACGAAGTCAGGGGTACCCGTATTTTCGGTCCCGTCGCAAGAGAACTTCGTGACAAATACATGAAAATCGTCTCTCTTGCACCTGAAGTTCTATAATCAAAAAATTTTCGGCAATGCAGAAGAAACTACATATCAAAAAAGGAGATACCGTTGTTGTCATAACAGGTGAATCCAAGGGACAGAAGGGCCGTGTTCTCGAAGTTGACAGGGATAAGAACAGGGCACTGGTGGAAGGCGTCAATATGGTTTCAAAACATACAAAACCAAATGCAAAATCCCCCCAGGGCGGTATTCTGAAAAAAGAAGCACCGGTTCATATTTCAAACCTTATGCTTGTTGATCCGACATCCGGAAAACCTACTCGTATAGGAAGAAGGCTCAATGACAAAAATAAACTAGTACGTTATTCTAAAAAATCAGGAGAGGAGATCAAGTAATGTATACACCTGCATTAAAAACCAAATATAAGGATGAGATCGTCCCTGCATTAATGAAGGAGTTCGGTTATAAAACCGTCATGCAGGTTCCCAGATTGGAAAAAATAGTTCTCAACCAGGGCGTGGGACAGGCAATCGCCGACAAGAAACTGCTTGAATTCAGTGTTAAGGAATTAACAGATATTGCAGGTCAGAAAGCCGTCCAGACATATTCCTCAAAGGATATCTCGAACTTCAAGCTGAGGAGAAACATGCCGATTGGCGTGATGGTCACCCTCCGCAAGGAAAAAATGTATGAATTTCTCGAGAGGCTTATTGCAGTTGCACTGCCGCGTATCCGCGACTTCAAGGGAATCAATTCGAAACTTGACGGACGCGGAAACTACACCCTCGGTATTACAGAACAGATAATTTTTCCGGAAATCGACCTCGATAAGGTTTCCAAGATAATGGGGCTTCAGATAACTTTCGTCACATCAGCCGATACTGATGAGGAAGCTCTGGCCCTCCTGAAACATTTCGGCTTACCTTTTAAAAATACTAAAAACTGAATATATGGCTAAGGAATCGATGATAGCCCGCGAAGTAAAACGCGCAAAACTTGCTGAAAAATATGCGGCAAAAAGAGCAAAGCTGAAAGCTGAAGGTGACTATGTAGGTCTGAGCCGCCTCCCGCGCAACTCCAATCCCAACAGGCAGCGTAACCGCTGCAAGCTTACCGGGCGGACAAGGGGTTATATGCGCCAGTTCGGGATCAGCAGGATTACCTTCAGGGAAATGGCCTCTTTTGGACTAATCCCCGGTGTTAAAAAAGCCAGCTGGTAATTAAAATGAATATTAATTTATAAAGAATAAGAGATGACTGATCCGATTGCAGATTTGCTGACCAGAATAAGAAATGCCATTATGGCCGGTCATAAAGTAGTGGAAGCGCCAGCATCCAATCTTAAAAAGGAGATTGCCAGGATTCTGCTTGAAAAGGGGTATATCCTTAGCTATAAGGTTGTTGATGGAGAGAACAAACATGGTGTACTCAAAATTGCTCTTAAATACAATGCTAAGAGCAGGAAACCCGCGATAAAGAAGATAGAAAGAGCAAGCCGCCCCGGCCTCAGGCAATATGTCGGCGCTGATGATATGCCCCGCGTTCTTAACGGACTTGGAATTGCGATTATATCAACATCAAGGGGTTTGATGACCGACAAAGAGGCAAAGAAAGAAAATATTGGTGGTGAAGTATTATGTTTTGTATACTAATTAGGAGGATAGTTTAATGTCACGAATAGGAAAATTACCTGTAAACCTGCCCAAAGGTGTTACTGTAACTGTCAGCGATACCAATGTGGTAAGTGTGAAAGGACCTTTGGGTGAGCTGTCACAACCGGTCAGCCCCGACCTTAAGGTTAATGTGGTGGACAACACTATCGTATTGGAAAGACCTACTGATTCGAAAACTCACAAGTCGCTTCATGGTCTTTACAGAGCTCTTATTGCTAATATGGTGATAGGTGTTTCACAGGGTTTCAAAAAGGAACTTGAGCTCGTCGGCGTCGGTTACCGTGCCGAAGCTAAAGGACAACTCCTCGAAATGAGCCTTGGTTACTCACACGATATAATAATGCAGCTTCCCGACGAGGTGAAAATTGAAACCAAAACTGAAAGAAGGAGCAATCCTGTGATTACTCTGACAAGTATCGATAAACAACTTATCGGTCATGTTGCTGCAAAGATCAGATCGCTGCGCCCACCTGAACCTTACAAGGGTAAAGGTATTAAATTCGTGGGCGAAACGCTCAGAAGGAAAGCTGGTAAGTCGGCAAGTGTATAACAGGGGTAAAATCAAGAAATCATGGCTTTAACCAAATTGGAAAGAAGAACCAGGATCCGCATGAGGATCCGAAAGAAAATAAGCGGTACAGCTGAAAAACCCAGACTGGCAGTGTTCCGCAGCAATAAGCAGATATATGTTCAGCTGATCGATGACCTCAATGGTGTCACCATGCTTGCTGTAAGTTCACAGGAGAAGGATATCGCATCAAAGACCGGCATCAATAAGACTGAACAGGCACGGTTGGTTGGAAAATCACTCGCCGAAAAATGCAGGGAAAAGGGAATCGAAAGCGTTGTTTTCGACAGAAGTGGTTATCAATATCATGGTAGAGTAAAATCATTAGCTGACGCTGCCCGCGAAGGCGGTTTAAAATTCTGATAATATGGGAAACGGAATAAGAAAAGTAAAAACCAGCGACCTCGAACTCAAAGACAGGCTCGTTAGCATCCAGAGAGTGACGAAAGTCACAAAAGGAGGACGTACCTTCAGTTTTTCAGCCATCGTTGTGGTCGGAAACGAAGACGGCATTGTAGGACACGGCCTGGGAAAAGCCAGTGAGGTTACCACGGCAATTGCAAAAGGTATTGAGGATGCCAAGAAGAACCTTATTAAAGTACCTGTAATTAATGGAACAATTCCTCATGAACAGGTGGCCAAATTCGGCGGCGCAAAGGTGTTTATAAAACCTGCAACACCGGGTACCGGAGTTAAGGCAGGCGGTGCCATGCGCGCAGTTCTTGAAAGCGTCGGAGTGAAAAACGTTCTTGCAAAATCAAAGGGGTCATCAAACCCTCACAACCTGGTCAAGGCCACTTTCGCCGCCCTCCTCGAAATGCGCGATGCAATATCTGTTGCAGAACACCGCAGCGTTACCCTCGAAAAAGTATTTAACGGATAGTAAAGCAAAACACAATGGCAAAAATTCGCATAACCCAGGTAAAAAGCAAAAACGGAAAACCCGAGCGCCAGAAAAGAACTCTTGAGGCATTGGGCATCCATAAACTGAACCATAGTGTTGAACACGAAGCCACACCTCAGATACTTGGGATGGTTGAAAAGATCAGACACCTTGTAAAAGTTGAGAATATTTAAGGTATTAACGATATTATATAACGAGTAATGGATCTAAGTAACTTAAAACCTGCTAAAGGTTCAATAAAAAGAAGCAAGCGAGTAGGCCGCGGACAGGGTTCCGGGAAAGGCGGTACATCAACCAGGGGACATAAAGGGGCCAAGCAGCGTTCCGGATATAAAAAGAAAATCGGCTTTGAAGGAGGTCAGATGCCACTCCAGAGAAGAGTCCCGAAATATGGCTTTAAAAATGTAAACCGCAAGGAATATAAAGCCATAAACCTTGTGACACTCCAGAATCTTGCTGAGAAAAACAACCTTGAGATTATTGATCAGGAAACACTCTTCAGGGCCGGGCTCATCTCAAAAAACGACCTTGTTAAAATACTCGGAAAAGGAACCATTGAAAGAAAACTCGAGGTCCACGCCCATGCATTCAGCAAGTCAGCTGTCGAGGCAATTGAAGCTCAAAAGGGTACCGTCGTAAAACTTTAAGTTCATGAGATTTGTTCAGACAATAAAGAATATTTTCAAGATCGAGGATCTTCGTGCAAGATTGCTGTATACACTGGCCATCGTGGCCCTTTACCGCCTTGGTAAATATGTGACGCTGCCCGGTATCGATCCCTCTCAGCTTGGAAACCTTAAGGCTCAGACATCATCTGGTATAATGGGACTTCTCGATATGTTCTCGGGAGGTGCCTTTTCTCAGGCCTCCGTCTTTGCACTCGGCATAATGCCTTACATTTCAGCATCAATCGTTGTCCAGCTTCTCGGTATCGTGTTCCCTTATTTCCAGAAACTGCAGAAGGAGGGTGAAAGCGGAAGAAGAAAACTGAACCAGTATACAAGGTACCTTACCGTGCTTGTTCTTATTCTGCAGGCACCGACCTATCTGATAAACCTTTCTGCCCAGCTGCCGCCTTCTGCATTCGTGCTGTCGGGATTTTTCTTCAAGTTCTCTTCAGTTGTTATCCTTACGGCCGGCACAATGTTTGTAATGTGGCTCGGCGAAAAAATAACCGACAAAGGCATTGGCAACGGCATTTCACTTATAATAATGATAGGGATCGTCGCAAGAATGCCGGCGAACTTCATATTTGAGGCAGGAACCAGGCTCAACGGAGCCGGTGGCCCCATTGCACTTATTGTTGAAATAGTAATATTGTTCGTTGTCGTTCTCGGAACCATCCTGCTCGTACAGGGTACCAGAAGGGTTCCGGTACAATATGCCCGCCGCATCGTTGGCAATAAACAATATGGCGGTGTAAGACAATATATCCCTCTTAAGGTAAATGCCGCTGGGGTTATGCCTATTATCTTTGCCCAGGCAATAATGATGCTTCCCATCATCATTGCAGGATATTCAAACTCAAGCTCGGCTTTTGTTGTTGCATTTTCGAATATGTACGGATTCTGGTATAATTTCGTTACCGGTATTCTAATTATCCTGTTTACATATTTCTATACTGCCATCACCATCAATCCGGTTCAGATGGCCGAGGATATGAAGAAAAACGGCGGATTTATTCCGGGAATAAAACCAGGAAGAAAGACAGTGGAATTCTTCGATACAATAATGTCGAGGATCACTCTGCCAGGATCGATTTTCCTGGCAATCATAGCAATTCTTCCTTCTATTGCTGTTAAATTTCAGGTAACACCCCAGTTTGCACAGTTTTACGGAGGGACATCACTTCTTATCCTTGTGGGGGTTGTTCTTGATACGCTTCAACAGATTGAAAGCCATCTGCTGATGCGTCATTACGATGGACTTATGAAATCAGGCCGTGTTAAGGGAAGATCCGGCGCGGTAACGTCGATTTAAAATATTAACGTTCTTTGATGTTGTATTTAAAGACTGATGAAGAGGTTGCATTGTTGAGGGAAAGCAATATGCTCGTGTCCAGGACACTTGCAGAAATTGCCCGACTCATTAAACCCGGTGTGACAACTCTTTATCTCGACAAGGTGGCTGAGACCTTTATCCGTGACAACGGAGGTGTTCCGGCTTTCAAGGGATATGGCGGTTTCCCCAACACCCTCTGTACATCAGTCAACGATGAAGTGGTTCATGGCATCCCTTCAGGATACGCCCTGAGAGAAGGCGATATTGTATCAGTCGACTGTGGCGTAATTCTCAACGGATGGTATGGCGACAGCGCCTATACATTTCCTGTCGGCACCATAGATGAGATAACGAAACGTCTTCTGAGCTATACAAGAGAATCCCTTGAGACAGGAGTCCTGGAGGCTGTTGCAGGCAAAAGGATAGGCGACATTTCCTGGGCTGTGCAACAAAAGGCTGAAAGCGGAGGATTTTCTGTTGTCAGGGAACTTGTTGGCCATGGACTCGGAAAAAGGCTTCACGAACCACCCGAAGTACCTAATTACGGAAGACGCGGAACAGGACCCAAAATGGAGAAGGGCCTAGTTATCTGCATCGAACCGATGATTAACATGGGAAAGAAGGAAACTATGCAGATGCGTGACGGATGGACAATAAGGACAGTTGACGGAATGCCTTCGGCCCATTTTGAATACGCTGTGGCAATTGATAAGGGAAAAGCAGATGTATTGACGACTTTTGAATTTATTGAAGAAGTTTTAAATAAAATGTAACTGTATATGTCTAAACAGTCATCAATAGAACAGGATGGTACAATCATCGAAGCCCTTTCCAATGCAATGTTCAGGGTGGAGCTTGAAAACGGACATGTAATAACTGCACATATCTCCGGAAAGATGCGGATGCACTATATCAAGATCCTTCCCGGCGATAAGGTAAAAGTTGAAATGTCGCCATACGACCTTACAAAAGGAAGAATAACATTCAGATATAAATAAAGTAACTATAAGATAATGAAAGTAAGAGCATCGGTAAAAAAGCGCAGCGCCGACTGCAAGATAGTAAGACGCAAAGGGCGCATATATGTTATTAGCAAGAAAAACCCCAAGTTCAAACAGAGACAGGGATAATTTGTATAATTTTGCAACTCATTTAAGAAAAGTAATATATGGCACGTATTGTTGGTGTAGATCTACCAAGAAACAAAAGAGGTGAAATCGGCCTGACCTATATCTACGGAGTAGGAAAGAGCACTGCTCAGAAGGTCCTTGACGAAGCCGGTGTTGACCGGAATGCAAAGGTCCAGGAATGGACAGATGAACAGATCAATGCTATACGCCGTATTCTGAACGATAATTATAAGCTTGAAGGCGAACTTCGTTCCGAAACGCAGATGAATATAAAAAGGCTTATGGATATAGGATGCTATCGCGGTGTCCGTCATCGTCTCGGCCTGCCTGTAAGGGGGCAGAGTACCAAGAACAACGCCAGAACACGTAAAGGAAGAAAGAAAACTGTTGCAAACAAGAAAAAAGCTACTAAATAATTAGAATATGGCAAAGAAAACCGGAGCATTGAAAAAGAGGATCGTCAAGGTTGAACCGACTGGTCAGGCTCATGTTCATTCATCATTCAATAACATAATTATTTCGCTGACCAACAATTCGGGTCAGGTGATCTCCTGGGCGTCTGCCGGAAAAATGGGGTTCAAGGGATCCAAGAAAAACACACCCTATGCCGCCCAGATGGCATCGGAAGAATGCAGCAAAGTCGCTTATGATCTTGGTTTGAGAAAAGTTAAGGTGTTTGTTAAAGGACCGGGAGCCGGACGTGAATCTGCTATCAGATCAATATCCAATGCCGGTATCGAGGTTACAGAAATCATCGATGTCACCCCAATGCCACATAACGGATGCCGCGCACCCGGAAGGAGAAGAGTATAGTTTTTACCGATCATAAATAATTTGAAAGTTTAAATAAATAGCACAATGGCAAGATATATTGGCCCAAAATCAAGAGTCGCAAGAAAATTCGGAGATCCTATCTATGGCCCCGACAAATACCTCGACAGGAAAAACTTCCCTCCGGGTCAGCATGGTATTAACAAGAAAAGAAAGAAAACCTCCGAATATGGCCTTCAGCTCAGGGAAAAGCAAAAGGCAAAATATACATACGGCATTCTCGAAAGACAATTCCACAATACATTTGAAAAAGCTTCGCGAAGCAAAGGCGTAACAGGTATTGTCCTTCTGCAGATGCTCGAGGCCCGCCTCGATAACGTTGTCTTCCGTTTCGGAATAGCTCCCACAAGAGCCGCTGCCCGCCAGCTCGTTTCTCACAGACATATCACGGTGAACGGAGAGGTTGTAAATGTGCCTTCATTCCAGCTGAAACCAGGCGATATTATCGGAGTTCGCGAAAAATCAAAATCACTGGAATCAATAGTCGATTCACTCACGACAAGAAAATATTCCAAACTGTCATGGCTCGAATGGGACGATGCCCAAATGGCCGGCAAATTCATGAACATGCCGGAACGCGCCGACATTCCTGAAGATATCAAGGAACAGTTAATAGTTGAATTGTATTCAAAGTAATTAAATAAGAAAAATCTCATGGCCATTTTATCATTCCAGAAGCCTGACAAAGTAATAATGCTGGAAGCTAATGACAGGTTCGGCAAATTCGAATTCCGTCCGCTTGAGCCAGGCTACGGCATCACTGTCGGAAATGCCCTCAGGAGAATTCTTCTCTCTTCACTCGAAGGTTTCGCTATCACAACCGTAAGGATTGAAGGCATCGACCATGAATTCTCTACTATTACCGGGGTTATGGAAGATGTTACAGAGATCATCCTTAACCTCAAACAGGTGCGTTTTAAACGAACTGTTGATGACGTCGATCACGAAAAAGTGGTGATCAAGATCAGTGGTCAGGATGTGTTTAAAGCCGGTGCACTCAATAACGTTCTCAGCAGTTTTGAAGTCCTTAATCCCGAACTCGTGATACTGAGAATGGAACCTGATGTCAAACTGCAGATGGAACTCACTATCAGCAAGGGACGGGGTTATGTTCCTGCTGAGGAAAACCAGCCTGCCGACAGTGAATTCGGGCTCATAGCAATCGACTCGATTTTCACTCCGATAAGAAATGTTAAATACTCAGTGGAGAACTTCCGCGTTGAACAGAAAACCGACTACGAAAAACTTCTCCTCGAAATTGATACCGACGGATCAATACATCCGAAAGAAGCACTCAAGGAAGCCGCAAAAATCCTGATCTATCATTTCATGCTTTTCTCCGATGAGAAAATCACTCTCGACTCGGATGACAAACTTGCCAATGAGGAATTCGATGAGGAAATACTTCACATGCGCCAGCTTCTCAAGACAAAACTCGTCGATCTCGACCTGTCGGTAAGAGCACTTAACTGCCTTAAGGCAGCAGAAGTTGAAACACTTGGTGATCTTGTTAAATTCAATAAGAATGACCTTCTTAAATTCAGGAACTTCGGGAAAAAATCCCTCACCGAGCTGGATGAACTTCTTGAATCAATGAGCCTGTCATTCGGTATGGATGTCAGCAAGTACAAATTAGATAAAGATTAATAACAGGTTAAGGATATATAGACATGCGACATCAGAGAGTAATAAACCATCTTGGAAGGACAAGTGCGCACAGGAAATCGATGATTTCCAATATGGCTGTTTCACTTATCATGCATAAACGGATTTCCACCACAACTGCCAAGGCAAAAGCCCTCAAGACTTTCGTGGAACCCCTTATAACAAAATCAAAGGACGATTCAACACACTCAAGAAGAGTGGTCTTCGGTTATCTGAAGGATAAGGAAGCAGTATCGGAATTGTTCAGAACAATATCTCCAAAAATAGCCGAAAGGCCCGGAGGATACACCAGGATCCTGAAGACCGGAAACAGAATAGGTGATAATGCTGAAATGTGTATCATTGAACTCGTTGATTTCAATGAGTTGATGAAAAGCGGGGAAGCACCCAAACCAAAGACAGCAAGGAGAAGAAGGTCGGGAAAGAAAACTGCAGAAGCTCCTGCTGAAACCCAGGCCAAAACCACTGCCACAAAGGCTAAGAAAACCGGGAAAACTGAAAAGATACAGGAACCTGAGCCCGGTACTGAAGGTTCTTCAGACGATCAGGCGCCTGAAACTGAAACCAGGGAATAAAATCATAATTTGTCATGTGAGGGATATGGTAATGAACTGTATCCCTTTTTTTGTATATATTGCATCATTGTTTAATAAAATTTAATTTTCTATGGGACAAATAGTTAATGTGCATGCACGTGAGATTCTTGATTCACGCGGCAATCCTACAATAGAAGTTGATGTTCAGACAGCCAGCGGTTACCAGGGACGGGCAGCTGTTCCGTCGGGTGCTTCAACCGGAGAAAATGAGGCTATTGAACTCCGTGACGGCGATAAGTCGCGCTATCTTGGAAAAGGCGTTCTTCAGGCTGTCCATAACGTCAATAACGTGATTGCTGAAGAAATCATCGGCATGGATGTAACCGATCAGGCTGGAATAGATAAGAAAATGGTTGACCTCGACGGCTCAGGAACCAAAAGCAACCTCGGTGCAAATGCCATTCTGGGAGTCTCTCTTGCTGTGGCAAAAGCTGCTGCCTCATATCATGGTCTGCCCTTGTTCAGGTATATTGGCGGTGCAAATGCTGTCACACTGCCGGTTCCGATGATGAATATCATTAACGGAGGATCACATTCCGATGCACCCATCGCTTTCCAGGAATTCATGATCAGACCTGTTGGTGCACCTAATTTCAGGGAAGCACTAAGGATGGGAGCCGAAGTGTTCCATTCACTCAAAAAAGTGCTCAAAGGACGTGGTTTAAGCACGGCTGTCGGCGATGAAGGCGGCTTTGCACCAAACCTGGACGGACCCGAAGATGCCCTGGATACAATTGTTAAGGCAATAACAGAAGCCGGCTATAAACCCGGTGCTGATGTTACAATTGCTCTTGACCCCGCGGCATCGGAGTTCTATATTGACGGAATCTATAATTATGCAAAATTCCAGGGCCCAGGGGCCCCACGGAAAACATCCAAGGAACAGGTTGATTATTTTGAGAAACTGATCAGTATGTTCCCTATCGATTCAATCGAAGATGGAATGGCTGAAGGCGACTGGGACGGATGGAAAATGATGACTGAACGACTTGGAAAAAAGATCCAGATAGTAGGTGATGATGTGTTTGTCACAAATGTTGAATACCTTAAGAAGGGCATTGAACTTGGTTGTGCAAACTCGATACTCATCAAACTTAACCAAATCGGAACTCTGACCGAAACACTGAATGCAATTGAAATGGCTCACAGGGCCGGATATACAACTGTAATTTCTCACCGTTCAGGCGAAACAGAAGATTCAACAATAGCTGATGTCGCTGTCGCGGTAAATTCAGGTCAGATCAAAACCGGATCATGCAGCAGAACTGACAGGATCTGTAAATACAACCAGCTCCTCAGAATAGAAGAGGTGCTTGGCGACCTGGCAGTGTACGGGTATAAGAAATAAGAGGTAAAGACCTTTTTCAGAACCCCTGCAGAACATCAGTTAATCTCAGAGTCTCCGGAATTGCCGCAGCGACAGCAAAGACTGGTCTGTTTGCATTCATTACTTTGCCAACCCGGCGACAATCCTCAGCGGACTTGGCGGTGATCATTTAAATTTGACCGTGCAACCAGTCTATAATTGAGGAAAAAAGAGGATTTCCGACGTTATTAACAATTGTTGATAACTTGTGTTTATATCCCGTGTACAATATTGAAATGGCTCCTGATTGTTATTTCATTTTCTTATTTTAAATTTGGTATATCAGGTGAGCGATAAAAGACTGCTCAAATGATGTGGAGACGGAAAAGGCAACTTAAGTGGGGCATGATCCGGATCGGTCAGACCTTCGGGACTGCACATCAGGAGAGCCGAAGCCCGGGCAATTAGACTCCGGTCCAAAATACCCGGAAAATCGACGAAAACCGGAAACGTTCTTTCAGCGATTGAGTCACAGGGCATCAGAAACAAGAGCTTCGGCACACTATTCTCTGAAACTGATCCAAATCCTCCGGGAAATGACATCAGGGCCTGAATGACGCTTCGTCCCGGAATCTCCGCCTAATCGCGGACGAGAAAGGACAGCCCGACGGTTCTGCTGTAACAGGCAAAACCCGAAGGCCCAGGGTTGCAAATCAGGGTCTTGTATCAGGAATTGCGACCGGTCAGAATAACAGTAACCTGACGCCGTTGGCGGCTTCGGTTGCAAACGGTGAATGGGAACTAATCTCAGGAATAGTTCCCATTATTGTTTTATTATACCCTTCAATTACCTGCATTTCCCCATATTGGCTTCCACCTCCCTGCTTTTCCGCCTTTCCCCTTTTATCTTTTATCTTATCTTTACCACAATAATATACATCCTTATGCCTTATTCCGGACTTGCAGAATTTATAAGTACTCTCGAAAATAACGGCGAGCTGACAAGAATAAGAAATTTCGTTGATCCTGTCCTTGAAATAGCTGAGATCACCGACCGTATAACGAAAAATAACGGCAAAGCCCTTCTTTTTGAAAACAACGGAACCCGGTTCCCTCTTCTTATTAATGCTTTTGGTTCCGAAAAAAGAATGGCTCTTGCCCTCGGCAAAAACATGATATCAGATGCTGCTGAAAATATCTCCGGTTTTTTAAGAGACATCACGGGAAACAATCCGGGGCTCTGCGGTAAACTCAGAATACTGCCCGAACTCTTTAAAATGTCACGTTTCCTTCCTTCAGAAAAAAGGAAAAAAGGATCGTGCCAGCAGATCATAATAAGAGAACCGGACCTGGGCATCCTCCCTGTCCTAAAATGCTGGCCACACGACGGGGGCCGTTTCATTACACTTCCAATGGTTCATACAGCCCACCCTGTTACAGGCAAAACGAATGTGGGAATGTACAGGATGCAGATATTCGATAAAGTAACCACCGGAATGCACTGGCAAAGACATAAGACAGGTGCTTCCCATTATGAGGCATGGAAAAAAACAGGCATGAAAATGCCGGTCACAGTCACTCTTGGCGGTGACCCTGTATATACTTATTGCGCAACAGCACCTCTTCCCGAAAACATCAGTGAGTATATCCTTGCCGGATTCCTCAGGAAATCGAGGATAAAGCTCGTAAAATGCATTACCAACGATCTTTATATCCCTGAAGATGCCGATATTGTCATAGAAGGATATGTCGATCCCGCAGAGCCCCTGGCGACAGAAGGGCCTTTCGGCGACCATACTGGATTTTATTCTCTGCCAGACCTTTATCCTGTCTTTCACGTTACCTGTATCACTCATTCAGAAAATGCAGTTTACCCTGCCACAATAGTCGGAATACCGCCTCAGGAGGATGCCTGGCTCGCAAAAACAACCAGCGCCATCTTTCTGCCTCCCATGAAACTTGCTGTTCAACCTGAAATTGACGACATTCACCTTCCCGATGCGGGTGTAGCCCATAACCTAACCATAGTTCGAATAAATAAATCATATCCCGGCCAGGGCATGAAAGTTATAAACTCACTTTCGGGAGCAGGACAGATGATGTTCTCAAAATACATTATTGTGGTAAGTGGTGATGTCGATATCAGAAATTACAGGGATCTGACAAAACATGTTATAAAACATACAAACCTGCAGTCTGACATTGTATTTACACATGGTCCCCTTGATGTACTTGATCATTCATCGGGCAGGTTTTCCTTCGGAGGCAAGGCAGGAATAGATGCAACGGTAAAGTTACCGGAAGAAATAGTAAATACTAATGAATGCGAATCAGTAAAGGTTAAAAGGCGGGATCCCCTTTCCGGTTCTCACTTGCCGGTCAGGAATTTCAATGCCGATCTGACTCTGGAAGGGATAGGCGTGGCGATATTAGCTGTCGATACTTCTGAGGATCCTGATCCGGTGAGCTATATTGTATCAGCGCTTAAAAAGGAGAACCATCAGGATCTGCCTGAACTTATCCTTGTTGTCGATCATACAGTCGATATATATGATTATTTTATGGTTACCTGGCAGGCTCTCGGTAATACGGATCCGGTACGCGACCATTATATTATCTCTCACAGGACAATAATGTTAGATGCTACTATAAAACTCACAAAGTCAGGGAAATTCCAGGGGAAATGGCCGAATGTTGTCTGCTCCGACCCCGGGACTATTGAGCATGTTGATGAAATGTGGGATAAGCTTGGCCTGGGGAGCTTTCTGACTTCCCCGTCATTAAAGGCAGGGAAGCTCTTGAGGAAAGGGAAGGCCTCAGTTGAACTTTAAAGGTTTTTGCAAAGACAGATCAGGAAAGCAGTTCTTTTATCGTGGCGATCAGCTGTGCAGGCTGATAGGGTTTGCTTATATATTCGTCGATACCTGCTGAAAGGCATCTTTCCCTGTCGCCGATCATTGCGTCGGCCGTAATCGCAATGATCGGTACGTGTGCCTCTTTACCCTGCTCCATTTCACGGATTTTCTCCGCAGTGGCCAGCCCGTCCATCACAGGCATCCGGATATCGAGAAGGATGATGTCATATTTCGATCTCATCATTTTCTCTATTGCTTCACTGCCGTTTGAAGCTGTGTCAATGTTTTTTACCAGTGGTTTCAGTGTGAGCAGGGTGATCTTCTGGTTAATCAGGTTATCTTCCACAAGCAGGATGCTGCATTCGCTCAGATCCAATGCAGGCCTTTGAACGCCGGCCGATGCTGCTGAAGGAGATGATTTTATCCCTGCATTGAAATAAGCAAAGGGGATATTGATATTCAGAACTGAACAGTTTTCACCCGCTTCCTGACTGAAATTGCCTCTGCTCATCATAATGAGTTTTGAAGCAAGCTTCCCCGCTCCGGTCGCCTGGTCGATTAAAATATTGTTCCTGTCGGTCTGGATCCTGAATCCGATAATCCTTCCGCCTTCAATCTCCTTTTCTTTCCTCGCACTGATGTTTACCCTGGTGGGCATCTCTGTTCCCTGTTCCTCAATTGTACTGAAGATATCCAGGAAGATCTGTTTAAGTATTATTGGATCGCCATTACATTCATATTCATTATAATCTCTCTTTGTAAATACGATGTCGAGACTGGAATCTGCCTTTAAACTGTATAGATCTATTGTATTTTGTATGGTCGAAAGGATATTGTAACGGATGTTCTTCCCGGGAGCATGGGGCAGGTTTACTGCTGACTGCATTGTTAATTCGTTAACAATTGTCACCATGTTGTTCGTTGACGCGACAAACGTTTCAAGCAGATCCTTCTGTCTTTTCTGAGGGCCTGAATCCATGAGGAGGTCGGCCAGCAGGACCAGATTATTCAGTGGCTCTCTTATTCTATGTGAGAATTCAGAGATTACCTTTTCCTTTTCCCCGACCGGCGAAGGAGTTTCTGCCAGAGGTTCCTTTGGGCTTTCTGACAGGCTGCCGGTCTTCCTTGTTAAAAGAACAACAAACGATGCCCCGGCAATCACAAGTATCCCTGCGAGCAGCCTCAGATTGAATGTCAGGAAGATAAGGGACAGGACCAGAAACGTCAATGCAATTATTGCATAAGAGCCGATAAGGTTCTTTTTCCTGTTATAAGTCACATCCCCCGGGAAGTTTTCCGATTTTTCACTATTGTAATTGTCTGGCTCCATGTAAACAGTAACTCAATTATTGCAGTAATGTAAAATTACGCAAATTAGCTGATAAAGATACATGGGTCAAAATATTCTACCTTTGAAGGAAAAGGTTAATTTTGCTCCTGAGCTGTGGTATGGTTTTTGAGCCTGGAACAGAAAGAGGAGACCATTATGAAGAAAACATTCAGGACATTTCTGTTGATCTTACTTGTTGTTTATGAAGGATCTCTGTTGATGCTCACCGCCCAGGAGAACGGGGGAATGGTAAAGTATACTCCTGATTTCAGGTTTAACGATGGCATATATCTTAATTTCGACCAGGTAAAGAATAATTCTCCAATCCCCAAAGCAAAGATCCTGACTTCGACCGATTATAATGACAAGGATTTTTTTAAGAACCTGATGGCTGGAGAAAAAATCTACTTCTACGACGGCATGGGTATCCGTCAGGAAGTAAACAGATCCGACATCTGGGGTTATTCCCGCAACGGGATACTTTACATTCAGATTCAGGGGAATTTTAACAGGATCACTTTTGTTGGCACCATATGCCATTTCGTTGCCGATGTTACATCGTATGACAACCGTTATTACAACAATCCTTACGGTTATTATGATCCTTATTATTATTCGCCATATTATTCACCGTATTATTCGCCCTATTATTCGCCGTATTACTATGGAGGATATTATTCGCCGTACGGCTCATATTATTCACCATACAGGAATTCCGGCCGCAATGAGCTCAGGCAGTATCTTATAGATTTTGAGGAGGGGAAAATTCTTGAATATGATGTTGAAAATACCGAGCTCCTTCTCATGAAAGACCCCCAGCTGTATGAGGAATATGTCAGGCTCCCAAATAAAAAGAAAAAAGATCTGATGTTTGTTTATATACGCAAGTTTAATGAGAAGAATCCGTTATATCTTCCGGTTAATCAGAATTTCTGAATGAGAAAAATAATCACTGCAATAATAGCACTTTCCTTTCCGCTCAGAATGGCTGCCCAGTCACCATTTCCCGACAGTGAGGAGATACGACAGTTCATGTCATCCACGACCTGTGTTGTCCTTGAGGATGGCAATCCGGTCTACAACACATATATAACAAACGCCGTAAAGGAATTCTGGACAGTCACACCTGTCGAATTCATTAAAACTTCCGATTTTGACTCCAGGCGGAAAGACCCGGCATATTCATTCATAATGCTTACCGAAACGAATTTCGAAAAGGACAAGTCGGGCTCCTCGTATAACTTTATTAACCTGCTTCAGGGTAAAAATGTAGAAGAGATAGGGAAAATGCCTGAAATCTGTGCTGTGCCACTTTCCTGTTCGGCTGAGGATGACATGGAATACGGGTATAAGCTCGGGGCCATAATGTCGTTCATGCAGAACCATGCAAAGATGATTTCCGCGAATCCTTCCCTTACCGGCAGAAGATACCTCAGATTTTACAACAAAAATATCCCCGAAGTGAAATCCATGAAGATCCTTGTCAGGAAGGAAGACCTTTCACCTGCCATCAACTCTCTTAACACGCTAAGATCAGCTTATAAGTATTCGATCGACATTGTCTCCGAAGAGGTGATAATGAAAGCCATACGCGACAAGGCCAAAAATACACTTGTCCTTCATAAAGTGGGTCCGGGGGAAGGAAAAAGCACTGGTTTTTGCTTTAAAATGCTTTTCGGTACTGACGATTCAGACATGTATTATTATAACCAGCATACCATCGACAGAAACAATCCCGACGGCCTGCTGCCTGCTGATCTGAAACGGCTCGAAAGGTTCTGAAAATGCAGCAAAAGAAAAAGAGCAACGTCTTTTAGTTAAAAAACCGGATTGTCATGAAAGAGATAATAGAACTATCTGAATCGGAAAGAAACTGGGCAATGTTATGCCACCTGTCAGCTTTCGCTGGCTTTTTCTTCCCCTTTGGCGGCATAATAGGTCCGCTTATTTGCTGGTTGTCGAGAAAAGACGAATCGATATGGGTCGATCAGAATGGCAAGCGATCAATGAATTTCCAGATGTCGGTGTTGCTCTATATGATCCTTGTGTTTCCTTTATGCTTCATTTTAATTGGTATCCCGATAATGGTTTCCCTTCTTATTCTGAAAGTAGTCTGCATTATCATTGCCAGCATAAAAGCTTCAAAGGGTGAAGAATTCAGATACCCTCTTTCAATACCCTTCATACAGTAGTTTTCAACAGGGAAATTTTACCATCAGGTAATAAATTTGTATATTTCAAGACAGATTTATTATCTCCTCCGATGAAAAAAGAATCAGGCAGCAAAAACTCAAAAGTTGAGGTTTTTGAAAAGAAAGACCTGTATCATGATGTAAAAGCAGAAAAACATAAAAAGCTGGAAGCGAAAGAATACGAGAAGAAGCTGAGAAAACTTGCAATTGAGCTTGTTAAACTTCAGGAATGGGTTAAGGCGAACAAGCTGAGGGTGGTGGTGATATTTGAGGGCCGTGATGCTGCGGGCAAGGGGGGAGTGATAAAGACAATCGCGGGATGCCTTAATCCCAGAATCTGCAGAATAGTTGCGCTGGGGATCCCGACTGAAAAGGAAAAAAGCCAGTGGTATTTCCAGAGATATGTGTCAGAATTGCCGTCGGGCGGCGAAATAGTCCTTTTTGACAGAAGCTGGTATAACAGGGCCGGCGTTGAAAAGGTAATGGGTTATTGCACAAATGAAGAGTATGAGGAATTTCTCAGATCCTGTCCCGAATTTGAGAGAATGCTCATTCGTTCCGGGATCATACTGATTAAATACTGGTTCTCGATAAGCGACAGCGAACAGGAAAAACGCTTCCAGGAAAGAATTAATGACCCGACAAAAAGGTGGAAAATAAGCCAGATGGATATCGAATCGCGTGACAAATGGGTTGAATATTCCATGGCAAAAGACAAAATGTTCTCATATACCGATACAAAGCAGTCGCCATGGTATGTTGTACCTGCAGATGATAAGCGCAGGGCAAGACTGAACTGCATAGATCATCTCCTTTCGCTTATTCCTTATGAAGACCTTACACCAAAACCAATCAAACTGCCGCCCCTTAAACATGATGTCGCATATGTAAGACCTCCGATTACAGATCAGACTTTTGTTCCGGAAAAATACTGAAAGAGTCTGATGGCCTTGCAGTTCCGCATTTTTGCAGCCTGATGGTTTCTGCATTGGTACGTTCTGTTCTGTATCAGATTTCCCGATTCTTCTTACTTTTGCACCTCAGCCTTTTTACTTTTAAATTTTTACTTTTGTCTTTTATCTTTTATCTAAACAATATTAATGAAACCATCCATACCAAAAGGAACACGCGATTTTTCTCCGGGCGAACTGATAAAACGGAACTATATCTTCGACACAATCAAAAGTGTGTTCCGGCTTTACGGGTATCAGCCACTGGAAACCCCGGCAATGGAAAACCTTTCGACACTACTCGGGAAATATGGAGATGAGGGCGATAAGCTCATCTTCAGGATACTCAATTCAGGCGATTTTCTCTCCGGGGTCTCCGACGATGAGCTTCTTAAAAGAGAAACCGGCAGGCTGTCATCACATATCTGCGAACGCGGCTTGAGGTATGACCTGACGGTGCCATTCGCCCGATACGTTGTCCAGCATCGTGATGAAATAGTTTTTCCTTTCAAAAGATATCAGATCCAGCCGGTATGGCGGGCCGACAGGCCGCAAAAAGGCAGATACCGTGAGTTCTGCCAGTGCGATGTTGATGTCATTGGAAGCGATTCATTGCTTAACGAATTTGAACTTGTAAGAATAATCGACGAAATATTCAGAAAGCTTCAGATATCTGTAATAATAAAGATCAACAACAGAAAGATACTTTCGGGAATAGCTGAAATCATTAACGAATCGGCAAAGATCACCGACATCACCGTGGCAGTCGACAAACTTGAAAAGATAGGGATCGATGCTGTTAATGAAGAACTTAAAAGTAAGGGCATCGCTGCTGAAGCAATCGGAAAACTTCAGCCGATTATTCAGCTGAAGGGTACAACCTCAGAGAAACTTGGGAAGCTTCGCAACATTCTTGCCGGATCTGAAACGGGAATTAAAGGTATAGAAGAAATGCAGGCTCTGTTTGACATGATCACAGATGCAGGCCATTCCGGGAACATTGAACTTGATCTTACTCTTGCCAGAGGCCTGAACTACTATACCGGTGCAATAATTGAAGTCAAATCGAAAGATGTTGCCATAGGCAGCATTTGCGGCGGAGGAAGATATGATAATCTCACCGGAGTATTTGGAATGGAAGGTGTATCGGGTGTAGGCGTATCATTCGGGGCCGACAGGATTTATGATGTAATGAGCCAGCTTAACCTTTTTGATAAAACGAACGGGACATCGACAAGGGTGCTGATCCTTAACTTCGGGCAGAGAGAGATCTCTTATGCCCTTAAAATCAGGGATATCCTGGTAAAGAATCAGATAAGCTGCGAACTCTATCCGGATGCTGCCAGATTAAAGAAACAAATGTCGTATGCAGATACCCGGAAAATTCCTTACATAATAATTGCCGGAGAGGAAGAAATAGCGGAGGGACTGGCAACAGTGAAAATAATGTCATCGGGGGAACAGGTGAAAATGTCAACTGGTGAACTTCCCGACTATTTAAGAAATATCTGACAGACATTAATTTTTTGTGTTCCTTTGTGATGCATTGCCGTCGGCATGGTGCCCCTCTGTGGTCATCCTGTCTTTACCGCGAACAGGCACAAAGGATTGTGCGAAGGAATCACAAATATTTTGAAAGTCACATCAGGAATAATGATAAATTTGCCTTTGTAATTTAAACAGAATCTGATGGCTCTTCAATGCGGAATAATAGGTCTGACAAATACAGGCAAGACAACAATATTCAACTGTATATCAAATACAAAGGGCGAGACCAATGCCTTTGCTTTCAGCGCCGTCAAATCGAATATCGGAGTAATTCAGGTACCCGACCCACGTCTTTATGAACTGGAAAAGCATCAGGTTACGGAGAAAATTGTTCATACCACTGTAGAGATTGTTGATATACCCGGACTCGCAAAAGGTTCGAACAAGGGTGAGGGTGTAGGTAACAAATTCCTGGGTGATATCAGGAACACCGATGCCCTGATTCATGTGCTCAGGTGCTTCGATAATGACGCTCTTCCTCATATCGACGGCTCAGTCGATCCTGTAAGGGATATCGAAACTGTCGATTTTGAACTTCAGGTAAAAGACCTCGAATCGATAGAGAAGAAAATCCAGCGGCTCGAGAAACTGGCAAAGTCAGGCGACAAGGATGCAAAACATGGGATTGAAGTCCTGAACAGGTACAGGGAGCACATTGGTAATTTCCAGAATGCCCGGACACTTGAGGTTAAGGATGATGAGAAGAAATATGTCGACGACCTGTTCCTTCTTACAATGAAACCTGTGATGTTTGTATGCAATGTTGATGAGAAATCTGCAGTGGCAGGGAATAAGTATGTCACACAGGTAAGGGAAGCACTTCGTGGCAAAGATGCCGAAATCCTGGTCATTGCAGGTGCTGTTGAAGCTGAAATTGCCGAGCTGGAAAGCATGGATGACAGGCTGGCATTTCTAAGTGATGCAGGGCTGGATGAACCTGGCGTTGATAAAATGGTCAGGGCAGCATATAAGATGCTTAACCTTCAGACTTTCTTCACAGTGGGCCCCAAGGAAATCAGAGCATGGACAATAAAGAAAGGCATGACTGCACCTCAGGCTGCAGGAGTGATACATAGCGACCTTGAGCGGGGATTTATCAGAGCCGAGGTGATGAAATACGCTGATTTTGTAAAACTGGGGTCTGAGCATGCATGCCGCGAAGCAGGGAAATTTTACATCGAAGGCAAATCCTATATTGTAGAGGACGGTGATATCCTTCATATACGATTTAACGTATAACCCGGCTCATGACCAGGCCAATACTGATAGTGACAATTTTTCTGATATCTTTTTCTGACTGGTGCTTCTCCCAATACGTATCAAATATTGAATTACTCCGGAAAATTGTCTCCGAATCAGGTCAGGCTGAAATTGCTGTACCTGAGCCCGGTCGCCCGGAACTCGACAAGATTTCACACGGCTTTTCAATCTCAAGCATCAGGGATAACGAAGTGAGAATCAAACTTTCTCCCATCGACATTGACAGGTTCATTGAGCTCGGATTTGAATTCAGAATCATTGAAAAAGCCGGTGCCAAAGGAGTTGTGGGCCGGCACACTCTTGAAAAGGTTATGGAATGGGAAGGCTATCCTGCATACAGTCAGTATGAAGCCATTATGAGATTTTATGCCTCTGAATATCCTTCAATCTGTCTTCTCGATACAATAGGAACAAGCATAAACGGAAGAGCCATACTTGTTCTTAAGATTTCCGATAATTGCAGGGTGGATGAACCCGAACCTGAAGTGTTCTTCACATCCACCATGCATGGGGATGAAACTGCCGGATATGTTCTTATGCTCAGACTTGCCGGCTATTTGCTGGAAAATTATTCTTCCGACAACCGGATAAGAAAGATTGCAGACAACCTTGAGATATGGATAAATCCTCTGGCCAATCCCGACGGTACCTACCGCGACGGTGATTATATTGTTTCACCCGTTAGAAATAATGCTGCGGGCTATGATCTGAACAGGAATTTCCCTGATCCCTGGTACCCGGGAATTATCCGGCAGAAAGAAACAATAGATATGATGAAGTTCCTTTCTGCCAGAAAGTTTGCCCTTTCTGTCAATTTTCACTCGGGAGAGGAGGTTGTCAATTATCCATGGGACAGGTGGCCTTATGACCATGCTGACAAAAACTGGTTCTACTCCATTTCAAGAGCCTGGGCCGACACTGTTCACCTTCATTCGGAGAAAGGCTATATGGATTTCCTTGACAACGGCGTTACCAACGGCTACTCGTGGTATACGGTTTATGGCGGAAGGCAGGACTATGTGACGTACCAGCTGTCGGGAAGGGAAATAACCGTGGAACTTGATAAAACTGACTTTACCCCGGAGGACCGTCTGGCTGACCTTTGGGAGTATAACTACAGATCAATGCTCAATTATATCGAGAATGCACTTTACGGGATACATGGGTATGTTACGGACGCCGTTACTGGTGATCCTGTTGCGGCGATGATATATATTAACCGGCATGACATCGACAATTCACAGGTCTTTGCCGACAGCACCACCGGTTTTTTCACAAGGTTCATTGAACCGGGATCCTGGGACCTCACCTTTACTGCAGGGAATTATCATGATACAACTGTCACGGATGTTCAGGTGTCAGATCTTGAGACGACGTATCTGGAGGTAAGGATGAAACCGGTTCTCAATACGGCTGATACAACCAGCCATGTCAAGCCATATTTCTACCCTAATCCGGCTTCCGGTTTCGTTAAAGTTGTTTTACCTGATTACATTCTCGGCAACATAAATGTGAAAATATACAATGAATCGGGAATGATAATATCCGACTTCGATGACATTACCATTTCCGGATTTCCTATGAGCCTTGATATCAGGATGTTGGTCAGGGGAAGCTATTTTGTCGTGTTCAGGAACAAGACAACCGGAAGAACAGGAACCGGCAGATTTATAAAAAACTAATCATTAAGTCATTACAGATCATTTTGTTTTTCTGTATAGCTCCTTTCCAGTTTTCAGAAGAGAAACTCATGGAATAAAAACTTGTACTGGTTATTCTCTTTATTAATAACTTCCGGCACTCTTCTTATATTTAAAAAGTTATTTTTGCTGCGTTATTATTTGCAGAAGGATAGGCAGTATTTATAAAATAGTATTTATGGACAGGAAGCGGAGTGAAATTTTGGCAAAACAACTTTTATTTTCAGCATTTTTATTTTTTTCATCAGCATTGAACATGTCAGGTCAGGGAGCCTATCTTCCTCCCGATAAACCGGCTCTTATAGTAGGCATTGTTGTTGAGCAGCTCAGGTTTGACCAGCTTGAACGACTGAGGGACAAACTATCCGACAATGGCATAAAAAAGATGATTAATGAAGGAACTTTTTTCAGGAATGCTTCATTTGAATATATGCTTACACAATCCGCCCCGGGATATTCAACAATCGCCACAGGAACCGAACCATCTTATCATGGAATTACATCCGACAGCTGGTATGTACCCCTTAAGAATGAGTTTATCTATTGTACAAAGGATGTGTCAGTAAATCCGGTGGGGGGAAGCTATGAGTCAGGGCTCCATTCACCTGTAAATCTTAATGCTTCTACGTTTCCTGACGAACTTAAGACTGCATCAGGAAGGAAATCAAAGGTCTACAGCGTTGGTATAAAGGAATACACTTCAATATTTGCTGGCGGCCATTCAGCCGACGGTGTCTTCTGGTACGACAACACAACCGGCACATGGATGTCGTCGACCTATTACATGAAAGAGCTTCCGGCATGGGTAAATGATTTCAACGCCCTGAAATACTCTGAAACTTATCTGAGCACAACATGGAACCTTTTGCGCCAGCCGGCTGATTATTCTACCTGTCTTCCCGATTCAAACAAGTTCGAGACAGGATTTAACGGTCTCAACTATTTCCCCTACGATGTAAATAAGTTAAGCAGGGCCTCAGGAAGAAGTTCGGCACGCAATTATGCATTTTTACGAGAAACACCCTTCAGTGATGCATTGACCACCGATTTCGCAATAAAGCTTATTGAAAAGGAAGGACTTGGAACGGATGAAATTACTGATTTCCTTTCCATATGCTATTCTTCAACTGATTATATCGGTCACAGGTTCGGTCCATCCTCTGTCGAATCGGGGGATGCCATTCTTCGTCTCGACAGAAATATCGAGACTCTTCTGACATACCTGAATGACAAAATCGGGAAAAAGAACATACTTGTGTATTTCACATCATCACATGGTATTTCGGAGATTCCTGCTATCATGGAGGCCTCAAGAATCCCTGCAGGATATTTTAAGCAGAATCAGGCACTCCAGTTGCTCCGCAGTTACCTGAATGCGGTCTATGGTGAGGGTGACTGGGTTCGCGGATTTACCGAAAGGCAGATATTCCTCAACCGGACACTCATTGAAGATGCCCGCATTCCCATCGAGGATATTCAAAAGAAAACCGCGAGGTTCCTTATCCAGTTTTCGGGAGTGGCTTCAGCTTATCCTTATTATGCCTTTGAGGCAAACGACTTCGGAAACGGACATTTAAGGAGGATCGTGAATAACTTCAGCCCTCAGCGTTCAGGCGACGTTATTGTGATTCTCAATCCGGGATGGGTTGAGAAGGAGGGAGATCAGATCACGAATCATAATTCCCCGTATGAATATGATTCACATGTTCCTTTGATTTGGTATGGCTGGACGGTGAACAGGGCGACGGTTATGCGAAAGGTGAATATGACAGATATTGCAGCCACTCTTTCTTCGTTGTGCAGGGTTCCTTATCCGAACGCATGCACCGGTGAGCCTATGTCGGAGCTATTCAGATAAACTGTTTTCTTATCTCGTCTCTTACGGAACAGGCTTCAGTTAAAAGGGCCGGATTCTTCTCACAACCGTTTCCAAGAATTACCAGGTTTGCCCCTGCCATAAAGGCCTCGCGTATTTCTTCACGGCTTCTTATTCCCCCGCCTGTTGCCAGGGGTATTGATATCTCATCCCTTACTGCTTTGATTATTGAGGCCGGAACAGGGTTAGGCGCCCCGCTTCCGGCTTCAAGGTATATCATATCAAGGCCCAGCATCTCGCCGGCAAGGGCTGTGGCAACTGCAATGTCGGTTTTATCGGGCGGAATTGCATCCGTCTGGCTTATATACTCAACCGATGTCTTGTTGCCGCATCCAATCAGAATGTAACCTACAGAAATAAGTCTTTCTTTTATGTCCCTGAGATAAGGTGCTGCTATTACGTGATTACCAATAAGCAACTCGGGGTTTCTTCCTGAAATGAGCGAGAGAAGCAGTATCGCATCAGCCTTGCGGCTAAGCTGCAGAAGATTCCCCGGAAATAGTATCACGGGGATGTTGCATAGCGATTTGACTTTTTCAATCAGGCTGTCAGTGCTTGTGAAGGTAATGCTTCCTCCGGCAAGAATATAATCGGCCCTGCTTTCTTCGGCAATTCCGATTATTTTCATGAGCCCGGCCTCCGTCACCTTGTCGGGATCAAGAAGCAGCGCAACACTTTTATCTCCCGGGAAGCTAGACTTTTTCATAATTCTTCTTGGTCCAGACGATGGCATAGTTATCATACCGGGTATAGAAAAGATCAAATGAATCGTTGATCTTATCCGTTGTAACCCTTCCCTTCATAACGCCCGATTCCTTTATCTCGAAAGGTTCGATTGTAATGTTCTTCCTTATGCTTATACCTTCCTTGTCGCATATTTTGTAAAGAGCTTCCTTGGCACACCAGTGGAGATAAAGATGATATCTGCGGTCGGCCTGGACTTTTGTGATCTTTTCCTTTCTGTTTATGAACTTGAAAGCTATTCTTCCGATATTGGTACTCATGTGTTCAAGATCGATGCCGACCTTTTCATTGGTACTCAGAAGTATGGCAGTAAGCTTATATGAATGTGATATGCTTATGAACCTTGACCCGTCCTTAAGGAAAGGCTTGTTATTCTTGTTATAAACTATCCTCGCATCTTTCCCCAAAAGTTCTGCTAGCAGTGCCCTGACACTGAGAAATTCGAGTTTCCTTGATGTGCTGGCAAAAACCTTGTATTTCTTTTTGTCATCAGGATCGAGCTCTACCATACCCTCGAGTGTCTTCAGATCCTCTTCAATCTTCCAGACTCCAAGAATTGAATATTCGTTGAGGTAATGTTTAGAAATACAGCCCATTAATTATCCGAAAAAAGTACCATCATTTCCATTTTAATGTTTCTATCAGGTGGACTATATCCTTCCTGAAGAAATCAATGACCGGTGCAAGCGAATCGGCATTCGGTTCTGATTCAAAATACAGTGATCCCCTGAGATAATGTCTGGTACTGTCAGTTGCATAAAACTGCACTGCTGTTGCCGTATTACCTTTCAGATCGTAAAGGATGCCAAAGATTCTCTTATCCCTGTCATAAATTGCGGCTTCGTTTATTGCATCAGCTTTTGTGATATGATTCTTTACATTCATAGTGTATGTCTGTTCCACCAGGTTGCCAAGGTCTCCATTTACATCCTTGTAGGTAAGATAAATCCTTGCCTTGTACCTGGGGAACTCAATATTGAACCAGCCGGGCTCGGCATGCCCTGAGGAGTCGGATGAAATGGTCCCGTATGAAGGGTATTCAAATCTGAGAGGGATATCCGGCCGCGACCCGTCATCATTGAATGCGGCATAATGTTTTTCAGGCAGATCGATCCTGAAATATCCCTTGGGTCTTGGCACAGGCACTTCCCCGCAACTTTCGGCAAGAAGTACCATTAGTGTCACCATAATAAGATTCAGTCTATTTCTCCCCTTTATCACCATCATCATCTGTTATTTCCAAGCGGATCTCCTTTATTCTCCTTTTATCAGCTGATTCAATTCGGAATTTAAAATTACGATATGTTATTTCCTTTCCTTTCTGCGGAATTTCGCCGGTAAGTTCAAGAACAAGCCCGGCAAGTGTCTCCGATTCACCCCTGACTTCCTCAAACGGATCGTCATCTATTTCTATTATCTTAAAGAAGTCATTAAGCAGAATCTTTCCTTCAAAAATATATGTCCTGTCGTCGATCTTCCTGTAAAGAGGCTCATCTTCATCGCTCTCGTCGGTTATTTCCCCGACTATCTCTTCCAGAACATCCTCGAGTGTTATTATGCCTGATGTGCCCCCATATTCATCAATTACAACCGCCATATGTATCTTCCTGACCTGGAATTCCTTGAGTAGTTCATTTATCTTTTTGGTCTCGGGAACAAAATGAGGGGGACGGATAAGCGACTGCCATTTGAAAGTATCAGGGCTTCCTGTATAGGGAAGGATGTCCTTTGCATAAAGGATCCCTTTTACCGAATCGAAAGATCCGGAATATACAGGAATTCTTGAAAACCCCGATTCGATTATTATCGACTTCACTTTGTTGAATCCGAGCTTGATGTCTATGGCAGTTACGTCAATTCTGGGGCACATGATCTCACTCACATCAATGTTGCCGAAATTCACTATGCCCTTAAGAATCTTTTCATCTTCATTTATGTCGTCAGATGCGAGTTCAAGGGCATCTGAAAGGTCAACCATGCTTATGTTTGAATGCCTTATTCCGGCCCTCTTCCTGACGAATGATGTTGAGAATATGAGAAAGGACGTGACAGGTCTGAAGGTTTTTTCAAGAAATGACATGGGAAAAGCCATGAAAAGGACCAAAGGCAGCTGATTTTTTGTCGCAAATACTTTTGGAAAGATCTCCCCGAAAAACAGGATCAGGAATGTTATCGCGACAGCTTCGACGATGAATCCCATAACCGGACTTGAGCTGAAATCAAACGTTCTGGAACTGATGAAGGCGGCAAGAAGAACAATTGCAATATTCACTGTATTGTTTGCCACAAGGATTGTACTCAACAATTTATCGGGTGATTCATAAAGTCGGAGTACCAGAGATGCCTTTTTTGATTTATTGTTTTTTAGCTTTTCAAGATCTTCGGGTCTGAGAGAAAAGAAAGCGACTTCCGAACCCGACATCAGGGCAGATATAAACAGCATTATTGCAAGAATAATCAATCCTGTTATAACCTTCAGGTCGGGGGGATTCACTGCAACACCAGGCAGCAGGGCGGCAGATAAAAATGTGACTTCCGGTTCCAATTTCAAGTGTATATTAAAGCCGGCTAAAACGGCAGATCATCTTCAGATGAAGCCTGATACCCGGGTTGCGGATCATTCAGATCGTGATCTGAAGGTTCCTTGTCGGACATGAAGCTTTTTGCCGTATTTTCAGTCTGGGGGTAAGTGGTGGCGGCACCCTGCTTCTTCTCCAGAACAAGAAAAGTGTCTGCCAGTATCTCTGTTATATATTTATTGATCCCGTCTTTGTCGACGTATGATCTTGTTTTGATCTTTCCAACCAGGTACAACTGGGAGCCCTTCCTGACAGTTTTTTCTGCAACTTCGGCCATTGAACGCCATACTACTATATTATGCCATTCAGTTGTGGTGATTGTCTCACCCTGCTGGTTTGTATACGATTCACTGGTAGCAAGCGGAAAGGTTGCTTTTGCTGCTCCTTTGTCAAAATAGCGGATCACAGGATCTTTACCCACATGGCCGACAAGTATCACTTTGTTGATAGACATATAGTTATGTTTTTATTTTTAGCTTTGGTCCGACCGTAAAGTTATAAAAAATTAAGCTCATTGCAATTTAACCCTTTATTATTAGGCAAATATTCATATTATCAGTCATTTACACTGTGGCCGACAGGTTTGCCCCTGCTTCCCCTCCAACTTCCACGGAAGTCCGGCAATTAATTTAATAATTTATCTATTTCATTGTTATTTAAGGCAATAATATTATCCTGACAAAAAAATTAATTCTTTAAGTGTTTCAATATAAACAAATAATATTTTTATATTTGCAGGACTGAAAAAACGAATACTCAAAATAATTTGTTGAATTTTAAACTTCACGAAAATGACTAAAGCAGACATTGTTAATGAAATTGCCAAAAACACTGGTATTGAAAAGGTGACAGTCCAGAAAACTGTTGAAGCCTTTATGGAAACCATCAAGCATTCAATGGTTAGCGGAAATAACGTTTACCTGAGAGGTTTCGGAAGCTTCATAGTTAAGAAGAGAGCTAAAAAAACTGCAAGGAATATCTCCAAGAATACAACAATCATTATACCGGCTCATAATATTCCTTCCTTCAAACCGGCAAAATCATTTATAACAAAAGTTAAATCACACGTTAAGAAGTAAATATCCATGCCAAGCGGTAAAAAAAGAAAAAGACATAAGATGGCTACCCACAAACGCAAAAAGCGTTTGCGGAAGAACAGACATAAGAAGAAATAGTAAAACTAAGGTAGTCATAATCTGAAAATACTAAACCTAAAGGTCTATCGATCTTTAGGTTTATTGTATTCGGTATGCGGGGTGAGGATCTTATATTAGCGAGGTTTAATATAGTGCCGTGGTAAGCAAGGATTTAATTATTGATGTTGGCGTTTCTGAGGTCTCTCTGGCGTTACTGGAAGACAAGCAACTGACAGAGTTAAATAAGGAAAAACGGAATGTAAAGTTCTCTGTTGGTGACATATATTTGGGCAAGGTAAAAAAGATCATGCCCGGTTTGAATGCTGCTTTTGTCAATGTGGGTTATGAAAGGGATGCTTTTCTTCATTATCTTGATCTGGGAGCACAGTTCAGGACACAACATAAATACTATACAACCGCTGTCCAGAGGCAGGGGAGGGTCAGCCCGCTGCATAAAATAAAGCCTGAAGATGATATTGACAAGGACGGCAAGATTACTGACGTACTCAGCGTTGGCCAGACAGTTATTGTTCAGATCACCAAGGAACCGATTTCAACCAAGGGCCCGAGGCTGGCTTCAGAGATATCACTCGCGGGCAGGAATCTGGTGCTGATGCCATTTTCCGACAAAGTTTCAATTTCTACAAAAATTGAGAGCACGGAGGAAAAAAACCGTCTCAAAACACTTGTCCAAAGCATAAAACCTAAAAATTATGGAGTGATTGTACGGACAGTCGCTGAGGGAAAAAAGGTCGCTGTCCTTGATGCGGAGCTTAAAGAGCTTGTGAAAAGATGGGAATCAGCATTCGCGGGCATCAAAAAGGAAACCAAAACACCTAAACTGTTCATCGGCGAGATGAACAGGACTTCAACCATCCTCCGTGACATGCTGAATGTCACATTTAACAGCATTCATGTCAATGATGCTTCTCTTGCTGAAGAAATCAGGAACTACATAAGGGAGATTGCCCCTGAAAAGGAAAAAATAGTAAAGTTTTACAACGGCACCATACCCATCTTTGATCATTTCGGGATTAATAAACAGATCAAGGCTCTTTTTGGTAAAACAGTGTCCTTCAAACGCGGTGCATACCTTATTATCGAACATACTGAAGCCCTCCATGTAATTGATGTGAACAGTGGGAACAGGGCCAGATCGGGAAATGACCAGGAGGCCAATGCCCTCGAAGTGAATATGGAAGCGGCAGGGGAAATTGCCAGACAACTGCGTCTCCGGGATATGGGAGGAATTATTGTTGTCGATTTTATCGATATGCAATCATCTGAAAACAAGCAGCTTCTGTTCGACAAGATGAAGGAGGTCATGAGTAATGACCGGACCAAACATAATATCCTTCCTCTTTCAAAATTCGGGCTGATGCAGATTACCCGCCAGAGAGTCAGACCTGAAATGAACATCGTCACAGATGAGAAATGTCCGGCCTGCCAGGGAACAGGACAGATCAGGCCGTCAATACTCTTCGATGACCAGCTCGAAAGCGCACTCTCAATGATAGTCGATAAGATAAAAACAAGGAAACTGGTACTTAATGTCCATCCTTTTGTGGCGGCATATCTGAAGAAAGGACTGCTGCCTGTTTACAGGAAATGGAACTTTAAATTTGGTATTCTTCTTAAAGTACAGGCAGTTGAATCGTATCATATGCTTGAATACCACTTCTACGACAGATTCGGGAATGAAATTGACCTGGCATGAATGCTGATCTCTCAGAACAACACTCGCCCTTTTGTTGTTAATATCCCTGATTTATTACTTTTACGGAGTTTTAATACCTGTGAATTATGAATAGGAAGCTGTTTCTTATGCTCACCGTATTGCTTCTCCTGACCATCAATGGAAAAGCTCAGATTTATGATCCTGTGTCATGGGATTTCAGATATGAAAAAACGGATGACAGAACCTACGAGATTGTTTTCACTGCCACAATAGATAAGGGTTCGCACATTTATTCAATGGACGTGCCCGAAGGAGGACCCATTCCTACTTCATTCACCTTCAACACTCCTGCCGGATACATCCTCGACGGGAAAACCCGCGAAGTGACCAAACCTGAAGAAAAAATGGATGAAGCATTCGGGTTTAAAATAAAATCATTCAGCGAGAAGGCCGAGTTCAGACAAAAGATAACAGGTGAAGCTTCATCATTTACAGTAAGCGGGGTTGTTAACTTCATGTCATGCAACAATACCACATGCTCTCCGCCAAAGGATGTTGAGTTTTCAGTTTCAATAGGAGAGGGTGGCGGCAAACAGATTGCCCAGTCAGCCACGGAAGAGGTTTTACCGCCCGACAATGCCGTAAAGGGAAAGGGAATTCTCAGATTCTTCCTGCTCTCACTTCTTGCAGGGTTTGCAGGAGTTCTTACTCCATGTGTTTTTCCAATGATCCCCATGACTGTTGCATTTTTCTCTCAGGGTTCCCAAAACAGGGCCTTATCTGTTTTCAAGGCTTCCATTTTTGGGATTTCAATAGTCCTTATTTATACCCTTCTTGGCATTGTAGTGTCGCTTTCGAGTGCAGGAGCCGGATTCGCAAATACACTGAGCACACACTGGATCCCAAACCTTTTATTCTTTTCTCTGTTTGTGATTTTTGCCATTTCATTCTTCGGGGCATTCGAAATTGTCCTTCCCAACAGGTGGGCATCAGGCACCGATTCAAGGGTTGACAGGGGTGGATTGCTGGCTTCATTTTTCATGGGACTTACCACAGTGATCGTTTCATTCTCATGTACCGGACCAATAGTGGGAGCCCTTCTTGTCGAGGCTGCTTCAGGCGACTTTATCAGGCCTACAATAGGGATGCTTGGATTTGGACTTGCTTTTGCACTGCCGTTTACAGTTTTCGCGCTTTTCCCTTCTGTGATGAACCGACTGCCAAAGTCGGGCGGCTGGCTGAACTCCGTAAAAGTGGTTCTCGGATTCGTCATGCTTGCATTCAGCCTTAAGTTCCTTGCAACGATCGACAGCGTTTACGGATTGAAATTAATTACCCGCGATATTTATCTTGCTATTTGGATCGTTCTTTTCTCACTTATGGGATTCTACCTTCTGGGCCGGATAAAATTCCGTCACGACAGCGACCTGCAATATATTGGTACATTCAGATTCTTCCTTGTAGTTGCTGTGTTTTCATTTGTGGTTTATCTTATACCCGGTTTGTTCGGCGCCCCTCTTAAGGGTCTGTCGGCATTGCTTCCGTCGCCTGAAAGTTCAACGTTCAGCCTGCCCAAGATCATAAGTGAAAATACGGCTTCAACATCTTCGCAGGATCAGACAGCCGTGTTCCGGAGCGACCTGTGCAGCCAACCGCTTTATGATGATATTTTTGACATGCCTCTCGGCCTCTCGGGATATTTTGAATATGAACAGGGCCTTCAATGCGCTGAGGAAAAAGGTAAACCCGTCCTTCTCGATTTCAAGGGTCATGCATGTGCGAACTGCAAGCTTATGGAGGCAAAGGTTTGGTCCGATCCCGAAATACTGAAAAGGCTAAGGGAGAATTTTGTAATAGTATCACTGTATACTGACGACAGAACCCCCCTGCCTGAGAATAAATGGATCAAATCTGCTGTCGACGGTAAGATAAAGAAGACAATAGGAAAGGTAAACGAGGATATTGAGATTTCGAAATACAAGACAAATGCTCTGCCACTTTATGTTATAACTGATCATCGGGGCAATCCTCTTAATAATCCCTCCCCAACAAATCTGAATATTGAGGAATATAAGAAATGGCTCGACGAGGGTTATTCGGGATTTTTGGATAAAACCGGGAAGTGATGAATGGGAAGCTTAAATGATTTACCTGTATTTCAGGCAGATATTTCCCTTAGTGGCATCTATTCTTATTTCACGTGATCCGGGGTCACTTCCTGTTGCACCCTTTATGAGATATTCTTTTTTCTCATCATTTATTGTCTCCTTCTCTGATCTTGTATTTTTTTCGGGGAGCACCACAAATGCATTTGTCTGATTTATCTCAAACCTGGTTGAGAACGATGGATCAAACCCGAGGGTGATATCAGAATATGACGATGAAATGTCGATTTTATCAAATCTGTTGTCGGTTTTTTCAACTTCAAAGCTTCCGTATTTCAGGTTTACGTCACTTTCCCCTGTAAGGTGGTTTATTTTAAAATCGGAGAAGTAAGACGTGCCCCTTAATCCGGAAATGTTTTCAATAAAAAACTTATCCCTGCGCGATTCAAAATTCAGTTTTCCGATGGCCCCGAGTTCATATCTGGATGAGGTCGAAGATATCGTGACCTCCCCCGATTCTTTAATAAAGAACTTTGAAAATGTAGTTACTATTCTTGCCGATTTTACCGAACCGATCTCTGCATTTCCGAAATCAAAGTTGAGTTCAGCAAGCCTGTTGAGGGATCCAGCGCTGAAGTCGCCGTTTGAAAGATCCACCGAAATGGTCCCTGCATTATTCTCAACACTGACATCACCGAACTGGTTCTTAATGCTGATGTCAATATAATCGGGCAGGCTTATGAAATAATTGATCCTTATCCTGGACCCGTAATCTATTATTTTCCCGGTAAATCCTTTGAAACTTTCGACCAGCACAGTCAGTTCCTTCCCAAACCTTGTTTCCGCCCTGACCGACCTGCCGCTTTCCGCAATGCTTATTTCTATACCCTCCAGCAGATTCTTTAGCTTTGAGGTACTGCTGGCAGTTGCCTCTATCTCCGCTTTGATGCAGACTGAATCCCTGTTCCAGGATGTCAGATGAACATCTCCGTACCTGTTGTTTACTTCCAGACGAGTATCCCGGTCAGCGTTCAGAGATCTGGAAAAACTTCTCTTCTCGGAAACAGACTGGCACAAAAGACTTGCTGACAGGGTATAGAAAAGGATTGAAGTAAAGAATATTCTATGTTTCATTTTTCCGGATTTACAGGGTTTTTCTAAAGACGGTTAATATTTAATAATGTTACACATCAAATTCCCTTTTTATCAAAGCTTTTCATCGCTTTTTTAGCTTTTAAGGACATTTTTATCGTATTTTATCTAATCATTCAGGTCGGAAATATTTTAATTCGATGCTATAATAATTGCATTTTGTAAAATAAATATTTAAATTTACAGATTGATAAACCTGAAAACATACTGTTCGCAGTAAAATCAGTGCAGAAAGAAAAAGACAATTAAGATACTTAAAGTGTGATACTTTAGAAAGAAGCTTTTACTGTCCAAAAGCAATTTTTCCATTCTTTTCATGGCTGCCCCGACAATCCAGGTCGGGGCTTTTTTGCGGAAAAGGGCCCGTGTACATGGATCAGTCATTTGACTTTCGCCTGCATGTTTTCAATTTTGCTGAATGAAGTAGTAAGCCCTTTAATAACAGCCGAACTTAAACCCTGATGCTCCATTTCGTTAAGTCCGGAAATCGTTATTCCCTGAGGTGTCGTGACCTTGTCAATTTCCATCTCGGGATGATGGGTTGTCTCAAGGATCAAGTCTGCTGCTCCTTTCACAGTTTGAGCAGTGATAAGATGGGAAATCTCGGAATTGAAGCCTATTTCGATACCACCCTGCGACATCGCTCTCATGAATCTCAGGGCAAATGCAATTCCGCAGGCGCCAATTACTGTTGCGGCGCTCATCAGCTCCTCGGGTATTACAAGGGTCTTTCCCATTTGCCCGAAAAGAGAAATGATTTTCTGTTTGTCTTCTGATCCGGTCCTGCTGAACGACATACAGGTCATCGACTGACATATCTCGAGGGCAGTGTTGGGCATTATCCTTATATTCGGAACTTTTTTAGAGATTGCTGATTCAATGTCACCATGTGTTATTCCTGTAACAGTAGAAACAATTATCTGACCGGGGGTTATTGAACCATTTATCTCAGCACTGACAGTACCGAATTGCTGGGGCTTTACCGATATGACAATTATTTCTGCTTCTGCAACAGCCTTCCTGTTATCGTCTGTAGCGTTAAAACCCTTTTCCTTCAGAAAGGATATCCTCGATTCACGTTTATCGGTCAGGATAATATTGCCGATGTCAAATGATCCTGATCTGATAAGTCCTTTTGCCAGGGCGGTTCCTATATTTCCTGCACCAATTATGGCAATTTTGTTTTTGGTCATGACTGTTAATTTTAAGACCGGAAAGATAAAGAAATCCGCGGAACCGCATTTCATGTACCTAAAACAATGCTGTTGAATGAATCTTGTTTTTTGTAATACTCTCAGTACTATTTTGTGAGTCGTTTTTCCGTGTTAAATTGTGTTAAATGCTTGTTATCAGCGGTTTTGATCGTTCTTTTTATGTATATTGCATTGTGAAATCCCCAGTAAACGGAATGAAAAGATTTTTCTTTTTTGCAATTATGGCACTTCTTCTGCCATCCTGTTCGACAAACAGCGACAGGTTTCTTAAGCAGGCCGACAGGCTGCACGGCAAAATTCTTACTGTCGACACCCACTGCGATACTCCGATGGATATGGCAAACAGTGGCTTTGACCTTGGGGTGCGCCACAACGAGGGATGTGTCGATTTCCCCCGGATGAGGGAAGGCGGCCTTGATGCAGAGTTCTTCGCTGTTTTTACAGGCCAGGGGCCAAGAAATGACTCGACCTATAGCAAAGTCTACATGGAGGCTCTGGACGTTCTTCAGACAATCCATGAAAATGTCGGGAAGAATGCTTCAATGGCCGGTATCGCCGTTTCTCCTTCCGACGCGTATAAGCTAAAAAAGGAGGGGAAAATCGCTGTGTTTATTGGCATCGAGAATGGATATCCTTTAGGGAAGGATATTTCCAGGATAAAGGAATTATATGACCGTGGAGCAAGATATATAACGCTGGCTCATACAAGGAATAATGATATATGCGATTCATCCACCGATCCGGGAGGTCCTGAACATAACGGGCTTTCACAGTTTGGGGAGGAAGTTGTTAAGGAAATGAACAGGCTTGGCATGATGATAGATGTTTCACATATTTCAGACAAAGCATTTTACGACGTACTTAAAATATCTAAAGCTCCTGTAATAGCATCACATTCCTCATGCAGGGCATTATGCGGCAGTCCAAGGAACCTGACAGACGATATGCTTCTGGCCCTGAAGCGAAACAGAGGCGTGATACAGATCTGCATTCTTAGCGATTATATTAAAACTCCTGATCCCAATCCGGAGCTTGAATCTAAGCTTGCCGAACTCAGAACCAGGTATGGAAATTATGATACTATGCCTGAGGCGAGAAGGAAGATTATCCGCGCAGAATATAACGAGATTCAGAAAGAATACAAAAAGCTTGCAACTGTAAAGGATGTCGTTGATCATATTGATCATGTTGTCCAGGTAATAGGCATTGATTATGCAGGGATAGGTACCGACTTCGACGGTGGCGGCGGGGTCGAGGGTTGTAAAAGCGTCGCCGACATGAAAAACATTACGGCCGAATTGTTGCTGAGAGGATATTCCAGGTCAGACATTGAAAAGATCTGGGGTGGGAATATAATGAGAGTGTTTAAGGAAGCGGAGCAGCTCAGGGGAGAGTGATATGTCATTTTCCCCCGTACTGCCTCCTTCTACACATTTCTTACTCTTGAAAATCTCAATGACTTTGTCATCCAGTTGGGGAGGGGCCTGTATGAACGCCTCCTGGTAAGATCGAGATACCATCCGATCTTTTTTATTACCGGCAGCTTGTGTGATTCCACAAATTCAATCAATATACCGTCAGGGTCCTCAATATATGCAAAATGACCGGCTGCTTCACCCATGTCAAAACTGCTTCCCTGTTTGCTTTCCTTGCTGTCGACAACAAAAGGAAACCCTTTTGCCCTGCAAAAATCACGCAGTTCATCCATCCCCCAGATATCATAGCACAGGTGAATGAATCCGGGATCCCCCCAGAAACGGTCGTGATAGATCTTTTTACCGGGATTTGTTACAGAGCTGATGAGCTCTATTTCGCTCTGTCCGAATATCCTGCTGAAAAATCCGGAGAACGGTCTTGACCGGCGCAGAAGCACCCTGCGGAATTCACCTGATCCTCCAGGTAAAACAGCAAGATCGGGAAATATCCCGGTGGTATCATAAACCACCTTGTCGTAGCCAAGTATTCCCGAATATATATCCTTTGATCTTTCAATGTCAGTAACTCCCATTATTGCACCATACGATCCGCCAGTCGGCTTCTTTTCATTCATGAACCACTGGTCTGATGCAACCATCTGGAAAATATTGCCGAACGGATCCTTTATGAAGAAAGTCATGCTACCTGACGGATCCTTTGCCGGTTCTCCCAATGGCTCGCAGTTGTTTTGCCTGAAGAATGAAAAGGCTTGATCAATATTCTTCACCTTCATCTTGCATACAAGGATGCCCAGGTCGCCTATCCTTATTTCCTCGCTGATCATCACAGGGGTCCTTCCTTTGTACTGCCATATTTCAAAACCACCACCGCTCTGAAGATTCAGGGCAAGTATCGCATGACGGCTCTGGGGTTTTCCCCCTGTATACGGAAGCATGAATCTGGCTTCTGTTTCATCATCGAAAATACGGCAATCCATCCCAAACATCTTGATGTACCATGCCCACGCTTCCTTAAGGTTCTTTACTCCGATGCCTATCTGCTGAATTCCTCCAAGTTGATAATTGCTCATTATATTATTTTTTATGACATTTTAGGTAGATTTTATCTTGTCGGCAATTCTGAAAAACAGCCACGGGCAGATGCGCCTTATATACAGCAGTAACAGTTCGCCCTTGCCTACAAGAATCTCTCTTTTGTTTCTTATTATTCCTCTTATTATAATATCAGCGGCCTTCCCGGGAAGCAATCCGTTTGCCTGCCCGTCATCCATCTTTCCGTGTTCCCTGCCTTCCTTGTCGAGTGCATGAAAGGAAATCCGGGTCCTTACCCTTCCGGGGATAATGACAGATGCCCTGATATTGTTCTGTTTGTTTTCAAGAAAAAGTGTTTCAATGAAACCGTGAATTGCCTGTTTTGATGCCGAATAGGCTGAACGAAGGGGAAACCCGAAACGCCCTGTGATACTGCTTGTTGCAAGGATATGCCCCGACTTTCTCCTTATCATGTGAGGAAGCACGGCTTTTATCAGGGCAATGGTGCCAAAATAGTTGATCTCAAAGATCTTCCTGTCGAGCCATATGGGAGTCTCCTCAATCCTTGCCCTCTGGCTTATGCCTCCCAAATTCAGGAGATAGTCTATCCTTCCTTCTCTCTTTACCACTCGTTCCACAAGAGCTTCAATACCCGATGTCTCTGAAAGATCGAACGCGGCGCAACTGACATTTCCGGAATTATCTCCGCAGGCTTCCCTGACACGCTCAAGTCCGGTTATGTCGTTTGATGAAATAATGAGCCTGGCTCCAAGTTCAGCGAACTTATAAACAAGTGCTTCTCCTATGCCGGACGAAGCTCCGGTCACCCAGACAACCTTTTCCCGGAAAAAACTATTTTTCTTCATTGCTGATTTTTGCCGTAAGAGCAATAAGTTCATTGTAATCTTTTCTCAGTGTGATATAATCCGGGTTCTTCATGCGCATATGTTTCCTTAGCCTGAAACCACCCATGATCCTTTTTGCAAGCAGGTTGTAATTCCATGCAAAGATCCCGGATATGGGTATTGTCATAAAAATAATCAATGCCAGCCACCATGGGGAGAAAATTATCAGGCAGACAATCAGGTATACCGGCATGAATACAAGAGCAAGAGCCAGCGACATTCCGTACCGTAGCGAACTGTGAAACTGGGGATCCCTGGTTTTCTTTATCTGCAATTCAGGAAGAGTGACAAAGGTAAGTGTAAATATATTGCCAAAAAGCCACAGGGGAAAAGTGACAAGAAGTCCGGCAATACCGGCAATGAGCCAGCCCAGAGGATGTTTCTTCTTTTCAAGAAGCCTGTAGCTGATATTCAGATCTCCCGCTTTCTGCCTGACCTGAAGGCTTAAGCGGCAAATCCTGTTATATGTTTCGGGATCGGAGATCTTCAGCTTGTTGAGATTTTCAATCAGCTTTCTGTCCCTGAAAAGTTTTGGATATTTAATATCATCACTGTACTTTCCGTTTATGATGCTCCTGAGTTCATCTATCGCTTCGTAATCCTCCACAGATTCAATATGAACCATAACCTGTTTTATTTCTGATGAGAGCCTGTCTCTCAGCTCATTCAGTGCCCTTTCAGGAGCTTGTCTGTAAAGTTCATGATACTGTGATACTTCTATCGGCTTCCCGTAGACAACGGTTAATACCTGACGGTATCTTGTGTAATTTGAGAATTCGATTCCAACCGGGATTATTTTAATTTTCAGGCTGAAACCAGATGCTTCATCAGCCTGGAATGCGACTCTGCAGATACCTTTTTTAAGCTGCCTGAGCCTGCGGAATCCTGCATGGTCTCCTTCCGGGAGAATTACAAGCCCGTTCTTATGTCGTAATACATCAATGGTCTTTTCGAATATCTCATCATTTTCCTTCAGAGTGCCATAACCGTCCCTGATCCTGTATACGGGAAGGATCTTAAGGAAATAAAGCAACGCTGCAATTATTTTCTTTTTGAAGATATCGGCCCTGGCAAGGAAAACAGGCTGCCCTTTGTGCGTGAAGAGCACAGCCAGCGCATCCATAAGTGCATTCTGATGATTTGGAGCGAAAATGAGATGATCGTCGGGATTTATATTTTCAGCACCTACCACTATCACTTTCCTGTAAAAAATCTTATCGTGCCAAAGGCCCGCGGTCTTTTTCAAAAGAGCATAACGCGTCGAATATTTTTCAATATTGTTCCTTCCCATTTAATAAGGTAATACTGATCAATGAAGGTTTAATACTTTTGAAACAACAGGAATTTGCCGGTGCAAGTTAAAAAAAATACATGCAGTCGTTATTCTGCCTCATGAAAATTATGATCACGAAATTAATTAATAAGTCTTTTTAACACCCTTAAAAGTCGTCGAATCCATCAAAAAAGTTATCAAGGTCCCTTCTTTCCTTTTTTGTGGGCCGGCCTGTTCCTTTTTCCCTGTACCCCGAAAATCCGGCATTTTTAAATTCAAGTTTTTGTTTTTCCTCTTCAGGGGTGAGGTCTTCGACATAATTGCCTGCCAGTTTTGCGCCAACACGGTTTTCTACAGGTTCAATTACCCTGAAGGTGAAGCTTACAGGAGGTTTTTTAACAACAATGATTTCACCGGCTGAAATTATCCTTGATGGCTTGACCTGAATATCGTTGATGATGATCCTGCCTTTTTTGCAGGCTTCGGTGGCAATGGTTCTGGTTTTATATATCCTGACTGACCAGAGGAACTTGTCAATTCTTACTGCTTTTGTTTCCGGCATGGTCAGTTTCATTTTTATCCTGATCGGCTTTATCAGAGGTGCGATTGTTCTCTTGATGCGGAGGCAGTTTGGCAAGCCGGTTGAAGGCTGTCATTGTAAGTTCGGTTCCAACAGTGCTGAACGATTTTATCATGTCAATGACGATCGAGATCCTGTCTTTCAGGAATTCCTTTTCTTCCTTGTTCCACCTTCCAAGCACATAGTTTACCTGCGAGCCCTTTTTAAAGCCGTTACCGATTCCTATTCTTATTCTTGCATACTCAGTGGTACCAAGAATGGCATTTATATGTGCAAGTCCGTTATGCCCTCCGTCGCTGCCTTTTGGCCTCATCCTTATGCTTCCCAGGGGAAGTGCGATATCGTCGACAATAACAAGCAGCCTGTCAGTTTCAGTCTTTTCCTTTTTCATCCAGTAGCTTACAGCATTGCCGCTTAAGTTCATATAAGTGGAAGGTTTGAGTAGTATCAGAGTCCTTCCCTTGTATTTCACCTCGCATACGGCTCCGTAGCGTTTGTCTTCGAAACTGGCCCCGGTCTCAGATGCAAACATATCGAGGATGGTAAAACCAATATTGTGACGAGTATCAGCGTACTCGTCACCAATATTTCCCAGGCCAACTATTAGGTATTTCATTGTGCCTGAATATTTTCCGGGATTGTATTATCAGCTTTTCTGTTCAGCGGAAGCACCTTCGGAAGCTTCGGCAGGTTTTTCAGCTCCTTCGGCTCCTTCTGTTTCTTCCTTGACGGCAACGCGTGAGCTTGCTACTGAAAGAACGGTTGTAATCTTAGGATCAACCAGCTCTATTTTATCATATGACAGATCTCCAACCTTAACAGAATGGTTGATCCTGACATTGGTGATGTCAATGACCAGGTTTTCAGGAATATCGTTGGCAAATCCCTTTACTTTAAGATGTCTTTTCTTGATTCTGAGTTTTCCTCCGGCTTTAACACCAACAGAATCGCCTGTTATTTTGACAGGAAGGCTGATTATGATTGGTTTGTCATCATAAATCTCCATGAAATCCACATGAATGATCCTGTCAGTTACCGGATGGAACTGAACATCCTGAAGAACAGCTTTGTATGACTTGCCATCAAGGTCAAGATTAACAATATGTGCGTCAGGTGTATATATAAGGTTTTTAAAGTTATTTTCGTGAGAATAGAAGTGGATGTTCCCCTCTTTTTCATATACCACGCAAGGTACGTTGCCGTCTTTTCTCAGTTTCTTTGAACCTTTTTTCCCGAGTTCATTTCTGATGGATCCTTTAATTTCAATTGTCTTCATTTGATAAATATTATTGTGCTACTCAGAGTTGCCTCCCTGGCATCTCCCCATTACACGTTTGACTTATTGCAAAAAATCGGACTGCAAATATATTACAAAGAAATCAGAATACAAAACTCGTGCTTATTGAACGGTTCATATTAACAGCCTGTATTGCAGTGGCGAATAATTGAGCGACTGAGAGTATCTTTATCTTATCGGATTGATTGACAAAAGGGACCGAATCCGTTACGACAAGTTCGGTAATCGGCGAACGGTCGATTCTTTCTATGGCGTTCCCTGATAGTATAGGGTGGGTAGCAAATGCCCTTATGCTTCTTGCACCTTTCTCTTTCATCTTCTGAGCGGCAAGGACAAGGGTGCCCGCAGTGTCGATCATATCATCTATAATCACCACATTCCTGTCTTCGACTTCACCGATTATTGACATTTCCTCCACCACATTTGGCTTTTTCCTTAGTTTGTAGCATAGAACCATTTCCGACTGAAGGTGTCGTGAATATGCGTTGGCTCTTTTTGAACCACCCATATCGGGAGCCGATACTGTAAGATTCTCAAGCTTCAGATTTTCAATATACGGAGCAAAGATTGCCGAGCCGAAAAGATGGTCGACGGGTACGTTGAAGAACCCCTGTATCTGGTCGGCATGGAGATCCATTGTGATGACCCTGTCGACACCGGCTGTGGAAAGCAGGTCTGCCATAAGCTTTGATCCTATTGATACTCTCGGCCTGTCTTTGCGATCCTGACGTGCAAAGCCAAAATAAGGTATTACAGCAATGACTTTGTATGCTGAGGCACGTTTTGCAGCATCTATCATAAGAAGCAGCTCAAAAAGATTTTCAGCGGGAGGATTGGTCGACTGAACTATGAAAACCATGTTACCCCTTACTGATTCATCAAAACAAGGTTGAAATTCACCGTCACTGAATTCAGTAACTGAGCTCTTTCCCATTTCCATACCAAGCTCATTTGCAATTCTCTGAGCCAGGTGTTTTGTGGCTCTGCAGGAAAAAATCTTCATAGGTGCCTTACCATACATCTTTATGAAATTTTGAGGTTTTTAATTAGGATTTTCCGGGTACAAAATTATAATTTCCGGATTAAATCATGTCCGTTTTGATAAATTGTTCATAGTTTCTTCTATGAAATCAAGGATTTCCTCCCTTCCTGTTTTCCTGACAGAAGAGGTAACAAAGGTAACCGGCAGAGATTCCCATATTTCCAGCATCACATTATCATAATCCCTTATGCTTTTTTCAATACGAGTACCCGAAAGCTTGTCGCTCTTGGTGAATACCCTTGCAAATGGCACTCCGTTCCTTCCAAGGAATTCCATGAACTGTAGATCCGATTTCTGTGGCTGGTGCCGGGGATCAAGAAGGACAAAAAGGCAGACAAGATTTTCCCTTTTAAGGATGTATTCTTCAGTGCTCCTAACCCATTTTCCCCTCTCTGCGGTTGCTACCCTTGCATATCCATAACCGGGCAGGTCAACCAGGTACCAGCTTTCATTGACCAGAAAATGGTTTATGGTCCTCGTCTTCCCCGGATTTCCGGAGATCTTGGCCAGACGCGTATTGCCGGTCAGAAGATTGACAAGTGACGATTTCCCGACGTTCGACCGCCCGATAAAACCGAACTCCGGCTTTGCAGTCCGGGGGCACTGTTTTACAGATGTACTGCTGCTTACAAATGAAGCGGAATGTATTATCATATGCGGCGGTTATTATTTCAGGTCTTTATACGGCAACTCTATCTTTTTGTGTGTAAGATAATTATTTCCCATACCCGTAATTATGGAAGCTATTATATCGATATAGCCCGGCTGTTCCGTCCCTGTCTTCTTCAGATCAACATAGTACCTTCCGTTAATGCTCCTGATGCCTTCATACTTTGTGGAATCGAATACCCCGTTTATGAAGTCACCGCGATAGAATTTCACCTTTGCCTGTTTATCAGTGGTGGCAAGATTAACCCTTATGCTGCCTGATCTGGCGTAGTTGTCCTCAATACTAAAGGTTATTGCCGGATAATCTGTTATCAGTCTGCCTGTTGCCGTGAATTCTTCCAGCAGGGGGGTGCGGCGACCTTTGATATAACCTATTTTTGCCTTTAAACGGCCGTTCCTGTAGTATTGTTTCTGGATTCCGTCAACAGTGTCATTCCTGAATGGTGTCGCCCTGAAAACCTGTCCTTCAGCGTAATACCATCTTGCCGTGTCCTGCTTGTGCCCATTTACATAATTAAAAGTCTGGTATAACTGTCCGCCGGCATAGTATGTCCGCGTCTCACCATCTGCTACGCCATTTTTATATGTAACCTCCTTGATCAGCTTGTTGTGGCTGTAGAATTGTTTTATGCCGGTATAGCCCGTGTCGGGAACAGTCACAGCCTCAGCTTCAAAATCTGCTCCTTTTCCGGAGCTGCCTTTTCCTGCACAACCTTCAATAAAAAGCAGTATGAGCAATATGTACAGTGGATTAATCGATTTTTTCATGACAGCCTTAAGATGTTTTAATCATTCTTTGTATTGTTAATATAGATCTCGAGAGTCTCTGCCGCCGGAGCCGGTTCAAGAATTACATTCGTGATGACTGCCGGTATCAGGATTGTTTCTCCCTTCGTGACATTTTCTGTTTTACCATCCCATCTTATTCTGAATTCTCCCTCAGTACAGATATAGATCACAAATGAATCAAGCATCGTGTAATCCCTCTCTGCAGGTTTGTCGAATGAGATGGCATTTGCCACAAAAAACTCACATTTCACAAGGTTTTCAGGATGGTTCCTTTTCAGGTCTTTTCTTATTCCGGCCTTTCCGGAGGCATTGTAATCAATTGCATCAAGCGCCAGATCAGTGTGCAGTTCACGGTAATTTCCCCGATGGTCCTTTCTGCCCCAGTCATAAATCCTGTAGGTAATGTCGGAGGTTTGCTGGATCTCTGCCAGAACCACGCCTGCACCGATGGCATGAATGCGGCCGGCAGGAGTGAAGAATGTATCCCCGGGCTCCGGATGCTCGGCATTCAAAAGCGAAGGAAGCGCATTATGGGCAAGCGCATCCTGATAAATTTCGCGTGTGACAGGTTCTGAGAAACCGGTATATATCTTTGAATCCCTTTCACTTTGAAGGATGAACCACATCTCTGTCTTCCCGTACGCCGAATGTCTCTTCTTTGCCATTTCATTATCCGGATGAACCTGTATGGAAAGATCTTCCCTTGCTTCAATGAGCTTTATCAGAAGCGGAAACTCATTACCGAATTTTTCATATATCGATTCGCCGGTAATATCGCCCATATACACTTCAATGATCTCCTCGATGTTATTGCCGGCCAGGAAACCGTTGCTGACCACTGACAGATTATCAGATACAGCAGATATCTCCCAGCTCTCACCAATATTCGCAAGTTTCCCTTTGTTCTTTCCATATGATTCTGCAAGTGTATTTCCGCCCCAGATCTTTTCTTTCAGAACGGGTTCAAATTTAAGAGGATATAGTTCAGACATTGTATTGATTATTATTTACTCCTGGCAACTCAGGCAAAAAGGAAATTACTGTCAGCAAACAAACTTTGAATAGTAACCGGTGTTTCTATATTGTAAATTATAATAAATAATTAATAATGATTGATTTAAAGGATGAGATTCTTCGCTTTGTTCAGAATGACAAACACCTCCACCCTATATCAAACATGCAGACAGCTGTCATCCTGAGCGCAACTATGTGAAGCTGAGAATCTCATAATCAATTTTTAAAATTACCCGTTTAATATAATAATAAATGAATGCTGGCAATCGTCAGCAAAAATATGTGAACAACTGTTTATTTCTCACTTTAACCATTTTCTTCTTCGATTATAAATGACCCCTTTTCCCGTTTTTCCCGGGGAGAGAAGCTTCCCTCGGGTTCCACTTCCCCCGGGGGAGAAGACCGGGAAGGGAGCAGGAGCTTCTAATAGTTTTTCTCTTTATTTATGATATCTGCCACTCAAATTATTATTTTTGAAAAATGTTCAATGCAAAAATAATAATAAATGCTCATTGTTGGAATAGCAGGAGGGACAGGTTCGGGAAAAACCACGGTTGTCAAAAAGGTCACTGAGAGGTTCCCGAATGATGAAGTTGCAGTTATACCGCAGGATGCATATTACAGGGATAACGGACACATTTCTCTTGAGGAAAGGCAGCTTATCAATTTCGACCACCCCGATTCTCTTGAATTCGGTCTGCTTATCGAACACCTTGAACAACTTAAGAAAGGGAAAAGCATTGAAATGCCAATTTATTCCTATCTGACATGTCTGCGTTCGAAGGAAACGATAACCATAAAGCCTGCAAGGGTCGTACTTGTCGAAGGAATTCTGATACTTACCGACCCTGGGCTGAGGAATATGTTCGATATCAAGGTTTTTGTTGATGCCGATGCCGACGACCGTCTGGGGAGGGTGATTCAGCGCGATATAGTGGAAAGGGGCCGTTCAGTGCTGACGGTGCTTGAAAGATATCATGCAACTGTCAAGCCTTCCCATCTCCAGTTCATCGAACCGTCAAAAAGGTATGCCGACATTATCATCCCTGGCGGAGGTGAAAACCAGGTTGGAATTGAAGTTCTTATCTCAATAATTGAAAAACATCTTTAATCTGATTTTCACCATGCTGTCTGACAAACGACCGGAGGATATTCTGTTCCTCGATATCGAGACTGTGCCAACGGCATCGTCATTTGATCTTCTTGATCCTTCAATTCAGGATCACTGGGATAAAAAGTCCCGTCAGTTCAGGAAAGAAGATGAGACTCCCGGCGATGTTTACCAGAGAGCCGGGATATATGCCGAATTCGGTAAGATTATATGCATTTCAGCCGGAGTGGTGTGCAGCAGGGACCCGTTTTCATTCAGGTTGAAGTCTTTTTATGGCGATGATGAAAAATCGCTGCTTTCCGGCTTCACTGAAATGGTAACAAAATTCTCGAGGAACAGGGAAGCGCTGTTATGCGCTCATAACGGAAAGGAATTTGACTACCCCTATATTGCAAGACGAATGGTGATAAACGGAATGATAATTCCTGAAATACTTGACAATGCCGGGAAAAAGCCATGGGAGGTCCATCTTCTCGATACTCTTGATCTCTGGAAGTTCGGTGATTATAAAAGCTATACCTCTCTCAGCCTTCTGACGTCTGTGCTTGGCATCCCTACGCCAAAAGACGATATAGATGGCAGCATGGTGGCCGGAATTTATTATAATGAACATGATATTCAGAGGATAGTGAAATACTGCGAAAAGGATGTTCTCGCAGTTGCAAGGGTGCTCATCCGCTTTATGAATCTTCCGGGAATTGATGATGAAAGAGTTGAATCAGTGACCAGGTTCTGATTGGCATGTTTCCACGAGCCTGAGAAAACACTTTCTTAGAAAGCCGGGATTGTCGGCATGGACCCAGTGCCCTGCACCGGGGATGGTAATAATCTCGGCACCAGGGAACATAAGGCTGATCCGGCGGATATCATCCGCTGCAATATAATCAGAATTTTCCCCTTTCAGAAAATACACCGGGAATCCGGAAATTCCGGTTATGCCTCCTGAATCAGGAACTGCATCGCCGGCAATAGTGTATATATTATTATATAGTGCGTCATAATTTATTTTCCACGAAAACGAATTGTCTGATTCTCTTTTAAGGCTCTTTAGCACCAGTCCGCTGATCCTTTCCGATCCCGTCCTTTCATTGAGCAGAGCTTCTGCATCCGAGCGTGATTTTATCACTGAAAGATCGGTGTTACGCATGAAATCGAGAATCGCAAGATGTATGCTGAATTCGGCATCAATGCCTCCAGGATGTCCAAACGGAGAAATATCAACTATCAGCAGACCAGAAAGCCTGGAGGAATTATCTGCCGCAAACCTGATAGCGGCTTTTCCTCCCATGCTGTGGCCCGCAAGAAAGAATTTTCCCGGTCCGAGAAGATCTGCAAGTTCTGCAATGTCATCGGCCATTGAGTTATAATCATGGATCGGGCTGTGTGGTGACTGGCCATGATTTCTGAGATCAGGAAGGTAAACAGTAAAACTGTCGCTTATGCTTTTCGCGAATGTGACCCAGTTGTCTGAAGATCCAAACAGGCCGTGAAGTATTATAAGCGGGGGACCGGAACCATATTTCCTGTAAAAAAGCTTCATCTGTTCATTTCAGTCGGCAAGCTGCCGCTTGTACATCTGGATTGTATTTTCAAGGCCAAGATAAAGGGCATCGGCAATAAGGGCATGGCCTATTGAGACTTCCTTGAGCCATGGAATATTCATATGAAGGAACCTCAGGTTGTCGAGGTTCAGATCGTGGCCGGCATTGACACCAAGCCCGGCACTCTGCGCAACTTTCGCGGCATTTACAAAAGGGGCTACAGCTTCGGCTGCATTCCTGTCGAAGCCTGATGCATAGGGTTCGGTATAAAGCTCAATCCTGTCGGTGCCTGTCCTGGCAGCCTGCTCTATATTGATTGTGTCGGTATCAACAAAGATGGAGGTCCTTATTCCTTCCTTCCTGAACGTCGATACAATGTCGGTAAGGAAAAGCCTGTATCTCATCACGTCCCATCCGGCATTCGAGGTGATTGCATCATGGGCATCGGGCACGAGTGTAACCTGATCGGGTTTTACCGAGAGTACAAGGTCGACAAAACTGTCGGAAGGATAACCTTCAATATTGAATTCGGTGGTAATTACCGGCCTGATTTCGAGTACATCCCTGTATCGGATGTGACGCTCATCGGGCCTCGGATGGACAGTTATGCCTTCTGCGCCGAACAGTTCACAGTTTATTGCCGCGGTTTTTACATTTGGAACGTTGCCGCCCCTGGCATTCCGTAATGTGGCAATCTTGTTAATATTAACACTTAACTTTGTCATAATAAAAAAGGTGATTGTCCGTATAGTTATGTAAGGCAAAAATACAACAACTGACTTTTTTTTTCTTATTTTAGTTGAAATTTAAAGCTTAAGACACCCCAAATGGTTGCCAAAGACTTAATATCAGATGTGATACCTCCCCTTAAGACCTCCGATTCGGGCCAGACTGCGCTGAACTGGATGGAGATTTTCAGGATATCCCATCTTCCTATTGTTAACAATCAGGATTTCCTTGGCCTCATTTCCGACACCGATATCTATGATATGAATCAGCCGGAGGAACCTATTGGCAATCACTCGCTTACCCTTCTTAAGCCGTTTGTTACCACCGAACAGCATCTTTTTGAGGTTATCGGGCTGGCTTCAAGGCTCAAGCTAACTGTTGTTCCGGTCCTCGATGAAAAGCAACATTACAAAGGCGTTATAACCATAACCGACCTGATCCGTTATCTGGCAGGGATCTCTTCTATGGATCAGCAGGGCGCCATCATTGTGCTTGAATTACTTGAAAGAGATTATTCGCTTTCACAAATCGCCCAGATAGTTGAAAGCAACAATGTAAAGGTGCTCAGCATGTATCTTACCTCCCCGCCCGATTCCACCAGGCTTGAGGTCACTCTGAAGCTTAATTCAAATGAGATTGCATCAGTGATACGTACTTTTGAAAGATACAGCTACGAAGTCAAAACATGGGTTACCACCGACGATACCATGGACAGGTTCTACTCTGAAAGGTTTGATCTTTTAATGAAGTACCTGAATATCTGAAACCATGCTGAAGTCAGTCGCCATTTACAGTAAAGAAAGCAACCCGAGGACTGCATCCTCCATAAGTACGCTGGTCAGGGAGTTTTGCAAAAGGGGAATACGTATCTTAATTTATCAGAGGGACTTTGATACCGGGTGCAGCGAACCGCAGCTCATCGGGAAATTTGATGACATAAAGGCGCTTGATACAATTCCCGACCTGGTGCTTAGCGTGGGAGGCGACGGCACTTTCCTCGAAACTATGCTCAGGGTAAGGGAATATGGTATCCCCATCGCGGGAGTGAATGCAGGAAGAATGGGCTTCCTTGCCAATATTTCCGAAGATGATATTGCCAGTTCTGTCGAACTCCTGTGCCGGGGAAGATATAAAGTGCTTGAACGATCATTGATCGAACTCAGGAAACCTGAAGGTGTTTTCGATAATGAATCTTCAGTCGCCCTTAATGAAGTCACAGTTCAGAAAGCCGATCCCAGCATGATAACAATTACTGTTTATGTCGACGGAGTTCACCTTAACACTTACTGGGCCGACGGTCTTATAGTCTCGACTGCCACTGGATCAACTGCATATAACCTGAGCGTCGGAGGACCAATTCTATCGCCTGAAGATGAGAGTCTCATTATTTCCCCCATCTCACCTCATAACCTTACTATCAGGCCGATAGTGATTTCAGGCAATAGTGTCCTGAGGATGGTTGTTGAAGGACGTTCATGCGAATACCTTGCCACCTGCGATTTCAGATCACGCCGGCTTCCTTTCAGTGAAGAGATACTTATTTGCCATGCAGAAAAGAAACTTAAGACTGTAATGCCCGAAGGCAGGGATTTCTACAGCACTCTTAGGAATAAACTCATGTGGGGTGCCGACAGGAGGAACTGATCAATATGCTTTAAGGCAGCAATGTTAAAATTAGATTACTATATTTGTATCAGCAATTTATACCAGACAAAAATGAAACGATCCATCCTAATCGTTATATTGTTCTTTCTTGCAATTCAGTTATCCGACGCCCAACTCTGGAAAATGAGACGATGGGAAGCCCAGGCAGGTATCGGACCTTCGTTCTCCTTTCCCGATGTGGGAGGCTTTTCTCAGGGTAAAAACCTTCTCGGATTAAAAGATATAAGCTACAGGCAAACAAGGTTCAATTTGGGGGGCACAATAAGATACAGGTGGTCACGAACCATGAATACACGCCTGAGCCTGACATATGCCATGCTGCATTCGACCGACGAGAGAGGCTCAAATGAGGGGCGGCGGTTCGAGTCGCTGACTCATCTTTTTGAGCCATCAATGATCCTTGAATATTATTTTATCAAGAATAAATATGAGAGCAGCTACCTGTTCCTGAGAGGAAAAAGCCTGTGGTCGCTTATCGGTTCACTCGATATGTATGCTTTTGCAGGCGTGGGAGGCGCCCTTTATTCAGTCAATGCCAACGACTATCTTACCTCACAGAATCAGAAGAGCAGCGGTTTTACGGGAGTTTTTCCAGCCGGAATAGGCGCAACACTTATTTATACTCCCAACCTTAACTTTGGAGTTGAACTTGGAGGACGCTACACCATGACCGATTATCTTGATGGTTACCATTCTGAACAATTTTCCAAAGCCAACGACGTTTATTATCTGTTGAACTTCACGGTAACCTACAAGCTGAAAACGAGTCCCAGAGGACTGCCCTCTTTCAGATGACAACAAGCTCGACCAGTTGGATGAGAAGAATTAGCGGCTTTTTACTGTTATTATTTGTCTCTTTGTCAGCATTCGGCCAGAGGAATGCCGATTATGGCATTTTTGGCGGTGTATCATCATATCTGGGTGATATTAATGCAAACAGGCTTTTCTATTCACCTCTTCCTGCCGCCGGACTCTTTTACAGGTACAATTTCAACCCGCGCCAGGCTGTAAGGACAAATATCTACATCGGAGGTATCAGGGGCAATGACCTCGATTTCAGCAATAATTTCCAGCAAACACGCAGAGCCTCCTTTTCGGGAACAGTCGGGGAATGGGCGGCACATTATGAGTTCAATTTCCTTCCATACTCCACACAGGGTAAAAGGTGGAACTATACCCCATACCTTGCAGCAGGTGCAGGCCTTGCCTTTATTTCTTCAGGCTCCCTGACCTATGTTCCGGTTATCCCTTTTTCAATGGGTTTTAAAATAAATATTCGTAAAAATCTGGGACTTGAAGCGGAATATGGTTTTCGTAAAACTTTTTATGATAACTTTGACGGCTTGAATGATAAAATTGATCCGGATCATAAAGCATGGTTACACAACAACGACTGGTATTCATTTGCAGGTATTTCCTTTACATGGAAGATCTTCAACAAACTGTCAGGCTGCCCCGCTTTTAATGATGTGGATGAATCAAGAAGACGCTGAACTATGTCCATTTTAGAAAAGATCAAGACCGACCGCCTTCCGTCACATATTGCCATTATTATGGATGGAAACGGAAGATGGGCCAGGCAGAGGGGAATGGACAGGATCTTTGGCCACCAGCAGGGGGTGAATGCTTTGAGGGAAATCATAGAGGCTGCGGCAGAACTGCGTATAAAATACCTTACAGTTTACGCTTTTTCAACTGAAAACTGGGGAAGACCCGATGAAGAGGTTTCCGCCCTGATGGGAATAATGGTTCAGTCGCTGAACAAGGAAACCGGCACACTGATGAAAAATAATATCAGGCTGAAAGCCATTGGAGATACCGACCGCCTGGCCGAAGATGTCCGCCGCCGGCTGATCGAAACTATAAATCTTACTGCCGGTGCTACTGGCCTGAACCTGATTGTGGCAATGAGCTACAGCTCAAGGTGGGAAATTACGGAAGCCGCAAAAAAGCTTGCCTCAGATATTGTTGAGGGGAAAACCATCGCGGATAATATTGCGGACCATGATTTTGAAAAATATCTTACCACAAGGGGAATCCCCGACCCTGACCTGATGATAAGAACCAGCGGCGAATTGAGAATCAGTAATTTCCTTCTGTGGCAGATCGCGTATACCGAATTATATTTTACGGAAAAACTTTGGCCCGATTTTAGTAAGGAAGAATTTTACAAAGCAATAATTGACTTCCAGAAGAGAGAAAGAAGATTTGGAAAGACAAGTGAACAGCTATTGGAAAAATGATGATAAGATGGTGAGAAAAAAATTGAAAAGGATTTTTCTGGCAGTGTTTCTTATTCTGACGAACCTGACCCTGTTTTCTCAGGAAGAGAAAATTATCGATTATTCAAGTTCATTCGATTATAAAATAGGTGGTGTTTCAGTGTCGGGAGTCAGGTTTCTTGATCCAAATGCCCTTATCGGAATATCAGGGCTCAGAATAGGCCAGGAAGTATCAATACCCGGAGATGCTATTACAACAGCGGTGAAAAAACTATGGCAGCAGGGCCTCTTTTCAGATGTAAGGATTAGTGTTTTAAAAACAGTAGCCGATACCGTATATCTCGATATTGCCCTTCAGGAACGCCCGAGGATCTCATCAGTGAAATATAACGGGCTGAAGAATTCCGAAACACAGGACCTTGTTGAAAAAATAAACATGCCTGTCGGTTCACAGCTTACTTCATACCAGCTTTCACACGCCCGCAAGGTCATCACTGAACATTTTATTGAAAAAGGATTCCTCAATACAACTGTTGACTTTATTCAAAAGGATGATCCCAACCAGCCTAACAATATAATTCTCACTGTTAATGTCGATAAAAAAGAGAAGGTAAAGATCGGTGAAATAACTTTCGAGGGAAATGAAAATTTCTCCGATAAGCAGCTTCGACGCAAATTCAAGAACACCAAACAGAAAAACCTCAACTTCTTCAAGCCTTCAAAACTGATCACCGAAAAATATGACGAGGATAAGGAAAAGCTTAAAACTTTCTATAACGACAACGGATTCAAGGATTTTAAAATTCTTGGAGATTCTGTTTACCCTATATCAGAAGACCGGGTGGGACTTAAGCTTAAGGTGGAAGAGGGTACACAATATTTCCTCAGGAATATCACATGGGTGGGTAACAGCGTTTACAGGAAAGAAGACCTCGACAGGTGGCTAAATATAAAAAAGGGATCTGTTTATAATCAGTCTCACCTCGAGGACAGGCTTAACGGAGCTTCGGGAGCCCAGGATGCTGTGAGCAGCGCCTATCAGGATAACGGCTACCTTTTCTCGCGGCTGACTCCTGTCGAGGCCAAGATAGAAAATGACTCAGTCGACCTGGAGATTAGAATTTACGAGGGCGACCAGGCATACCTGAATAACATTATTATCTCGGGTAATACAAGAACTAATGAACATATAGCAAGACGTGAGCTTTACACCCTGCCAGGGGATCTGTTCAGCAAGGATAAGATTATAAGATCGATACGTCAGCTGGGGGTTATCGGTCACTTTGATCCGGAAAAGATAAATCCAAACGTGGTCCCTGACCCGGCTAACGGAACGGTTGACCTTCTTTACAAGCTTGAGGAAAGGGCAAACGACCAGTTTGAAATTTCAGGAGGCTGGGGAGCAGGAATGCTCGTGGGAACAATCGGTGTCAGGTTCAACAACTTTGCCATGAGAAACTTCTTCAAACTCAATGAATGGAGACCGTATCCTTCAGGCGACGGGCAATCCCTGAGTATCAGGGCACAATCTAACGGACGACTTTACCAGTCTTATAACCTTTCATTCAATGAACCATGGCTCGGAGGTAAGAAACCAAACTCATTCTCAGTTTCTTTATACAGGTCGTTGATGACCAACGGACGGAAAAAGAGCAGCGGCGATTATCAGTCAATGATAATAAACGGCGCATCGATTGGCCTCGGAAAGAGACTCGACTGGCCTGACGACTTCTTTTCTCTCTACGGGGAAATTAATTACCAGAGCTATAACCTTAACAAGTTCACATATTATAACTTCCTGTTCTCGGATGGTGTGTCAAACATGCTTTCTTTCACAACAAGAATCCAAAGGTTCTCCACAAGTCCGAACCTTATTTACCCGCGAAGCGGATCTACTTTCACCCTGTCAATACAGGCAACTCCGCCATATTCTCTTATCTCGGGCAAGAACATGGTTGGAGTTCCCGACAAGGAGAAGTACAACTGGATCGAATTCCATAAATGGACGTTCAAGGCCGATTATTTTTATCCCGTCTCAAGAGACAGCAAACTCGTCCTCAATGCAAAATTCGCTTTCGGATACCTGGGCTATTACAACAAGGATATAGGACCCTCTCCGTTTGAGAACTTCTACCTCGGCGGAAGCGGCATGACAGGTTACAGCCTTTACGGACGTGAGATTATAGCTCTCAGAGGATATACCGACGGATCGGTAACACCTACCGATTCCAGGACCGGAGCTCCCACAGGTAACGTTTATTCAAAAATGACATGCGAACTCAGATATCCAGTTTCGCTTAACCAGCAGGCAACTATATATTTGCTGGCATTCCTTGAATCAGGGAAGGCATGGTCGAGGCTAAACCAGTATAACCCGTTTAAAATGAACAGGGCTGCAGGTATTGGAGTAAGGGCCAACCTCCCGATGTTCGGCCTTCTCGGAGTCGACTGGGGCTACGGATTCGATCCTGTGGATGACCCTGTCAACTTCCCGGATGCAAATAAAGGACAATTCAGCTTTACAATAGGTCAGCAGTTTTAATAGTCAAATCAAAAATAAATGTTATGAAAAAGTTGGGCTCAATAGTATTGCTGGTATTAATCACCACGGTTTTTGCCGAAGCACAGAAATATGGTTTCGTCGACAGCGAATACATAAGGAAGAATATTCCGGCCTTTACCAAGGCACAGGAACAGCTTGACAACCTCTCAAAACAATGGGAAAAAGAAATCTCCGACGGCTATGCCGTTGTTGAACAAATGTATAAAACGTACCAGAATGATGCGGTTCTCCTTTCAACAGAAATGAAGACAAAGAGGGAAGAGGCTATCGTAAATAAGGAAAAGGAGGTAAAGGATCTTCAGAATAAATACTTTGGCGTTGAAGGCGAACTCTTTAAGAAACGCGAGGAACTTGTAAAACCAATTCAGGATGAAATACTGAAAGCTATAAAGACAATTGCTGCCGAAGGAAGCTATGCGGCCATCTTCGATACTGCTTCAGGAGGGAACATATTGTTCGCCAGCCCCAGGTTTGATATAAGCGATCAGGTTCTCGAAAAATTAGGTTATAAAAATTAATTAACTACTTTTGCAAAACCAAATTAAATTATACAGAATGAAAAGATTTTTAGGAATAATTGCTCTTGTCATCGTGTCAGCTTTTGCCGGACAGGAGGCTGGTGCTCAGAATTTGAAATTCGGTCACATTAACAGAAATGAGCTCATTCAGGCTATGCCGGAATTTGATTCCGCAAGAGTTAACCTTGAAAAACTGAACAAGGAACTGCAGAATGCCGCAGAACTTTTACAGGTTGAACTTAATAATAAATATGAAGCATATCTCAAGGAAGGTAAAAACATGACCGATCTTGTCCGCCAGACAAAGGAACAGGAACTTCAGGATTATCAGAGAAGGCTTACCGATTTCCAGACCAATGCCCAGAATCAGCTTCAGGAAAAACAGATCGCCCTTTTCCAGCCCATTACCGAAAAGGCCGATAAGGCTATAAGCCAGGTCGGGAAAGAAAACGGATTTATCTATATTTTTGATCTTTCGGGCCAGCAGATAGCTTACTTTGACGAAACAAAAAGCGTGAATGTTCTGCCACTTGCAAAAGCAAAACTTGGATTAAAGTAAATGAATTATTATAAACCGGTGACCATCCGCCTCATGGCAGATGGTCATTTTTTTAATGTGTCTTCAAAGTGAATAACCAGCCTATCGGAATTTTTGATTCAGGAGTCGGGGGCCTTACTGTCGCACAGGCCATTAAACAGATTCTTCCCGGCGAGAGTCTCGTTTATTTTGGCGATACGGCGCATCTTCCCTATGGCGACAAGTCGGCCGAAGCGATCCGTTACTATTCAGGAAAAATAACCGAGTTCCTTATCGGGCATGATTCGAAAATAGTTCTTGTGGCCTGCAATTCAGCTTCAGCCTCGGCATTTGACACCTTGAAGGAGGAATTTAAGGAAAAGCTTATCCTTATTGATGTCATCAATCCGGTCGTGAATTACCTCAGCACACGTAAATTCGGCAAAGTCGGAATAATAGGTACTAAACGTACCATAAGCTCCGGAACGTACGCTCATAAGCTTAAGGCTAAATCTCCTGAAACTGAGGTTGTCTCAATGGCAACTCCCTTGTTCGTGCCAATGATCGAGGAAGGCTTCATTTTTGACGATATAAGCAATGCCATTATCCGTACCTATCTTTCAAATGAGATGCTTTCAGGAATCCAGGCCCTCGTCCTTGGATGCACTCATTACCCGATAATCAAGAACCAGATAAGCAGGTTTTTCAATTTCGACGTTGAAGTTGTTGATTCGGCCCGCATCGTCTCGCTTGTACTTAAAGAGACGCTTGAAAAGAACGACCTTCTTAACGACTCGGGAAAAGTTTACGACCGTTTTTATGTTTCTGACTATACCCCCTATTTTGAGAAGATCGCGAGAATGTTCTTTGAAGGGGAAATAAACCTTAAAAAGGCTGACATCTGGAGTTAGGACAAAACATGATCAAAATCATACGTTAATGTCAATAATTGTATGATTTTTCGAACATTAAATAAAGTAATTTTGTTGCTGCATCATATAAAGAGGTTATATCAAAAGTGTCTTTGATGATTTTAATATCCTTTGCGTCCTTTGTGAATAACTTTGGGTTCCCTTGTGGCTGAGCATTTTTAAATTAACCACAAAGGTAAGCAAAGGGCTACACAACGGTGCCTCAAGGTCTTTTGATACAGAAACTTCTGAGAAATATATCTGAATCATGACCAAAAAATCAAAAGTTGTTGAAAAGGAAGAAGTGGTTATCAGGTTTTCGGGCGATTCCGGCGACGGTATGCAGCTTACCGGAACTTTGTTTTCCGACACTGCCGCCTTATATGGTAACGATATTTCCACTTTTCCGGATTATCCGGCTGAGATACGCGCTCCCCAGGGAACAGTCGGAGGAGTATCCGGATTCCAGGTCCATCTGGGACGTTCGGAAGTGAATAACCCCGGCGACTTTTCAGATGTACTGGTGGCAATGAACCCTGCAGCCATCAAAGCCAACGTGAAATGGGTTAAACCCGGCGGGACAATTATTTATGATAAGGACAATTTCACCGAGAAGAATATTGAGAAAGCAGGTTATCTGAAGGATCCTATTGCTGAAGAAAATCTCGACGGCTATAACATTATTGCAGCACCGGTATCATCGATGGTAAGGGAGGCACTGAAAGACCGGGGCCTCGATCCTAAAACAGTGCTTCGTACAAAGAACATGTTCGCCCTCGGTATGGTATTCTGGCTCTTCGACCGCAAACTAAAATATACGGAACAGTTTTTTGATAAGAAATTTGCAAAAAAACCGGAGGTCGCCCAGGCCAACAAGATCGCCCTGAGAGCCGGTTATTACTATGCCGAAACTATCGAAGCACTCACCCCTGTAAGAATCAATCCGGCTCCCATCGCTCCGGGGAAATACAGGAACATATGCGGAAACGTCGCTACTTCGTGGGGACTTATTGCAGCAGCTGAGAAAGCCGGACTCAGGCTTTTCATAGGCTCATACCCCATAACCCCCGCAACCGGAATACTTGAGGAGCTTGCTGCCCGGAAAGACCTTGGCGTAACCAGTTTCCAGGCTGAGGATGAGATTGCCGGCATATGCAGCGCTCTGGGTGCCAGCTTCGCCGGAAACCTTGCAGTTACCTCGACTTCGGGCCCTGGCCTTGCTTTAAAATCAGAGGCAATAGGCCTTGCGGTAATGGCAGAACTCCCTATTGTCATAATTGACGTCCAGAGAGGAGGCCCTTCAACAGGGTTACCCACCAAGACCGAACAGGCCGACCTCATGCAGGCCCTTTACGGCAGAAACGGCGAGAGCCCCGTCGTGGTTATCGCTGCCAGCACTCCGGCCGATTGCTTTAATTATGCATTTCAGGCTGCAAAAATAGCTGTCGAACACATGACCCCTGTTGTCCTTCTTACCGACAGCTATCTTGCCAACGGATCAGAACCGTGGAAAATACCTGAAATGAAAGATCTTCCCGCCATAACTCCGCCATATGCCGGCACCGATGAGCTTCCTTTCCTTCCTTATAAACGCGACAGGGAAAAACTCTCAAGAAAATGGGCAGTCCCGGGCACCCGCGGCCTTGAGCACCGTATCGGCGGACTCGAAAAGACTATTAAGGGAACTGTCTCGTATATTCCTGAAAACCACGAACTGATGGTGAAACTGAGAGAAGAAAAAGTTGCCAGGGTGGTCAGTGATATTCCCGACCTCACGGTTTTCGGCCCTGAAACAAATGATCTTCTTGTTGTTGGCTGGGGAGGATCGTATGGCTACCTCATCACTGCAGTGCGTGAACTTATTGCCGAAGGATATAATGTCAGCTTCGTCAATTTCAACTATATTAATCCTCTGCCTGCAAACACCCGCGAGACATTTGCCTGCTTCAAAAAGATAGTCGTATGTGAACTTAATGCCGGGCAGTTTGCCAATTTCCTGAGGATGAAACATCAGGAATTCAAATATGAACAGATAAACAAGGTTCAGGGGTTGCCGTTCACGGTACAGGAAATAAAGGAACAATGTATTAAAATTCTGGAGGAAAACTGATATGGAACCGGTACAGATAAACCAGCTTACGCCAAAGGATTTCAAGAGTGACCAGGAGGTCCGATGGTGCCCCGGATGCGGCGACCATGCCGTTCTGGCTGCTGTTCAGAAAGCGTTGTCGGAACTGGGCATCCCCCGCGAGAAAATTGCCTTTATCTCAGGGATCGGCTGCTCATCTCGTTTCCCTTATTATATGAACACCTACGGATTTCACAGTATCCATGGCCGCGCCTCTGCAATAGCAAGCGGAGTGAAAATCGCAAATCCCGATCTTTCTGTCTGGCAGATCACCGGCGACGGAGATGCACTGGCAATAGGAGGTAACCATTTCATCCATGTGGTGCGCCGGAATGTCGACATAAATATCATTCTTTTTAACAATGAGATCTATGGCCTTACAAAGGGGCAGTACTCTCCTACATCCGAAAAAGGCACTGTAACAAAGACATCTCCGTATGGTACCGTTGAGGAGCCATTCTCGGTTGGCGAACTTGTTGTCGGTGCAAAAGGAAGGTTCTTTGCAAGAACCCTCGACTCGAATGTTGCCCTTTCCACACAGATATATATCGAAGCTGCAAGGCATAAGGGCACCTCTGTGGTTGAAGTGCTCCAGAACTGCGTCATATTCAACGACGGAATCCATGAAAATGTGGCAGGGAAGGAGGTTAGGGACGACAGAACAATAGTGCTCAGGCATGGAGAACCGATGGTCTTCGGAAAAGATGGTGATAAAGGACTTATTCTCGACGGCCTGAAGCTGAAAGTTGTAAAACTTGGCGAGAACGGCTACAACAAAGGCAATATCCTGGTGCACGATGCCGCCGAGCCAAACCCGGGCATCCATTATATGCTTGCAAACATGAGATACCCGGAATACCCGGTTGCACTGGGCGTTATAAGATCAGTTCCCGGCCCGACCTATGATGAGGATGTTCATAATCAGATAAGGGATATCCGGAAAACATCAAAGGTTAAATGCGTCGACGACCTGCTTAACAGCGGGTCGGTATGGACCGTCGATTAAAAAATCTGTCATTATCTGATAGTTTTCTGCATTAAAATCGTTCCGGATCACTGTTTTTAATAAAGCTTTCAAAGCATTACTTCAGGAATGGTGAACTGCAGAAATGTTATCCTCAGCCCGTGGGTATTATCAATACTCCCGTTTCTTCTGATCATACTCTTAATACACAATGATTTCCGCAAATATCTTCTTGAAACAGGGCAAGCGACTGTTTTGGCGGATAAATCGTATGCCTGGTATGATGACCTTGATGGAGACGGAAGTTCCGAAATGCTGTTCATTAAAAGTTCCGGTAATTTTACATCTCTTGCACTAAACGGAGTAAACGGGATAATTGACCAGTGGAATTTCAGGGGAGGTCTCTGCTTCCAGTATGTAAAATGCCCTGGCATAACAGGCGACAGCAATGGCGACGGAATGAAAGAGGTATACATATTTACACTATCCTCCGGTTCAATCCTGCTTCATTGTATAAATAATATTAAAGATTCTTATGACCCTGTCATTAACCGTCTGATTTCAGTCGCAGGGAAAAGCGACAATCCTCCTGATCCTTTCATTATTCCGGCTGAAATGGAAGATCTGGATGGTGATCTGATAAAGGAACTGATATTCGGGATCGGATCGGGATTTTCAAAATCTCCCCGTAACGTTTACTCATATAATATTGTCCGGGATTCCCTGTCGGTTTCTCCTGAATCATACTATTATATATGGAAGATCCTTCAGACCGACATTACCGGTGACGGAACAAGGGAGATCATTCCATATGGCTATGCGACATCTAATGTTGGCCCGGAAGAGGCAGAATATCACGACTGCAGCGCCACTCTCATGGTACTGGACAAAAACCTCCGTTTTCTGTTCCGACCTTTACAGATGGGCGGAAATTACAGCAAAATAACCCCCGTTTCAGAAATCCGGGGAAATCGTGGTGCGCTCGCCTTTCTGTTTAACCCGGCATCATCTGAACTTAATTCCACCATATATCATGGTGATTCAGACGGAACAGTGAGCGACAGCCTTCATTTGCCTTTCTATGCAAATGACATTATAAGCACAAAATCGGGCAGGAAGAATTTGATATTGCTTTCAGTGCCCGGGAAAGGCATAGGACTTTTCAATGAGCAGCCTGAAGAAAAAAAATTCGTGGATTTCAAAGGCGACCCTGAAATTGTATATGATGATTTTGATTCAGATGGGAAAAGGGAAATTCTGCTTTTCTGCTTTAATATGGGAAGTATAAAGATTTTCAGGGAAGGCCTTAAACATCCGGTCGAACTCGCAGTTCCGACGGGCGCGACAGCTGATTTCCTGTTGTCAGACAAGCGGCATGACAGCTCTGGAAACATGATTTCCATTCAGTCAGGAAGAAATCACTATCTTCTTAAATATGGCAAAAATCCTCTCTATCCTTTCAGATTTCTTGTTTATTTCCTTATATACTCAGGATTGTTTGCTTTCACTTTTTTTGTGAAAAAGATACAGGAAGCGCCGACGAAAAGAAAATTTGAAACCGAAAAAAAGATTTCTGAACTACAGATGGCGCTTATCAGGAACCAGCTGGATCCTCATTTTACGCTGAATGTCATAAACTAAGTAATCTATTCTGTTGAACATTATTCGACCGAACAGGCCGGTAACCACCTCAGACGTTTTGCCGGACTTTACAGAAACCTCTTACTCTCAGCAGGTTCTGTACGGAGGACCATTAGTGAGGAACTTGAATTCTGCAGAGATTATCTTGAACTCGAACAGATGAGATTCAATGGAAAATTTGAATACAACATCAATGTCGGGGATAATGTTGATGCTTCTTTTCTTATCCCCAGGATGCTCGTTCAGATCCATGTCGAAAATGCAATTAAACACGGCCTGGCTCCGCTGAAATCAGGCGGTTCGTTGACTGTAAGCCTGGAAAAGCAGGCGGGCGCCCTGTTGATAACGGTTGAAGACAATGGCATAGGACGTGAGATGTCGGCAGGGCTTCAAAAAAAATCAACGGGCAAAGGCCTCGGAATAATGAATGAGCTTTACTCTGTTTACGGGAAATATTATAATGAAAGCATAAGCTCTGAAATAACTGACCTTTTTGGATCCGACGGTAAGGCAGCCGGAACCAGGGTATTAATAAAAATTGCCGGGAAAAATGAAAAATGATTTTCTGAATGTGCGACCTGTAACTGCTATGATCGTCGACGACGAGGATCATTGCATTAAATCCCTTCGTGACTATCTTATTACAGATCCCGGGATTTCGGTAATTGCTGCCGTATCAGATCCCGTACCGGCAACAGCTGAGATCATTGAGAAGAAACCCGATCTTTTGTTTCTCGATATTCAGATGCCCGGGAAAAGCGGATTTGAGATACTCGGGGAGCTCCGGAGGGCAGGCGTGAAGCCTTGCGTGATCTTTGTGACAGCTTTTGAAAATTTCGCGATCCGGGCCATAAAGGCATCAGCCTTCGACTATATTCTTAAACCTGTCGACAGGTCCGAACTGGCCGTGGCGGTTGAAAGGGCCATAGCCCGGATAAACGACACCGAATCGGAAAGGAATTTTTCGCTGTTGCTTGAAATGACCTCACGGAAAAAACTCAGATTCAATACTGCAGGTGGTTTCATCCTGATCGACCCTTCTGATATAATTTATGTCCAGGCCGACTGGAATTATTCGGAAATTCATCTTGGAAAAGAAAAACATGAGGTTGTTGTTGTAAATATCGGGGAAATTGAAAAAATGCTGCCGCCACAGGAGTTTGCAAGGATCAGCCGCTCGGTGATAGTGAATTTAAAATACCTGAGCAAGGTGCAAAGGATTAAGCGGCTATGCATTCTTAATAAAGACGGGGAGGTTTTCCAGTTCAGGATACCGCTTCTCAGAATAAGGGACCTTGAAAAACTTCTCTGATAAAGACAGATGTAATTCTGACCTCGCCTGTTTGAAATCTCATACTACATAAACGGTTCCTAATTAAAACAGGCTGTTCGCTTTTATGATGTGATCATTGGAAAGAGCTGAAAGCCATCATAAGTATATTAGTATCCCGAAGTTGATATACTGATACTTATTATTCATTATGGAATTTTATCAATGACGATAATAACATATATCAATTATAAATAAGATAAAAATCAATTGTTAAGATGAATTAAATCAATTGGTCAATGAGTATTTATCAATTGTTTAATTGATATTCCCCTCTGAATTTTCCCCGGCCCTTTTTAATCCATGCAAGGGCCACCCAAAGATCGAGCCTCTCCCCGGGGCTCGACTTATATAGTCTTCACGAGGCACCGGCCATTGATGAATTGCCTTATTAAAACATATTGAATATTCTATGGCCTGCTCCGGGAACCTCGTAATTTTAGTACCTTTAAATTCTGTTACACCGAAATTCCCGGCCATGGATGCAAAAAACAATATTACCCCTGAATTCAGGCAACTCCTTCATGATCAGCAGGAAAGAGTAAAGGAGCTGAGCTGCATCAACCAAACGACATATATACTTAAGGAAAACAAACCAATCGAGGAAACCCTCCAGCAGATAGCCCTTCTCCTCCCGGCCGCCTGGCAATATCCCGAGTACACGGTTGCCAGGATCACTTTCATGAATCAGAGTTTTGAGACTCTCGAATTCTGCGAGACTAAATGGAAGATGGTGCAGGAGTTCAATACAATAGACAATCAGACCGGGACCATAGAGATTTATTATACAAGGGAATTCAGGGAGGAGAGCGAGGGCCCGTTTCTCAAGGAAGAAAGGGACCTGATCCAGAACATTGCCAGCCTTATTACAGGGTATATCAACAGCTACAAAGCCCGTGATCTTATAAGAACCTCGGGCATTCCGCGGAGGGAGGAGGAAGATTACCAGAACATCCCCAGCAAAAAGCTGCTTCAGCGGTTTCTCGACCGCCATAACGCCGAAAGGGATGTATTCCACGATCTGCAGCCTTTCAAGGTGAAGGAAATACTTCTGGTGGCAAACCTCTATGATGCCTACTCCATAGAGGGAGAAGGACGATTTGCCGATCACATCCTTGGAGAATATTACCATATGAGCCTTACTTCCATACCAAGGGTCACCGGTGTTTCGAGCGAAGAGGAGGCTTTTAACAGGCTGAAAGCCAGGCATTACGATATGGTTATCATAATGATTGGCATTGATAAGGAGGGCCCGATGGACCTGTGCAGGAAAATAAAGAACAAATATCCATATCTTCCCACTTTCCTCCTTCTTAACAACCCCTCTGATATGGCCTTTGTCAAAGAACAACAGGCCAGAAAGGTCCCGTTCGACAACTATTTTGTATGGACCGGTGAATCGAAAGTGTTTTTCGCGATGGTTTCCCTTCTTGAAGACAGGGTGAACGTAGAAAATGATACGCAGAAAGGTCTTACAGGTGTCATCCTTCTTGTTGAGGATTCAGCCGATTATTACTCGAGTTACCTTCCGATGCTTTACAGCCTGGTGATGGACCAGACAAAACACCTTATTGAAGATGTATCAACCGATGAACTTTATAAAGTGTTGAAACTCAGGGCAAGGCCTAAAATTCTCCTTGCTTCAAACTGGGAGAGCGCGATCAATGTGTTCAATAATTACAGGAACAACCTCCTTTGCGTCATTTCAGATATGTCATTCCCGAGGGAAGGGGAGATGGATGAAAAAGCAGGTTATGAGCTTATCGGGCATATAAAGAGCGAGCTTCCGAATCTTCCCACTGTTTTACAGTCGTCCGATCCGGCGAACGCGAAATTTGCCTTTGCGTTAAAATCAAATTTCATAAACAAAAACTCCGAAAGCCTTCTGCAGGACCTGAAGTCATTTATAAACTATTACCTTGGTTTCGGACACTTTGTCTACCGCGACAACCAGGGGAGGCAGATAGCTGTTGCAAGGTCGATGAAGGAATTCGAATCCTATCTCGAGACCATCCCCGAAGATTCGCTTGCCTACCATGCAATGAAGAACCATTTCAGCCACTGGCTCATGGCCCGTGGTGAGGTGAAGATCGCAAGGCTGATAAATCCTGTCAAGGTGTCGGATTTCAACAGCCTCAAGGAAGTAAGGGAATTCCTTCTGAATATTATCCGCAAACGGAGGCAGGAACTGAACAAGGGGCGTGTGATTAAATTTGAAGAGTCGGCTGCTATCGACGAAACAAATGTGGTAAGCCTGACACCCGGATCACTGGGCGGAAAGGGGAGGGGACTGGCTTTTATAAACACCCTGATCTATAGTTTTGAGCTTGGAAGACTTATTCCCGGCATTAACATCAAGGCGCCTGTTACTGCCATTATCGGGACCGATGAATTTGACCTTTTCATGGAAAGGAACCATCTGTGGAGTCTTGTCAAGGAAGAAAGGAACTTCGATATAATACAGAGGGCTTTTGTTAAAGGTAGTCTCAGTTATACACTCGAAAAAAAATTAAGGGTTTTTCTGAATAAAATAAAAAATCCTCTTGCTGTCCGTTCATCAAGTCTTTTTGAGGATTCAATGAGCCAGCCTTTCTCGGGTATCTTCGGAACTTACCTTGTGCCAAATATCGATCCTGATCCCGAAACAAGGCTTAAGCAGATTTCCGATGCGATAAAACTTGTCTTTGCTTCCATATATTCAGGAGTTGCAAAAGCATATTTTGAGGCCATAAATTACAAGATTGAAAACGAAAAAATGGCAGTGGTCATCCAGGAAGTTGTGGGGAAGAGGTATGATGACGTATATTATCCTCATATAAGCGGATCGGCCCAGTCATTCAATTTTTATCCTGTGGCGCACATGAAACCAAAGGATGGCTTCGCAGTGGCAGCGGTCGGACTCGGGCAGTATGTGATGGAAGGAAACCTTGCATACAGGTTTTCCCCTGCTTACCCTGCGCTTGAAATAATTTCACAGAAGGACCTTTACAGGAATTCACAGGTCAGATTTTATGCAGTCGACCTGGCAAAAAGGGATCTTAACCTTCTCGAGGGCGAGAATGCAGGTCTTAAAATGCTCGACATAAGCGCTGCCGAGTCGCATGGTACCCTTAACCATATTGCATCTGTACTTAACCCGGATAATGACACTATTGTTCCCGGTCTTGATACTCCGGGTCCGAGAGTGATAAACTTTGCTGACATCCTGAAGTACAATTACATACCTCTTGCCCCTGCTTTGCGGACAGTGCTCGATGTGGTCACCGAGGCTTCCGGAACGCCTGTCGAGATAGAATTTGCCGTCGACCTTACAAAGGATGAATCAGGGAATGCTTCTTTTTATCTTCTTCAGATAAAGCCCCTGCTTGGAACAGGTGCCGGCTATAATATTGACCCCTGCTCGATCGACAAAGACGAGATTGTCCTTCTTACAAATAAAAGCATGGGCAACGGAATAATCAGGGATATTACAGATCTGATATATCTTGAACCGGCGAGCTTTGATACAAATCTTACTGTAAGAATGGCAGAGGAGATCGCCGATATTAATGAGAAAATGGTAAACGATAACAGAAAATACATCCTGATAGGGCCGGGACGATGGGGATCGCGCGACAGGTTCCTTGGCATCCCGGTTGCCTGGCCCCAGATATCAAATGCAAAAGTGATAGTTGAGGTTTCAATGGCCGATTTTCACCCCGATGCCTCTCTTGGTTCCCATTTCTTTCATAATGTCACATCAATGAATATCGGCTATTTCTCCATTGACCTCGATTCACCGGATGATAAAATCAGTTTTGATCTTATCAGAAGGCAGCAGATTATAGAAAACAGGGATTTTTTCAGACATGTCAGGTTTGAAAAACCATTGATAATCAGGATGGACGGGAAAAAGGGGATGGCGGTTGTTTCGATGAATAATAAAAATATGAGTGTATGACGATCATTGAAGGAATACTGGATCTGCAGAAATACGATTTTACGGATACATCTTTCGACCTGCTGATGCAGAAAAGGATACACCGCGTGCTGATAATCTGCAGTAATTATGATAACTATATGCTGGAAGAGGACGGCAGGATCGATGAACAGATATTCAACGAATATGTCTCTCTTAATCTGAGGTATCCGCCTACCTTCGTGCAAACCGACAACGCCGAGGATGCTTTCAGGATACTCCAGGAAGGCAATATCGACCTGGTGATTTCGATGCTGAGCCTCAGGGGCACGGATGTATTTGCCCTTGCTAAAATGATAAAGGCCAGATATGAGCACATCCCGATTGTCGTTCTTACATATTTCTCAAGAGAAGTCTCATTAAGGCTTGAGGGAGAGGATCTGAGCGCTATCGATTATGTTTTCTGCTGGCTCGGCGATGCTTCGCTTATCCTTGCGATTATTAAGCTGATTGAAGATAAAATGAATGCCGATTTCGACATTGAGAACATTGGTGTTCAGGCAATTATCCTTGTTGAAAATTCAATCAGGTATATTTCGTCATATCTGCCCAACATTTACAGGATCGTTCTTCTTCAGTCGATAGATTTTCAGAGGGAAGCTCTTAACGAGCATCAGCGGATGCTTAAAATGCGGGGACGGCCTAAAATCCTTCTTGCCAATAATTACAATGATGCTCTCGATCTTTATAAAAAGTACAAATACAACGTGCTTGGAGTAATTTCCGACATAAGTTACAAAAAGGATGGTGTTGTGGATGAGAATGCCGGCATTGAATTGTGCAAGGCAGTAATGGCCGACGACGACAAGGTCCCGTTCCTTATACAGTCGTCAAGCTCTGTTCATAAAAAAATGGCTGAAGAGCTCGGAGCAGGATTCATAAATAAATATTCCAAATCGCTGTCGCTCGAACTCAGGAACTTCATAATCCAGAACCTTGCATTCGGACCCTTTGTGTTCAAGAATCCCGACACGATGGAGCCTATTGCCATTGCAACTGATTTGCAGAGCCTGCAGCAGAAGCTTCTCACAATTCCCGACAAGACGCTCGAGTATCACGCGACAAGGAATCACTTTTCCAAATGGCTGAATGCCCGGGCGCTTTTCCCTGTTGCCCAGATGTTCAAATATATCCGCAAGGAGGATTTTGAAACGATGGATGAGATGAGAAGGTTTCTTTATGTGGCTATTTCAAGTTTCAGACTGGGGAAGGGCAGGGGTGTAATTGCCAAATTCGACAAGTCGAGCTACGACGAATATCAGGTCTTTTCCAGAATAGGAGATGCCTCCATCGGGGGAAAGGCAAGAGGGCTTGCTTTTATTAACCGAATCATCAAAATCCATAAGCTCTATAACAAATTTCCTGATGTTCTCATCACCATACCACGGACTGTGGTGCTAAGCACCGACATCTTTGATGAATTCATGGACCATAATAACCTGTATTCGGTTGCTCTGTCTGACCTTTCTGATGATGAGATCCTTGGAAGGTTCCTGAGTGCCGAACTTCCCGGCAGGGTTTATCAGGATTTTTATGCCTTTCTTGCTGTATCGAGAAACCATCCTATTGCAGTAAGATCGTCGAGCAAGCTTGAGGATTCACATTACCAGCCATTTGCAGGTATTTATTCCACATATATGATACCCCGGCACCCCGACAATCATGTAATGGTAAGGATGATATCCGATGCAATAAGGGAAGTTTATGCTTCTGTTTATTACAAGGCCAGCAAGGCCTATATGACGGCCACTGCAAATGTGATCGACGAAGAAAAGATGGGTATAATCCTTCAGGAAGTATGCGGCAACAGGCACGGAGATATTTTTTACCCGACCCTGTCGGGAGTCGCACAATCGATAAACTATTATCCGATAGGTTCTGAGAAGGCAGAAGATGGCATCGCGAACATAGCCTTCGGCCTCGGAAAACTGATAGTCGAGGGAGGCATATCTCTCAGGTTTTCCCCAAAACATTATAAGAAGATACTTCAGCTTTCGTCGGTGGAGGCAGCTTTGAGGGATACTCAAAGGGAATTCCGTGCTCTTGACCTTAAGGTTGACAGTTTTGTCCCTTCCACAGATGACGGTGTTAACATACTCAGGCTCGGGATAAATGATGTAAGCAATGATGCTGCCATGAAGTATGTGGCTTCAACATATGATTACAATAACAATATTCTTAGAGATGGCATCAGTATTTCGGGGAAAAGGGTAATTACATTCTCCAATGTTTTGCAGCATAAGCTGTTCCCCCTGGCAGACATTCTAAGCACCCTTCTGGAACTGGGCCAGAAGGAGATGAACAACCCGATTGAGATAGAATTTGCAGCAAACCTTGAAACGCCTCCGGGCACACCCAGAATTTTTAATTTTTTACAGATAAGACCTGTTGTTCATTCAGAGGAGACCTCAGCCATAAACCTTGGGAATGTGCAAAAATCCGACACTTTGGTTTATTCCGAATCTGCCCTGGGGAATGGTGTTTTCAGGGGAATAAGCGATGTTGTATATATAAAGCCCGACTCGTTCAATCCGGCGAGGAACAAGGACACAGCTTCCGACATTGAACGAATCAACAATGAGTTCGTAAAGAATGGCGCCGGATATGTCCTGATAGGACCGGGCCGCTGGGGATCAACTGATCCGTGGCTTGGCATCCCGGTAAGATGGCCGCAGATATCTGCCGCAAGGATAATTATAGAATCGGGCCTGAAAAACTACAGGATCGATCCCAGCCAGGGTACCCATTTCTTTCAGAATCTGACATCCTTCAGGATAGGCTATTTCACTATCAATCCGTACATCAATGAGGGCTTTTATGATGTCGAATTCCTTAACCGGATGAAAGCAGCCTATGAAGATGAGAACCTCAGGCATATACGATTCGACAATCCGCTTGAAATAATGGTCGACGGGAAAACTCACAGGGGAGTGATCCTTAAGCCAAAAATAAGCAGCCGGGACGGGGCAGGTGTTTAGAATACGGCCGAATCAATCGTGACTTCCCTGCTTATCTTTCGGATTAGCCCCTGAAGCACTTTCCCCGGTCCCACCTCGGTGAATGATGATGCCCCTGCGGCAATCATGTTCTTCACCGACTGGGTCCATCTTACCGGCGATGTCAGTTGTGCTACAAGGTTTGCCTTTATGATTTCGGGATCGGTTGCCGGGCTTGCATTTACGTTCTGATAAACCGGACAGACAGGCTTATTGAACCTTGTAACCCTTATTGCCTCTTCGAGTTCTATCCTTGCAGGTTCCATGAGAGGTGAATGAAATGCGCCTCCCACAGCCAGCCTTACAGCCATTTTTGCTCCTTTCCCTTTCAGTATTTCGATGGCCTTGTCGACGCTGTCAACTGATCCGGATATTACAATCTGACCGGGACTGTTATAGTTGGCGGGAACCACTGTTCCTCCTACCGACGTGCACACCTCTTCGACAAGTTCATCCTCGAGTCCGATTATCGCTGCCATTGTTGAAGGCGAGGCCTCACAGGCTTTCTGCATCGCTGCGGCCCTTTTTGAAACCAGCAGCAGACCATCCTCGAACGACAGTGACCTGTTGGCAACAAGAGCCGAGAACTCACCAAGCGAATGCCCTGCAACCATCTCAGGCTTGAAGGAATCCTGAAGAACTGCTGCAAGTATTGTTGAATGAAGGAAAATTGCAGGCTGTGTTACCTTTGTCTGTCTCAGATCCTCCTCAGTACCTCCGAACATCAGGCTTGTTATGGAAAATCCGAGAATTGAATCGGCCCTGTCAAATAATTCCTTTGCCAGCGGCGATTTCTCATAAAGGTCGCGGCCCATACCCGGGAACTGGGCTCCCTGCCCAGGGAAGACATATGCTTTCATATAATTCTAATGAAGATTTGAGCCTATTAAATGAACAAATTCCTCGCGTGTATTCAGCTGGTTGAGGAACACACCTGTAAAGGCGGACGTTGTGGTTACGGAATGCTGTTTTTGTATGCCTCTTATCTGCATGCACATATGCTGTGCCTCTATCACAACTGCCACTCCCATGGGGCTGAGACAGTCCTGAAGGCAGTCGCGTATCTGGACCGTCAGCCTTTCCTGGACCTGAAGCCTCCGGGCAAAAGCCTCGACAACTCTCGCAATTTTGCTGAGACCTGTAATATAACCGTTAGGAATATATGCAACATGGGCTTTCCCGAAAAACGGCAGCATGTGATGTTCGCACATCGAATACAGCTCAATATCCTTGACTATTACCATCTGCTTGTAATCTTCCCTGAATTTCGCGGAATTAATTATTTCGCATGGATTCAGACTGTACCCGTTTGTGAGAAATTTGATTGCCTTTGCAACGCGAACCGGTGTGTTTTTCAGCCCTTCCCTTTCCGGATCCTCGCCAATAAGCTGAAGAACTTTGTAATAATGAGATGATAATTCCTTAATGTTCTCAGCATCCCATGATTCTATCCTGTTATATCCGTTTGCCGATATCCCGCTTCCGCTGTTTATTGTTTCTATTTTATCAGCCATAATATTCAATTGTATTGTTTTCAGTTTCACTTATTCTTACGCAGTGAAGTTGCGCCCCTTCTTTTTCGATATGTGGCTTCAGCTCATCCCAGATGGCTATGGCCAGATTCTCTGTTGTGGGAATTTTCCCTTTCACAAAACCGACTTCAAGATTCAGGTTCTTATGATCGGCATTGTCAATTATTACTTCCTTAATTATATCCCTGAGCCTGGTTATGTTCATGAACAGACCTGTTTCTCCCGGGACTTCGCCTTTTATTGTCACGTAAAGAACATAGTCGTGCCCGTGCCAGTTTGGATTTGAACATTTACCGAAGACCCTGTAATTTTCTTCTTCGGTCCATTCCTCCCTGAACATCCGGTGTGCAGCGCTGAACCTTTCCCTCCGTGTGATATAGATCATTGTTTCAGGCTTTAATAATGCAATATTAACTATTTAACCCGATCTTTTTAAATCTTAAAACAATATATTTATGGCATCAAATTAAAGCAATCAGAAAAAGAACTTATGTCATTCCGTATTTCCATAATAGCCGCGACAGATGAGGAAGCTTCTGCAGCAAGGGACATTCAAGGAATTGAAGAGGTTGCAGGTAAATGGTTTTTCAGGGGAAAGGAGATAGACATTCTTGTTACAGGAGTGGGAACAGTTGCAACAGCATGGGCACTGACAAAAATGATCTCATCAGGATCACGGCCCGATATTGCCATTGACATAGGGATTGCAGGGACATACCGGGATGATGTGCCTCTGGGCAGTGTTGTAATGCCTGTTACCGACTGCTTTGCCGATGCCGGTATAGATACTGAAAAAGGATTTCTTACCCTGGCCGAAGCGGGTCTGCAGGATCCCGACAGGTTCCCGTTCAGAAAAGGGAAGCTAATTGCAGAAAATGACTTCGTTCATAAAGTTGCAGCTATAATTGCATCTGTGAATGCTGTAACAGTAAATACGGCAACAGGTTCAAATGAGCAAATAAGAAAGATCTCCGTGAAATACAACCCGGATATTGAAACGATGGAAGGAGCTGCATTTTTTTATGTATGTGCAATGGAAAAGATACCTTTCCTTGCCCTCAGGGCGGTCTCAAACAAGGTTGAACCACGCAACAGGGAAAACTGGAACATTCCCCTGGCATTGAAGAACCTTTCGGAAGGATTGGAAGATGTTTTACAAAAAATCGGCTGAGAGATGAAACTGACTCTGGCATTTTCCCCATGTCCTAATGATACATTTATTTTTGATGCCCTGGTGAATGGACGGATAGATACGGAGGGCCTTGAATTTGATTATAAGCTGGCCGACGTCGAGGAACTCAACCACAGGGCTTTCAGGGCAGAGGCCGATATCACGAAGATAAGCTGCCATGCATTTCCTTATGCTGCAAATGATTACCTGATACTCGATTCGGGCAGCGCCCTTGGGTACGGAAACGGCCCCCTGCTTGTTGCAAAACCGGGTTTTGATACGGCAAAGATGAATTCATCGATAATTGCCATTCCCGGCTTATATACTACTGCAAATCTTCTTTTCAGCATTGCCTGGCCCGAAGCTGTAAACAGGAAAGCATACCTGTTTTCGGATATCGCCGACGTAATTCTGAACGGCGAAGCCGATGCCGGGCTGATAATCCATGAAACACGTTTTACATACCAACTTAAAGGGCTGACAATGATCGCGGATATGGGAGAGTTCTGGGAAAAGCTGACAGGGCTTCCCATTCCTCTTGGCACAATAGTTATAAACAGAAGGGTGCCATTTGAGGTTGCGATGAAATTCAACAGACTTCTGAGGAAAAGCATTGAACATGCAATTAAGAATCCATCCGATTCGTTTGATTTTGTATCATCGAATGCCAGGGAGATGGAAAAGACAGTTATGACGAGCCATATCAGAATGTTTGTAAACGATTTTTCGGTCGACCTTGGTACAAAAGGGAGAGACGCTTTTTCGGAATTGTTCAGGCTGGCTCATGAGAAAGGAATAACCCCTGCTGTTCCCGAAAAACTTTTTCTTACATAATCAGTTAACCAACTTAGGCTAAATTGATTAATTTTGGGATACAGCTTTTTGCTGAATATTTGATCATACCAATACTAAAATCTTACTGCCATGGCGTTTGAGTTACCCTTGCTCCCTTACAAAGCGGATGCACTTATACCCTTTATAAGTGCCGAGACCATTGAATATCACTATGGAAAACACCACCAGGCCTATGTGAATAATCTTAACGGGCTTGTCCCCGGAACTGAATTTGAAAATTCAGATATCGAAACAATTATAAGGAAAGCTGAAGGCGGAATTTTCAACAACGCCGCCCAGGTTTGGAACCATACCTTTTACTTTGAAGCATTTTCAAAGGACGGTCTTAAGACCCCTTCAGGAGAACTCGGCGATGCCATAAAAGAGTCGTTCGGCTCATTTGAATCGTTCAGGGAGCAGTTCACAAAGGCTGCAGCAACACTCTTCGGCTCCGGTTGGGCCTGGCTCGTAAAAAACAATGAAGGGATGCTTCAGATACTCCAGGAATCCAACGCGGGCAACCCGATGAGAAAAGGGCTGAAGCCCCTGCTGACCTGCGATGTGTGGGAGCACGCCTACTATATTGACTACCGCAACCGGAGGCCCGACTATATCAAGTCGTTCTGGGAAATTGTCGACTGGAACATAATATCGGAGAGATACAAATAATATCTGGCAACTTACTGCTGCTTACAAGTAACAGCATCACATATCATAACTGAGGTTTCTTTTTTTTTGGATTGTGGCAGGCATGATGATGCCCGGGTTAATCAAACCGCGCTAAAACCAGGAAGGGTGCTGCCGGCCAACGGTTTTAAAATATTATTAGTTAAAATTCTTTAAAGACTGTCTTTTATTTCTCCGAATTTTTAAGATTATTGTTCTAAAATATATTTTTAATTTATTATTATTGGAATTGTAATATAAATTTTATAACAGGTACAATGATCAAAAAAATCTTTTCTTTCGGAGTTCTTTTTCTGACAGCTTTAAGTGTCTGTTCACAGCAATCAAAGGAGGTTGAAAAAATAATAGAACTGGGCAGGGCCGATAACCGCACCATGCATCATCTTGATGTAATCTCGAACAGGTTTGGCGGCCGGCTTGTCGGTTCGGATGCCTATGAAAATGCTGCCCTGTGGTGTGCTTCTGAGTTTAAAAAGTGGGGTATGGATGTAATAATGGATGAAGCGGGAACTGTCCCTGTTGGCTTTAACAGGGGCCCATGGTTTGGGAGGCTTCTTTCCGAGAATGGCATGGATCTGCATTTTGCAACTCCTTCATATACTTCGGGAACCTTAGGTGTGCAAAGGGGGCACGTTCTTATTGAACCAAAAAGCCAGGAAGAATTTGACAGGATGAAAGGAGCCCTGAAGGGTGCATGGGTCCTTATCGGAGGGAAGAACGACGGCTGGCCCATCGACCGTTCTCAAAAAGCTGACTCCGTACGAGCTTCCGTGATAGCTTACAATGACTCAATAGCGAAGATCAACCGTGAAATAATGCGCGAAAATTATGCCAACAGGGATAAGCCTCAGAAAGAGCTGATCCCGCTTAAGGAAGAACCTGCCCTTTTCTATCGCCAGATGTGTGAGGCGGGTATTCTGGGTGTAATTCAATCCTCGGCTGTGCCTATAAGGGCATTATACGACAGAAAGAATCTCGATAAGATGACTTTTGATAATCTTCCATCTGTGTGTGATATTAAGCTCGACGAAAGCCAGTATGCTGTAATAGAGAAGATGGCAAGGGAACGCCGCTATTTCCTGCTCGAGTTTGATATACGCAATCACTTTAAGCCCGGCCCTGTCAAATACTATAATGTTATCGGTGTAATCAGGGGGACCCGTTACCCCGATGAATATGTAATGATGGGAGGTCATCTTGATGCCTATGATGTGGCGACCGGTGGTGTGGATGACGGATCGGGGGTATCACCCGCCATGGAAGCTGCAAGGCTTATAATGGCCGCTGGCGGAAAACCTAAAAGGACGATCCTCGTTTGCCTGTGGGCAGGTGAGGAATTCGGGCTACTCGGATCAAAACACTGGGTCGAGGCGAACAGGGAAAAGCTTCCGAAGATCTCGAATTATTTCAACCGCGACGGAGGTCCTACAGTTGCATCGGGGCTGAGTGTTCCGGAAGCCATGTATGATGACTTTGAAAAGATCTGCAGGCCCCTGAACAGTATTAATCCCGACTTCCCGTTCAAACTGACTAAAAACAATAACCCTCCCCGCCCAAGACCAACATCCGCAGGAGGTTCAGACCATGCCTATTTTGCCATGAACGGGGTGCCGACATTGTCATTTGACGCTCCCGATTCAAAAGGATACGATTTTAATTATCAGGAGATTTGGCATACTGAAAGGGATACTTATACCAAAAGCATCCCTGAATACCAGGAACATACGTCAATAGTCACAGCCGTTGTTGTTTACGGGCTTGCCAATCTTGACCATATTCTTTCAAGAAATGGATTGTATCTTGATCCTGAAGTAAAAAAATAAGCTTTCAAATCAGATGGACCTGAAGACTTTAGTATATAATACTCGTTCTTACAGGCGTTTTGATGAGTCCTTCCGGGTAGACACAAATATTCTGGAAGGGCTTATCGACCTTGCAAGGATGACGGCATCGGCGGCGAACCGGCAGCCTCTTAAATATCTTATTTACAATACTCCCGGTGATTGTGAAAGGATTTTCCCGAATCTTGCCTGGGCTGCATACCTGAAAGACTGGCAGGGTCCTGCCATGGGTGAAAGACCTTCTGCATACATCATCATTCTTGGTGACAGGTCGATAACGGATTCTTTCAATGCTGATCCTGGTATTTCTGCCCAGACCATAATGCTTGGCGCGACAGATGCGGGCCTGGGAGGCTGCATGATAGCTTCGATAAAACGCGACGCTCTTAGAAGTGAACTGAAAATACCTGAAATATACGACATTATCCTTGTGCTTGCTGTCGGAAAACCAGCCGAGAAGGTTGTTATTGAGGATATCAGAGACAATGACGTGAAATACTGGCGCGATGTTAACGGCATTCATCACGTGCCAAAAAGAGCTCTTGACGAGCTGATATTAAAGCTTTAACTTTGCATATGTGAAGAGAGTCCGGCTCATATGTTTTATGATCCTGATTTGTTCCACTGCAGGATTCAGCCAGGTTCAGGGTCCCGGAGAGCACAGGTTTATATTCAACGGTATCATCAGGGACGCAACAACACTGGAACCGCTTCCCAATACCCAGATATTCGTCCAAAGATCATTCGTTTCAGCAAGTGAACAGGACGGTACTTTCGCCGTAAGTATCAGCAGGGGAGATACCCTGGCCTTCAGGCTCCTCGGATATCAGCCAGCATATCTTTATGTAAGCGACACTCTTGCAGGGAAAGAATTTTTGGCCGGAGTATATATGAAAACAGATACTCTTTCAATAGGCGAGGTGATAATTGTTCCTCGTCAGGTAAATCTGCGTACCGAATTATTCAGACCTCCTGCCGCACCAAACCAGGAGATGGAGAATGCAAGATACAACATGGCGGTTTCTTCATACCAGGGAAAGATGTCTGTGGGAAAACTTGGCGATCCGGCCTCAAACTATTCCGTGGTGCATCAGCAGATGCGTACTTATGCTTTTGAAAAAGGAACCATTCCTTCCGACAGGATAGTCGGCTTCAGTCCATTTATGCTTGTCCCGGCGGCATACCTTCTGATAAACGGATTTCCCCAGAAGCCTGCTGCCATGAAGCCAAACCTTACCAGGCAGGAACTGGAACAATTACACCAGAGATATCTTGAATCAAAAGGAATAAAGGAATAACCGGATATATCAGCCTTTGACAAAGATGGCCTTTATTATCTGGCTCGCCATTTTGGGATTTTCCTTAAGCCGCCTGGTGCAATAGCCAAACCAGTCGACACCATACGGAACGTATACCCTCATCCTGTGCCCGTCATCAACGATACTCTGCCTTAAGCCGGGTGTGACGCCATAAAGCATCTGGAACTCATACATGTTTTTAGGTACATTGTACTTCGCGATAAGCTTGTATGCACCATCAACCAGAGGTTTATCGTGCGTGGCTATGCCGACAAAGATCCTGTTCCTGAGCATGTATTCGAGGTTTTCAAGATAATGCTGGTTGATCTCCTCGTATTTTTTATATGCAATTGTTTCAGATTCTACATATATGCCTTTGCAAAGCCTGAAATTAAGAGGATATTTTTCAGAGTTGAGATCCTCAAGACTTTTAATGTCGTTAAGAGTCCTTTTAAGATATGCCTGAAGCACAAGTCCCACATTAGCGGGAAACTCGGTCTTAAGCCTTCTGAAAAGCTCAATTTCAAGATCAGTGCATGGCGAATCTTCCATGTCGATCCTTATGAAGCTGTTGTATGAAGCTGCTTTTGAGACTATCTCGCGGATGTGTTTGTAACATAATTCCTTATCTATCAGAAGGCCAAAACTTGTGGGCTTTATTGAAAAATTGCCGTTAATACCCGATTTGTGGGATACATCAATAAGGTTAAGATATTCCTTTTTGTTTTCAGCGGCTTCATCAAGTGTCTTTATGAATTCCCCGAGAATATCAAAAGTGACCATCACCTTGTTATTGTTCAGTTCCCTGGCGACTCTTATGGCATCCTCGATGGTCTCTCCCGATACGTATGATTTTGAAAAAATCCAGATGAATTTCTTTGGGAAATATGGAAGTATTGAGGCAATGAATTTGTTAAACATATTATAAGAAATTTAGTTGTCAAAAAATAATATTGTCCTGTCACAAGGATGAGATTCCTCGATTTACTCAGAATGACATCTGTCATTCTGAATGCAACGAAGCGAAGCATCTCATACTCAATCTTTAAAATTATCCGTTCAAAAATGAATAAAACATTAACATAAATTCCTGTAAAAGACCATTAAAAATACATCAATATTTAAAATACATCAATATTGAATTCCCGGTTTTTGCTGTCCCCTGAATATTTCAATCTGTCTGTATTTCACTATCTTCCCTTCTTCTGTGCCTTTCTTCCCTTACGGTCCTCCTTCCTGTCAGGGAAGCCAGGAAAGGATATAAAAAACAAAAAACTCTGATTAAAAAAAAGTAATAAAGCAGCTGCAAATAAAAATGTAATAAAACCATTTTTAAATGACGTTTGTCACAAAAAAGGGATGATTTAAGGCATAAATATCAAGCTTTCCAGTCTGTTTCTGGTTAAAATGAACATGGCTGTTCTTCCCTCCGGTCACGGGAAAAATCTGCCTGCAGAATCAGCCTTATGATGTAAAATTTGATGAATGTGCTGAAAATTCCGGGGCTCCGACATCAGTTTTTACGGAAATTCACGTTAATCAGATAAATTGAAAGTCATTTTTCAATGCATTAATCGATAACCTAAGAGGATCAACATTGCTAAAGAGGTTTAAATATACAGTTATTATCTTTTGTGTCATAATCTTTAAAAGTTCAGGACAGGATCCTACTTTTTCGCAGTTTTATGCAAACCCGCTTTATCTTGCACCTTCATTTGCCGGTGCTACAGAGGAATACCGTTTTGCCCTTAATTACAGGAACCAGTGGCCGGCTGTGCCCGGAGTTTTTCACACTTACAGCATTTCGTTCGACAAGGCGATGCTAAACTATAATTCAGGTCTGGGCATACTGGCAACGTACGATGTTGCCGGGTCGGGTGAGCTGAGCAATACGAATATTGGACTGCTGTATTCATACGATTTCAGGTTCAACGATACATGGCACATTCGACCGGGTGTAAATTTCAAGTTCACCTATCTTGGCCTTGACATTTACAAATTGATCTTTGCCAGCCAGATGACAGGCAGCGGGACTGTTCCTTCTGTTTATCCTCCTCCGTTCAGTAAAGTAGCCGATGTTGATTTTGCAAGCTCTGCCCTTATTTACAACGACAGATTCTGGGGCGGATTTACACTTGACCATCTCCTGAAGCCAAAACAATCTTTTTATGGAGATGAGTCGACTCTTCCCATTAAGTTTAACCTTTTCGGAGGTGTGCAGATAATGAGGAAGACCAGGCTGAGGCAGACATACCATGAAGTACTCTCGGTTGCCGTCAACTTCCAGAAACAGGCAAAATTCTATCAGACCGATATCGGATTATATTATTACAGGGATCCTCTGATATTCGGTGTCTGGTACAGGGGAATCCCGTTTGTCACATCCCAGGCCGGTGATGCAATTATCGGGCTGGTGGGGATTAAAACAAAACAGCTTCATTTAGGGTACAGCTACGATTTTACAATATCCAATCTTCTGGGTTCCACGGCGGGATCTCATGAAATATCGATAGTATACGAATTCAACTCTTTCTCATTGGGACAGAGGACAAAGATCAGGGCCATCCCGTGTCCTGAATTCTAGAAGAGCCTCATCCCCCGGAAGCCAGATACTAAAAAAATTTTCCGGCGGCCGATCAAATAATTAATTTGATTATATTTGCGCCTTAACCCATTTAAAACCTAAACTGTACAATGAAGAATCTATCTGCTATTCTGTTTGTTATCCTGTTTCTGGCCGTTGCGGTCCTGTTTTTCTTCCAGTTCAGCGGAAGCAGGAAAGGCGTCGTCAATACCTCTGCTGATGCACAGACTGCAAACGCCGGTGGCGGGATTGCCTATGTAAACATTGATACTGTCGTTTTTAAATTCAACATGTATTCAGACAGGCGTGCAGAGCTTCTTGATAAGCAGAAAAAGGCAGAAGCTGAGCTCAATTCGAAGGGGACACAGTATGAAAAAGGTGTTAAGGATTATCAGGACAAAGTAAACAAGGGCCTGATCACAAGAGCAACAGCAGCAGAGATGGAGCAGTCGCTTCTTCAGCAGCAGCAGGAGCTCGTAAATCTTCGCGACAAACTTCAGTCGGACCTTTTGGAGGAAGATCAGGTTATGAACAGGCAGATTCTCGAGTATATAACCACCTATCTCGAAGAACATAAGGACGAGTATAACTACGAGTATATTTTCGGGAAGAGTTTTGGCAGTGTCGTTCTTTACGGTAATTCAGCACATGACATTACGCAGAAAGTCCTCGATGGTCTTAATGCCAAGTACCAGACTGAGAAAAAATAACTGAAATGGGTTTTGCCTCTTCCTGGCTTGGCGAGAGAACATTGTTTCCCCGGCTCATAGATGAGGCACCTGACGCCGATGCTGGAATTATTGTAGTTATACCGGCATTCAATGAGCCGGAAATCACTGCTCTCCTCGATTCCCTGCTGAAATGCAGCATGCCGGGATGTGGGGTTGAATTAATCATAATAGTCAACGCCCCAGAAGATGCCGGTAAAGAAGCCCGTGACAATAACCAGAAATGCTTAAAAAACATTGAAGAATGGAAAAGAGAGAATTCTGAATGTTCTTTCAGGATCCATCCGGTGGATGTTACGCCCCTGATACACGGTGAATGGAGCGTGGGCATGGCCCGTAAAGCCGGTATGGATGAAGCTGTCAGAAGATTTGATTCCCTTGACAGACCCGACGGGATAATACTCAGTCTCGATGCTGACTGCCGGGTGGCAAGCAATTACTTTACGGCTGTTTTTGAAGAGATGCATTTACGGCCCGATCGCCAGGCATGTTCCATATATTTTGAACATCCGGTTAACGGGGTCGGGTTTCCGGAAGCGATTTACAAAGCCATAATCCTTTATGAGCTGCACCTGAGGTATTACTTTCAGGCTCTTTTGTTTACCGGTAAACCTGATGTTCACCACACTGTGGGCTCGGCCATTGCCGTTAAGGCACTGCCGTATGTAAAATCGGGCGGGATGAACCGAAGGAAAGCGGGCGAGGATTTCTACTTCATTCAGAAACTTATTCCCGCCGGAGGTTTCTTCAGCCTTTATGGCACCACGGTTTACCCGTCTCCCAGAACATCATCACGGGTTCCCTTTGGCACCGGTGTAACCGTGGCAAAGCTTGCAGAAAGTGAAAACCCCGTTTTATACACATATAATTTTAAAGCCTTCCGGGAGCTTAAGATATTATTCAGCCTTGTAGAAAAACTTCAGTCAGGAAGACCTGATGACTTTAGGAACGTATATCAGGATCTGCCACCGGGATTGAGGAGTTTCATCAACATTTCAGAATGGATGGAAAAGGTTGCTGAGATCCGTAAGAATACTTCCGGGCCTGAATCGTTCAGGAAGAGATTCTTTATATGGTTTAACATGTTCAGGATAGTAAAATACCTGAACGCCGTTCATGTTTCCATGTTTGAAAAAAGACCTGTCGTGGAAAGTGTATCAGAGCTGCTGGCCGAAACGGGAAGGCATCCTGACACTGACGATGCGCTGGCTCTGCTTCAATACTTAAGAAAAACAGAAAGGGGTTATTGATTGTTCTGCCGTGTTATCCTGCGGTTCTCTGCAGGTGTGAGGATAATATATAAATCTTCGTCAGGCCTTTTCATCCTGTATTCTTCCCTGGCAAATTTCTCAAGGTTCCTGTCGCTCGTCTTAAGCTCGTAAAGCTTTCTCTTGTCTTCTTCAATGCGTTTTATGTAGTATTCCCTGTCGGCTTTCAGCTTTTTCAGGTTTTTGAGCTCCTTGCTCCTTGAGATAAGATTGTTTGAATCGAGAAGCAACACCCACAGTATGAAAATGATTATCGTGAGGACGTATTTGTTCCTTAAAACCGGGGGTACTTTATCTATGAATTTAAATTTCAGCATTTCAATACAAACCTACAACTTTTTTTTCATCCGCCGCTCATAAGATAAAACATCTGAACATTATCTCCGTCGTTGATATATGTTGAATCATACTGATCGCGAGATATCAGTTTCCCGTTGATCTTGATTATTTTCATTCTGAATGAGAAATTCCTGATTGTTATCATGTCGGAGACAGTCATGACATCCCTGTCGAATACCTCTTCCCTGTTATTCAGTGTTATTCTCATATTCAAGCCGGCAAAATCAGTTCATTTTCATAAGCAGTTCAACGGCAAGGTTTGCCTGCATGGAGGCAACCATGCTCACCCTGGGGGCCACAGGGGGAAGCTCCTCTGATGTTTCCAGGGTTTCATCACCGCAAATATAAAGCGAATCATCTATTTTCCTGCATTTTATATCTTCGCTTTTTCCCCACCCTGCGATTCCGGAACCAACTATCAGCGCGACTCCCGGCATTTCCCGCTGCACGGTATCTATAAGCATCTCCTTCATATCAGCCCTGTCGAAGGCCTCGACAATCAGATTGCATCCTTTAAAGATCACTGGTATATTGCCTGCATCAAGTTTAACCTGGTAAGGTATGACCCTGATGTCCGGATTTATCCGGTTTATATTCTGCTGAAGGGCAATAACCTTTGGCCGGCCTGTCTGATCACTGAAATAATACTGACGCGAAAGGTTTGATATCTCAACAACATCAAAATCTGCGATAACCAGGGTCCCGACACCTGCCCTTGCCAGGCATATTGCACAATTTGAACCAAGGCCACCGGCACCGGCAACACCTACCCTGAACTTCCCCAGGTGCTTTTCTATCTCGGCAATCTTCATCAGAGAATCAGAGTGATTATTCCATTGCAAATATATATACAGTTTGTAAATATGACATGCTTAATCAGTTTCTGACATTGATCATTATCATATTCCCGGAAATTCGTAAAAGCTACCTTTGATCTTTGATGCAAATTAAATTAATCATTACTCAATGAAGGAGTCTGAATCGGGGGCAGGAAGACGTAAAAAGAAGGTAATGGAGAAAACCGGAGCCGGTCCGGATGTAAAAACGGCTGAGGGAAAGATGCAGATTCTCAGGAAATGCGGGGAATCGCGGTATAGCGGTCTGCCTGGCGCCGTATACAAGTACCGCGGATTGAACAGTAACGGGGGGTCGGCAGCCGGCTATTTGCAAAAGACCTGGATGAGCCTCCCGGAAGTGATTGATGTTGTCAGGGATTACCAATAAAAACCATGCCTGTCATTTTTACCCGTTTTTGCGAAAAGTCGCCTGAAAGGTTGTTTCGGAATATTCTTTCCCTGACCATTATGTCTGTTCTAATCCTTTTTTCAGGATGCAAAAGTAAAAAACCTGAAAATGTCAGGAGCATGGTAATTTTTCATGCAGGCAGTCTGTCGATTCCTTTCAGGGCAGTTGCAGCTGAATACGAAAAACGGCATCCCGGAGTGAAAATTCTGATGGAACCTGCAGGGAGCCTTGTTTGTGCACGCAAAATCACGGAGATGAAAAAACCATGTGATATTATTGCTTCCGCTGATTATTTTGTTATAAATGAGTTTATTGTTCCCGAACACTCTGACTGGAGCATCAGGTTTGCCACTAATGAGATTGTTATTGCGTTCCGGAAAAATGCAAAATATTCATCTGAAATTGATTCTTCAAACTGGATGGACATTTTGCTCAGGGATGATGTTACCTATGCAAGATCCGATCCTGATTCTGACCCCTGCGGTTACAGAAGTGTTCTTGCATTCAGGCTTGCCGAGAAATACTATGGCCGTGAAGGTCTTGCAGATATGCTGACCTCCAAAGACCGTGAATTCATCCGGCCAAAGGAGGCAGATCTTGTTTCGCTTGTTGAATCGAATGCCGTTGATTATATGCTGCAGTACAAGTCTGTTGCAATACAACATAATCTCGAATACATCAAACTGCCCGATCATATAAATCTGGGCAATCCCGGCATGAACGATATTTACAAAGGTGTTACCACAGATGTAACCGGTACTTCTCCGGGAAGCAGGATATGTGTCAGGGGTGAGTATATAAATTACAGTATTGCCGTGCTTTCTGATTCACATGAAAAGGATCTGGCGGTTGATTTTGTTGCTTTTCTGATCAGCAGTGAAGGAAGGAGAATTTTCAAAGATTCCGGGCAGGATCCGATTGTCCCTTTCATTACAGAACAGCCTGAAAAGCTTCCATTGAGGTTATTGAGATTTTTAAATACTGACAAACAGGGTGAATACAGGAATGAGATATAATTGCTTCATCTGGATACTTTTATTGCTTTCATCTCTTGTGCTGATGTTTGTACTGGCTCCTCTTGCCGGGATGTTTATGCATACCGGTTCGTCTGAGATTCTGGAAACGGTAAGCGACAGGGAGGTTCTTGACAGTATCTGGCTCACTATATGGGTGTCGTTTGCTGCTACATTCTTTTTCGCGTTGGCTGCTGTTCCCCTTGCATGGCTTCTGGCAAGGAAGACCTTCCCCATGAAAAGCATTGTTCAGGGGATCATTGATGTTCCTGTTGTCCTTCCTCACACAGCGGCAGGCATTGCAATCCTTGGTTTTATTTCGCGTGACGGATTACTTGGGAAGGCGGCAGATGCGATGGGGCTGTCACTCATCAACAATCCGGCGGGCATAGCTCTGGCAATGTCCTTTGTAAGTGTTCCTTTCCTTATAAATTCAGCCCGCGACGGTTTCGCGGCTGTCCCGGAAAGACTCGAAAAAGCTGCCCTGACACTTGGGGCGGGAAGATCGAGAGTGTTTTTCACTATATCACTCCCGCTTGCATGGAGAAGTATTATCACGGGATTCGTCATGATGTTCGCAAGAGGGATGAGTGAATTCGGTGCAGTAGTAATTGTGGCATATCACCCGATGACAGCCCCGGTTCTGATTTATGAACGGCTCAGCTCATTCGGCCTGAAATATGCACGTCCGGCTTCGGTGCTGTTCATTATGGTTTCCCTGACTGTATTTATTCTGCTCCGCATGGTTACTTTTAAAAAGAAGGAGGCTCAGGCCGCGCCAGATGCTGAAGCTTAAAAACATAAACAAGAAACTTGGCAGCTTTGCCCTGACCGGAATAAACCTCGAAATTGCGGAGGGAGAATATTTTGTCCTGCTCGGGCGGTCAGGTTCTGGCAAAACGCAGCTGCTCGAGCTTGTTGCAGGGCTTACCGCACCTGATTCAGGCGAGATATGGATTGATGACAGGGATTTCACGTTCAGGAGGATACAGGAACGGCGTGTGGGAATGGTGTTTCAGGACTATGCGATTTTCCCGAATATGACGGTTTTCGGGAACATTGCTTACCCGCTTCATTCAAAAAAGCTTGGCAGAAAGGAAATAAGCGATAAAGTGTCTCTGATAGCTGAAGAGATGAATATAACGGGGCTTCTCGGAAGATACACCCATAATCTCTCGGGCGGAGAGCTCCAGAGGGTCGCCCTGGCACGGGCTCTTGTCAATTCACCACGGCTCCTTCTTCTTGACGAACCAATGGCTTCAATTGATGCCAGCCTCAGGGATGATATCAGGCGGACTTTGCGCCAGCTTCATAAAAAGGGGCTCACTATAATCCATGTGACACACGATTTCAGGGAAGCGGTAAGCCTGGCCTCAAAGGTGGGAGTAATACATAATGGACATATTATTCAGACCGGAACGCCCGATTCGGTTTTCAGCAGGCCGGTCAATAAATTTGTTGCCAGGTATGCCGGTATCAGAAACTTTTACAGGGTTCGATACAGGCATGACGGTAAAACATGGAAGGCTTTTTGCGACGGGAATCTTGTTATTGATATTAAAGGCGACAACTTCCCCGGCGACGGATTGCTGATCCTGAAAAGCGACAATATCAAGATTTCGGTCAGCAAACCGCCTGAAGATGAAGTCAATTGTTTCAGGGGTGTCATAAGAGAAATCAATCCTTCGGAATATGGGATGGAAATTACCGCCGATGCCGGAGAAGTATTTTATATAGATTTGACAATTAATGAATTTAAAGCCTTGCAAATAACAGAATCGTCAGAGGTTTGGATTACTTTTGCTCCCGGGGCGGCCATAGCCCTTCCGGGAACGGGTTGAAAAATAAATATGGAGATAAATATGTCAATGATATCCTTTGAGAAAGCCCTTGAAATTGTTATGGATAATGTATTCAGCACCGGGACTGAGATTGTCCCGTGGACTGACTCCATGGACCGGGTCCTTGCTGAAAATGTCTCTGCAGATTCTGATCTGCCGCCTTTCAACAGGTCGTCGGTTGATGGATACGCATGCCGCAAATCCGATCTCGACGGGGAGCTTGAGATCATCGAGACTGTTCCGGCCGGGAAATGGCCTTCGGAATTCGTCGGCCCGGGCCAATGTTCAAGGATAATGACAGGAGCCCCGGTTCCCGAAGGAGCCGATTGCGTAATTATGGTTGAGGATACTGAAATCCTTAACCCTGAAAAAATAAGATTTAAAGGTTCTTTTCTGAAGGATAACATTGCATACAGGGGAGAGGATGTCAGGGAAGGGGATGTTGTTCTCAGGGCAGGGAGGCTGATAAAGCCGCAGGATATAGCTGTAATGGCAACGGCAGGCCATGTATCGGTTGTCGTCGGAAAAAAGCCGCGCATTGCCGTTATCAGCTCGGGAAGTGAACTTGTTGAGCCTTTTGAAAAACCTTCACGGCAGGGCATAAGAAACAGCAATTCAAGCCAGTTGCTGGCACAGATCGCGAGGGCAGGCGTATCGGGCCACTATTACGGAATTGCACCCGATGAAGAGGAAACAACTCTTGATATTGTCGGAAAAGCATTGTCGGAGAATGATATTGTAATTATCACCGGCGGCGTGTCGATGGGTGATTTTGACTTTGTACCATCAGTTCTTGAGAAGGCCGGGATTAAGATCCTTTTCGACAGGGTCGCAGTGCAACCGGGTAAACCAACTACCTTTGGAGTACATGATAAGGGAGTGGTCTTTGGCCTTCCAGGTAATCCTGTATCATCGTTCATTCAGTTCGAGATGATCATCAGGCCGTTTATATATAAGATGATGGGGCATGACTGGAAACCTTATGAAATAAGACTGCCTATAAGGGAAAAGGTTACAAGGAAAAATTCCGGCAGATTGGCTCTGATACCTGTAGCCATTACTGACGACCATTCAGTTGTTCCGGTTGATTACCACGGGTCGGCACATATTACGGCCCTCCCATATGCCGATGGAACAATAAGGTTTGAGGTGGGGGAGAACGTTATAGAAAAGGGGACGATTGTTAATGTTCGACCGTTTTAACAGAAGGATATCCTATCTGAGGATCTCAGTCACCGACAGGTGCAACCTCAGGTGTCGTTACTGCATGCCCGAAGAAGGGATAAAACTTGTCAGGCATGAGGATATCCTTACATTTGATGAAATTACTAAATTTACGGCAATTGCCGTTGATGCCGGAATATCAAAGGTGCGGATAACGGGTGGGGAACCACTGGCAAGAAAAGGAATAGTGAGCCTTGTGTGTATGCTTGCCGGCATAGAAGGAATATCTGATTTGTCAATGACCACAAACGGAACAATGCTGAAGGAATTTGCAGAGGACCTTAAGAAGGCCGGTCTCGACAGGGTAAATATAAGTCTTGATACCGTCGATCGTGAAAAATATGCTTTTGTTACCCGGAAAGGAAATCTGGATGATGTTTTCATGGGAATTGAGGCGGCAAAAATGGCAGGTCTGGACCCTGTAAAGATCAACTGCGTGATCAAAAAATCGGAGCTTGAGAAGGACGCTGTTGAGGTAGGTGAATTTTGCAGGGCCAACGGACTTGAGATCAGATATATAAAAGAAATGGATCTTGAACGCGGCTCTTTTTCGACTATTACAGGCGGTTCTGGCGGCAATTGCTCTGTATGCAACAGATTAAGGCTTACTTCGACGGGGCTGCTAAAGCCATGTCTTTTCAGCAACATTGAATTTGATATAAAGGAACTAGGCTATGAGAAGGCTCTGAAAATGGCCGTTGAAATGAAACCTGAAAAGGGAATATCAAATCTGAAAGATGACTTTTATAATATAGGAGGTTAATATCTATGGACAAACTTACTCACACCGACGATTCGGGAAAAGCAATCATGGTAGATATCGGATCAAAGGAGATCCAGCAGAGAAGTGCAAAGGCTTCCGGCCATATAAGACTGTCTGAATCAACACTTAAGCTGATTGCTGACAATCTCATCAAAAAGGGCGATGTCCTTACAGTAGCACAGATAGCGGGAATCAATGCTGCAAAGGCTACTTCGGCCCTGATACCCCTGTGCCATAATATCACCCTCGATAATATAGCGGTCAATCTCTTTCTCAACGAAAACGGCATTGTTGCAGAAAGTGAAGTGAAATGCACAGGAAGGACGGGTGCCGAGATGGAGGCTCTCACTGCAGTGAGTGTGGCGCTTCTGACTGTGTATGATATGTGCAAGGCAGTGGATAGTATGATGGTGCTCGACAGGATAATGGTCACGGAAAAGACAAAAAAATGAACCTGCCCGAACGATTCGGCGTTGAGATAATTACACTGAGCGACAGAGCCTACCGAGGAGAATACAATGACCTGAGCGGTCCCAGGATCAGGGAACGTCTGGGGGAATTCTTTTCGGAGCAGAAATGGGATTACGTGATAAAAACTTCGCTTATCCCCGATGATGCTGCCATGCTGAAGGGAATAATTCAAACGGCTTCCTTGACGGCTGAAATGATATTCACTACAGGAGGTACCGGAATAGGCCCCAGGGATATAACAGTAGAGACTGTAAGACCGATGCTTGATAAGGAAATACCGGGAATAATGGAGTACATCAGAATCAGGTACGGGGCTGATAAGCCCAACGCCCTTCTCAGCAGGGGGGTTGCAGGGATAGCGGGCAATGCTCTTATTTATACATTGCCCGGTTCTCTTAAGGCTGTTGACGAATATATGACGGAGATACTTAAGACATTGAAGCACAGTGTTATGATGAAACACGGACTGGATGTCCACTGAATGTATCAATCAGTAAGCCTGTTCAGTGTATTGACAGTCTGGGAGCCGAGCAATCTGTCGTACCTTTCACGGGGATTTCTGTAGTAGACAAGGACAGTATAATCATTTTCAGTCTCATAGTGGCTTCCTTCGAATCTCGAAGCTGCCGTTTCCGCGCTTCCGTCGGGCCTGAAGACATATTCATAATTGTACCATCCCTGCTTCAATAGCATTATACACTCGTAAGCGCCTGCATCGCGGTTATAAGTCATGACATTGTCACTGTTGAATTTCCAATCGTTAAGTGCGCCGGAGACATACATCCTGCCTCCTTCAATATATTGCCTTGAAGGGAGATTAAAATATACATAGAGATAATCTGCGTCAGTGTCGGGATTTTTTTCCTCCTGTACAGCGATATAATATTTACCATTGAAGTCTTCCCAGTAAAAATAAGGCCTGAATTCCCTGTTCTCCGAGGGGGCCAGGTAAACATGATAGTTTCCCATCAGATAGTCAATTTTCCTGACATACTGCGACTGGTACCTGATGCTTCTGATATCGAAATATCTGAATTCATTTCCCCCCTGAAAGACATTAAGGTTAGATAACGGGCTGTATTTTAGTTCATTACTGCTAAAGAACTCGGGTTTGAGGTTCTTTTTTGCATTATTCCACCTGCCATTCTGTAAAATAAAAGCAAAAACATCCCTGTAAGGGTCATTTATCCTGATATTCCTGAAACTCACGTTAAAATCGATCTGCTGCCCGGTATTGAAGTCTGTTGTCATTCTCGGGCGGTGGGCCGAGATATTGATATCAGCCATATCCTCTGTGACGAGGAATCGCCGTGTCAGTGCAGGATTCTCAGGTTCATTCATCGGATATACCATTAAAATATAATTTCCGGAAAGGCTGATCTTCACCCTGTCGTTGGGGAATGAAACCCGGTAATGAACATAATGCACTGTCGTGTTAAATGAGGATTTATAATCTTCGATTGGATTTTCGGCAAAACCTTCGAGATAATCGGTAGTGAAAATGTCGGATCTGTTCCAGTCCTTGTCACAGTGAATGAACGTATAATAAAAATTCTCAATATTATCCCCGAGAAGATCGAAATTAAGGATCAGCTTTTCTGAGCTGTTAAGTTTCATGACGGGGTATGAAAGATTCCATCCGTCTTTATAAAGCTGGACGGTTTTTATCTTCTCATTGAAAACATGGTTGGAAAAAAGAAGTGAATCAGGTTCGCCCGAATAAAGTGATTGTGAATAAAATAACATGCCAAGTATTGAAATGATGACCTTCCTGTACAGGCAGTCTGACCCTGACGGGCATAGGGCCCATTTTATTTTCGTGTTGTAAGAACCGGTTTTCAAGTGAAGTTTTTATATGGATAGTACCAAACAAAAATAATGCAAAATTGTATTATCATATTTATTATGTTTGGATTTAAAGTCCTTTAAATTTCTACATTTGCAATTATTGTTAATCCCTTAACAATGATCTGATCAACAAGAATTATTAAAATTGCTCCTTTTATGTCAAAGACCGTTAGGCTTAAGAAAGGATTTGATATCCGGCTGGAAGGCATTGCTGAAAAGAAGCTGGCCGGACCGGTTGTTTCCTCAAGGTTTGGAGTGAGACCAGTCGATTTTCCCGGTCTGATACCAAAGCTTGATGTCAGACCCGGTGATGAGGTAAAGGCTGGTTCTCCTCTATTTCATGATAAGATGCATCCCGAAATCATGTTTACATCACCTGTAAGCGGGAAAGTGGTATCTGTGGAAAGAGGCGAGCGGCGAAAAATCCTTGAGGTTGTTGTCGAGAAATCGGGTGACGGTTTCGTTGATTTCCTGAAATCCGATCCGGAAAAGCTTCAGTCTGAAACTGTTAAGGAAAAGCTGTTGAAGTCGGGCCTGTGGCCGGCAATACGTCAGCGTCCCTATCATGTGATTGCAAATCCGGCAAATAAACCCAAATCAATTTTCATTTCAGGTTTCGACACTTCTCCTCTTGCACCTGATTATGATTTTATTACCGAGAACTCCGATTTTTCCTTTTTTCGCAAAGGGATCAGCGCTATCCGCAAACTGACAGATGGCAAGGTCAACCTGGTTCTGAAGGAGGGCGGAAAAAACAGTTTATATGAGAACCTTGATGGTGTTGAGATATCATATTTTGCAGGTCCGCACCCGGCCGGTAACACCGGTGTGCATATTCATCATCTCGATCCTGTAAACAAGGGAGAGGTGGTATGGTACATAAACCTCCAGGATATATTTGCAATAGGAAGGTTATTTGCTGAAGGTCATTACAGGCATGAAAGGATAATAGCACTTACCGGATCGGAGGTTGTCAATCCTCAATATTACAGGATTCTCTCGGGAAGCACTGTCAGGCCTCTGGTAAAAGATAATGTCAGCACCGGAGAACTGAGATATATCAGCGGCAATGTTCTCACGGGAACCAGGATAACCCCTGATGGCTTTCTGGGTTACTATGACTCACAGGTAACAGTGATTCCGGAAGGGAAATATTTTGAATTTTTCGGATGGGCATCTCCCGGAAAGGACAAATTCAGCTTTTCAAAAACATTCCTGTCATCTGTTTTTCCCAGGAAATCATACAGGCTCGATACGAACCTTCATGGCGGTGAAAGGGCCTTTGTTGTTACAGGTCAGTACGAGAAAGTTGTGCCGATGGACATTTATCCGATGCAGCTTTTTAAGGCAATCCTCGCGGAAGACATTGATATGATGGAGAACCTTGGTATTTATGAGGTTGCTGAAGAAGATTTTGCACTCTGCGAATACATTTGTCCCTCGAAAATCGAGATACAATCGATAATAAGACAGGGACTGGATCTGATGCGAAAAGAAATGAGTTAGTAACTTCTGAATTTTCAATATAATGAATTTCCTGAGAAATAAGTTAGACAAGCTTAAGCCCCATTTTACAAAGGGCGGCAAGTATTCCAGGTTCCAGTCGGTGTTTGAAGGATTTGAGAGCTTCCTGTTTGTACCCGACAAAGTGACGTTCAGGGGGTCTCATATCAGGGACTGTGTAGACCTGAAAAGAACGATGACGGTAGTGATCATTGCACTGTTACCTGCACTTTTGTTCGGCAGTTACAACACCGGGTTACAGCATTTCAGGTCGACTGGAGTTGATCCGTCTGTTTTACAGGCTTTCTGGTTCGGCTTTCTGAAGATACTCCCTCTGATAATTGTGAGCTATGTTGTCGGGCTCGGTATTGAGTTCATCGCCGCGCAGATGCGTGGGCATGAGATAAATGAAGGATATCTTGTTACAGGGCTTCTGATCCCGCTTATCATGCCGGTCGATGTTCCACTGTGGATGCTGGCCCTGGCTGTTGCCTTTTCAGTTATCCTGGGAAAAGAAGTATTCGGCGGCACCGGTATGAACATCCTAAACCCTGCATTGCTTGCCCGTGCGTTCCTTTTCTTCAGCTATCCGGGGTGGATGACAGGCGATAAGGTATGGACAGCAGGGCTCACTGCCGGCAAGAACGTTATTGACGGCTTCTCGGGTGCAACGCCGCTTTCCTTAAGCGCGGCCGGAGAGATAACAAAGCTGCCCTCCTTCATGGACATGTTCATCGGAACAATACCGGGATCAGTCGGAGAAACCTCAGCAGTGGCCATTCTTATCGGAGCTGCCATACTTATTGTCACCGGCGTCGGAAGCTGGAAAATAATTGTAAGCGTTTTCGGAGGCGGTCTTTTCATGGGCCTCCTTCTGAATGCCTTTTCTGCCAATTCTTATATGGAGATTCCTTTCTATTACCATTTTGTAATGGGAGGCTTTGCATTCGGGGCTGTTTTCATGGCAACTGATCCGGTAACCGGTTCCCAGACTGAAAAAGGGAAATGGATATACGGCTTCCTTATAGGGGTCCTTTCAATACTGATCAGGGTATTGAACCCTGCATATCCCGAAGGAGTAATGCTTGCCATTCTGCTTATGAACGTTTTTGCCCCGCTTATTGATTATTTTGTCGTTCAGTCGAATATAAAGAAACGGCTAAAAAGAGCCAAGGTTGCATCTAACACCGTAACAAAATGAAACAATTCAGCAACAGGTATATATTCACCTTCTCGGCAGTGATGGTGATCGTGGTGGCAACTCTGCTGTCGCTTGCCGCAACATTGCTTCAGCCCGCCCAGGAAAGGAACCTTGAGATTGAAAAGAAGAAAAATATGCTTGAATCTATTAATGTTCCCTCCACCCGGGAAAACACTGAGGCTCTCTATGACAAATACATAAAGGAGAGTTTTGTGATAAACACCAGAGGTGATGTAGTTGAGGGAGTTGATGCTTTTACCGTAGTGCTTAAAAATGAGCAGAAAAAGCCCCTTGATGAGCAGTATCTTCCTGTATTCAAGGCAGTACCTGACGACGGGAAAAATGTCATTATTATCCCAGTCGAGGGCAAAGGCCTGTGGGGGCCGATATTTGGCTATGTCTCGCTCGAATCAGACATGAATACGATTTATGGCGTAAATTTTGACCACAAGGGCGAAACCCCAGGGCTCGGAGCTGAAATAAATACATCTGCGTTTGAAAGCCAGTTTCATGGGAAAAAGCTCTTCGACAATGATAAGTTCATCTCTGTACAGGTGATGAAGGGAGGGGCCCCTGCAGGCGACATTCACGGTGTGGATGCTATTTCCGGAGGGACAATAACGAGCAAGGGGTTACAGAAAATGCTGTATGACTGCATTCAAAAATATAATACATACCTGCTAAAAAACCGTATATAAGATATGAGCAATCAGGAAAGAGAGCCGATATTTTCGGCCAGGAACCTTAAGCTTCTGAAGGAACCACTCGGAAAGAACAATCCGATCACCGTCCAGGTGCTTGGAATATGCTCGGCCCTTGCCGTAACAGTCAAACTTAAACCGGCAATAGTGATGGCGCTGTCTGTGACAATTGTCACCGCAGTATCGAACCTTGTCATAGCCGGCCTGAGGAAGTCAATTCCCGACAGGATAAGAATAATCGTCCAGCTTGTTGTTATTGCAACAATGGTGATTCTGGTGGATCAGTTGCTAAAGGCTTATATGTTTGATGTCAGCAAGCAGCTTTCGGTATTTGTTGGGCTTATTATTACAAACTGCATTATTATGGGCCGCCTTGAAGCCTTTGCAATGGCAAACAAACCATGGCCTTCATTCATTGATGGACTGGGAAATGGTGCAGGATATGGAATAATCCTTATCGTCGTTTCATTTTTCAGGGAATTGCTGGGATCGGGAACAATATTCGGATATCCTGTCCTGGAAAAACTTGGATTATATAAAGCAGGCTATGAAAACAACGGGATGGTTATACTGCCCCCTATGGCACTGATATTTGTAGGCCTTATAATCTGGTTCCATAGAAGCAAAGACAAAAGTCTTGTTGAAAAACGCTAAAATACTGAGTTATGGAAAACTTGCTGGATATATTTGTTAAATCGATTTTCGTTGAGAACATGATCTTTGCCTTTTTCCTGGGCATGTGTTCATTTCTTGCCGTTTCCAAATCGGTTAAAACAGCAATGGGACTTGGGATAGCAGTCATTTTTGTGCTTCTTATCACAGTTCCTGTTAACTTTCTGATTGAGAAATTTGTATTAAAAAAAGGAGCTCTTGTCTGGCTTGGCGAGGGTTTTGCCGATGTGGACCTGAGTTTCCTCACTTTTATGGTCTTTATTGCTGTGATTGCGGCCATGGTGCAGCTCGTTGAGATGGTGGTTGAAAAGTTCAGCCCTGCCCTTTATAATTCGCTCGGCATATTCCTGCCGCTTATCGCCGTAAACTGCGCTATCCTTGGCGCTTCCCTGTTTATGCAGGAAAGGGAATATGAAAATGTTCTCGAAGCCACTGTTTTCGGAGTGGGGTCCGGGATCGGATGGATGCTCGCGATAGTCAGCATAGCAGCAATAAGAGAGAAGCTGAAATACAGCAATGTCCCTGATCCCCTCAAAGGACTGGGGATCACTTTCATCCTTACCGGATTGATGGCCATTGCATTTATGGGATTCATGGGAATTAAATTATAAGAATTATCAGATATGGTTCTTGCGGTTGCTACTTTAAACACCCTGCTATACAGCATTGTCGTTTTCCTTATAATAATAATGCTGCTTGTGATGATGTTGCTTTATGCACGCGACAAACTGTCGCCGAAGGGTGATGTCAAATTGCATATAAACGATAAGGAACTTGTCGTATCTCCCGGTTCAAGTCTGCTTACAACTCTCTCAAATAATGGGGTTTTTCTTCCATCTGCCTGCGGAGGGGGAGGTACATGCGGCATGTGCAAATGTCAGATTATGGAAGGGGGAGGTTCGATACTGCCGACCGAAACAGGGTTTTTCACAAGGAAGGAACAGCAAAACCACTGGCGGCTCGGGTGCCAGGTAAAAGTAAGAGAAAGCCTGAGGATCAGACTTCCGGAATCAGTCCTTGGAATCAAAAAATGGGAATGTGAAGTGGTGTCAAACAGGAATGTTGCTACATTTATCAAGGAATTTGTTGTAAAGCTTCCCGATGGTGAAGTACTGGATTTTGAGCCCGGAGGCTATATTCAGATCGACGTTCCGAAATATGAGGCTTCATTCAGGGATTTCATGATTGAGGAGGGATTTAAACCCGATTGGGATAAATTCAAAATGTGGGATCTGAGAATTAAAAACTCTGAAGAGACGTTCAGAGCCTATTCAATGGCAAACTACCCTGCCGAAAAAAATCTTATCAAGCTGAATATAAGGATTGCCACACCGCCATGGGATAATGCCAGGAAGCAGTTCATGAATGTTCCACCGGGCATCTGCTCTTCATACATATTCTCACGGAAGAAAGGCGACAAGGTTACTATCTCAGGGCCTTACGGTGAATTTCATATAAAAAACACCGGAAGCGAAATGGTTTATATCGGAGGCGGTGCAGGAATGGCTCCGCTGCGTTCACATATTTTCCATCTTTTCCATACTCTCAGGACAAAAAGGAAAGTGTCATACTGGTATGGGGCGCGTTCGATGAGGGAGATCTTCTATGAAGATGAATTCAGGGCAATCGAGAAGGAGTTTCCAAACTTCAGGTTTAATATAGCCCTTTCAGAACCGTTACCTGAAGATAACTGGAACGGATATACCGGCTTCATCCACAAGGTGCTTTATGACAATTATCTAAGCAAACATGAAGCTCCCGAGGATATTGAGTATTATTTCTGCGGTCCTCCGGTGATGAACAATGCCGTTGTAAAGATGCTTGACGACCTCGGAGTCCCCAAGGATAATATTTCGTTTGATGATTTCGGAATTTAGTCCGAAATTTGTCTCCTGTCATTTCAGCAGGAGATCCGAAACTTAATTCCTGAGGGATTTCCGTTGTAAAGACATCTTGTTGTTTACATAACTCAAACTCTTATTTCATTGAATTACAGGTTTTCATATTTATTGCCGGGACTGTTGTTCCTTTTTTGTGCATGCAACAGGACAGTCTCCTATGACAATTTTGCAGGATTCGCTCAGGGTACTACATATAGCATTGTCTTTCAGAACAATGGTAAATATAAACCGGCGGATCTTAAAAAGGATGTTGAGAAAATCCTCCATGAATTTGATCTGTCACTGTCGCTTTACACTGATTCATCGATTCTTACGAAAGTGAACAGGAATGAGGATATCGTCGCAGACAGATACTTCAGTGAGGCATTTTCAAAATCAGCAGCAATAACCAGGCTTACCGACGGTGCATTCGATATAACCGTGGGCCCTCTTGTCAAGGCATGGGGCTTTGGTCCTGATGCACACAGGAATTTCTCTGAATCCAAAAGGGACTCCCTGATTAAGCTTGTCGGAATGGATAAGGTAAGAATGGAGGGGGGCAAAGTGATAAAAGATGATCCCGGAATTAAGCTTGATTTTAATGCTATTGCTCAGGGTTATTCGGTTGATGTGGTCTGTGATTATCTGTCTTCCATTGGTCTTAAAAGCTTCCTTGTAGAAATAGGGGGCGAGGTCAGGGTAAAGGGCGACAAGCAGGGGGTGCCCTGGAGGATAGGCATTGACAGGCCTGAGGATAACAACAATTTGCCGGGGAACGATCTTCAGGCGATCATAAGCATGAAAAACAGATCACTGGCAACATCGGGGAATTACAGAAAATTCTACGTTGAGAATGGAGTCAAGTACTCCCATACCATTGATCCCAGGACCGGATATCCTGCCAGAAACCAGCTTCTCAGTGCCACGATCCTTGCAGATGAATGTGCTACAGCCGATGGTATCGCCACTGCCTGCATGGTTTTTGGAAAAGAAAAAACAATTGAATTCCTTACCATGCACCCTGAATATGATGCTTTCCTTGTTTTTTCAGATGACAAGGGAAATTATCAGACCTGGTCAACAGACAACCTGAAAAAATCGATTTCAAATCCCTGATATCAGAGAAGCCTTTTGCCGCATGTCATGCAGCCCCCTGTAATGTCGGAAGGGACGCAGCCTGTATCAGTCTCCTGTGCACATTTAATTCCTCTTTTTTGCATTTCCCTGTTATGGCCGACATGTGTATCAGGAAACCTTCCATTTCTTTTCAGAAGGATCCTTATGCCGAGAAATGCCATTGCCATTGCAACAAGCAGGAGTGATATTATAATAAGCTTAATAAACATAAATGCCTTTTAATTACGATCTTTGTTGTTAATGACCTGGTTAGCAGTCATGCCGGCGAATACTCTTTTTCCCGGCAGGGGTGACAAAGAACGTGTAAAGATAATGATCATTTATTCCGTACTTATTAAACAACCTGTTGATTATTTTGTTTAATATCTGAAAAAAACAGAAATACGGCCGACATGGATCAAAAATCACACAAACTGATAATGAACAAAGATATTATTCTTGCCGATTACAGGCTTGCCAATCTGAGCCGCAGCCTCAGCATCATAGGACGCCGCGAAGTTCTTACCGGCAAGGCCAAATTCGGCATTTTTGGTGACGGTAAGGAAATTATTCAGATTGCAATGGCCAAACAGTTCCGCGACGGAGACTGGCGTTCGGGATATTACCGCGACCAGACATGGATGATGGCAATGGGACTTTATGATGCTGAGGGATTCTTCCACCAGCTTTACGGGAACACCGACCGCAGTATCAACCATGGCAGCGGCGGCAGGGTTTTTAACAATCATTTCTCCGTTCCTAATGTTAATCCCGATGGCACCTGGAGAGATCTTACAAAGCAAAAGAACTCTTCATCCGACATCTCTCCAACAGCGGGACAGATGCCCAGGCTCCTGGGACTTGCATATGCATCCAGACTTTTCCGGCAGAACCCCGACCTTCACCAGTTTACAACGCTGTCACTGCAGGGAAATGAAGTGGCATTCGGGTCCATAGGTGATGCAAGCACATCGGAAGGCCATTTCTGGGAAACCGTGAATGCCGCGGGTGTACTACAGGTACCTATGGCTCTTTCAGTATATGATGACGGATATGGTATTTCAGTTCCAAAGAAATACCAGACAACAAAAGGAAGTATTTCTGATATCCTGAGGGGTTTTGAAGATGAACCTGGCAGGCCCGGGATAGTTATTTTCAAGGGAAAAGGCTGGGATTATCCCGGACTGATAAAGCTTTATGAGGAAGGCATAGAAATATGCCGTCGCGATCATAAGCCTGTCGTTTTTCATATAGAGGAAGTGACACAGCCTCTCGGCCATTCGACGTCAGGCTCACACGAAAGATACAAAAGTGAAGAGAGACTTAAATGGGAAGAGGAATTTGATCCCATAAAAAAAATGAAGGAATGGATAATTTCCGAGGGTGTTGCAACGGCAGAAGAGCTTGATAAGCTTGCAGCCGAAGCAGAGGAAGAAGCCAGACAATCGAGGAAGAAGAGCTGGGATATGTTCCAGAATCCGATTAAGGTGGAAAGGGACGCGCTGGTTAAGATCATTAATGACCGTTCATGCCGTTGTGTTGAGGAAATCAAGGAAGCTGCCGTTGATGATATCACTGAAGATCTTAAGAAGGTACTTTCACCCTTGCGAAAAGACAATTTCATGGCCGCAAGGAAGATACTCAGGAATGTCTGCGGCACCTGTTCCAAGGCCGGTAACCTCAGGGAAGAGCTTCAGGGCTGGCTGAAACGAAACTATCAGGATGCTTATGAAAGCTATAACACTTTCCTTTACAATGAGATGCCAACATCGGTCATGAAGGTGAAACCTGTTCCGGTGAAGTATGCGGATAATGCTCCTGAAGTGCCCGGGAGGCAGATTTTAAGGGATAATTATGACAGGCTTTTCACGAAATACCCTCTTCTTGTCACTTTTGGCGAGGACACAGGAAACATCGGAGGTGTGAACCAGTCGCTTGAAGGACTTCAGAAGAAATTCGGTGAGCTCCGTATAACTGATACAGGCATAAGGGAAACGACTATTCTTGGTCAGGGTATTGGACTGGCCCTTAGAGGTATGCGTCCGATTGCCGAAATACAGTATCTCGATTATCTTATGTATGCCATTCAGACTTTAAGTGATGATCTTGCCACGACCCATTACCGGACTGCAGGTACCATGGTGGCTCCTCTTATTATTAGCACCAGGGGTCACAGGCTCGAGGGAATGTGGCATTCGGGTTCGCCGATGAGCATGCTGATAAATTCAGTAAGGGGAGTCTATGTCTGTTCTCCCAGGGATATGACAAGGGCGGCAGGTTTTTATAATATTCTCCTTGAGGGCAATGATCCGGCAATTGTCATTGAGCCTCTGAACGGATACAGGCTTAAGGAAAAAATGCCTGAAAATATCGGTGAATTCAAAATTGAACTTGGCGTTCCTGAAATCCTTTCCCAGGGCACCGATATCACCCTTGTAACGTATGGATCGACGGTAAGGATCGCGGCAGAAGCCACGGCCCAGCTTGCGGCGCATGGCATATCGGTAGAGCTTATTGATGTTCAGACTCTTGTGCCCTTTGACCTGAAAGGAGTCATAGTCAGTTCCCTGAGGAAAACCAACAGGGTTCTTTTCCTCGACGAGGATGTTCCCGGAGGCACGACAGCATATATGATGCAGGAGGTGCTTGAGAAACAGAAGGGATGGGATTACCTCGATTCACCACCAAAAACACTCACGGCAAAGGAACACCGGCCGGCCTATACAACCGATGGTGACTATTTTTCAAAGCCTAATGCAGAAGATGTGTTCGATACTGTCTATGCCATGATGCATGAAGCAGTTCCAGCCAGATACAGATAGGCTCAGGATGTCGCTCCTATGATTTTCAGAAGCTCAGTTGCGGCCTCACGCGGCCCTGATGTTTCATATCCCGGGATACCGAGCCTGGTCCTCATCTGACCTACAAAAACCCCTGCCCTGAAAAAGGAATCGAAATATCTTTCAACGATCTTCTCATGAAGGTCCCTATACTCCGGCGGGCCGAAAATATTTGCAAAATAGGAATGCACAAGTCCGGTCGATGTGGTTGTACCCTTGCTCATTACTGCACCTTCACGGAAAATATCAAGCGCCCACCCTGGATTGTCAAATTGCTCTATCACAGGATGCTCGCTGTCAATCTCTTCGTAGTTATTGGCATACAGTATATAATCAATCCTGTGCCCGTGGATTATTGTTTCAAAGTTTGTTACAGGAATAACAATCCTTGAATTAACCTGGCTGGGATTCATTATAATGGATCTGTCGAGATGGCCGTATGCATATCCCGGCTGAAGATCATCAAGCCTGAGGAAAGCTCCGATCTCGGTTCCATAGCCGATAATGTTTCCTTCTTCATCGATCTCTATCGATCCCATGTCATCGGCTATTATCTTCATTTCACGGATATGATTTTCACCTAATACCCTGAAAGCTTCGAGAGTTTCTGATTTTCCGGCTCCCGTATCACCCATCATAAGTATGGTTGCTTCCTTGTCACCATGCAGAAGTATCTTTACCATTGCACCGTGAAACGGCATTTTGCCTGCTTTCATGACAATGGAATTATGCAGTGTGAGCATCATCTTCTTAAGGTATCCGAAATATCCGAATTCAGGCCTGTCGGGAACAGCTCCTACAAAGATGTTATTACTTTCATCCTCGAAAAAGACAGTCGGATATTTAGCCAGTCCGTCGAGTTTGTTTCCAGCCACACCATAAATGAAAATTGCATCCGGTTTCCTTTCAAGGTCTTCATCTCCTGCAAGCTGGAAGAGGTTGCATAAGGAAAGGCCAAGTTCAAAGAAATTGAAATGGAAATAAACCATTATTATGAATTTCCCGACTTTAGCAGGGTAACAAAGCCAGTCTTCTGAATTCAGTTCGGCAAGTTCAAGCGGGTTCCTCCGGATCTTTTTGAAATCGCCTGTTCTCTTGTTCATTGGCTGCTGAATCACAAGCGGAGGATATATAAGTATCTGGCGGATTATAGGCACATTATTCAAGACTGCATATTTCTCGTCAGGCCAGATCAGCTCCTTGGGCAACGAGATCACCGCCATCTCAGCGCCTGCAGGCACCTGCCTGTATACTGTAGGGTGGCTTCCTGTGATGTTCTCCTGAACATGCCTGTATACGGTCCGGATAAGATGTGTCAGGTGTTCAATGGTTTCGTTAAATGTCCTATAGGGGCGTTTGTCAAGACGATCCCCCTCCGAGTCATTTATCAGGAACCTGTCAAAATGTCGCCAGTAATCGTAAAGAAACTCTACAAAACTGTTAAGCAAATGGATATCCCTGAAAAATACAGCAGACCTGTCAAAAATATGAGGGACTACGCTTCCTTCATATTTAAACAGCAACGAAAGCGTCCTGACGAGATCGTCGGCAGATGCTTCATCAGGAACACCATTCTCAAAAATCTCAAGCAGAGGGGAATTCCTGGTTTTAAGTGTGTCGATGCAATGATCAAGAACTGTCCTGAACTTCTCACTTCCAAGCAATTCCTCAGCCGTCTCACACATTCTTTCACGGACATTCAGTACCGCTTTGTTCCCGATAATCCTTAATGTACTTTTCTGCATTATAATATGATACAAAACTGGGCAAAAATATTACATTATTTAATTGATATCATGCTCAGGCTTAATTTTTTTATAATCTGTTTGGCATGATTTTTATAATGAATGATATTGAAGATATAAATTGTTGATTATTTTTACAGAATGAAACCGGAACTTGACCTTTTTGCCATCCTTCCGGAAGACAAGATACCGGAAAAAGGGAAGATACTGATATCAGAACCTTTCCTCCCTGATACTTTCTTTAATCGCAGCGTGATTTACCTTACCGATCATAATCCAAAAGGTTCGGTGGGCTTTATCCTTAATAAAAGACTTGATCTGAAAATTTCTGATGCCGTTTCAGGGTTTGAAGGATGGGATGAGAATCTCAGTATGGGAGGGCCCGTTGCCCCCGATACTCTGCATTATATTCATTCGCTCGGGCATATAATTCCGCGCAGCGTTCATGTTGAAGGCGATATTTACTGGGGAGGTGATATTGACGCCATAAGGGAGATGATAAGGGCAGGCTCGGTCAGTCCGGGACAGATAAGGTTCTTTCTGGGCTATTCAGGCTGGTCGGCAGGTCAGCTTGAGCGCGAGCTTAAGGAGAATTCATGGGTAATTGCAAGGATAAGTTCCGAAACCATAATGAACAGCACAGGCGTCGACAGCTGGAAACAGCTTCTCAGGTCTTTCAAGAACAAATACAGGGTGTGGGCCGATTTTCCCGATTCTCCCGATATGAACTAATGCATTATCTTATAGATCAGTTCCTTTAGGAGGTCGCCAGGCTCCGTGCTGACATCTCCGAAACCTTTTGTCTTCATGTCATAGGTGCGCAAAAGGCCTATTATCTGAATAGTCTTTGCAGCGTTGTATTTCATCGCCCACGCTTCATAATCCTTTACAAAGTAAGGAACTATCTTAAGGGCAGCGGCAACATTATTCTTCGACTTGTCGGCAGTATAATGGTACGTAAGTATTTTGGTGAAAAGGCTGAAAAGAGAGGCTATTGTAAGGGTGACAGGATTATCTTTCTGGTTTTCTGCAAAATAATTTACAATCATGTTGGCTTTGTAGATATTCCTGTCACCGATAGCTTTCTGAAGCTCGAAATTATTGAAATCCTTGCTGATGCCAATGTTCTTTTCGATCAATGCCGTTGTGACAACAGGTTTTCCGGCAGGCATAGTGATAAGCAGTTTGTCGAGCTCATTGGTGATCTTGTGCAGATCGGTTCCGAGGAATTCGGTTAGCATTGCGGAAGCATCAGGATCTATTTTAATGCCTTTTGTCATTAAGTACCTTTCTATCCATGGCGGGATCTGATAGTCGCGGAGCCTCATCGACTCAAAATAAGCTCCCTGGGAATCGAGAGCCTTGTAAAGCTTTGTACGCTTGTCGATAACCTTGTATTTATAGCAGAAAACAAGGATGGTAGAGTTAAGCGGTTTTTCCACATATAACAAAAGGTCTTCCATTTTCCTCAGGGCCTGGGCCTCTTTCACAATTACGACCTGATGACTTGCCATCATCGGAAAGCGCCGGGCAGTTTCAATGATGGCATTTACTGTTGTGTCCTCACCATAAATGATGATCTGGTTGAAAGCCCTTTCCTCCTCGGTCAATATTTTCTCAGCGATATAGTCGGTTATCAGATCAATATAATAAGGTTCATCTCCTGCAAGAAAATACACAGGTTTGAATATCCTCTTTCTGAGGTCCGACATAATTCCCTCGTAAGTGGCAGGCATAGTCAGAACCTTAAGTGTTTAACCGATATTCCGTTGTCGATGATTTCGCGCAGGGCATCTATGCCTATTTTAAGATGCATTTCAACATATTTCTGTGTTACAAGTGCATCGCTGGCTTCGGTTTTGATGCCTGTCGATATCATAGGCTGATCTGACACAAGGAGAAGGGCTCCTGTCGGGATCTCGTTCGCAAAACCAACGGTGAATATTGTTGCGGTTTCCATATCTATTGCCATTGCCCTGGTCTTGACAAGATATTTCTTGAATCTGTCATCATATTCCCAGACCCTTCGGTTTGTTGTGTAAACCGTCCCGGTCCAGTACTCCTTGTTGTGACGTGTTATGGAAGCCGAAATTGCACTCTGAAGCTTGAAAGCCGGAAGGGCGGGGACTTCAAGCGGGAGATAATCATTGGACGTTCCGTCGCTTCTTATTGCTGCAATTGGCAGGATAAGATCGCCAAGAGTGTTCTTTTTCTTAAGGCCGCCGCATTTGCCCAGGAAAAGAACTGCAAGCGGACTGACAGCACTTAAAAGATCCATCACCGTGGCTGCATTGGGGCTTCCCATACCGAAACTTATTATTGTGATTCCGTCAGCTGTCGCGCTTGGCATGTTCTTGTCCTTTCCTTCGACCTCGACATTATGCCATTTGGCAAACAGCTCAACGTAATAAACATAGTTTGTCAGCAGGAAATATCTGCTGAACGTTTCCAGAGGTTTACCAGTATATCTTGGCAGCCAGTTGTTAACAATATCTTCTTTGGTCTTCATAATTTACATCAGCCCGGTTTATATTTGTATTGTCAGTTTTTAAACCTTTAGTGTTCAAAAATACAAAAGTAAGTTGAAACAGCTGAATCTTCCCGAATATTCCTTCAGGATCTCAGGCAAAGCGGGATCTGAAATGATCTTTGACCCGCTGAGGAGAAAGTGGGTCAGACTCACTCCGGAAGAATGGGTCAGGCAGAATTTCGTTCAGTATCTGATAAAGGAAGGCAGATATCCACAGGGTTTGATGGGCATAGAAATAAACTTCAGGCTGAACAACATGAAAAAACGCGTTGACATACTTGTCCATAACAGAAAAGGAGAACCTGTGATGATAGTCGAGTGCAAATCGCCGGAAATAAAAATCTCTGATTTCTATGAAGATAAAGTTTATGATCAGCTTGGTGAATATAATTTCGGATACAAAGTGCCTTATGTTATTGTGACAAACGGAATTGTTAATTATGCATTCAGGTTCGACAGCACTACCGGTAAATATGTACACCTTATGCAAATACCACTTTATGAAGATCTTTAATCGTGATTTTAATGATAGACGTTACATGTGCAATAATAAGGAATGATGAAGACGAGGTTCTTGTAGTTCAGCGCGGTGACAAAAGTGACCACCCGTTAAAATGGGAGTTCCCCGGGGGAAAGCTGAACGCAGATGAAACAGAGGAGGAGTGCATAATCAGGGAGATCAGGGAAGAGCTTTCGATGGATATTGTTATCTGCAGGCGTCTGCGGCATACTGAATTCGATTACGGAATAAAGCAGATAAGGCTGATCCCTTTTGTTTGTGATACACTTGATGAACTTCCTGTCCTTAATGAACATGTCGCCTTCAGGTGGGTGGAAGCAGGTGAACTGAAAAAAATCGATTTTTCGGAAGCTGATATCATTGTTGCTGACAATTATCTTAGAGATACGGAGCCGGCTGAAGGATCGGTACCTGAAGAGGCTTCGGAAAATCCTGTCGTGGCTGAGGCGGATCTAAGGGCCATGGTTGGCAGTATGACGGGTGTTAAGGAGGCTGAATGGGTTGCAATGTCGGCTTCCGGGAACAAAGCAATACTGAAGAAACTGCAGGAATATTCATTTTCTGCCGACAGGAAACTGGCCTTCCGGGCATCGTGGACCCTTTCAAAGGTGTTTGACAAATATCCGGACCTGTTAAATCAAAGCCTGGCCGGAATGATTGAAGCCCTCGATTCTGTATACAATGAAAGTGTAAGACGTTCGTTTCTGAGGATTGTTTCCCTGAGCGATATCGATAAGTTATCGCGAAAACATCAGGGGATACTTGCAGACTGTTGTTTCAGATACCTTCGTTCAGCAGATTCGGCCATTGCCATAAAAGCCTATTCAATGGACATTATTTACAAGCTGGCAGTGATCTACCCCGAACTTGCAAACGAACTTTCATCTGCAATCAGCATGCTGGATGACGACGCACCTTCCGGTGTGACAGCCAGGGGCAGGATTATACTGAAAAAACTGGCAGGTCTTGCTAAAGGCCATTGATCCAGTCTGCCATTGTCTTCAGCACCTCCGGTGAGAATGTTTCCTCAATTTCGCCATATTCTGCCGGAAGCCCGGTTTTGCAGTGCTGAAACAGATGGTTTAGCCCGGTAAACGCTATGGCAGTAACTTTCTGATTCCCTCCCGACCTGACAGCCTTCTCTATAGCAGGGAGGCTGATATCAGCTGCAACCTGAAGGTCTTTTTCACCATTAAGGGCAAGGACGGGGCATTTGACTTTTTTCCAGTAGCTTGCAGGATCCGTGACAATGAAATTCCTGTACCATGGGCTTGTAAGAGTTGCGGCCGAGGCCGGGAACCCCTTCAATGCCTTTTCAACTTCTACTGCCGGCACTTTTTGCTTTTCCATCGACCGCTTCAGAATTGCAGCCATCTCCTCCGCTGCCTTGTCGTTATCAGGTTCTTTTTTTATGACAGCATACATCCTTCGGCTCATGGAAATAAGAGCCTTAAGCTCCTTTTTATTCATCCCGGCGGCTTTGTTAAGATCATAGTTCTGGCGGCAAAGGATTTGTTCTCCTGAGACTCCGGGCCCGGCAAGCGAAATGACAAATGCGGTCCCCGGGTTGCTGCTAGCGGCTATTGCAGCGATAAGACCACCTTCGCTGTGGCCGGCCAGACCGATCGCTGAAGTGTCAATCTTTCCGACAGTCTTAAGATAGTTTAAAGCAGCAACGGCGTCAGTGGCAAAATCAGCTGAAGTCGATGGTGCTGATGTGTTTTCTGACTGGCCAACGCCCCTGTCGTCATACCGAAGAACCGCGATACCGTTCCCTGACAGATAATCGGCAATCACCCAGAATGGTTTATGGGCCATAAGCTCCTCATCCCTGTTCTGTGATCCTGAACCTGTTATAAGTACAACAGCCGGAAATGGCCCCGGTCCGTCGGGTATTGTCACAGTACCTCCAAGCGTTATTCGGGCTTTTTCATTCCTGAATTTAATATCGTCCGATTTATAGGGAAAGGGAGGCCTGGGTTCTTGCGGCCTGTTGATTGTATATGGTTTAGCTGTTTTTGTCAGAATCAGGGGGAATGTTCTGCCCGCCTGTTTCAGGCTGCCTTCTATCAGAGTGTCGTTTTTAACGGTTCCTGTATACTCTGCAAGGAGAAGCGGTGCCTTTATTGATATCTGGTTACCGGAAATTGCCAGTGGCCCTACTCTTATATCTTTGGCCCCCTGGTCGGGACTGTCGAGAGCGACAAGGAGGGAATCATTGTCGCTCAGGGAAATATTGAACACAACACGCAAAAAGACAGAGCTGACATCAACCCTGCCGATCCATGAACCCACGATGGATGTTTTACTAACCTGATCCTGACAGTATGATGAACCAAGGACTGATGAAATGATTACCAAAAGAAAAAAGGCAGAATGTTTTTTCATCGTGTTTAAAATGAATAACAAAAATATGGATTTACCCGCACTCTTTTGTACTTTTGCCGTTCATTCGTTGATATTGATATGCATATTGTTGATACATGCGGACTTAAATGCCCTGCGCCTCTGATAGCAACGAAGCGCGCACTTAAGGATAAAGGTACAGGTGAGGTTTTTCAGGTAATAGCCGACAGTCCTACATCTTTTGGAAATATTTCCAGGTTTCTCAAAGACAATAACATAAGTTACTCGTGGGAGGAATCTGAAGGGAAATGGATAATTACTGTTACAAGAGGCGGCTCGGTGGCGGTTACCGGCAATACCGAGGAATATTGCACTACCGGCGTACCCCACATGAACAGAGGCGGATTCGTCATTGTCTTCACTTCCGACAAGATGGGCGAAGGGGATGAGGATCTGGGCCATATCCTGGTCGGCAACTTTATTAGAGCAATAAAGGATCTGGATATACTTCCATCGAAAATGGTGTTTTACAACAAGGGGGTGGCTCTTGGCCGGTCTGATTCTGATTTTGCCGGAGATCTCAGGGTACTCGAACAAATGGGTGTTGAACTGTTGTTTTGTGCTACATGTGTTGCTCACTATTCACTGCAGGACAAGATAAACACGGGAAGGATGAGCAATATGTTCGAGATAGCACAGATAATGGCGTCGGCATCAAATGTTATAAAACCTTGAAAACGGGCAATACATTATGAAGGTTGATCTGCTTCAGATGGTTGAGAGCGGGGGCTGTTCCTCAAAGATACCGCCACAGGTTCTGGAGGAGATCCTTCTTACCATGCCACTGCCACATGATCCTAATATTCTGGTTGATATTGATACTCATGATGATGCAGGAGTATATAAGGTAAATGAAGATCTGGCCCTGGTTTTTACGACCGACTTTTTTCCACCTGTTTGCAGTGATCCCTATGAGTTTGGGCAGATAGCAGCCGCTAATTCGATTAGTGATGTTTATGCGATGGGGGGTAAGCCGGTAATAGGTCTCAATATAATGATGTACCCTTCCGCGAAGCTTCCCATGGAAGCATATTCGGATATTTTGAGAGGCGGGGCCGACAAGGCGGCTGAAGCCGGGCTAAGGATCATAGGAGGCCATACGATTGATGATTTTCCTCCAAAATATGGTCTTGCAGTAATTGGTTACGTACATCCGGAACGGATCATTGCCAATTCGGGTGCAAGGGCTGGGGATGTGCTTATCCTTACGAAACCTCTTGGCATGGGGATCATACTTGCCGGTCAGCGGATGAAGATGGCTTCAGAAGCTGATGTTGTGGAAGCGAAAAGACTGATGAGGCTTCTCAACAGGGCAGGTGCTGATATTATGAACGAGTTTGGGGTAAGGGGAGCCACTGATGTAACAGGCTATGGGCTTGCCGGTCATGCCCTGAAGATGGCAAGAGCCAGCAATGTCTCGATTGAAATTGATCTTGGAAGCGTCCCTCTTATAGGTGATACATACAGGCTTGCCGATGATGGCTGCATCCCAGGGGCCTGCTTCAGAAACTTAGTATTTGTTGAGAATGATTCTCTTCTGAGAATAAATCTTAACTACAACCTGAAGATGATAGCAATGGATGCCCAGACATCAGGAGGATTGCTGATGTGCGTAAAACCCGGACTGGAAGGACAGGTCATTGAAAAACTTCATGAAGCCGGGCTTGACAGGGCGGCTGTAATAGGAAAGGTAACAGAAAAACAGGAAAAATATCTTTATCTGTATTCCTGATTTATCAGTCAAATAAAGCTTCGAACACTACTTTTTTTCCTGCACTGAAACACATTTCAATCTGCTCCCTTGTGTTGCGTTCGAAAGAAAGGGGAGGCAGAGAATCAAGGGCAAAAAATCCTGCTTCCAGTGTCTCTGTATTTTCCCTGAAGCTGATTTCAGACAGCCTGCACTCCACAAAAATCTTGTATACTGTGTAGGGATAGGGGAAGTCATAATGCCTGTCGGCCTGATGGATAGCAATAATTCTTACCGGAATTACCACAGCTCCGGCTTCTTCAAGGCACTCCCTGGCAGCCGACTCGCTTACGGAAGTATTTACATCAGCCCAGCCGCCGGGCAAAGACCATGTGCCGTCTGTTTTCTCCCTGACCATAAGGATTTTGTTTCCTTTAATGACAGATGCACGGATATCAACCTTCGGGGTCTGATAACCTGTCTCAGACGTAAACAGATTTTCAATTTTTTCATAACTGATGCCAGTGTATTCGTGAAGTATTTCAACTGAGATTGCCCTGATCTGGCTGTACCTGTCAAGATCGTACCGGTTTTCTCCGAATGTCAGTCCTGCCTGCGCTATCGACTGAAGCCTGGCGGCCCATTCAAGCCATTTTTCTTTCATGTTTATTTTATTGCCGGGCTAAAATAGTCAAAATAAATCACTGACGTTTCAATTGTTTAAAAACGAATTTGTAACAATAACGTAACACTTAAATCGCAGATCAGAAAAAAGGAATAGTTACTTTCGCTTGTGTTTTTAACGGATATGAAACATTACGGTAATAGCCTGATCATTAAGGTAAAACGGAATACAGGTGCCATAAAATTAGTTAACTCACAAAGCCTGATATGACTTTCCTTTACATTTTGATCGCTCTTGTTCTTATTTTCGACTTTATCAACGGATTTCACGATTCGGCTAATTCAATAGCCACCGTGGTTTCGACAAAGGTACTGTCGCCCCTGGCAGCTGTCGGATTGGCTGCTACCTTCAATTTTATAGCTTTTCTCGTTTTTCCACTGCATGTAGCCAAAACAATTGGAGCTAACGTTATTGATACAGAAATTGTGACATTGCCATTGATAGGAGCCGCGATTACGGCTGCAATAATCTGGAATCTTCTTACATGGTGGTGGGGTTTCCCTTCCAGTTCTTCGCATACGCTTGTCGGAGGTCTGGTAGGTGCTGCCGTGGTAAGCAGTGGTTTTGGTTCAGTAATTTATGGCGGAGTAATCAAAATTGCAATTTTCATTGTAATTGCTCCATTGATGGGATTGCTGATGTCTTATATCATTTCGGTCATTGTTTTGCATTTACTCAAACACAAGTCTCCGTTTGGGGTTGATAAACACTTCAGGAGGCTTCAGCTGCTTTCAGCTTCGGCTTTCAGTTTAGGGCATGGCGGCAACGATGCGCAAAAATCAATGGGTATAATCTGGGTGGCATTGTATTCAATGGGGAAAGTTCCGAAGGATTCGGATCCAGCCTTATGGATAGTTTTATCTTGTCATGCTGCGATCGCTCTGGGTACATTATTCGGAGGATGGAGGATCGTGAAAACAATGGGCCAGAAGATTACAAAGCTAAAGCCCTTTGAAGGATTTTGTGCAGAAACAGCCGGAGCATTCACATTATTCATAGCGACTCATTTCGGAATACCTGTAAGTACGACGCATACAATAACCGGAGCAATAATAGGTGTCGGAGCCACAAAAAGAGCGTCTGCAGTTAAGTGGGGTATAACCACCAAGATCTTCTGGGCATGGATCCTCACCATCCCTGTATCAGCTCTTATTGGAGGCTTTATGTTCTATGTCATTGATTGGCTCGCTTGATTCCGGCCTGAAGGATTCATCCTTTTTTGTAACAAAAACGTAACAAAATTTGCGGAATAATTTAGTCGCCCCAATCATCTTTTAGAAGTAATTTTCGGGTACAGCCGGAATGAAGTTCAGGATCGCCAGATAGATGTAGTAAAATTAAGTAAGTAATTGAAAATCTATTCAGTATGAACCACAACATTCTCCACAACGTATTTGCCCCAAAATATTATTCCTTGTTTCCTTACCTCGCGAAATGCGGAGATAATATAGTTGATGCCGCAGGTCATCTGAAAATGCTGATGCAGACAAAAGAGCCTGATAAACAGGCACTTATTGCTGATTATATAAAAAACGCTGAAAAAACCGGGGAAAATCTTAAAGAAGTCATATATTCAATCCTTAACAATCTTATTATTCTTCCATTCGACAGGGAGGATATCAATGAACTTTTAAACAAGACAGACGATCTTCTTGAATCAATAGTAGAAATTGGCCAGATAGTGAATGTCAACAAACATACCGAGATATTTGCGTCATATGCAGAGATGTCAGATCTTATCGGAGAGGCCGCTGCAGAGATATCAGGATGTCTTAAGAGCCTAAAGGACATAGAAGGCAACAAACATAAGATGTACACGTCGTGCAACACCCTGATAAAACTCTACAAGGATGCCGAGGATGTTTATTATGAGGGGATTCTCGACATTTTTTCAAGGAGTGACAATGCCACGGCGCTAAGTGTGAGGAAGATGATTTTTGAGGCGTTCATGGAATGTATTAAAGGGATTAAGTCAATTACTGAATCATTTAGGACTATACTGATTAAAGTAATGTAACTGTCAGGTCTTTTTCATTTTTTCGGAAGAGAGAACAGGAATTCTGTGCCGCCCCCGGCCCGGTTTCTCACGGTAATTTCACCTTTATGAAGCAATACGGCGTTTTTCACAATCGACAGGCCCAGACCTGTTCCCCCGCTTTTGCGCGACCTTCCGGAGTCGACCCTGTAAAAACGCTCAAAAACCCTGTTTAGATGTTCCTGGGGAATCCCGACGCCGTCATCAGAAAAAGAAAAATAATAGTATTTCCTGTCCTCATTATATACAAGTATCCTTACAGTCGTTTCTTCTCCGGCATAATTAATTGCATTTTCCATCAGGTTCTGAAAGATAGAATGGATGAGGGACGAATTTCCCTTAACTGTCACCCCGTCACTGATATTGATCTCGATCTTCATCTTTTTAGCTTCAGAGGCGGACCTGAAGTTTTCTCGCACTTCCCTGATGATCTTTTTGATTTTCACCTTTTCGGTCTGGAATGTAGAACCTGCCTCCTCAATCTTATTCAGCACCGAGAGGTCATTTATTAGTCCGGTCAGCCTGTCGGTCTGAGCCAGGGCTTTTTCCAGAAAATACTTCTTTTTCCTCGATTCAATTCCATCGTCATTGAGAAGAGTTTCGATATATCCTTTAATCGATGAGACGGGTGTCTTAAGTTCGTGGGCAATATTTGAAGTCATCTGCTGTTTGATCAGCTTGTTCTTACCTATCTTGGTAATATCATTCAGAATTACCTCAAAGCTTTTATCGTTGAAAATAACACACTGTATTTTGAAGAACCTGCTGTCTTTTGTGACCTGGTATTCCATCTTTGGAAGCTCTGATGATTTCACTTCAACACCCTTATATTTTTCTATGAAATCGTCGACTGAAGAAAATTCCGGTATTTCAAAGAAGCTGGATGTGAATATTTTAAGATCTCCCGAGATGAGATTCATCAACTGTATGAAATGATCATTACGGAAAATAATATCCTTGCCGGCAGAAAAAAGGGCTATCCCTTCATTCAGGGCATTAAGGTGGTTGAAGAGTTTCTCCTTTTCATTTGCCAGCTCATTCTTTGCATGCAAGAGATTATTATAAATTTCAAGAATTTCCCTTCCAATTTCACCAAGTTCATTTTTGGGGAATTCTGCAATAAATGGTTTGTCATTTTTCAGGCTTGCGGTAAAATCCTGCAGGCGGGTCACTGATTCCCCGAATCTGTTTGTAACCATCAGCAATATGGCCCCGATTATGATGAAACATCCGAGTGTAACGAAAAGAAAACGAAGGTTGGCTTTTAAAAAATTGGCGATATTAACATCATATACTAAGGCGGCCCTGACAAAATATTTCCCGTAAAGTTTTGAAAAATAGTAAAACTTTTGTCCCGTGGTACCTGATTTCCTGACCGCAGTACCGAATGAGGATCCGACAGATTTAATTATCTCAGGCCGGTTTCTATGGCTTCCCATTGACACATAATCTTTTACGAAGCTGTCATATAAGACTTTGCCTGAAGTGTCAATAACTGAGATCCTGAGATTGGAATGAGGAAGCAAACGCAGGAGAGAATCCAGAAGGTTGTATTCCTGCGACAGGTATATCGAGTTGATGTTAATGTATCTGTCGACAATCCCTGTAACGTTGTCAAGCTCATTATTGAGATAAGAGATTTTATATTGTTTCTCCCGGTTGTACAGGTAGGTGACGATAAGCAGGGCGGCAATAAGGAAAATAGCCGAATATGAAAAAAGCAGGTTATTTCTGAAAGTATTCCTTGAAGATGCCATTCTGCGGGTCAGTTTTCATAATAATATCCATATCCTGTTTTGTTCTTCAGGTTCTGGCTGTATTTACCCAGCTTTGTACGAAGGCGGGTGATGTTTACGTCAACGGTCCTGTCGGTCACTATAACATCATCGCCCCACACAGTGCTGAGAATTTCCTCCCTGCTGAAAACGGTTCCCTGGTTTTCAATTAACAGTCTGAGTATCTCAAATTCCTTTTTTGTCAGTTCTATCTTTTCATCATTGATGATAAGCCTCTTTCGTATGGTGTCGATTTCAATCTCTCCGTACCGGACCGTTTGAGCGACTTTTGTCTTTTCTGTGGGTGATCTTTTAAGAACGGCTTTAACCCTGGCTGTTAATTCATTAACAGAGAATGGCTTGGCAATGTAGTCATCTGCACCCAGGCTGAACCCCGTGAGTATGTCATTTTCATTATCCTTAGCAGTCAGGAAAATAATAGGTACGTTGATATTCATTTCCTTTCTTATCCTGTCGGCAAATTTAAACCCTGACATCGGGCCCATCATTACATCGAGCAGGATCAGATCAAAATCTGAGAGAGGCCTTTTGATTGCCTCTTCTGCAGAATGGGCAACTTCTGTCTTATACCCTGCATTTCCAAGGTTGTACTGGAGGATCTCGCATAGATCCTCTTCATCATCAACTATCAGGATTTTCTTGCTTTTCGTGTCCATTTTTCCGGGATTTTGCTTTGAAGTACACTGTTGAATCATAATGTTTTGACAATGTCAAAGGTAATTCCATTAAATCTGAAATGGTATTACAATTTTATTACAAATTAACTGATATTGTAACATTATTGTGACCAAACCTTTAAAAGTTCGTAACCAATATTCAGGATTATCAGGATGATATTTGCACCGGAGATATTTTATAGAAAACATAAACATTAATCTATGAAGAAATCATTTAATTCCGGTGTGCTGATGTTCCTTGTCTTTCTTTTTCTTTCATCGGGCCTTGCAGGGCAGACCGGATCAATTACGGGAACAGTAAAAGATAAATCAAATTCAGAGGTTCTTATAGGAACCACAGTTCAGATTGATGGCAGTACAACGGGTACAACTACCGATATTAACGGACAGTTTATTTTGAAGAACCTGAAACCGGGGAAGTACAATCTTAAGGTATCCTATGTTTCATACAGTCCTGAATATATTCAGAATGTTAATGTTGAGAAGGATAAAACCGTCAATATTGATGTTGAGCTTGAAGCCAACACGGTAAGTCTCAGTGATATAACTGTGACTGCAGTAAGGAGGACCAATACCGAAATCTCAATGATTACCGATATAAAAGCCAGTCAGTTTGTATCAACGGGTATTTCGGGGCAACAGATTTCAAAGACACTTGATAAAGATGCTTCGGAGGTTGTGAAGCGTGTACCTGGCATAACAATAATGGATAACCGGTTCCTGATTGTGAGGGGGCTCTCGCAGCGTTATAACAATGTCTGGCTTAACAATGCCGCTACGCCAAGTGCTGAAGCTGATGTAAAAGCGTTCTCTTTCGACATAATTCCAAGCTCAATGATCGAGAATATCATGATCTTTAAATCACCAGCTGCTGAACTTCCGGCAGATTTTTCCGGAGGATTTGTAAAAATTTCGACGAAAAATCTTCCTGAGAAAAATGGGTTTTTTCTGTCGTACGGCACCGGTATCAGCGAAACGACAACCTTCGGGGAATTCTACAGACCTTTAAGCAGCAGCACTGACTGGTTAGGATATGACAACGGGTCAAGGGCCTTGCCTTCGGATATGCCCTCTCATCTTAATCAGTATGAACTTGCGACAAACCCGGTAATCAGGGAAAGGATTACTTCCATCGGAAGGGAACTTAATAATAATTGGCTCCCGGTAAGTGGAACCGCATATCCTGATCAGAAATTCCTTGCCGGAATGAACCGGAAATTCAGGTTTGGGAAGGCAACAATTGGAAATATCACAGCTGTTACATACAATTTATCGAACTCATCTGAAAAGATTCAGAACACAGATTATTCAATTTATGATTATTCGCTGGACAAACCTTCATATCTGAACCAGTTTACGGACCAACAATTTTCAAACTCAGCCAGGATTGCCGTTATGAACAATACTTCAGTCTCACTCGGGAACGATAACAGGATTGAATTCAGGAACCTTTTCAATCAGGCAGGTTCGTCGAGGTATATCCGGAGAACCGGCAGAGAATGGTATAATAACGGCAGATATATCAGATCCGATGAACTCAGATATCTCAGCAGATCAATTTATACAGGCCAGCTTGCCGGCTATCACTCCTTTGACAAAGGAAGGACCACAATCGACTGGATCTTGGGTTATGCTTCTTCAAACAAGAAAGAACCGGATACAAAAAGGTACAGATATCTGCGCGATGAATCGGATGAAAATAAATACATGCTCCTTTTTTCTGATCAGCCCGACCTTTCATCTCAGTCAAGAATGTGGATAAACCTGGGCGAGCATACAATATCGGGATTGATAAATTTCACCAGACAGCTGGATTTGGGACGATTCAAACCAGAAATAAAGGCAGGTTTATATATTGAGAACAAGGACAGGAGTTTTCATGCACGTAATTTCGGGTATGCAAAAGCCAGCCTTGAATCAGTGTTCGGTCAGACATATCTTCCTGTTGACCAGATTTTTACCGATGAGAACATAAATCTTACGACAGGTATTAAGCTTTCTGAAGTAACTGCCCTTTCCGACTCCTATACCGCCGGGAATAATCAGATTGCCGGTTATCTGTCAGCAAAAATCCCCGCGGGCAATAAGATAAATATCTATGCGGGGCTCAGGGTTGAAAAGAACAGACAAACACTTTCGAGCTACAAACAGGCTTCAAGCGTACAGGTTAATGTCGACAGGGATACAGTTAACATATTTCCATCGGCAAATGTTACGTACAATCTCTCTGATAAAAGTCTTATAAGGGCTGCTTATGGCATGACAGTAAACCGACCTGAGTTCAGAGAGATAGCTCCTTTTTACTATGTTGATTTTGAGCAAAATGCTGGCATTTACGGGGCTCCTCACATAAGACAGGCATATGTCCACAACTTTGATCTGAGATATGAACTATACCCGGATCACGGTGAAACATTTAACATAGGCGTATTTTATAAAAGGTTTATTAATCCCATTGAACAGATAATACTCGGGAACAATCCGACTCAGTATTCATTTGAAAATGTTGAATCTGCCAACAGTATGGGAATTGAATCCGAATTGAGAAAATCTCTTGATTTTATTCCGGGATTCAGAAATTTTACTGCAGTGTTGAATGCTTCAGTTATTAAAAGCCACGTTACATTTCCATACGGTTCCCTGTCGCGAAACCGACCTCTTGAAGGCCAGTCGCCTTATATAATCAATGCAGGGCTTTATTACCAGGGTGAGAGCAACGGCCTGATGGTAAGTGCCCTGTACAATATCATTGGTAAGAGAATTGTTGCAGTTGGCCGTCCTTCGCCAAATGAGTGGGAAGATATACCCGATATTTATGAAATGCCGCGCAATGTTATTGACATTACAATTAGCAAAACTTTCGGAAAGAGGTTTGAAATCAAGGGTGGCATAAAAGATATCCTGAATGAAAAGGCTGAGCATATGCAGTCAATCAAAACCACAGTGAACATGGAAACCTATTCAAAGGGTGCAAATCAGGGCTTTAAGGAGTTTAACAGGAATCAGTATACAAGAATATTTTACCCTGGCAGATATTTCAGTTTAGGAATCACATTCAGGATATAAGACGAATGTCCTAAGACAGGGATGCCGCTTTTCACAGGTACATCGCCTGACTTTTATAATTAAAGAAACGGGCAGAAAGATATTAACTAAACATTAATGTACAGGACAACTATGCAATAACAAAAACAATAGATCATGAAAACAAAAAACAGAATTATTAAATTTTCAGCAGCCTTTCTTCTGATAACAGCCATCCTGGCATCCTGCAACAAGGATGTACCTCTTACCGGAATTGAGCTCGACAAAGTGAACTGTGAGATAATGGTTGGTGCAGATCTAAATCTTGCAGTGATTTTCACCCCGGTCGATGCAACCAATAAGAATATACTGTGGGAATCAGGCAATACTGATGTTGCTACTGTGAATAACGGCATTGTCAGAGGTGTTAGTCTGGGGAAAGCCATCATAAAGGCAACTTCTGAAGAAAACAGTTCACTACAGGCGACATGCGAGGTGACAGTGGTTCCTTCAAATGGCCAGCAAATAACTGTAAGCGGCGATCTTACTGCAGATACACGATGGTATGCAAATGCACGTTATTTTCTGTCAGGTTTTGTTTATGTTAAAAACAATGCAACACTGACTATTGAGCCCGGCACTATTATTAAAGGAGTTTCGGGAACAAAAGGAGCACTGATTATAGAAAGAGGTTCAAAGATTATTGCCCAGGGAACACAGACCCGTCCAATTGTCTTTACTTCCGACAAACCGAAAGGTCAAAGGAGTTACGGTGACTGGGGAGGTTTGGTGATTTGCGGCAATGCACCTACAAACAAGCATGATAATGGTGCCGGGGTCGGTATTGCCGAGGGAGGCATTGGTTCGGTCTACGGCGGGAACAATCCGTCAGATAATTCAGGTATTCTGCAATATGTCAGAATTGAATTTCCGGGGATCCCGCTTACGGCAACAGCCAACAGTGAAATCAATGGACTGACTTTGTATTCAGTCGGGTCGGCCACTACCATCGACCATATCCAGGTTTCTTACTCCGGTGATGATTCATTTGAATGGTTTGGGGGAAATGTTAATGCAAAATATCTGGTAGCATTCAGAGGGTGGGATGATGATTTTGACACAGACAATGGTTTCACCGGTAAGGTTCAGTTTTTCGTTTCTCTTCGCGACCCTGCCATTGCAGATCAGTCACAATCGAACGGATTCGAATCTGACAATGATGCTGACGGTTCAACTCTTACACCCGTCACTGCCCCCATTTTCTGCAACGGAACCATAATGGGTCCCCTGGTAAACCCTTCAACAACTATCAACTCACTTTACAGAAGGGCAATTCATATTCGTCGTGGATCAAGATTATCGGTTTATAATTCTTTGTTTGCCGGCTGGCCCGTTGGGCTTGATATTGACGGACAGAAAGGCGATTCACCTTTTCAGGCAACAGCAAATGAACTGCAGATCGAAAACTGTGTTGTGGCAGGCATGACAACCAATTTCAGCACCGCTTATATGACAGATGCTGAAGCCTGGTATTCAAATGCATCAAGAAACAATCAGGTGATGGCTTCAAACGAACTGATGCAGCTAATCGATCCTTTCAATCTGACATCGCCAGATTTCCTGCCTTCATCCGGATCTCCATTGCTTAACGGGGCCTCCTTTATGAACCCAAGGCTTGCAGATTCCTTCTTCACACCCGCATCCTATCGCGGTGCTTTCGGGGCAACTGACTGGACTTCAGGGTGGTGCAACTTTAACCCTCAGAATGCTGATTATTAAATCAAAATAAAAACAGCCATGGTAATGTGATTTCCAGGGTATCTCCGGTCTGCTTTAAGGTTGTTTCAACTCTGTGATGGAAGTCACAGAGTTTTTTTATATTGCATCTTTTATTATCAGGATGAAGAAAATCACCACTTTGATTACAGGACTGTTTTTATCAATGATGTCGGTTGTCGCACAAACGGTTTTCAGTCCGAATTATTCGCTAAAGAGCCACGAAACACTTGTTATTCAAAAAATTGAGCTGAAATCTGATGAGACGGTTTTCTATATGGGAGTTGAAAACCGTATTACTGGAGGTAGCTTCTGTGCAGATAAGAATATCTATATACTTTATCCCGACGGTAAGAAAAGCAGGCTTGTTTCTTCATCAGGAATTCCGGTATGTCCCGAGTCGTATAAATTCAGTGCCCCCGGTGAGAAGCTCGAATTCGTTCTTACATTCCCGCCATTAAAGGCAGGAACCAGATGGGTAGATCTTATTGAGGATTGCAAGGACAACTGTTTCTCATTTTACGGGATCCTTCTCGACAATGCTCTCAATGAAAGAATTAACAATGCATTTACCATGGCTGACACGAAGGAATATTCGAAGGCGCTAAATGCATTTACGACTGTTCTGGAGAGTATCAACGAAGCTCACTCGGGAATTGAGGGTCTGCTTTATATAAATATTATAAAACTTGCAATAGAAACAGGCGATGACAGGAAAGCGGAGGAATGGTATGGAAAGTTCAGGGTGTCGGGTGCGCCAAGGTTATCTGTTTATCTGAAATATCTTAATGATCAGGGAATCAGGTATTGATTTCGGAATTCGGATTTGTGATTTTGGATTTAACAATTCCGGAGTGGACCTTCCGAAATCCGAATTGTCTAATAACTACCGGTGAGGATCTTCAGCTCCGACAGCACAATTCTGTAGTTCATCTGGGCTGAAAAATAGTCCGATTCTGCTTTTGCGAGGGCTGCGCCTGCCTCAAGGAGTTCGGTTTCGAGGTTAAGGCCCGCGATGTTGCGGTTTTTCTTTATCCTGAGATCCTCGCTCCTGTATTCAACGATTTTTGCAGCCACACTTATGAGTTCCTCCGACTGTTTAAGTTTCCGGTACGTTCTGGCAATTTCCTTGTTTACCTGTTCCCTTGTATTTGCAAGGTTCTCTTCAGCCTGCTCCATGATGAAATTTCGTTGCTTAAGCACAGTCCTGTTCGTCAGGATATCCTGAAGGTTCCATTTCAGGGATGCCCCAATATAAGTGTTGTTCTCGGGGTAAATTACGGTTCCCTTCTGATATGTATAGCCTCCAATAAGTCCGAGATCAGGGAGGTAGCTGTATTTTCCGGCCATTATCGAGTATTCGGCTTTGGTAAGCTGGAGTGAAGCAATCTTAAGATCAGTGTTCCTTATTTCGGCTTCACTGATGGATGTATCAATCCCGGCGATTTTCTCAATCAGCTGATTGTTATCAACAGGTGCAGGTATCAGTGTTTTTGCGGGATCAAACCCTGTGAGTTGCATCAGATCGGCTATATAATCATCGTACTGTATTTTCAGTTTAAGAAGGTTTTGATGTTCATCTGCAACAGAGGCGGCAAGTCCGAATCTGCCTGATTCAGTTGTTTTTCCAGCGAGGAGAGCATTTTCAACGTCGTGCAGCTTTGATTCTGCAAGTCTTACTTTAAGTTCTGCTTCTTCAATCTGTTTTCTGATTATCAGCAGTCCGAAATAGAGTTTTTCAACAGCCTGTTTGATTTGTAATGCTGTACGGTTCTTTTCTGTTTCTGCGATCCGGAGCTCTGTTTTCGATACCTTTATTCCGGAATTTATTTTTCCAAGTTGTGTGACTGGCTGGTAAAAGGTAACCCCTGCGTTGTAAACATCATGTTGTCCCATGACGATAAGCTCGTCTTTTGCAGGAAGGGGTATTGTAATTCCTCCGAGAGGCAATGCACCAAATCGTCCCTGTTCAAAAGCCAGGCTCGGGAGCGAGCTGTTGTACTGATATGATCCGCCTATCCCGATTGCCGGAAGAAATTTTATCCTGTCCTCATTCACCTTCTGAAGCTTTTCATCGACCTGAAGCTTTTTAACATTAAGCAGATGATTATTTTGAAGGGCCATTTCTATAGCTGTCTCAAGACTTAATGTCCCTTTATCCTGGCCGTTAAGTAACAATCCTGAAGGCAGGATCAGAAACAAGCATAATGCTCTGCGTAAAAAAACCTTGAAATATTTCACTTTATTCCCTGTTAGATGATTTTGATCGATCATTGTCTTTTTTGTCAGCTGGTTTAATGGCAACCGTGTACAATACCGGAATTGTCAGTGTCGATATTACCATTGACCATACAACTCCGAAGGCAATTACGCTGGCAAGCGGGCTCCAGAGCGGTGATCCGGAGATTATCATGGGAAGAACCCCTATAGCCGCTGCCATGGCTGTAAGGAATATTGGTCTGAGCCTTCTTTTACCGGCTTCATATGCTGCTTCCGGAATGTTCATGCCCTTTTCAATCAGCTCGTTCGTGTGGTCAATGAGGATGATGGCATTCCTGACAACAATTCCCGAGAGGCTTATAAGACCTGTAAATGCAGTAAAACCAAAATCATTTCCGGTAATAAAAAGGCCAAATATGGCACCGAAAAGACTTAATGGAATTGTAAGCATGACAAGGCCGACTTCCTTCAGGTTTCTGAACTGAAAAAGAAGGACCACGAAGATCACTATCAGGCTTATGACCAGTGCTATTGACATATATCCGAAAGTTTCCTGTCTGTTTGCCTGTTCACCTCCGAAATACATTCTGTATCCTGAAGGAAGATTTATCTTTTTGAGTATCGGTCTTACATCCTTAAGCAGTTCAGAAGGCAGAATACCTCCGCGGGTTTCGCTTTCCACAGTAATGGTTCTTATTCCGTTGCGGTGCACTATTCTTCCGGTGTGCCAGTCGGGTATGAGTGAGGCTATCTGCCTTAAAGGCACCGATGATCGCGTGACAGGAGACTGGATATATACGTTTTCAAGGTCTTCGGTGCTCCGTCTGTAGTTTTCGCCGAGCCGTAAGACTATATCGACTCTGTTATCACCTTCATACATTGTTGAAACCCTGTACCCGTTTATGCCGGTGTAAAGCATTTGTGAAACTGACGAGGTTGTGAATCCCAGACGTGCAGCTTCCTCCTTCAGGATGATCCCGATACCGTAGGTATCTTCCCTGAAGTCGTTTCTGACCATTGCGCTTCCGGGATTATTCCTGAGAATTTCACCGGCCTGTCCGGCCAGCATTTTAAGCTTTTCAATGTCGTCTCCCGAAATCCTTATTTCAACATGGGCATTCAATGGCTGTCCCTGCTGCATTAGCCTTACATAAGGAGTTCCCTCGGGTACAAGCGAATCGACCTTTGATGAGAGGTCTTTGTAAAGTGATTCTGTTGATCTTTTGTTTCGTGTATTAATGAGGATTTGTGCAAATTCTGCAGAAGGCATTTCAGGAGAATAATTATAATAGAACCGTGGTGCGCTTCTTCCTGTAAAAACTGCATATGATTTGACCCTTTCATCATTCTTCAGCGACTGTTCAATTTTCTTTACCGAACTTTCTGTCTTTTCCAGCCTTGTGCCTGCAGGCATCCAGAGTTCCACTGTAAACTGGTTTCTTTCAGCCTCAGGGAAGAACTTCTGCCTGACGCCGGTTTTAAAAAGCAATCCCGCGAGCAGTATTGTTGAAAGGCTTCCTGCAATTGTCATTCCCTTATGTTTAAGGCACCAATCAATTGATTTGTTATAGGAGCCCTGCAAAAGATCGAGAAAGCTTTTCTTGCTTTTCTCCGGGAATTTTCCGGATGCATGCAAACCTTTTTTTATAAAAATAAAACACATCAGGGGAGTCAGCACCATTGCGACAACGAAAGATGACGACAGTGCTATTGCGACAGTTACCGGCAACGCCCTTATAAATTCTCCCACAGCTCCTGTAAGGATCACCAGTGGAAGAAATGATGCAATGATAGTGATCGTTGCAGTAAGGACAGGCACCACCAGGTCGGTGGCGCTTCGCCAGGCTGCTGTCCATCTGTCGTTTCCGCGGTCGAGAAGTTCGACATAATTATCTGCAATTATCACGGCATCATCAACTACAATGCCAAGGACAGCAATAAGGGATGCAAGCGAAACCTGATGCAGTTCAATACCGAAAACATGAAGCAGCCCAATTGTCACCGAAACAGTCATTGGTATTGCAGTAGCTGCGACTGCCGCGATACTGAAGGGCAACAGAAGGAACACCACCAGAATGACGGAAATTATTGCAAGCAGGAATTCACGAAGGAACTGGGCTATATTCTGACGCACGATTGCCGGCTGATTCACTATTGTGGTAAGTTCTGTCCCGTAAGGGAGCTGTTTCCTGAATTCATCGAGGCTCTTTTCTACTTTCCTTCCTGTGGTAACAAAATTCTTTCCTTCGTGCATCTGAACTGCAAGCAGAACTGCATTATTACCGTTCACTGTAATTTTTTCAGACGGTTCTGCCATCGTCCTTTCAATATTTGCAATATCGCCGAGTCTTATTACAGCTCCTGTTAAGGATGTACCGACTATCTGGTTCCTGATATCATTTTCGTTTCTGTAGAATCCGGAAATATGCAGCGGGGCACTGATATTTTCAGATTTATAGTTCCCCGAAGGGCCCATATGATTTTCAGACTGAAGAATCGAGACTACCTGTGGAATGCTGATATCGTAAAGGGCCATTTTACCCGAGATGAAGGAAATGGTTATCTGTTCTTTCTGTTCGCCGATCCTTTTCAGTTTTGATATTTCGGGGATCTGGCGCAGTTTCTCCTCAAGCTTTACTGCATGGTTTTTTAGCTCCTGATATCCGGCGGTGCTGCTTCCAACAGCCATTATCATAGCCTCGGTATCCCCGAAATCTGAATTAATGACAGGGCCCGTTACACCCTCCGGGAGGTCGATGGCTTTTAATACCATAATCTGGTGTTTCAGTTTGCTCCAGAAAATGTCGGGCTTTCTGACATTGTCCTGGAGCCAGACATGAATTTCTACCATTCCGTCGGTCGTTATCGAAAATGTCTTATCCTTTCTGACCTCTTCGTTCTGAAAGAGATATTCCTCAATTTTTCTTGTGACCTGATCCTCGACCTGATTTACATCAGCGCCCGGGAAATATGCAAGGATCAATCCTGCCGGTATTGTAATTTTTGGATCCTCGCGCCGTGGCATCGTGACGAGTGACCACACGCCGGCAAGGAACATCAGCAGCAATACTGTGAATGTGACCTGCCTGTGTTTCAGGGAAGCTTTAACAATGTTCATCGCCCGATTATTTTGAGATTATTACCGGCGATCCGTCGATCAGCTTCTGCTGTCCTCCTGTAATTACCAGCTCGTTCTCATTCAAACCGGCCGTAATTTCTACGAGATCATCGAATAATCGTCCCGGACTTACATTCCTGCGGGAAGCCCTGTTGTATAAAGTATCGGCAACGAAAACATAGCTCAGGTTGCTGTAATCGTGCAAAACGGCCTGGGCCGGAACCGCGATAATATCATCGGTGTTTCCGGCGTCAATCGAGATTTCAGCAATCATACCCGGACGTACAAGAAGTTGTGGGTTGTCGAGTTCTATCCTTACCGAGAAACTTCTTGAGGCAATATCGGCTGCGGAGCCTATTTCCACGATTTTTCCTTTCAGTGGGCCTGACATGGAGGAGACACTTACTGTGGCTTCCTGGCCGATTTTAATGTTATGAAGTTCATTTTCGGGGATGAAGGCGCTGACCTTTACCCTGCTTATATCGGATATCACGAAAAGCGGCATTCCTGCTCCGGTTATTTCGCCGGTCTCACAAAGCTTCTTCAATAATACGCCTGAAAAGGGTGAATAGAGCCTTGTGTCTGAAAGATTTTTTGAATGCAGCCTCTGCTGGGCCTTTGCCTGCTGAAGGCCATAAGTGATCCTGGCAAAATCACTTTCGCTCAGACTGTTATTGTCGTACATTATCTTCAGGCGGTCATATTCGTCCTGAACCTGGTTAACCTGTATGTCGGCAAGGTCCTTTGCTATTTCATAGCCCGCAGGATCGAGGCTTGCAACAAGCTGATCCTTTTTTACAAATTCACCTTCATTTGATGCAATGTAATTTATTTTTCCGGCAACAAGGAAACCTATTCTTACTGTTTTGCAGCCTTCTATATTACCGCTTATCGATATCTTTTTTCCGGCATTTATCCGGGCTGCCTTGGAAGCGATAACAGGAACGGAATAATCACGGCCTGCGTTAACGCCGCTTTTACCGTTGCATCCTGCTACCAACAAGGCTGTAAGGAGAACATGACTCAACCAATTTTTTTTCATAACAATGAACCTTGATCAGATTTGTTACCTAAAGTTCAGAATTTCCTGAAAAAAAAGTCAAATCATTGCTCAATAACTTGATTATAATGCAAAAAAAAAGAGGTAAAAACCGAAGTGTTTACCTCTTTTAAATTTAAGTTATCTTAATACTAGAAGCTGAAATCTATGCCAGCAGCAATGATCACTGTATTCTTAAAGTAAGTTTCCCTGGCAGGGATTACCGATGCAGTCGGAGAAAAGAGGTGATTAATGGTCTTTTCTCCGTTAAGATAATAACTATAGGCAAATCCAAGGTTAAGCTCGAGGTTGTCGAGGAGTTTAACTGCGCCTCCGATACCTCCGGTATGTGAGGTAAGGCTGTATGTAAGATCACTCTGATAATTGTCGTTGACTCCTGTTTTGGAATAAAGGTAACCGCCTGATACAAGAATGAAATTGTTGATCTTATACTGAAGGCCCGCCGACAGTTCATAGTAGTTCTTATCGATTATCATATCGTTGTCGACATAAATACCATTCAGTTTATGCCCATAGTTGGCGTTTTTGTCGAAGTAATAATGAGCTCCGGCAGCAATATTCAGTTTCTCTGTGACACCGTAGTCAACACCCAGGGCAAGCATGGCAGGCATGTCATTTCTGACCTTTTCTCCGTTGGGGAACATCGTAACCGGAACACCTTCATCTGTGAAGCCGACCTTGATATCCTTAGTGGTCTTATTCTCAAGTTCGAGTTTTGTTGCCATTTCATACTTGATACCTATGTTGAGGTTTTCAACGGGAGTCAGGTTTACACTGAAGAAAGGTGTATAGCCTGAGCCAGTCTGTTCAACATCAGCTTCCTGGTCACCAAGAAGGGTGGCAGTCCCGAGATAAACAGCCTGCTTTCCGTAGAAGGCTGTCTGGCTCTGATTTATTGTAAGAGCTGCAGCATTTGTGACTCCGAGAGCTGTTAATCCGTTAACAATGGCGTTCCTCTGGTCGGTTGTGATCATTGAAGCAGCTACAAGCTGATCGGCTGTATAGGCTCCTCCTCCGGCATTGATTATCGGAATAAGACCGTCACCTCCTGTTTTTGCCTGATTGGCTATGCCTGTCATGATTGCATCAGCTCTGGTCCAGGCGGGATTTTGTTCTGTTCCCATGTTCAGTTCAATGCTTCGGAGATATCCGTTGTATGTGTTTTTGGCAGTAACATACCTTACACCTGCAGCAACTGAAATGAAATCATTGAGCTTATAGGAAACACCTCCCTGGAAGCCGAAATATACTGATGTGCCCTCAAAATATGTATCGAGCCTGTATGCTTTTGCACCCTGGGATGCAAGTGACGGTACAAGATCGGACGGGGTCAGTTCGAATGAAGGCAGACCTTTATCGAATGTGGCACCACCGCCGCCGCCAATAGGATTGAAACCGAATGAAACAGCAAACCTGTCAGCCTTGTATGCTGCATAAACTCCCGGGAAAACAGGAGCAGATACTTTTCCCTTGTAAAGACTTTCATTGAGCCCGTAAAGACCGCCAGGACCTTTATAGAAATTCTCTACCTCTTTTTTCTGTGTTATATACTGGTTGGATATCGAAATATGAAACCCGTTTTCCAGCTTCATTAAACCTGCAGGATTGTAATAGACAGCGTCAGTCCCTGTCGATGCATCCCTCGCCGGAAGACGAACCCAGGAAGCGCTCTGGTTCGTGTTGGTAACCAGACCTCCGGCAAACACGCTGCCGGTAATACAAATCGCTGAAACAAGTGACAGAATCTTTCTCATAAGGTAAATTTTAAGTTTTAAAATTGGGAATTAGGTTGTTTCCATGATAGAAATTTCTTAGATCCCCCGGATTTAAAGTTCAGTTTTATTTTCTAATCAAATAGCCAAAAGCAGGGCAAATGTAGGAAAATATTTGATTTATGCAAATTATTCTAAAATACTATATTGATATTTAATCGATTGAAAGGTTATATTTGAGCCTGTTCGAAAAATGGCAATCAATAATCTGCTTACTGATTCTTCCTGTCGCCCCTGTTCTCTCCCCCTAAAGGATGGTTAAAGAGAGTTTTTGTTACATGGTGCTAACAAGACCGCAGAAAGCACAGGGAAATTCTCTTAAAACAGAACTCTTTGAATCTCAGCGACTTCTCAATGGACTCTGAGAAGGCACTTCTTTCAGATTCACTTAAACTCTTTATGCTGGAACCAAAGGATTCTGTTATTTCTGTTAATTATTTCCTGATTCTATTTCCCCTTTAATAATGAGAATTCGCTGAACATGCCGTAGTCGATAAGCTGGTAATCCTTCCCTGCAGGATATGTCTTTACATTTCTGAAAAGCCATGGTGAAACGAGTCCGGGAGCAGGATCGTTAAAATGTGGGCCCATAAGATTTTTAAGGCTGCCGGTCACAACTACTGAAATAGTATTGGAACCCTTTCTGAGCTGACCGCTTATATCAATCCTGTAAGGCGGAAATCCTATTATTCCTGCTTTTTTCCCGTTTACTTCCACTTCAGCAACGGTCCCTGCCCACTTACCGGGTTCAATGACGTATTCACCTTCCGGATTTTCTATGGTGAATTCCTTGCTGTATACAAAATTCCACGAGTAAAAAGGAAATCCCTGTTCCTTCCATGAACCCAATGACAAACTGCCTGCAGGAGCATCAATGCTCCAGCCTTTCAGTTCAGGCTTTACCGTAAAATCACCTTTAATATAAACCGGTTCCACCTCAGCATGAACCTTAAACGGTGAAGTCTTAAGTGTGATAACATTATCTCCCTTCCTGACAAGTGACCCAATGTGAAATACTGAAAATTCCCTGTCGAGCCACCATTCTCCGGCAGAAGGTTTAATTATGGTTCCGTTCAAAGTGACCTGCCACAGATCGGGCCTTTCAACAACTGCCTTCATTGATGAAAAGTCAAAACTGTTTCTTACCGTGAAATGATAAGTTGCAGTAAAGCATGTGTTTGTTCCAAAAGTATCCCTGTCAACAGTCCTTGTCCTGAACTGGACCGAGGTGTTCCACGGATTTCCGTTTTTGAAACCGTAATATTTGTATATTTTATCAGCTGCATTGTATGTATGCATGTCCTTTGTAATAACGCCGTTAAGTTCGATGTCGCAGAATTCGAGCGGTAAAACATTTTCATCAGCCGGCTTTACTGTTACCTGGGGGTCAGATACTATTTTTTCAAAATCCGCTGAGGATTGTCTTACGGGCAGCTCTTCCGCCTTATTTTTATTTATAAAGACAAGCAAGCTGCCGGCAGGAGGGAGATCAACAGGTATATTTAAATATTCACCATCCCTTGTATACATGCAACCCTCTATATCTCCGGAAAATGTATTAAGAAGTCTGCATCCTTTTCCTCTGACTTTTAAAGTTCCTGTCACATTATTTTCAGAACATGAGTTTGCAAGAAAGACAAGCTGACCGTCGGCCAGTATCCTGCGATGATGGTAAAGGCTTCCGGCAGGCAGACCGGTGAAGTCTATATCCTTGTTCCTGAAATGCCTGTCAATCACTTCGTCTGTGAGGGCACTCTCAAGGATTATTTTGTCAGCCTGTTTTGAAAGGAATTCCCTGAGCCCTTCACTCGGAGCGCCATCAACAAGTGACGGAAGCGAAAAGGCTATAAGCTTTCCTCCGTTTACCACATACTTTTCGAGTAGCTTATAGGTTTCAAGATCAATGTTTTCCATCAAAGGGGGAAGAACAACTGTTGAATAACTGCATTGGTCCACGACAAATTTTCCATTTTCAACCGATCCCCTGTCCTTTATAATATTTTCAGATCCAAGGTCATATTCGACCTGGTTTTTTTCGAGACGCGTGACAAAATTCTGGAACGACTTGCCAATGACCTTTATGGTGTCGCTGTCTTCATTATAAGAATCGTAAAGCCATATCGTGGTTGTGGGTTCCAGGACAAGGATGTCGTTTATCTGGCGGCCCGCCGACAAAGCAAACGACAACCTTGCAAAATGGTCATTTAGATTTTTGTAATTGTTCCACCATGGCTCATGGTAATCGAATGTCGGAGGGTAGTCATATTTTCTTGCACCGGCCATCGAGAAATATGTAAGATGTTGATTCATAAGATTTACTCCAAGCGCATATTCCCAGTCGCCGTTCTTTTTCATATCAGCAAATGTAAGCTCCCAGCCCGATCCGCCGTACGTCTCACTCATTTTCCGGTTCCATCCTGCCTGGTTTGCTGCGCTTGCAAGCTCCTTTACAGCCCTGACATTGCCGAACTGGGCATTTGGCGAGGAGTCGTTCCATTGATTGAAAAGCATATCTATTGCCGGCATCTGGTGCCAGACATACATTGCCATGTTATCGCCGCCGTTACTCATGTCGGGCCATGAGTGTTCCCAATAATGCCCTGTGAACTTAAGTCCCTTCTTTTCACAATATGCCGAATATGGTTTTGCCCACCTGTCGATGAACAACTGAAGGAGGGTCTGGGTATAATTGTGCCTTACACGTTTCCAGTCACCTGTCGGTTCATATAATGACGGCAGGCTGGTTCTGAGATCGTAATGCCATTTTTCCTGAAAGACATCAAAAAGGTCAGGTGTCCACCTTATGCCGCCGGGAGAACTTATCTGCGGCTCATCGGTGAATATTCCCGGGACCGTCAGTCCAAATTCAGCGCCTGCAGATTTTTCATATCCGGGCATTGTTACCTCAAGAAATTTCTCAGTTACTCCGGGATAAAGGAGGTCGACATATGAGAATCCGCCATACCAGTCGCTTTTCCTGTTGAATGTTTTATGGAACAGGCAGTATTTTCCGGATTTTCCTTTTTCCTGAGCAAGGGCAGAAGTAATGTCAATGAATTTTCCGTTCTCTTCCTTAAGGCATAAGAAGTATTTATCAGCCGTATCGGGAAGCACATCAAACCTTGTCATCCGCAATCCCTGTCCCTGGTTGTATGATTCCGGCATCCGGTCGGGGACATGGCCGCCTGCAAAACCGCTTGGATAGGAATTCTCATCGTAAATCCAGATTTTCATTCCAAGCTCTTTGCCTTTCCGAACGGTATAACCGAAAAGATCGAACCATTCATCTGAAAGATATTCGGTTATTAGTCCCGGACGGGGATGTACAAACACCTGGCTGCTTCCCTGAGTCTTGAATTCCTGAAGGAAATTATCGATTTCAGGTTTCGAGATCTTATAATTCCATACAAAGAACGGAGATGTTGTATATTCTGCAGCAGGTGATTTAAAACCTTCTGCAAGCGACTGATAATCATTGATCTTTACTTCAGACGCAATTTCCTTTTTACAGGAAGATTGTGAAATGATTAACAGTAGGATGGCTGCAAGACATCCCTGGCGGAAACGGACTGAATACTTCATTGTTATGAACTGGTTAGGGTTTGGCTTATCAAATATAAGATAAAAGATGCAGCGATAAGAGCAGGGAAGGGTATTAAGGTGTGCTATAATTTCCCTGAAAATCTGATGCTGTAGTTTATGGGAGGCTGAATATCGCCGGGTCGTCCCATATATTCGGTGTTTGTTATATTCTTAACAGCCAGGGATATTTTATATTTTTCATTTATGCTGTATCCGCAGGTAAGGTCGATGGCAGTGTAACCTGTATTATGTCTCTGCCAGTATCCTCCGAACCCGGGAAGTATGGGAGTTGTGATAAAGACATCGTCGATATTGAGGATCTTCGATTTTATGTACAGGCTAAGGCCCAGGCTGAATTTCTTATAACTGCTTTCAATGGATATTATACCTGAGTGTTTTCTCCTGTATTTAAGATACGTATCAGTATTTTTCCCCGTCATCCGGTTTACCTGGACCGGATACATGAATGTGTAGCCACCGGTAATTGTTGTTTGCAACGATCCATACTGCCGCGACAGCATGAGTTCTGTCTCGAGCCCGTAAACCCTTGCCTGTTCAACATTTGTGGCCATGAAGCCAAGTCCTTCCGGAAAGATGCCGAATATATATTCAATAAGGTTTTTATTGTTCAGCATGAAAAGTGACAGGTCGGCCTGTCCGGCCATGTTACCGGCAATAATGCCCTGTTTGATACCTACTTCGGTACTCCAACCCGATTCAGACAGGAGGTCGGGATTTGCAAATATTCTTACAGAACCTATTGTTGTCGCTGCAAATTTCTCGGCCATTGACGGGAACCTGTAGCCCTGACCAAAGGAAGCACGTATGAAAGTTGCTTCAGCAGCCTGCCAGTTAAGTCCCGCCCTGATTATCGGGACCAGCTTTTCGCTTTCCCCGTCGAGGGAGTAGTGTTCAACACGCATCCCTGCAACTGCTTTCAGGCGTTCTGCAGGTCTTATATCAAGCTGGCTGTATCCTGCAAGATTGAATGAATTATGATCATTGAAAAATTTAGATTTAACGGAAGCGTAATTTTCAGACAGGCCGGCGGTTATATCCATAAAATCCGCAAGGTGTGCCCAGACCTGGTATTCGGCATACAGAGATACCGCATCACTGTTATTCTGTTCGCTCTCGGGCAGCCTGTTTGTTGTGGACTGCAGCCGCAAGCGGAGGTCGTGCTGAATGCGACCCTGTTTTTTCAATGAAATAAAGGGATCGACGGTAATGAACGAGCCGACATACTTGTTAGCAGTTGAAGGAGACTGTTTAAGGGCTCCCGTAGCGGCATCCTCCCAGAGGACGAAATCCGTTTTGCGGTTATATCCGCCGTTGAAGGAAATACCGTAGGTAAGTCCTTCTGTTAAGGAACTGTAATGCTTCAGCTTAAGGGTCAGTCTGGCAAGCTTTTCATCATTAAGCCTGCGGTAACTTTCATCGATGAAAAGGTTTCCCCCCAATCCTATATCCGTCTTTCCCGACTTCTGAAGGTGCGAAAAAGATACTGTTGAAAACACCCTTGGAGTATCCCACCACTTCCAGTCCCTGTTTTTGGGAGGACCATAAAGCCCGCCTTCGGCAAAGAACTGTGTTACCGGAATGTTTGAAGCATCGGCAGTACGGAAGTTTATTATGCCGTTTAACGCCGATGATCCGTAAAGAACTGACGAGGCCCCTTTGATTATTTCGATCTGTGCAAGGTTTTCAAGGGGGATATACTGCCATTTTATGTTTCCGGCATCAGCCGACAGCATGGGAAGACCATCGATAAGAGCCATAACCCGGCTGCCTGCGCCGTAGCTGAAACCGCTTCCGCCCCTGATCGATGCCTGGCCGTCGAGTACCTCGATACCGGATGTTTTGTTTATGATTTCCTGTGGATCTGTCAGATGGTTTTCTGACAGGAACGATGTTTTTATGACATCCATGGAAACCGACAATTCAGCAATCCTTTTTTCGACCTTGTCGGCGCTTACAACAATCTGGTCTATTTCCCTGACCTTCATCTCAAGGCTGATGTTGAGCACTGTTGTATCGCCCTCGCTGATATTGATATCACGTGTGACAGACTGATATCCTATAAACTGAAATGTCAACGACACATGTCCGGATACCTGACTGATCTGATAGAAACCATTCTCGTTGCTGGTTGTGCCCAGGTTTTTCCCGTAAAGGACATAGACGCCGGGAAGGGGCTCATTTGTACTTTTATCAGTTATTCTTCCCTTTATAATGCCATTGCCCTCAGCATTCCCTGCAAGCGCTGAAAACAGGACAAATAAAGCCGAAAAGAAGCCTTGCATCATTTGGTTCTGAAAGTCATCTCTATATTTATTGGCGGACCTGTAAGGTTATTCGGATCGGGGAAGGAACCCTGAAGTTTGAGCGAGGTGCTTGTAAGCTCTGTAATGTTCAGTGTTATTGAAATAGGGAGGGAAGGGGAGCCGATTATTATCTTTTCTTCGTTTGCGTCGAACATCCATGTTCCGGTATAGGTACCGAAGGTGCCTGTTCCGTCAGTATTGAATTTTGCATCGCCCACGAATCCGGCGAGGATGCCTCCGGTGCCTGTGGCATCAACGCCGTTTGCGAGAAGACTTACGGGTACCCATGTAGGACCGGTGAGAAGCTTGAAGCGTTCCGAATCGCCTTTACTGCATGAAACGAATAGGAAGCAGGCAGCCAAAAGGGAGAATGTCATTATTTTTTTCATGGGATTCTGCATATTTCTGTCAGACCTTTAACAATGTAATATATCTATAAGTTCAAAGTTATGAATAATACTGATTAAATTTAAGAATCAGTTTTAAAACCTTCTCAAAACGTTCACGAGGTCAATTTTAGCTACATACGTTCCCGTTTATTTGCCCCCTGAATCCCCCAAATGGGGGACTTAAGCAATCGGGTTGGGATCAATCTTAACGTCATGTGACATCTGATCAATCCACTGTAGGGACAGCATACTCAAGTATTGTAGCTCATTTTTTAAAAAAAAACAGCTCATTTTGGTTGTTGTTTTGAGCCGTATTTAATAATTTAGTGAGCTAAACAGACTGTCAAATGAAAGATAAAAGAAACTCCGACATACTGAATTTCATTCTGCAAAATAAAGGGTGCTCTTCCAAAGAAATTCATGAAGCTTTTTCAGTTTCATTAAGTTATGCGACTGTAAAAAGAATTCTTCTAAATCTTGCCTCAGAAAATCTGATTTCAAAATCCGGACAGGGAAAAGCAACGAAATATTTTATATCCCCGACATACGAATTAATTAAACCAATTGATATTGAAGAGTATTTTAAAAAAGAGATTGACGAAAGAATAATCAAAGAAAATTTCAATCTGAACCTCATCCCTGAAACACTGGCAAACTCAGAACTGTTTACCGATAATGAGATTAACAAGTTATCAGAACTTCAGAACATTTATAATACTAATATTTCCCGACTTTCAAAATTGGAATTCAATAGAGAACTGGAAAGACTGGCAATTGATTTAAGTTGGAAATCTTCCCAGATAGAAGGGAATACTTATTCTTTGCTTGAAACCGAAAGGTTACTAAAAGAAAAAGAAACTGCTTCGGGAAAAACAAAAGAAGAAGCAGTTATGCTTTTAAACCATAAAGACGCTATCGATTTTATAATTCAGAATCCCGGGTACATAATTCCGCTTACAGTATCAAAAATCGAAGATATACACAGTATTTTAATTAAGGAGCTGGCAATCGACAGGAACATCAGGAAAAGAAGGGTTGGTATTTCGGGAACTAATTATCGCCCGTTGGATAATGAATTTCAGATAAAGGAAGCATTGATCAATATGTGTGATCTGGTAAACAACAAAAGAAATGTATTCGAAAAAGCACTATTGACATTGGTTTTAATTTCTTACATCCAACCATTTGTTGATGGTAATAAAAGAACAGCGAGAATTGTAAGTAATGCAATTCTGATGAATAACAGATATTGTCCGATTTCATTCAGGACAGTCGATTCTGTCGAATATAAAAAGGCACTGTTACTTTTTTATGAGCAGAATAATATATCTGCATTCAAGGAGATTTTTATTGATCAATTTGAATTTGCGGTGAATACATATTTTTAATACTCCCTGATCTTTATATTCCTGAAGAGCACCAGGTTGCCATGATCCTGAAGAAGTATCCTTCCTTTGGCAGCCTCTCCGAATCCCTTAACAGGTTTGAACTTGCTTCTGGCTACGAGCTCCCTCCAGGCCGGTGTTCCCCTTTCATACTCAACAGTCATGTAGCCATTTAACCAGTGCTGAACTTTATTGCCGTTTACGACTATCCTGGCAGTATTCCATTTACCGGGACCATTGTCATGCTTGTTTTCCGGGGGCAGGAGGTCATATAGCCCGGCAAGGGTCCTGTTCCCTTCCTTACCTGCTTTGGCATCAGGATGATTAACATCGTCAAGGATCTGGTACTCGCAACCTATTGAGGCCAGTGATCCGTTTTCTGCTTCAGTATTTATGAAATATTTTATTCCGCTGTTTGCGCCTTTAGTATACATGAAGTCGACTGAGAGCTCAAAGTTCCTGTATATCCCTGTTGATACAACATCTCCTCCTTCACCTTCCTTCTTAAGCTCAGGGTTTACCGACAGAGCACCGTCTTTTATTTCCCATCCGCTTGCCGGGAACTTTCCGGTCTTTGCATTAACCCATCCTGAAGAAGTCTTCCCGTCGAAAAGAAGCTTCCATCCTTCAGTAATTTCCTTTTCAGTAAGAACATTGGCAGATGTTACTCCGGAGGATCCGGTTTTCAGTATTTTAACTCCCGATTTTTCTATTGTGAATTCATCGACCCATTTTATTACAGAAACGTTGCCTTCCCAATCAACCGGAAGCCAGATATGCCTGCTGTTTGCAAGATCCTCCGGTATCCATCTGTCGCCCATATAGATGAAGCTGTCATTTTTACCGGGTACCTGCAGAGCGAAGGTACTTTGTGATCCGAAAGTGATCTTGTTCTCATCCTCAGTTCCCCGGCAGGGATTTCCCAGAGGAGTCCATTCTCCAGTAAGCTTATCCGCAGTGGCCAGTCGGCCCGGATTAGGCTTCCAGCCTGTAGTCCCGGATGTGAACATAAAATATTTGCCCTTTGCAAAGAAGATAGCCGGAGCCTCATTTGATTGGCCAGGCAGCACCCTGTAATATTTCCCGGTAAAATCGAGGTAATCATCAGTTAGTTCGGAAAAATGGAGAGTCATGTTCTCCTCCGAAGAGTGAACATGCCAGGCTACACCATCTCTGTCGACAAAAAGCGTCATATCACGTGCCATCTGTCCGCCCTTTAGGTCGCGCCTCACGAACAATCCTTCCTTCACGGCTTTAACCCATTCATCCGACCAGCTTTTGAGGTCATTTTCACCAGCTGAAGTCTTTTTAAATTCTTCCGGGAAATTCACCGGCCAGGTGCCTGCATTGGGGCGCACGCTGCGGATATACTTATATGGTCCGGTTACATTGTCGCTCACGGCAACGCCTGTAAGCGCTGCCTTATAGCCCTGTCCTTTAAGCTCGTGATGGAACCACATCACAAATTTTTTTGTCTTGTTGTTGTAGATGACTTTCGGGCGTTCGATCACGCATCCCGGCTGTAACAGACTCGATGTATCATTTATCACCCGCAGCGCCAGCCCTTCGTTTTTCCAGTTCATCAGGTCCTTTGAGGAATAACATCCCACCCCGTAATTCGTCCTGTCTTTTTCTCCTTTTACCGGACGGCTTTCGCCGAACCAGTAATATATGCCGTTATGGAAAAGAATTCCTCCGCCATGAGCATTAATATGTTTCCCTTCGGTGTCGGGCCATAAATCACCTGGTTTAATTGAGGTATTATTCTGTGCCGAAGCGCCGATTACGATAAAAATCAGAAACGATGTAGCAAGAATCTTTCTCATTTTGAATTCCGAATTGGTTAAACGAAATTTAAGGAAAGATATAATTTTTGTAAACCCATTTTGCTTTCTTGTGGGAAGAGCTTGAGATGAAGTGGAGATAAATCACGATGTTAATTATTTTTGTTCCACCTGTAAATGACAGATAACCTGCAGTATTCATTATCAAGTTTAAAGGTCCCCTTAACATTTTCTGTTTTTACTTTTTCAATACCTGAGTCTGCCAATTCGAGTTTTTGATTGGTTGAATATGAGAAAATTAATTCCGGAACTACCTCAGCTGCAATAAGTAAATTGTCCGTTATTCTTGCAATGAATCCTGAATTGAAAGCAAATCCGGAACTAATGCCATATGTATCCAAGTACTGTAAATCAGAAGGTTGGTCCGGGTAATCGTGCTTTAATCTTGTAAAGCCCCCGCCTAATATGAAATTTCCACTTATGAAGGCTTCAAATTTTTCATTTATCGGTTTTCTTTTTTCTATTCCCAACTCAAATCTGCCTCTAAATTCAGAAGTAATTGAGTAAGGAGAATTAATAGGACTTGGATCCTCAAATATTGTTTTGTCAACATTAAGGTATAAGTTGCTAATACCAAGCCTCAGGTAAGTATTAGTTTTATATTCAGACTTATATTCCATGCCAAAATCATTTAACTCAAGGAAATTTCCTGTCAGATAAATTTCTCTGTTTATTGTTGAGTCAGATTTCTGAGCGATCGTTTCAAAAGTCGTAAAGGCGATTGATAAAGTCAATAATATGTGAATGTTAACTTTTTTCATTTTATTATTTTTAATTAGTTTGTTAATTTATTCTTTGAAAATATAATAACTATACATTCTGTAGACTTGGTGTTAGAATGTCAAAACACATGTATTAATGCTTAATTATAAATTGTTGACGATAGATATTTCTACCATCATTGACTTCAAGTAAATAAATGCCATTCTTTAAGTTCTGGACTGGCAGATTAAACTCCTTGCCACTTTTGTTAAAGGTATTCATTAATGTACTTTGGGATGTAAGAATGTTAACTTTTAGTGTTGAATATTTTGAATCCCCAATTTCTTCGACAGCTAAAAAGGTTGAAACAGAATCAACTGAATTAGTCGGCGTTGCAATATCAGGCATAATAACATTCAGGACATCAGATGCAGGATTTGGATACAAGGTTATTCCTGACAGCAATGTACAACCAAAAGTTTTTTTAGATAAATAAAAATAGTAATTAGTACCAATACCACATGAGTTTGCAGCTTTGGCTGAGATTGCAATACTGGTACTACTAAAAGGGAATGTAAAATCCAAAGTGTTATTTCCAACAAAACATACAATCCCGGATGGAACTGTCCATGTAGCAGAATTTCCATCACTTCCAACAGGTGTAACGCTTAACCAATGGTTACCAGGACATATCTGCATTCCAGAATAATAAGTAGAACCATCAACCTTTTGATTTGTAATTTGCGGTGTGCCAACCCACAAATTTGGTTTTGTCAAAGTTACAGAACCACAAATGGCTGAATTAGCAACAACCTGAATTGATCCATTTCCAGTACCATTAGGATTAAAATAAAATGGATTAGACCCAGGGGAAGAGACTTTAGAAATATTAGTACTACAGGTCCAGTCGGAAGTAATAGATGAGAGTACATCTGTTACAAGATAGCTGGTATTATTGCATAAAAATAATGGACCTGTAAGTGAGGGCAACTTATAACCTAGATTTAGAGTATTAATTGCACTCTGCTGGTTACATTTTTGAACTTTTACACTGATTTTGTCTGTAAAATTACAGCCATTAGTGGTGATATCTAAAGATGGAACTGTTGTGATTATTTCTCCTGTAGATCCGGTACTGGTTCTAGAATATCCATTTGGCAGATTCCATATAAAAGTCAAACCGTTATTTGGTCTGTTTGTTGTTGCAGTTGCAGTAAAGCTCTTAGTCTCACCCCATAAAATATTCCCTGAAACATTAGACGTCAATCCTGTAACATAAGGCGCATCACGTTGAACTTTTAAAATAAATTCACCCCCTTCCTGAAGTTTATTGTCGATAATACATTGTTCGGGAGTTATTATCTTGATCTTTAAGTTATTTGTTGTTCCAGTTGAATATCCCCAACAGGGTGGTATCATTGATACTGAAAATCCGTTTGTAAATTCTGTTCCTGAATAACCAGTCGCAGTCCAGTTCAAAGGCAAACTCCAGCTTATCTGATCGGGATATACTGTCTTAATAAAACCAATACTATTTGGGGGATAGTTTATTGGTAATGAGCCTAAAGTTGCATTTACATTACCTTCATAATTTGTGACATTTATTTGACTATTTGAAGTTTTTATCTCACTTACTGAATAAACAAGATTTATTATTGGAATCTGATATCCCTTTATTGATTTAATTGTTGTTTTTTTAGAATCGTTTTTGCCATCATTGGAGGATGGATTGCACTGAACAGTTGTAACAGAAACTATACCTTGCGGATACTTACCATCATTTATTGTACCATTAATATTATTAAGATAAGAAGGCTCTTCGTCCCACTTAACTTTTATTGAAGTTTGTGTTGATGCGTTAAGTTGCTTTCCAATTTTTACTGATCCATCACTATTATAAATATTTCCATTTTCTACTGTCCAGTTGAATTTACAGCCAGAGGGATATTCATTGAAAGTGTAAGTACATAAAGCAAGACTTTTTGGACAAGTCTCCCATACACTACCTGAAATATATGGTTGCGATTGTGAGAATAGATTTTGGCTCATTAAACCTAGTATAACCAGACTTATAAATGATTTTAAATTCATGTTTAAAGGTTTTTTGAATTAATTAAAGTCTATCAGTTTATCAAACTAGATTATTCTAAAGCTTATCTTGTTGACTTTTTTGTAACATGTCAGAAAGAACCATTTTGTGACAATCGATTTCGCAACAATTTCAATCCTGTTATTAATTTATATTAATTCTAAATTAAATTCTGTATGTTAATAATATAAATAGACGTTTTCAAAGGACCAATTTCTTTAACTTAGAAATTTTATAAACAGGTAGTTAAATCTATTTTGGGAATCTCTCTGAAGGATTTCCAGGAAAATTATTTATTTTTGAAATTACCATGAAACACTACATTTCAAATATAATCCCATACAATCTGGATTTTGCTTAAAATGGAAAATATGTGAAACTGGTTACTTATAATTCAGATAGCATTAATCGTATTATGAAAAAGGAAGGGATTTCCGAAAAGTCATTACAGTTGATGATCCTATTGCTGATGTTAAGCATAAGTTGTATTACAGCACAGCCTGTCGTCGGCCTGGATAACTGGTTCAACAGGGAATTCAATCAGAAAACCGGCCAGCCTTATCATTACCTGTGGTCCGATACCGAATGGAGCGGTTATTCACGCTGGGGTGAGATCTTTACTTCGGCCGGGGCAAAAATTACTAATGTCGAAAAGCCTGTGAAGAATGTCCTGGGATCGACCGATATTTACATAATAGTGGATCCGGATACCACCACTGAATCGAAGTCGCCAAACTACATCGGGGCCGACGACATCAAAGCAATTAAAAACTGGGTAAAAAGGGGTGGGGTGCTTGCAATACTTGCCAATGATGCTCCAAACTGCGAATTCACACATCTTAATAAGCTGATGAGGAATTTCGGAATGTCGTTCAACCATGTGACGCTTCATACTGTAACCGGGACTGAATTTGAAATGGGCGCCTGTACAGGTTTGCCTGATCATCCGCTTTTTAAAGGTGTGAGCAAGATCTATTTAAAAGAAGTGTCGGATATCAATCTTTCAGGAAAGGCAAAGCCAGTTCTGACAGAAAGAGGTAAGGTGCTTATCGCCGAAACGGTTTACGGAAAAGGATATGTTTTTGCCATCGGCGACCCGTGGATCTATAATGAATATATAGATCATGACAGACTGCCTGAAAGCTTTGAAAACAGAAAGGCAGCAGAGAACCTGACCAGAATGCTTCTGGAAAAAGCCCGCTGATTTCCGGTTGTTTAACTTTAATATCTGCTTGCTTTATGAATCCTTTGTGCAAACCTTTGTGTCCTTTGTGGTTAAATATTTTTTACCACGAAGTTAAACAAAGGTTACACCAAGGTAACACAAAGGAGAACTTAATTCTAGAAATATTTATGAAATAAATAGATTAAAACCACTTTAGATAATCAAAACGAGTAAGGACAATGAGAAAAATCCTTAAGCTGTTAGTAAGTCTTCTATTGTTATCAAGCAGCATTTGTTGCCAGTCCCTTCCGAAGGAAAGAACCATGTCGGCCATGGTACTTGCCAACCAATACTTCATGCAGCTTTGGCCCGATGTCGGGAAGACGATAATTACCGAAAGGGAAAGACCCAGCAACATCTGGACCCGCGGTACCTATTATGAAGGACTGATGGCCCTTTACAAGCTGAATCCCGATCCGGCATATCTCGATTATGCCGTAAAATGGGGCGAATTTCATAAATGGGGACTTCGAAACGGTATAACTACCCGAAACGGGGATGATCAATGCTGCGGACAAACGTATATCGACCTTTACCTTCTTGATCCTTCGAAAGAGGAAAGGATAAGGGATATAAAGGCCTGTATCGACAATATGATCGCTACCGATAAAATTGACGACTGGAGCTGGATAGATGCCATCCATATGTCGATGCCTGTTTTTGCCAGGCTGGGGTATGTGTATAAAGACAAAAAGTATTTCGACAGGGCACATGAAATGTATATGTACACAAAGCTTAAACATGGCACAAACGGGCTTTACAGTACAAAGGACCATTTATGGTGGAGGGACAAGGACTTCGATCCGCCCTATGCCGAACCAAACGGAAAAGGATGCTACTGGTCGAGGGGAAACGGATGGGTGGCTGCCGCACTTGTAAGAACACTCGAATTCCTTCCTGATGATTCTCCATACAGGAAGGAATACGTAAAGACTCTAAGGGAGATGTTCAAAGCGCTTGTAAAGGTTCAGCGTGAGGATGGATTCTGGAATGTGAGCCTTCTCGATCCTTCCAACTTCGGAGGTAAGGAAGTTACCGGAACGGCAATGTTTACTTACGCTATGGCCTGGTGCATTAACAGGGGAATCATAAGTGAAAAAAAGTATCTCCCGGTCGTGAACAGAGCATGGTCCGGACTTGTGAATGATGCCCTGCATCCGAATGGATTCCTCGGTTTTGTGCAGGGAACGGGAAAACAGCCATCCGACAGCCAGCCTGTGGGATATGACGTGGTTCCCAACTTCCAGGATTTTGGTCTGGGATGTTTCCTGCTGGCAGGATCAGAGATGTATAAACTCAACTAATCTGATATCTGAACAAAAAATACTGGTTGAATTTCGGAAATCAACAAGAAAGTTTAAGATGGATCTTGAAATGACTTATATTCAGGTATTTTCATCACTTACATCTTATCCCCTTTCCCGTTTCCCCCAGGGGGGAAAAGCTAAGAACGGCACTCCTTGCCAGGGGAAAAAGCTTCGTGCAATGGTCCCTCCCCTGTGGGGGAGGGTTGGGGAGGGGGTAAGAACATTTGCTATTATATCCCTTTTTCCTAATAATTAATACTTTCTTTAAAATGTGATTCAAATGAAAAGACTCAATTTCTTCCTGACCTTGGTTCTGCTTTTAATTATTTCTTCCTGTGCTGAAAAAGATGCAAAGCAGCTTGTTGTTTCCACACCTGAATCGGTTCAGGTCTCGCCCGAAAGGCTTAACCGTATCGATACTATGCTCATAAAGAGCATAAAGGACGGCTGGATCGCCGGCGCTGTCGGTCTTATAGCCCGCGACGGCAAGATAATCTACAACAGGGCTTTCGGTGAAAGTGACATCGAGACCAGAACGCCTTTGAAGACTGATGATATATTCCGCATAGCCTCACAGACAAAGGCAATCACAAGCATAGGACTCATGATGATGTATGAGGAAGGAAAATTTCTTCTGGATGATCCGATTTCGAAATATATCCCCGAGTTTTCAAATCCTACCGTTATTGACAAGTACAATCCCAAGGACACTACATACACAACAATACCTGCAAAGCGCGAGGTAACAATCCGCGATCTTCTTACCCATACATCCGGTATTGATTATGCAGTGATTGGCTCGCCAATGATGACTGCAGTATATACAAAAGGTGGTATTAAAGGAGGTTTCGGGAACGATAATATCACTATCGGCGACGATATACGGGCGCTTGGCAAGCTCCCTCTTGTCCATCAGCCGGGCGAAAGATTTACATACGGCCTGAATGTTGACGTGATAGGCTATCTTATTGAAGTCCTTTCAGGCAAACCCCTCGACCAGTATTTCAGGGAACGGATTTTCGAACCACTTGGGATGAACGACACGTGGTTTTATCTGCCGGAAGACAAAAAGGGAAGGCTTGTAAAGGTAAACACCGAAAATGCCGAACATAAGGTAGCCGCCATGCCGCAGGATGCTGTCAATTACCCTTTGTCGAACGGGAAATACTTTGCAGGAGGGGCAGGTCTCAGTTCAACCACTAAAGATTATGCAATATTCCTCCAGATGCTTCTCAACAAGGGAGAATACAATGGCAAAAGACTGCTTGCAAGGCGTACGGTGGAGCTGATAACCTCAAATCAGATCGGAGACCTTTTTGTAGGGAAGGACAAGTTCGGGCTTGGCTTCGAGATTACCACAAAGGAAGGCCAGGCACAGCTGGGCATCACTGAAGGATCGTTTGCCTGGGGCGGATATTTCGCAACCACTTATTGGGCCGATCCCAAAGAAAGACTCGTTGGCCTTCTTTTCATGCAACAGTATCCGATGAGCCACGGCGAGATACAGAACAAATTCAAGGCCATGGTTTACCAGGCACTGACTGACTGAGTATTAACCTTGCATTAAGGGTGGCAATCACTTAATATTAAATAATTTCTCTACCTGGTCGCTGTTACTCCTGACTTGTGACGTTTCTCTAAATTAGTACGGTATTATTTTATAACGCACTGGATATGAGTAGTGAAAAAATCTTAAAATTGGGTTTTACAGCATTAACGTATATTTTGTTCTGACTCAGTATCAGAAATGTAAAGACAAAGTAAGTATTTTCGGCTCAACCATCTTTGT
>DAOOUQ010000001.1:0-217895 GCA_035390825.1 Bacteroidales bacterium | reverse complement strand
TAAGTGAACCGAATTACTGAAAAACGTCTAATTTTAATCGGCCCGGAAAATAGGGAAGCTTACAAAACCATAACAAATTTTAATTAGCAATAGTTGAAATCTCTAGCATACATTATGATAGACATTTTATCCAATAAGGTAATAAAAAAGGAAAGGTCTTTTCCTAAAGAAGCACGACAGTCAAAACTAACAAGTGGCCCAAAACCTCTTGGGACGAATATAAAGATCAGATGCAATACGGAGAGTATGATTCATTTGAAGTCTTTCAAGATACAATTGATTCGATAGTTGAGGATAAGGTTGATGAGTTATCAGTTGATGAAATAGTTAGTATTTTTAAAAGGCATTACTCAGACCCTTGTAGATTTGAATACGGAGAAAAAAAAGAAGTATTAAGACTTTAGTTCTGGAGCAAATAGAGGAAAAAGCTTATAATGAAAGAATTAACTATAATAAGCCTGGCATAAAGTACATTGATGATGAATCGCCAATAGTTACCAAAGTAATAAAACAGGTAAGCCCGACGGATTATCTGATACATTACTATTGTAGGGAAACAGGAACAGGTGGCATACAGGTAACAGAGGATTTGTACTTTCTTGATGGCTGGCAAGAACTTGAGACCATTACAAAAAGTGAGTTTGAAGATTTTTTAAAGAAGTTGGGTGAAGTAAAATCAATTGTTTTTTCGATCTTAAGGTGAAAGATTACAACACATATAATTAAAGGATATTTTGATAAAAACATTTTATTATGCGACGTTGGAGTTTACCCTTGAAAGTAGAAAAATATCTAGCAAGAGGCCAAAAGGACAAGGCCCTATTCCTGTTAAGTAGGATAACTGCACTCAACTCAGAGGCCTTTGTCGAACACGATACGGATTATCTCAGGTTCGTTGGGCAATTCAGGATAGATCTATTGATTGACTTTCTTATGTACAGGGAAGCCCTTGCCTGGGTATGCCTGGAATGTGAATTATATCCAGATAATTCACAAGCTCAAATATTGAAAGAGACCCTTAAGACTCATATTTTAAATATACCCAAAGATGAAGATGAAAAATACATTATGGTAGAACCATGGGATGGTATTGCCGGAATGTATGAGCTTAAGTCCATTATTGAAAGAGATATTATTAGACCTATTAATAACGGACTCCTATACATTAAGTACAATGTCCCTATTCCGCATGGATACCTGTTTTATGGTCCTCCAGGATGTGGAAAAACATTTTTCGCTAGAAGAATAGCTGAAAGAATTGGATATGAATTTATCGAAGTTAAAACTTCTGATATTGCGAGCCCTTATGTTCATGGAACCCAAAAGGAGATAAGCAAAGTATTTGATGAAGCTCGCGATATGAGACCTGCAGTACTGTTTTTTGACGAAATTGAAGCAATGGCCCCCAGCAGAAAACGGTCTGATGTGTCATTCCATTACAAGTCAGAAGTCGATGAGTTCCTCGGGCAACTTGATAAAGAGGAGAATGAAGGGTTGATCATTATTGGAGCCACAAATTATCTGAGAAACCTAGATGAGGCCATTCTTCGTCCTGGCAGGTTTGATAAAAAGATATTCATTGGTCCACCAGATTTAGTTGCAAGGGCAGAAGCCTTTAAAATGTACCTCCAAGATTTCCCTCAAAAAAATATCAGGTATGACTTTATAGGAGAAATGTCCAGAAACTTCACCTTCGCGGATATTGATTTTGTATGTAAAGAGATAAAACGTAATGCAATTGATGAGAATATACTGAGACTGGACACCAATTATGTAGGAAAATTTGTTTCACAATTCAAGCCTAAATTAACTGATAGCATCATAAGCCAGTATTTTGATTAAAAACGAGCAAATTACTTGTCTAATCGATTAACATGAAGAAGATTGTCTACATAGATATGGATGACGTGATGGTCAACTACCAGAGTGGAATTGATCGTCTTGATGGAAAAATAAAGCAAAAATATGAAGGCCAACTGGATAATGTGCCGGGATTATTTGCTTTAATGGATCCTATGCCCGGAGCTATTGAATCAATAAGAAAGCTTTCGGAATATTATGACCTCTATGTTTTATCAACGGCCCCCTGGAGAAATCCGAGTGCATGGATGGACAAAGTTAAGTGGATTCAGAAGTACTTTGGCGATACAAAGGAGAGCATCTTTTACAAGCGAATTATAATCACCCATCATAAAAACCTTCTTACAGGGGATATACTGATTGATGACAGGGAGAAGAATGGAGCTATGGATTTCAAAGGAGAACATATTTTATTTGGATCGAAAAAATTTCCTGATTGGCAGATAGTAACCGAATACCTTATTAAGAGGACCTTGGGATAAAACATCTATTAGCGTATTGTGAACATGGACATATTACTTTCTATAAATCTACTATTCAATCAATGAGGACTATAACATTAATATATATATTGGGAAAAAGAACAGCAATTCCCGGTTGTCAAGATTCATCAGAGACTTTCAACTTGACCGGATCAATAGAAAGGGTAAAAAGGAAAGGATAAGGGATTACCCAGTTTTGTTACCTATGCCTCCTGAAGTGGATTATATACGTCATATCAGTTTGTGGAATTATATCAAAGGATCTGTTACCGGATTTCTTTGGCGGTATAAAATTAAATAGTATTGATTTGTCACTCAAGGAGGTCACCTTCTTTGTTTGTGGAGTACATGATGGTGTTAAATATCCGCAATTGCTTCCAAAATGCTTCCAAAATAAAATAATAAGGCCTGTATCTATCTGAAATACAGGCCTTATTTTTGTTTATTTGTAGCGGAGGGAGGACTATAACATTGATATCTGGACACCGCAAAACACCATGTAAGATAAGGTTTTTTAATTAAGAATTTTGATATTTACATGGAATTACATACATTTATACACTGAATGAGACACTAAATCAAATGAGTTACCGAACTTACATACGGACAGTTTTAAAGAACCTCAACGAAAAGAATATCGGCAGTGTGAATCTTGAAATTGCTTTCACGCATCACGAAACAAAGCGGAAAATACGCAGATATGTGAACTTAGAGCAATATATTCATAAAAATGATTTTGGACGCAAGGGAATTAAAACACATAACCGTACCTCATTACGAAGTTTAGCATACCTCATCGAAAAGAAAAAACAAGAACTGGCAGATACACTGCGTAACTTGGAAATCCAGTATGGAGAAATCACGCCTGAAATATATGACCAGTCATTAAAAGTTTCATCTGATGTTAAGAAAGATATATTTGAATTGTTGGATATGTTCATTGCATACAAGAAGAAAACAGTTGATTCAAGAACTGTAAAGAAATACAATTCACTCAAAACTGCTCTGGAAGAATATGTAGAGCAGAGTAAGTTTAAAAATATTTATACATCCGACATCACAGTGGCTTTTCTCAACGAATTTACTGCATATCTGACAGATGAACGGGACTTGGGTGTTGATACCATCAACAAATACCAGTCTTGCTTCAACAGCTTCATGGATTACTTGACCAACGACCTAAAGATTAACAAGAATCTGGCATACAGAGAATTTAAGAAAACCAGCAGAAACAGAAGTTCAGAATCAAAAGTTGTTTTATTAAAAGAACACGTTGAAAAGATTATCAACTGGATTCCAGAAGATGAACGCTGGGAAAAAGTAAAAGATTTGTTTATGTTCCAGATTTACGAAGGTATCAGGTTTTCAGATTTGGAACGCATCAACAGGTCATTTGTAAAAAATGACAACCTGTCATTTGTGATGTATAAAACGAAAACAAGGGTCACTGTTCCGCTTCACAAGAATGCAAAACAAATATTGCAGAAGTATGATTACAACCTCGGGGGCATATGTAAGGCTTTAAAGAATTATAACCTCGACCTGAAATCTATGTGCCGTAAAGCAGGTTTGACAGAACCAGTGTCCCAGCTAAAGATTAAGATAAATGCTAAAATACCGCAAAGCACGGAATTATGCGAACTTGTGAGTAGTCATGTGGGACGAACCACTTTTGTTACCAACTGTTTAGTAAGTGGTATCAGTCCCTTTATCGTAATGTCTTTTACGGGTCATACAAAGGTGGAAACGCTGAACTTTTACATGAAAATCGCAGGAGACATGACACAAGATGCTTACAAAAAATTTGAACAATACTTTGATTTCAAATGAGATATTTTCAAAATATTAATCATGTCACAGGCTTTCTTAGTGCTGAGGTCTTTAATAAGAGGAAGACACGTCAATACTTCTTTAGTTCAATGCAAGACAAAATTTATCTGAAGAATTCAGTTAAGGAATATCATTCCATTGATGAGGTTTTAAGTGACCTAAAAAAGCACGGTCTATTCCATGAAATAAAAGAGTGGGAAGGTCTTGGAAGAGAACCCAAGACCATAGGATATATTTTATTTTACACCCAGTTGATGAGGCTCTTAAATAAAGAGGAGGAACATCTGAGTAATGATATAAACGTTTATAAAATGCTTACAATTAATCAGGTATGCGATTTTTTAAATCTGTCCCGACCTACTGTTTATAAATTGCTTTCAACAGGAGACCTTCCATATATTGAACTATTAGGGCAGAAACGAATACAATTGCTTGAAGTGTTGAAGTATATTCAAAACAACAACAGAAAATAAAGTCGCATCCTGAAGCTATATTTATGTTTAAAACGAAGATGAGAAAGGGCATACAATTTCTTTATTTTGCACCTTCGTTTGTCATTTACTGGTTTTTTGTAGTTCCTCATTGCCTTGGCAATCCCTTCATTCAGGGTTGTTAAAAGAAGATTCATATTTGTATTTGAGCATGAAAGCAGATATGAAGATATTGCCTGAAAGGGTAGCTTGCCTTCAAGATACCTGTATGCAAGTGTTTTCACCTCATCAATTTCGGCAACAACTGATTTACAATCCTGATTTTTTAAAAGGGAAGTATTGGTTATAGATAAGGATTGTGGCGGACTAAGGAATTCTATAATATCCCAGTCTGGATTCCTGTTTTCTGTCCATCTTTTCGGTTTTATCTTCCTGAACTTAACCTTGTCACCCAGCATTAAATAAAAGTTGTCTCTGAGCCTCAACGGTAATAATAAATCCATCAGGTCATATCCTCTAATGCCGAATGGCTTTGAATCATTGAAGAATTCTGAACGTACGAATGCTTCAACACGATATATTGTTTTATTATTACCGAAATAACCCTCATGAATTTCTTTTATGTAATTTTTACCCTTCTTGATACATTCAGGAGTTTTTGGATATATTCTGACACCAGTCGCACTATTTGGTGAACCAAATGTGATTGTTCCGATAGAATTGTTTTCAGGGTCGACTTCGTTTTTGCATTTTCTTCGCTTCCCATAAAATGTGTATATAGCTTCAGAATTATAAGCCTCATGTACATATGATGAACAGAAATCAGACTTATAATAAATAAGAGATATTTCTTTATAAAAGTTTATAAGCGAATCCATTGCCACATCGTAATTGCAGTAATTCAGAAATTTAAGTTGTAATATGGTAGCCACCTCAGCAATAAAGTTTATGATTTTTAATAACGATTCTGTATAAAGCACCTTATTGTCAATTTGTAATCTGGATAACTCCGTATTAGAGGTCTTATGAATGAACAATTCAGCAAACTGTTTGCCTAAATATTCAACAGTATAAAGTTTGTGATATTGATGTTCCTTTCCCCTGTGTAATACCAAAGTAAGTTTCTTATTTATTACAAACCTTTGTGGAAAATCCGAATCTGTAAATAGTTCAGGTTTAATAAAAAACAGATGCTGATAATTTGAAGTGTAAGTTATTGCTAACTGGTCGACGAAATATATTCCTGCCTCATCGTGTACCAAAACCTTATTGCTATTCAGTATTTTGCAGTACGATTCATTTTTGGCTGACCAGTTTTTAATACCTGTTGCTTGATAAATCTGGTCATCTGAATATAGGTTCAAGCTGATTTGAATAGATTCCTCATCTTGTATTAACATGGAAAGTTCCTCTGGCTCTCAAATGCCAGCCACGAACTTCTTTCCACTAATGTGTTATTAAATTCCATTCTGTAACCTTTTATGCCATCCTTCGTCAATGATTAGACTTCAAGGCTTTAAGTTATTTTACTGTTGCTGATACAGTTTACAATACCATGCTGATTTGGAAAGTGCACCCGGGATGCACTTTTTATTCAGCATAAAAGGTATTGGGGATTAATCCCGATTATAAATACTATTACCGCATAAAGAATTCTAATAATCAGACCCTGAAAATTATAATTAATTATAAAACAGTGTTTTACAGGCGAAAATTTTTATCAGGATTTTTCTGCGTTGGACACACAAAGCATATAACTAACGTGTATCAGGATTTAAAAAATTAACACAGGATATGTAACATGATGAATATCAGGATTATAGTAGCAGGAGAAGGAGGGGATAATGAGTCTTTAAAACTGTGATAAATAGGGGTTATAGTACATATAAACCCATATTATAGTACACGTTAATTGACATAATTACGTTTAAAAGGATTTATGACCCAGATGGAGGATATCAATTATTTCACTGGTATCATACAGGTTTCGAATATTCCCTGATTTCATTCTGAACTGGCTTCTTCTTTTTGTAGTGGGTTTCGTTGAGGCGTTCTCTAACTTAATCCCCGGGTCATAATAAATATTGCCAGCATTCATCTGATTAAGGAAAAACAGGAAATTTGTTCCTGAACCCATTATCAGGTTATTCCCATATCTATATTGCAAGGTAGGGATTGTGGTGTATTGACTCGGAACATAGCAAGCTAAGTTATGTTTTCTGTTCCAGTGAGTCATAAGGGAAGCAAACGACCATGAAGCCGCCTCATTATCTTTTACATCAATTAATGAAATTCTGCCGTCTACCCTTGTTATTTTGTTGTTTGAAGCATCAAATCCTATTAAAACAAGTCGTAGATGTGTTTCTGGATGCTCTTTACCAACTTTATGAATACCACCAAAATTAATACGGTCAGGACGACCTAACTTATCTTTATAACCATATTTTCTGATGAAAGCTTCAATCCCAGATTCAACATAAAATCCTTCAGTGGGTTCTGGGGTCATAAGAGTCACAACTTCACTTCCAAACCTGTTAAAGTTAGCTGCATGGAACTGTTTTATTTCATATCCCAAGAAATCAGGCTCAGAAAACCCATTCGGTGTAATATCAAGTTCAGCTTCCAGCGTATAACCACCACAATTTGGAGCAATACAAGGTAATATTTCATGGGATGCACTAAGCCGTTTAGACTTTATCCAACCAGTTTTATGTATTCGAAGAATCTCTGATAACAATCTGGCTCTATTATCCTGTTCAGCAACAAATTCAATTATGTGAAAAACTCCGTGCATCCTAAGATTGTGAAGCTGATTAAACTCTGCTGCCAATACTGAGTGACCAGAGGTTACATAGCCTAAAATCTCTCCTCTTGATGACACCGCCATAAAAAGTAAACGGTCTGGTAATCTGGATGCCATTAATTCGGATGGTGCATTAGGACACCCTTTCAGGAAGCCAGACAACCTTACTTCAGGATATTTCGGATATAGTATTAATTGAGATTGAGGGGCAGGAACAAGTGAACCAGCTTCTGTAATCCAGCAGAATTTTATAGATGCTTTAAACCTGTCCTTTTCCCAGTTGCCTTTTGGGTCGCAGATAATTTCTGAAGTCGGAAAAATATTCAAGATATCAAAACTACCACCTAAATACACCTGATTTTTGGAGTTGTCATTAGGTGATAACCTCTTAACGTAAATGTTTTTACATCCGTTCCTCAACAATATTTCTTTGAGGATTTTAAGATTCATTGTTAATCTTGCATTTTATGGAGCAATACCTCAACTACCTTTTCCCCTACTGCTTGAATTAACGGTACTACCACAGAATTTCCAAACTGTTTATAGGCTCTGTTATCTGACACCTCAATTTTGAACTTGTCACTGAATCCCTGTAATCTTGCACATTCACGAGGTGTAAGTCTTCTCGGATTTCTATTGTGCTGGGGGATTAAAATCTCTGCTCCGTCCTTGTAATATCGGGCACTTAGAGTTCGTGCAATACCATCCAGATTTGTTAATCCGTAACCGAAGCCATTTCCTTTTGCCCTGTGCTTCTCTGCGTAATCCTGTAAATAGTGCCACAGTTTATTTGTCAGGGTATATTTAGGGTCTGGATTAGGTTCTAATATGGTTCTAATCTTATGTTTTGGCTCTGGCAGGTCAGGAAACGAAAACTGGACATCTTCACCGTATATGTCCTTATTGAAGCCTACAATGATAATTCTTTCACGATGTTGAGGGACAAAATGTTTCCCATCCAAAACCGCACTGAATACCTTGTATCTTAATTCGTCCAATACATTTTTAATAACCGTAAAGGTTTTCTTTTTATCGTGTGAAGCAAGATTTTTCACATTTTCGAGCATAAATGCCCTCGGTCTCTTTTCCTTTAATATTCTTGCTATGTCGAAAAACAGAGTACCCTGTGTTTCGTCCAGAAAACCGTGTTTTCTTCCCAGACTTGTTTTTTTTGAAACACCAGCTATCGAAAAGGGTTGACACGGGAATCCAGCCAGAAGCAAATCATGGTCAGGGATGTCCTTCTCATTTATTTTTGTTATATCACCAAAGGGTACTTCTCCAAAATTCAGTTCATACGTTATCTTGGCATAGTTGTCGATATCTGAAGAAAAAACAGATGCACCCCCCAAGTTTTGATAAGCTAATCTTATTCCACCGATTCCACAAAACAAGTCGACAAACTTAAACTTGGGATTATCAGGAGGTGGAAATGGAACATCCCACTTAATTGGCAAATATTCGCTGAATAGAGGGGGGTCTGCAACAATATTATTCTCTTGCAGATATTCAATTGCAAAATCCCTGTATAGTGGTGTTCCGTTCTTCTGGTTGTGTAAAAAATGTGTTAAACCAGCAAGACCATCATCCGTACTATTGTCGACTGCAATTTTATACTTACGTCTTAATTCAGAGTACTTTACCATGTTTCCTCTCCTCAATCGCCTCAACTATTTGTGATGTACAAAAATCCGCATTCTTTTTAATATCTTCCCCCCAAAATCTTAATACTTTCCATCCATTTTTCAACAACGTTTCATTAACCACTCTATCACGTTTAATATTGGATTCAATTTTATCGTACCAGAAATCACGATTAGATTGTATACGTTTTTTATTAACATCCCAGTCCTTACCATGAAAATATTCACTGTCGCAGAAAATTGCAATCTTATATTTCTTTATTGAGATATCTGGTCTGCCATATACGGTTTTATCATTACGTCTATACCTGTATCCCAGTGAAAACAGTTTTTTTGCAAGTATCAGTTCAATCCGTGTATTCTTATTACGGATAGCTTGCATATTTCTTGTTCTCTGTTCTTTTGTCAGGACATCCATAACAGCAAAATTAATAAGTTTGTGTTATTTGGATGAGGTTTAAATGTTGATTCTGTAGTATGTCCCAACTATTTTTAATTAAAAAGAATTTTTGATTTATTTCCACTGATAGAGACACTGGACAAAAAATAAAAGCCTGTAAGTATTTAATTTACAGGCTTATCTGCTTTCGCTTTGTAGCGGAGGGAGGATTCGAACCTCCGACCTTTGGGTTATGAGCCCAACGAGCTACCACTGCTCCACCCCGCAATATATTTTCTATAAATAATTAAAGAACCTGAACCCAACGAGCTATCCCGAGTATTCGGGACTCCACACCGCAATGTGGGTGCAAATGTACAACATTGAATGTAATTGACAAAACAATTTCAAAAAAAATTGTAAGTTTGTCATTAGAACTCAGATATTTCTGCCAGTACATCTCGGATATTAATTATCTAATAAAAAACTACTTATCATGCCAAGAGTATTTAAAGCTATCGAGATAGAAAGAGAAGAAAAGGAAGTAAAACGCGATTACCTCGACCGTCATATGCCTCATGTAATCTGCCCCGACCAGGTAAAAAGAGGAGAGAAATTCATGGTGAAGGTTATGCTCGGTGAGGAATATCCCCACCCCGATGAATATGATCATTCGATAAGCCTTATTCAGTTGTGGAACCGTGAAACACTTCTCGCCGAGGCACGCTATACCCCCGGCGTTTACGGAAACCTCCCGTCGCACGTCGAAGTCGACTTCTTTATAGTCGCTCCCGAAGTCTCAATGAACCTGTCGGCAATGTCGGTCTGCACCAAACACGGACTCTGGCAAAGTGAAGACAAACCTGTAAAGGTTGTCTGATCTTTATTATATTTGCAGCCAAATATTTGCCTGAATATGCCAAAAATCGACAAGAAGAAAAGGAACTGGCGGGATAAATACAGGTTTTCAGTCACTAACGACACGACTTTCGAAGAGATATGGAGAATCAGACTTACAAAGTATAACGGATTCCTCCTTATAACATTCCTTGTTTTTTTTATTATCGGATCGACTGTATCTCTTATTGCCTTTACAAACCTAAGGGAATTTATTCCAGGGTATCCTGACGTGAACATGAGGAGAAACATACTTCTTAACGCAATCCGCCTCGATTCGGTAGAAAAAGAACTCTCCATCAGGGACAGATACTTCGAAAACCTTAACCTTATCATTTCCGGGCAGAAGCCTGTCAACAATTACTTTCCTGGCGATACAACAGGAAAATACAAAACAATAACCTTCACCAGGTCTCCCGAAGATTCCGCTCTGAGGGCACAGGTGGAAACTGCCGACAGGTATAACCTTACACTTGGACCGATTTCCGTCGAATCGGTGACCAGCCTTGCAGGTCTTCATTTTTACCCGCCTGTAAGAGGGATAGTATCTGGTAAATTTGATCCTGCATCGAAACATTTCGGAACAGATATTGTCACCAGGCCAAATTCAACAGTTGAGGCAGCTCTTGACGGAACCGTAATTCTTACAGGCTGGACCATGGAAACAGGCTTCGTTATTGAGGTTCAACACTCAAATAACATTGTGTCGGTTTACAAGCATAACTCGGCACTGCTCCGGGAAACTGGCGACCTGGTTAGAACGGGCGAGGCTATAGCCGTCGTCGGTGACTCGGGTGAACTTTATACTTCAGGGCCCCACCTGCATTTCGAGATATGGTATAAGGGCACTCCGCTTGATCCGGAAAAACATATCATTTTCTAACGCATAGCTGAAGGATGCCCAAAAGAATTGCTTTACTCGGATCAACAGGATCAATAGGCACCCAGACATTGGATGTTATCTCGAGATATCCGGATGAGTTCCTGGTTGAAGTGCTTACTGCAGGAAATAACGTGAAACTCCTTGTCCAGCAGGCATTGAAATTCCATCCCGATTCGGTTGTAATCGGCAACTCAGAGCATTATCACCATCTAAGGGAAGCCCTTAAGAGCCATCCTGTGAAGGTCTATGCCGGAGAGGAGGCGATTGAACAGGTTGTTGCCGGTTCGAATGTGGATATGGTAGTTGCGGCAATGGTAGGTTATTCAGGGTTACGGCCCACGATATCCGCTATCAGGGCCGGGAAAAAAATTGCACTGGCGAACAAGGAAACACTTGTTGTTGCCGGTGAGATAATAAAGAAACTTGTTAAGGAATCGGGTGCCGGAATAATTCCTGTCGACTCAGAACACTCCGCAATCTTTCAGTGCCTTGCCGGTGAGAGGGGAAACCCTGTCGAAAAGATTACTCTTACAGCTTCAGGAGGTCCTTTTCTCAACTATACGACCGAGATGCTGCGGAATGTCAAACCCCATGAGGCCCTTAAACATCCAAACTGGGAAATGGGAAACAAAGTGACAATCGATTCTGCATCCCTTATGAACAAAGGACTTGAGGTAATTGAGGCGAAATGGCTCTTTGACCTTTACCCCGATCAGATTGAAGTGATTGTGCATCCCCAGTCGGTGATCCATTCACTTGTGCATTTTGCCGACGGTTCGGTGAAAGCTCAGCTGGGAATTCCCGATATGAGGGTACCGATATTGTACGCGTTAAGCTACCCCGACAGATTCTCCTCTGACCTGCCGAAACTTGACCTCAGGAAATATCCCGAACTTTCTTTTATCCCTCCGGATAAGGAACGTTTCCGAAACCTTGCTCTTGCATATGAAGCTCTTGACAAGGGAGGCAACATGCCATGCATAATGAATGCCGCAAACGAAATTGCGGTTCATGCATTTCTTTCAGGCAAAATAGGATTCCTTCAAATGTCGGATGTTGTTGAATATACAATGGAAAAAACCGAATATTTTGCATCTCCTGGTCTTAAATTTCTTGAGACTTCAAATTCGATGGCCCGGTCTGTCGCTACAAAATACATAAACGAACTCTGTAAAAAATCATGACAATACTTATAAAAATACTCCAGTTCCTCCTTAGTCTATCAATAATCGTGATCATTCATGAAACGGGGCATTTCCTCTTTGCCAAACTGTTTAAAACAAGGGTGGAGAAGTTCTATCTTTTCTTTGACCCCTGGTTCTCACTCTTTAAGCGGAAGAAAGGGGAAACCGAATATGGAATAGGATGGATACCTCTTGGCGGATATGTCAAAATATCAGGCATGATTGATGAATCAATGGACATGGAGCAGATGAAACAGCCTCCCCAGCCATATGAGTTCCGATCAAAACCTTCCGGACAAAGACTGATGATCATGATTGCCGGTGTAATATTCAATTTTGTTTCAGCTCTGGCAATCTATGTTTGCGTCCTTTATGCCTGGGGTGAAACTTATCTTCCCACATCAAGCGTGAAGTATGGAATTGTTACCGATTCGATTGGCTACTCAATAGGGCTCAGAAACGGAGATAAGATAATTTCAGTTGATAATCAGAAGGTTGAAAATTTTGCGCAGATCACCTCCGAGATAGTCCTGAACAACAGGAAAACCATTCAGGTCGAAAGGAACGGGGAAATCTTAAACATCAATATTCCTGTGGAATATATTGCACAGATGCTTAAAGGAAATGGCAGGATCGACCCAAGGACACCTTTCAGCCCTTATACAATTACTGCCTTTGGAAAGGAATCTCCTGCTAAAAATGCTGGCCTTCTGACCGGTGATGAACTTTTAGGTATCGATGGGAACAAATTTGAATGGTTTGATGAATTCCAGCATTATCTTTCCCTCAACAAATCAAAGACTGTCGAAGTTAATGTACAGCGGAACGGGCAGCAGTTAAACATTCCTGTCACCCTTAGCCCTGAAGGAACTCTTGGCGTCGGAACATCAAGGTCGTACGATCAGATTTTTGAGCTCAAGACCATCAAATATGGTCTCCTTGCTTCGGTTCCTGCCGGCATCAGCAAGGGATTCAGCACGATTGGCGATTATCTTAAACAATTCAGGGTGATCTTCTCAAAACACACCAAAGCTTATGAATCGCTGGGAGGCTTTATCACCATCGGAAGTATTTTTCCCGGGTCGTGGGACTGGCAGTCATTCTGGAACCTGACGGCTCTTCTCTCAATCATTCTTGCAGTAATGAATATTCTTCCAATTCCCGCTCTTGACGGCGGACATGTTATGTTTCTGCTGTATGAAGTCATCACCGGAAGAAAACCAAGCGACAAATTCCTTGAATATGCCCAGGTGACGGGAATGATAATTCTACTTGGGCTGCTGATACTCGCCAATGGTAACGATATACTGAGACTGCTAAGAAAATAGGGTGTAATGATATGTAAAACTGGCGGTTGTTAATTCCTTAACAATCCTGGTCCGCGGCTGTGGTAATTATTTTATAAAATGTGAAAATAATTATAAAGTATTTATAACTTTGCATGAATTCTAAAACTTAAAGAGATGGGAAAGATTGGAATGACCGAGATAATACTTATTTTGCTGGTTGTGGTTCTTTTGTTCGGCGGAAGGAAAATTCCCGAACTGATGAAGGGCATTGGCCAGGGTATGAAGGAATTCAAAAAAGCCTCAAAGGTTGAGGATACCGACACCAAAGAGGTGGTAAAGTAAAGAATTTCACGGATTGAAATAAGATAACTGAGGGACCGGAAATGAGTCCCTTTTTTTGCATGTACCTGACTCAAATTCATGGTGATCAGTAAATGTACTCATATTTCTGATTTCTTCTCACGGGAATGAACCCGGCCTCATTTATGATTTCCCTGATCTGGCTTGCACTGAACATGTTGCCGCCGCCTGCCGCACTTACAACATTCTCCTCTATCATTACCGACCCAAGGTCATTTGCCCCCGCATGGAGTGCAAGCATGGCAGTTTCTTTACCTACGGTGAGAAGTGATGCCTGGATATTCGTGATATTGTTAAGCATGATTCTGCTTACTGCAATAAGCCTTATGTAATCAACACTGCCATACCTGCTCATTACACCTGACTTTTCCCTCAGTTTTGTCCCTCCGTCCTGGTATGGCCATGGGATGAAAGCAATAAATCCATAATGCCCCGCAGGCTTTTCCTCCTGGACCTTCCTTATTTTTACAAGATGTCCGATCCTTTCTTCAACGGTCTCGATATGGCCGTACATCATTGTAGCTGATGTCGGCAGGTTCATCTTATGAGCCTCTCTCATAACCCCAAGCCACTCTTCAGTAGTGGCTTTTGCTGGTGATACCAGTTTCCTGACCCTGTCGGAAAGGATTTCCGCACCGGCACCCGGAAGGCTGTCAAGGCCTGCATCTGCCAGTCTTTTGAGTACCTCCCTGTATGGCAGTTTCTCCTTTTTTGAAAGATATACTATTTCAGGCGGACCCAGTGCATGAAGTTTTAAATCCGGGTACATTCCCTTCAGATCCCTGAAGAGGTTTATGTAAAACGCCAGACCGAGATCAGGATTCATCCCCCCCTGAAGCAGAAGCTGATCGCCTCCGATGGCCCTCATCTCCTCAATCTTTCTTTTATACTCCTCCATTGTTGTGACATATGCATCAGGCGATCCTTTTTCCCGGCAGAAATTGCAGAAAGAACACTTCGAAAAGCAAACATTTGTGATATTTACATTCCTGTCTATCATCCATCCGGCATTTTTACCAGGGCAATGGTACTGCCGGAGCCTGTCGGCAATAAAGATCAGATCTTCGAGCGGAGCTTCGTTATAAAGTAACACTCCCTCTTCAATATTAAGCGGGAGCAGTTCGAGTGCTTTTTTATAGATATTTTCGATTTTCATTTTTCCCAAAATAGCCTTTGAATCCGATTCTTAAATCACCGCTCCCGGGGTACAGAGTGTAAACCCGGGCAACTGAAAATCCTTCTGGCATCTATGATCATCCATGGGGCAAAGGTAATTCTTTGGAAGCTAAACAATCAATAATTTATATAACTTTACAACTTCAAAAAATTCCTTGCTTCAAATATGAAACCTCAGATACAAAAAATATCCCAAATATCTACTGATCAATCTGTTGTTTGTATCACAGGAAAAGATGAACTCCCGCCCTGGCTTAACCTTTCGGTTCCGGAAAGGGATTTTGCCCTTAAACAATTAAAGGCAAAGGAAGAATGCACTGTCATCAATTCGTATTCGAGGGTGACTTATATAATCAGGATAAGTGACAACGGCCCCTGGTACAGGAAAAAGGAGGGGCTGAGAAAAGCTGCTTTCAATGTAAGAAAGACTATCAGGTCGAACAATCATGAAGAACTGATTATTTCGGACTGGAATGGATTTGCCGGATCGGTTGAGGCTTTTACCGAGGGTCTGTTGCTGAGTGCCTATTCCTTTGACAAGTATAAGACAAAAAGGGAGGATATTGATAAGGATAAATACCCCTCAAGGTTGCTGTTGCATGGCGACATTTCCGACAAAGATTTAAAGTGGCTTGTTGATCTTACCGATGCCGTGTATATCATCAGGGATCTGATAAATGAGCCTGTCAATCGTCTTAATGCACCTGCCCTTGCCGAGGAAATAAGGAAGACCGGCAACCTGGCCGGGTTCAGCGTTGAGGTGTTGAACAAGGGCAAAATAGAAGCCCTTAAAATGGGAGGCCTTCTTGCAGTGAATAAGGGAAGCGTTGATCCGCCTGTATTCTGCATTCTTGAATGGAAACCTGAAAAACACCTTAACGAGAAACCTTTCGTCCTTGTCGGAAAGGGTATTGTTTATGATACAGGCGGCCTGAATATCAAGACAGGCGACTATATGGACAACATGAAGGCAGATATGGCAGGTGCGGCAGCAATAACCGGTGTCCTTTACACCATTGCAAAAACAGGGTTGCCTCTGCATGTAATCGGCCTTGTCCCTGCCACTGATAACCGTCCCGGCGGAAATGCATATACACAGGGGGATGTAATTACCATGTACAACAAAATGACTGTGGAGATTGGAAATACTGATGCCGAAGGAAGGCTGATACTCGCCGATGCCATCAGCTATGCATCAAAATTCAATCCCGAACTGATCATTGATGTTGCCACCCTTACCGGTTCTGCTGCCATGACATTTGGAATCCACGCACTGGCTGTAATGGGCAATGCGGAAAGAAAATGGTTTGACCTTCTGAGCGAGGCAGGGAATGACGTATATGAAAGGACGGCAGAGCTTCCATTCTGGGAAGAATATGGCGAAATGATAAAATCAGACATTGCAGATATCAGAAATGTTGGACAAAGGGAAGCGGGAGCCATTACTGCCGGCAAGTTCCTTGAGAATTTTGCAGAATATCCTTTGATACATATTGACATTGCAGGGCCGGGATCACTGAAGAAAGATGATTTTTACAGGCTAAAGGATGGCCCTGGATCAGGAGTACGGCTGCTTTCAACATTTCTGAGGAAATTTGCTGAACAAATGATGGCTTAGTATTTGAATTATTATGGAAAGAAAGACTGTAGTTGCAGGAATATCCCATGGTGATATAAATGGGATCGGATATGAGGTGATTATTAAGGCTCTCATGGATCCGACTATCAATGACCTTTGTGTTCCCATTGTTTACGGATCCCCGAAGGTAGCCGCATACCATCGCAAGGCCTTGAATATTAATAATTTCAGTTTCAATAATATAAGAACTCCGGAAGAGGCGAATCCGCGGAAAGCGAATCTTATAAACTGCCTTGACGACAACGTGAGGGTTGAGCTTGGCAAATCGACGGCCCATGGAGGTGAAGCGGCATTCGTTTCTCTTGAACGTGCCGTAAACGATCTGAAAAGCGGCAAAATTGATGTTCTTGTCACAGCACCTATCGATAAGAAAAACATACAGTCGGATAAGTTCCGTTTTAATGGCCATACTGAATATCTCAAAGAAAGTGCGGGCGCTGATGATGTCCTCATGGTCATGGTAAGTGAAAGCCTTAAAATTGGAGTGGTGACAGGTCATGTTCCTCTCCGGCAGGTTCCAGACCTCATTACTGCCGACCTGATCCTTAAAAAGCTGAGACTTATGAATCAGTCACTTATTCTGGATTTTGGGATACGTAAACCCCGTGTTGCCGTTCTCGGCCTGAATCCTCATGCAGGCGATAACTCATTGCTTGGAAGTGAAGAGACAGAAGTAATTGCACCTGCTGTCGAACAGGCTTTGAAGGAAAACATTCTTGCTTTTGGCCCTTTCCCTGCAGACGGCTTTTTTGGCGCCGGTTCATTCGTTCATTTCGACGGTATCCTTGCCATGTATCACGATCAGGGACTTGCCCCATTTAAGGCTATTTCTTTCGATACGGGCGTGAACTTCACAGCAGGCCTTCCGTTCATACGAACTTCACCCGTGCATGGAACAGCATTCCAGATAGCCGGCAAGGGAGAAGCATCTGAAAGTTCTTTCAGGCAGGCTATTTACCTTGCCTGCGATATCTTTAGAAACAGGCAGACATACAGTGAGATAACACGTAATCCTCTTAAGAAGCAGGATATTGAAATACACGCTGAACGTGTCGATGAACTCCCTCCGGAGATTTATAATTCCGAACATACTCTATGATCGATTACATCAAGGGTAAAATTACAGAGCTGACCCCTGCTTACCTGATAGTGGAAAACGGGGGCATAGGCTATTTTGTCAGTATTTCCCTTTCGACTTATTCGAAGCTTGAGGGAAAAGAAGAATTCAGGATTCTTGTCCATGAAGTAATCAGGGAAGACAGCCATCAGCTTTTCGGCTTTGCCGAAAAGGAGGAAAGAGATATTTTCAGGCTCCTGATATCGGTTACCGGTGTCGGTGCAGCCACGGCAAGAATGATGCTTTCATCATTAAGTCCGGCAGAAATTGAAAAGGCCATTCTCGGGCCCGATATAAATACTTTGAAGAGTATTAAAGGCATTGGTTTGAAAACCGCTCAAAGAATAGTTGTAGATCTGAAAGATAAACTGGGAAAACAATCCGGAACCGGCGAAATATTTGCATTTACAGACAATACAAAACGTGAAGAGGCGTTATCAGCTTTAGTGATGCTTGGATTTGGCAAAAGTGCTGTCGCAAAAGTCCTTGATTCTATCATCAGGAAGGAAAAGAACCTGACAGTCGAGGAGATGATTAAGAGAGCCCTTAAGAGCCTGTAAATAAGAATATAAGTTGATTTGGGATCAGAGTTATCATATAATAATCTGCTGAAATTTTCTTTTATTGTCATATTCGCTTCTTTTGTCCTGGGGTCAAACGAGGCAAATGGTCAGGCATCTTCAGGCAATTCCCAGGCAGATACAATAAGAAAATCACCCCTGCGGCTCAAAGATGTTTCGGGCAATCCTTATGACCCTGCCCCCAAAGCTCCCCTGTTTCTTTATAATCCCTCAAATATCAAATCGACAGTTGTTTATGATACTGATAAAAACGAATATGTTATTTATCAGAAAGTTGGGGAATTTGATTACAGGACTCCCGTCCGCATGTCTCCTGAGGAATTTCGGAAATATCAGTACAACAAGGAAATGCGCGATTACTGGCAGTCGAGGATATCCGGCGAGTCAGCCGGGTTCAGATCAAACCTTATACCCCAGATTGAAATAGGAGGTGCAACTTTTGACAAGATATTCGGGAGCAACGTTATAAACATTATACCACAGGGGTCTGCAGAACTTATTTTCGGCATCAACATTTCGCGTACTCAAAACCCTACACTTTCCGAAAAACTCCGTACAATCCCGACATTTGATTTTAAGGAGAAGATACAGATGAATGTCACCGGCACAATTGGTGACAAAATGCAGCTCGGCGTGAATTACAACACCGATGCCATGTTTGAATTCGAGAACCGGACAAAGCTCCAATATGCCGGCAAGGAAGATGAGATAATCAAAAAAGTTGAGGCAGGCGATGTGACACTGCCCCTTCCAGGAACTCTCATCACTGGAAGCCACAGCCTTTTCGGCCTGAAGACTGAGATGCAGTTCGGAAAGCTGAATGTCACGACTGTACTCTCGCAACAGAAAGGGGAGACTTCAACTATTGATGTAAAGGGCGGGGCACAGATCAGTGAATTCGAAATATATGCAGATGATTATGAGGCGAACCGTCACTTCTTCCTGTCACATTATTTCAGGGATATTTACAACGACGCACTCAGAAGCCTTCCTGCAGTCAGCTCCGGGCTCAACATTACGCGAATAGAGGTTTGGATCACCAATAAGACAAGCAGTTTTGACGAGACAAGGAATATTGTCGCGTTTGCAGACCTTGCTGAGAACAGCAGCCATATCTTTAACAAGGTTCCTCAGTTCCAGGCATCACCGGGAGGACCGAGATTTCCCGACAACAATACAAACCAGCTCTACGCTCAGCTACAGTCGGGTTACGCCTCAATACGAAATGTCGACCAGATCACAACTGCTTTCAGCTCATTATATCCCGGGTTTCAGATAGGCAGGGATTTCGAAAAGATTGAAAATGCCAGGAAGCTTAATGAACGTGAGTTTACCCTGAACTCAAGACTGGGATATATCTCACTTAACACCGCCCTTAATACGGATGAGGTCCTGGCTGTAGCATTTGAATATACACTCAACGGACAGATCTACAAAGTAGGTGAATTCTCGACCGACGGTATTACTGCTCCCCAGACCCTTGTGCTGAAGCTTTTAAAGGGAACCACGCTGAGCCCTAAATATCCTACATGGAACCTCATGATGAAAAATATATATTCCCTGGGATCAGGCAGGCTCGAAAGCAGTAATTTCCAGATGAATATTCTTTATGAGGATGATAAAACCGGTAATGCCATCAACTATCTTCCCGAAGGCAGGATAGCAAACAAGGTACTTCTTCAGGTTCTCGGCCTTGACAATCTGAATTCCCAGAACGACAGGACCCCTGACGGATATTTTGATTTCATCGACGGGGTAACGGTGATGGTAAGCAGGGGAAAGATAATTTTTCCCGTGACTGAACCTTTCGGTAGTTATCTGAGAAGTCAGATAGGAGATAAGTTCATAGCCGACAAATATGTGTTCCAGGAACTTTATGATTCCACCCAGACGGTTGCACGGCAGATGGCAGAAAGGAACAAATTCAGGATGACCGGGCAGTATTCTTCCGAATCGGGATCCGAGATAAGGCTGAATGCAACAAATATACCTGTGGGATCAATAAAGGTTACGGCCGGAGGGGTTACACTTACCGAGAATGCTGATTATACAGTCGACTATAATTTAGGTGTAGTCACTATTATCAATTCAGCCCTTATTGAATCGCAGACACCCATCCAGGTGTCACTTGAGAATAACCAGTTCTTTGGATTCCAGACCAAGACACTGCTTGGCACGCATCTCGATTATAAGATCTCCGATAATTTCAATATCGGAGGCACTCTGCTTCATCTCAACGAGCGGCCATATACCCAGAAAGTAAATTTTGGTGAAGAACCAATATCGAATACAATATGGGGTCTCAACACTTCCTACAGGGGTGAGTCGCAGCTGCTTACCAAACTTCTTGACAAGATCCCTCTTCTCGAAACCAAAGCACCATCAAGCATCTCGTTCAACGGGGAGTTCGCCGACCTGATCCCCGGCCATTCCAGGGCCATCTCAAATGCAGGCAATTCTTATATCGACGATTTCGAATCAAGCGAAATCCCCCTTGACCTAAAATCGTTCAATGCCTGGTCAATATCAAGTGTACCACAGGGACAGAATCAGCTTTTCCCCGAAGCAATGCTCAACAATGACCTGGCCAGCGGTTATAACAGGGCTAAAATAGCCTGGTACGTTATAGATCCTCTTTTCCTGAGGAACGGTTCTTCAACTCCGCCCAATATAAAAAACAATCCTGATACCCAGTCCAGCCACTTTGTCAGGGAGATCTATGAAAATGAAATATTCCCCAACAGGGAAAGCACCAGCGGAATCCCAACCACAATTTCGATCCTGAACGTTGCTTATTACCCTGATGAAAAGGGGCCATATAACTTTGACACGGAAGCAGGCCCTTTTTCAAAAGGCATAAATCAGACAGGGAAACTGAATGATCCTCGTTCGCGGTGGGGAGGTATAATGAGGGAGGTTCTCACAAGCGATTTTGAAACGGCCAATATCCAGTATATCGAATTCTGGCTTATGGATCCATTCGTTGAAAAGCCTGATCATCAGGGAGGAGACCTTTATTTCAACCTTGGCAATATCTCTGAGGATATACTTCGTGATTCACGGAAAAGCTTTGAAAACGGGCTGCCCGGATCCCCAAACGTAATAAATGTTGACACTACTTCATGGGGGCGCGTGCCAACGGTTCAGTCGGTCGTGCATGCCTTCGACAACAATTCGGAATCGCGCACCTACCAGGATGCCGGTCTTGATGGCCTCCGTGACCAGGATGAGCAGACATTCTTTCAGGGTTATATCCAGAAGGCCCAGTCAATAGTGACTCCCGATGCCTATACCGATATCTTGAAAGATCCGGCCAATGATAATTTCCACTATTTCAGAGGATCGGATTATGATGCCGCACAGATGGGAATCCTCGACAGGTACAAGAAATACAATGGTCAGGAAGGCAACTCTCCCACATCAGAAATGTCTTCGGAATCGTACCCGACAACAGGATCTACCCTACCCGATATGGAAGACATAAACAGGGACAACACACTTAGTGAAACTGAAAGTTATTATCAGTATAAAATAAGTCTCAGACCCGAGGACATGAAAGTGGGCATGAACTATATCGTCGATGAAATTGAACCTACAGTCACCCTTGCCAATGGCTCTGAATCGAAGGTAAAATGGTATCAGTTCAAGATTCCGGTTACCGAATACCAGAAAAGGGTCGGAGTCATTAATGATTTTAAATCGATCCGGTTCATGAGGATGTTCCTGAAGGATTTCAACGAACCTGTAATTATGCGTTTTGCCGAACTCAATCTTGTGAGAGCTGAATGGAGGAAGTACAATATAACTTTCATGGAGGGCGGCGAAAGAATAACAATCCCGGAACCTGAAGACGGCACTTTCGAGATAAGTTCGGTAAGCATAGAGGATAATGCAGGTAAAAAACCGGTCAACTATGTCCTTCCTCCGGGATTCAACAGGGTTGTAGATCCCCAGAATCCACAGCTTCGTCAGCTCGATGAACAATCAATGGTCCTGAAAGTGCAGGATCTGGCCGACGGGGATGCCCGTGCAGCTTACAGGAATGTGAACCTCGATGTTCGTCAGTACAGGAGCCTGCGGATGGAAGTACACGCTGAAGCCCTGATAGGACAGCCGTTGTATGACAATGAGCTGACAGCCTTTGTAAGAATAGGAACAGATTACAAATCGAATTTTTATGAATATGAAGTTCCTCTCAAACTGACTCCTCCAAATGATAAGTATGACAATAATTCAGAGAAGGACAGGGCTGTTGTCTGGCCTGAAGCTAACCGGTTCGACATTAAAATGTCGGTCCTGCAGGAAGCCAAGAAGGAGAGGAACAGACAACTTAACGCACCGGGGTCATCACTCAGCCTTTCTGATGTCTTTGCTTTCAGGGACGATTCAAACAGGGTCTATGTCTGCGGTAATCCAAATCTCAGCAATATCAAGGTGATAATGATAGGGATAAGGAACCCAATCAGGACAAGAGATCCGAACAATGACACCGGCAATCCCAAATCAGCTGAGGTGTGGGTTAATGAACTGAGATTAAGCGATTTCATCGAAAATGGCGGCTGGGCTGCAAACGCCCATCTGCAGGCACGACTGGCCGATCTTGGAACAGTCGACATGGTGGGCCAGGCCAGTACGCCCGGCTGGGGAAGCATTGACAAAAAGGTCAATGAGCGCAGCAAGGAGGAAGCCTATACATACGACGTTTCCACAACCATGGAGCTTGGTAAATTCTTCCCTGAAGAGTCAGGTGTCAGGCTTCCGGTTTATGCCGGATTCTCTGAAACACGCATAAAGCCCCAGTACAATCCCCTCGATCCCGATATACCACTGAAAGATGCACTTAAAGAGGCAAAAACAGAACAGGAACGTGATTCAATAAAATCAATATCAGAAGATTATGCGAGACGAAAAACCATCTCGATAAACAATGCAGGGATCACAAGAAGGGGAGAGAAAGCACATGCCTGGGATCTCGCCAACTTCAGTGTCAATTATACATACAACGAGACTTACAGGAGTAATACAAAAACTGAAATAGATCTTGAGAAAAATTATAAGGGAGGAATAAATTACAACTATGAAGCTCAGCCACAAAACATAATGCCTTTCAAAAACGTGAAATTCCTTAACTCGCCCCTTCTCAGGATAATCAAGGATTTTAATTTTTACCCTTTCCCAAAAAGCATTTCATTCAGGACAGATGTTTCCCGGTATTACAATGAAGTGAAAACAAGGAATATTAATAATCCCGGTCTACTTATTACTCCAACATTCAGAAAGGATTTTGAATGGACAAGGATATTCGATATAAAATATGACCTGACTCGACAGCTGAAGATCGATTTTACTTCGACTAATATTGCAAGGATCGATGAACCTGAAGGTGCGGCCGACAGGAAGCGGTACCGGACTGAATATGAAAACTGGCGTGATTCAGTGCTTACTAACCTTAAGCATTTTGGCAGAACAACATCATATAACCATTTCATAAACGTAACATACAACCTTCCTGTTAACAAGATTCCGCTGTTTTCGTGGGTGAACGCCAATGCACGGTTCGGATCCGATTATTCATGGCTGGCCGGAGCCCTGTATCCCGATTCAATGAAAATAAATCTGGGGAACACTATCAAAAACCATAACGAACTTACTTTCAGTGCGACAGGCAACCTGGCGAACCTTTACGCAAAATCGAAATTCCTGAAAAACATCGAGAATAATGCAAGGCCTGATGCGGCAATACGGATGAAGACTGAATACAAGACTGTTACTTACACCAGGAATAATGTCAACTTCAGGGAAAAAACCGTGAGAATCATAACCCACAACCTGAAGACAAAAGATGTCAGGGTCAGAATTACCAGGCAGGACGGGACCGAAGTTAAAGGAAATCTCGAGATAGTAAGCGAGAACAGGGTTAATTTCACTGCATCCGAAACGGCAAACGGGGCACAGGTAACGGTTGAAGGCAGAATACCGAAAAAGAGAAATCCGGCAATAGTTACAGGGGAGTATATGATACGTGCGCTTATGGGAGTCCGTTCCGTGAGCCTGACCTATACCTCATCACAGGGACAGTATCTTCCGGGGTTCCTGCCTGAAGCCAGGTTTCTTGGAATGTCCAGGACAAATAATGTCTCAGCTCCCGGTGTGCCTTTCATTCTGGGATTCACCGACAGACATTTCTTTGATAAGGCTGCTTCAAATGGCTGGCTTACAACAGATACACTCCTTAATATGCCGGCTGTTTTCAATAACAGGCTTGACCTTTCTCTCCGAAGTGTCGTTGAACCGTTCCCCGGCCTTAAAATCGATATAAATGCCGACAGGAGATTCATGGAAAATGAAAGTTCGTATTATACAGCCGATTTTAACGGTCATTTCCCCGACAGCACCAGGAACAAGGTTATTACTGGCAACTTTTCTATTTCCATAATTTCCTGGGGTACAGCTTTCGAAAAAATCTCAAAGGATAACAATTATGTCTCAAATACCTTCGAGAACTTCAAGAAGAATGCTGTAATCATTTCTCAGCGAAGAGCCGAGATCAGAAGGGAGCTTGATCCGGGTTATGATCCTGATGTTGATCCCGAAACAGGCAAGCCCCTGGAGGGAGGGTTTAAAAATGGCTACGGCCGTACTTCAAGGGAGGTGCTTATTCCTGCATTCTTTTCTGCATATACAAAGACTGATCCGCATAAAGTGTCGCTTGCCACCTTCCCTTCGGCTTCGAAGATGATGCCCAACTGGAGAATCACGTTCGACGGATTCTCAAAATTTGAATTTGTAAAAAAGGTCTTCAGATCTGTGAATATCACGCACCAGTACAGGAGTGTTTATCAGATTGGCTCTTATACAACGAACCTCAACTACTTCACCGATGCTAACGGGATCAATAATATAAGGGACATGCAGAAGAACTTTATCCAGAAATATGAGATAAATGTAGTAACTGTAAGCGAACAGTTCAGCCCGATGATAAATGTCGACATGAACTGGAAAAGCAATCTGACCTCAAGGTTCGAATGGAGAAAATCGAGAACCGTTTCACTTAACCTAACCGGTAACCAGATTACCGACAACAGGATCAATGAACTTGTCGTCGGAGCCGGATATCGTTTCGACGATGTTCAGATAATCTTAAAAACAGGCGGAGGACAGAAGGTCCTGAAAAGCGACCTTAATCTGAGATTCGATCTTTCGATAAGGGATAATAAGACTGTCGCCAGAAAGCTTATTGAGGATGTCAACCAGCCGGTTGCAGGGATGAGAGTCTTCACCGTGGGGGCCACTGCCGATTATGTTCTGAGCGACAGGTTCAATTTACAGATTTTTGCAGATCACACACTTAATAATCCGTTTGTTGCCAACACTTTCCCGACCTCCAATACAAATTTCGGATTCAGCCTGAAGTTTACACTGGCACAGTGATCCTGTCCGTGATAATGATTCTATTGTACCTGAATTGTCGATCTCTCCTGTTTGCCGGCAATAATTGAAATTATCCATAACAAACATTCTTAAGGCAATGAATGGTCAATTCAAGGGAAAGATTTTAATATCGGAAGTGAGATTGAAAACGTCGGCTGGTCCGACAGGGCACCGGAAACGGCAGAGTCGGCTGAAATCAAATATTCGTCCGGCATGACGGATTCAGTTCATCGATTTAAAAAAAAAACTTATTTTTGAATTGCCTGAAAGATTATCCTGGACGGTTTATTAATATTAAATATAATTGATTATGAATGTACCGGCAAATTTGCTTTACACAAAAGATCATGAATGGCTGCGCGTAGAAGGTGAATTCGGTTATGTTGGGGTAACTGATTTTGCGCAGAGCGAACTGGGCGATATTGTTTTCCTTGAAATAGAAACAGTAGGGGAAACCCTTAAGAAGGAAGATGTATTCGGGACCATTGAAGCCGTAAAAACGGTATCCGACATGTTCATGCCGGTGGGTGGGGAGGTCCTGGAAGTAAACCCGGAACTTGAAAATTCACCTGATATTGTGAACAAGGATCCTTACGGGAAAGGCTGGATGATTAAAATAAGACTTACGGATCCGTCCGAGACAGGAACTCTTCTTTCGGCTGAACAGTATCAGGCAATCCTATAGAGTTTTTTTCACCTCAGTCTGCTGATATCCTTCAACGATATCGCCCACCTTGATGTCGTTGAAGTTTGCTATGTTAAGCCCGCATTCGAACCCTCCGACAACCTCCTTGACGTCATCCTTGAAACGCTTAAGTGAACCGAGTTCGCCGGTGTAGATAACTATGCCATCGCGGATAACCCTTACCTTTGTGTTCCTGGTTATTTTACCTTCCTTGACATAGCATCCTGCAACCGTTCCGACTTTTGTCACCCTGAATATCTCACGGATCTCAAGTGTGGCCACTATCTCTTCCTTCACTTCGGGCGAGAGCATACCTTCCATCGCAGCCTTTATCTCCTCGATGGCGTCGTAAATAATCGAGTAAAGACGGACATCAATCTCTTCCTTTTCAGCCAGCTTACGCGCGCTGAGTGAAGGACGCACCTGGAATCCCACGATGATCGCATTTGAAGCAGCTGCAAGAAGGATATCCGATTCTGATATCTGTCCGACGGCTTTATGTATGATGTTAAGCTGTATCTCCGGTGTCGAAAGCTTGATGAGAGAGTCGCTCAGAGCTTCAACCGAGCCGTCGACATCACCCTTGACAATAATATTCAGTTCCTGGAAGTTGCCAATGGCAATACGTCTTCCGATCTCATCGAGGGTAATATGTTTCTGAGTCCGCAAACCCTGTTCCCGCTGCAGCTGGGCCCTTTTTGTTGCAATTTCCTTGGCTTCGCGGTCGCTTTCCATAACGTTGAATTTGTCACCGGCCTGAGGAGCTCCGTTAAGACCAAGAATGACTGCAGGGGTGGCCGGCCCTACAGCATTGACTTTTGCGCCCCTTTCATTGTACATTGCCTTTATGTGTCCGTAACTTGCGCCGGCAATCACTATGTCACCAACGTGCAGTGTTCCTGCCTTTACAAGGACAGTCGAAGTAAAGCCACGGCCCTTGTCAAGAGCTGACTCAATTATTGTGCCTATGGCAGGTTTATCGGGGTTAGCCTTCAGGTCAAGCAATTCGGCTTCAAGAAGGACTTTTTCAAGTAGCAGATCGATATTCAGGCCGGTTTTGGCTGAAATCTCCTGCGATTGGTATTTCCCGCCCCAATCCTCAACAAGGTAATTCATGTTTGCAAGTTCTTCTTTTATCCTGTCAGGATTGGCGGTCGGCTTGTCTATTTTATTTATGGCAAACACAATAGGTACTCCGGCAGCTGAAGCATGGTTTATTGCCTCCACCGTCTGAGGCATCACCCCGTCATCGGCAGCAACAACGATGATTGCTATATCGGTAATCTGGGCTCCCCTGGCTCGCATGGCCGTAAATGCTTCATGGCCCGGAGTATCAAGGAAAGTTATCTGCCGTCCGTCATCGAGGTTGACAGAATAAGCTCCTATATGCTGTGTTATACCCCCTGCTTCGCCTGCAATAACGTTAGTACGCCTTATATAGTCGAGGAGTTTTGTTTTACCATGGTCGACATGTCCCATAACAGTTACAATGGGCGGGCGGGGTTTTAAGTCACTTTCATCATCTTCGGTTTCCCTGACAGCTTCCTGCAGTTCGGCGCTGACAAATTCGACCTTGAATCCGAATTCATCGGCAAGAAGTGCCATGGTTTCAGCATCGAGACGCTGGTTTATTGATACGAACAAGCCCAGGTTCATGCATGTCGAAATCAGTTCCGTTACCGGAATGTTCATCATTGTGGCAAGTTCATTTACAGAAACGAATTCCGTAACTTTCAGGATATTCTTTTCCTGTTCGATACGGTCCTCTTCCTCTCGGTTTTTCAGGCTTATGGCCTCTCTTTTTTCCCTGCGGTAACGTGAACCCTTGGACTTTCCTTTTGTTGTAAGACGCGCAAGGGTTTCCTTAATCTGTTTCTGTACTTCTTCTTCATCAACTTCCGCCCTGACAGATCTCTTCTTCAGTGTTGCTTTCTTTCCGGGCTTTTCCTTTTTATCAGGCAGTACAGGTTTGACGACAGGTACCTGTTCTTTTTCCTTTGTGATCCTTTTTCTTTTCTTCTTTCTCCGGAAATCATCGCCTTCAATATTCACATGCTGATATGATACAGGCTTTTTCTTTTCTTCAACAGGGAGCTCAATTCTGCCAACCACAGTCGGTCCCGACAGTTTTTTGATTTCTGTTTTATAAAGCTCGGGTTCTTCCTCCGGTTCCGGGATGGTTTTTTGTACAGCAACTGCCGGAGCTTCTGCGTCAGCTACCACAGCCTGAGTCTTACGCTCTTCCTTTTCTGCAGCTTTGCTGTCTTCCTCCTTCTTCCCGGCTTCCTCGGCAGTTTCGACGGTACTATCAGGTTTTTGTACAGGTCTTTCTTCTTTCTTTGGAGGCTTCTGCTCCCTTGCGACTGCTTCAAGATCGATCTTACCGACAATGTGAAGGTCTATGGGTGCTTTTATCTTTTCTTCCTTTGCTGTTACAGGCTCTGTTTCATTCGGCTTTTCTGCTGAAGGTTTCTTCTTCTCCGGTTCTTCGTGTCTGGGAACTTCCTTCTGTACTTTTTTCTCTTCTTCAGGTTTCGGAGGTTCTGCTGCAACTTTAGGCTTAAGGGTTTTTTCAAGATCAATTTTGCCAACAAGTTTGATATCAGGTTTTTTGATCTCGGTCTTGATGTCGATTCCTTTTTTAAGAACTGAAATATCCTTAATAATTACTTCATCATCACGGTCCTGGTCCTCTCCTTTTCCTGATTCCGGAACGTCATCTATGGAGACAGATTCTTTCTTCCTGTGCAGGTCCTTAAGGATCAGTTTTTCCGATTCTTTTTTGACATTCAGGTCGCTGCTGTATTCTTTCAGGAGCAAAAGATAGGCTTCGTGGGGTAATTTTGTGTTTGGATTTGGATCAAGATCAAAACCCTTCCTGTGCAGGAATTCTATGATTGTAGAAATTCCCACATTGAATTCACGGGCTGCCTTACTTAATCTTGTTGCCTTAACGTCTTCAGTCATAGATATCTGTCTCCTTTATCTTTCTTAAATCTCAATCCTTATAATTCGGCGCAGGCTCTATTCAAATTCTGCTCTCAGGATGTTAACAACTTCTTTTACAGTTTCTTCTTCAAGGTCTGTCCTTTTTACCAGGTCGCTTATCGAGAGGTTCAGAACGCTTCGTGCAGTATCGCATCCTATAGCCTTTAGTTCATCTATTATCCATTCGTCTATTTCATCGCTGAATTCCTCGAGGTTGACATCTTCTTCATCTTCGCCTCCCGGTTCTCTGTAAACGTCTATTTCATAGCCGGTAAGCTGGCTCGCAAGTTTTATATTCAACCCGCCCTTACCGATGGCAAGGGATACTTCATTTGGTTTAAGATATATCTCTGCTCTTTTTGTTTCCTCAATAAGCTTGATCGAAGTTATTTTGGCAGGGCTGAGAGCTCTCTGGATGAAAAGCTGGTTGTTCGAGGTGTAATTTATGACGTCAATATTCTCATTTCTGAGCTCACGCACAATCCCATGTATCCTCGATCCTTTCATCCCAACGCAGGCGCCGACGGGATCAATTCTTTCGTCATATGATTCCACTGCTACCTTAGCCCTTTCTCCAGGAACCCTGACTATTTTCTTGATGGTAATGAGGCCGTCGAAAATTTCGGGAACCTCAAGTTCGAAGAGCCTCTCAAGGAAAACAGGAGAAGTACGGCTGAGAATAATAAACGGTGTGTTGTTTCTCATTTCGACCTTTATGACCACCGCCCTGATTGAATCACCCTTACGGAAGTGATCGGAAGGTATCTGTTCACTTTTCGGAATGATGAGTTCATTCCCGTCGTCATCAAGGACAAGGATCTCCCTTTTCCATACCTGGTAAACTTCTCCTGTGACTATCTCACCGATCCTGTCCTTGTATTTAATGTAGATATTGTTCTTTTCAAGATCGAGGATCCTTGCCGTAAGATTCTGTCGGAGAGATAATATGGCCCTTCTGCCGAAATCCAGGAATTTCACTTCATCTGACACCTCTTCGCCGACTTCATAGTCTTCATCAATTTCTTTTGCTTTCGAAAGAGGAATTTGTGTGTTGGGGTCAACCAGTTCATTATCCTCAACAACGACCCTGTTTCTCCAAATTTCAAAGTCACCCTTGTCGATATTCACGATAATATCGAAATTATCGGCAGAACCGTATTTTTTCGCCAGCATGCTCCTGAAGACATCCTCAAGGACGCTCATCATAGTCGGGCGGTCAATATTCTTAAGTTCTTTGAATTCCGAAAAGGTGTCGATCAAATTAATATTTTCCATCTGGTCTGCTATACTTGATTTTATTTAAACAATATTCATTCTTACCGATACTGTTGCTATGTCACATAATGGTCAGAACAACTTTAACCGCTTTTACCTGGTCGAAATTGAAAGGCATTTCCCTGGTTTCTTTCTTTTTGCCTTTCAGTTTGATTTCAGTCTCCAGGTCAAATCCGCCAGCTGTCACATTCTTAAGTATCCCCGTAAACTTATTCCCTTCATTGTCAATAACACTGACTTTCCTGCCTTCATTTTTATAGTACTGTTCCATAACAACGAAAGGCATTTCAAGCCCGGGCGATGAAACCTGCAGTTCATAGTCCTCGCTGTCGCGGTCGAAATTTTTCTCGATCATCCTGTGAATATTCACGCAATCGTCGATCGTTATCCCTTCCTTCCTGTCGGCAAGTACAGTAATCTTATTCGAACTGCTTACTCTGACAGCAACGAGAAATATTCCTGTCCCTTCAATGAACTCCCTTACAGATTTTTCTATAAGTGCCTTATCTATCATTCCTGAAAACTTATAATAAAATAGGGGACTCCGGTCCCCTAGGTCTCAAATGCCCCTCATTTCGGATGCAAAGATAATGAATGTTTTATAATTAACAATCTTAAAATATAAACTTTTTTTATTTTATGGCAAAGTTATCTCAAGGTAATCATAGAGTTACATTAAGCCGGATATCAATGATTCTTCATTTTCTTAACTTTGCGGTTGTTATTATGACAGGGAAAAGTAAAAATTCCGACAGGTGACAATGGATATTTATACCGACGAAGAGAGGAAGCTTTTATCAGAATGTACTCTTTGTCCGCGGGAATGCGGTGCTGACCGGTTCAGTGGCGGAACCGGATACTGCCGGTCGGATGCCGGAATGAATATAGCTTCGATATGTGTGCACAGAGGGGAAGAACCACCGGTGAGCGGACCCGACGGCATCTGCAACATATTCTTTTCAGGATGTAACCTCAGGTGCGTTTATTGCCAGAATCATGAGATCAGCCGTTCATGCAGGGAATTAAGAGACAGCTCACCTGATTACGGTACGGCCCTTGAAAGAATTATCACGTTACTTGACACCGGAATCAGGGCTGTGGGATTCGTTTCGCCTTCCCATGTTGTTCCACAGGTAAAGGCAATAATTCGGGGCTTGAATGCAAGGGGTTACAGGCCGGTTACGGTTTACAATACAAACGGTTATGATAAGCCGGCGGTTATTGATTCACTCGACGGTCTTATCGATGTTTATCTTCCTGATTATAAATACTATTCATCTGGTTTGTCGAAAAGATATTCTGATGCAGGCGATTACCCTGAGGTTGCTTTCGAAGCGATAAAAAGGATGTACTATCAAAAAGGATCGGTTCTTAGGACCGATGATAAGGGCAGGGCCGAAAACGGGATGCTTATCAGGCATCTTGTGTTGCCGGGAAGTCCCGACGACAGCAAGGCTGTTCTGAAGAAAATAGCCGGAGAACTTTCTCCGGGGGTCCATCTGTCGCTCATGTCGCAGTATCACCCCACGCCGTATGTAATTGACTATCCTGAACTGAACAGGATACTGTACAGGCACGAATATGATTCGGTTGTTGAGACCATGGAAAAGCTCGGATTCAGAAATGGCTGGGTCCAGGACATGGACAGTTACAGGAACTACCGCCCTGACTTCAGCAGGGAACATCCTTTTGAATAAATTTACCCGGAGTGAACCATCATGTCGCCGGTTGCATTCTAAACGCCAGGATTTTTAAGGATCAGCTGTTTATCAATATTGTCGCTGAGTTTATAATGTTTAATATGATCGCTGATCTTTTCACCAATGATCTCAATGTTATTCAGGTCAGCAGTTCCTCTTCCGGCCTGCGCGCAGTAGCTGAGCCATGCAACAGTGGTATAATCTATACCCATCAGTTCAATGCCAACACGGTCGGCCGCGAGCCAGTCGGTACTTGCAACGCATACCCTGTGATCAACCGGAGTTCCGTTGTTTGGTCCGTTCCCTTCCATCCCTTCGAAACCGTCTATAACGGCAAGGTGAGGATGCAAACGTGAGGACACATCATACAGGTTGTAGTTAATCCCCCTGAATCCGCTTCCGTGGACTATAGCCTTATCACTTCTTGAACCTTCCTTCCGGTTCCTCCCGAATGTAAATCCCTGGTCCTTGACAGGAGCTCCGAAAATAATGTTTTTAAGTGATAATGTGGCAATTGCCCTGTCGTGGGTCTTCATTCTGGCTACCGAAACAATATATGAGTCGGGGCTTAAAAGCACGCTTGAAAACCTAACGGGATGAGGCCTGAAGTCCTTTTCATCGAAAACGTATAAGATCTGAGATTTTTCCTGATCGAGATCCACGAATCTGACCGGATATTTCTTAGCCAGACTGAAGTAATTATAGTTACTGAATCCGTCAAAGGTGGGGCCGTTAGCTGCCGACTCTGCTATTACAACATTATCGAGTTTTTTAATAGATTTCAGGAATTCAAGTATTCCTTCCAGGGTATCAACATGCGTCGCGCACAGTGGAATATCAATTGATACATTGTTTGGCTTAAGAATCACCCGGCGGTTCCCAATAGCCTGACGGATCTGTTTTGAATAAGGTACCAGTGCACGGAACGCCATATCGGCCCGGTTGTTGCCCGTGGTAAGCCCGACGCTCGAACGGACTACATTGCCCTGAGACTGTTGTGAGGCAGGGGCATAGATGTTTGACGGAGCTGCAAAAGTGACTGCAAACCCGCCCATTACTGATGTCCTGAGGAAATTCCGGCGGCTTATGTTATTCATTTTGAAATTTTTTGTTATGTTTTTTCAAAGATAGCAATTGGCAGGATTTGTGAAAACAGAAAAGGGTTTTCAGAAAGAAATTTCCGGTTTGCGGGTGAAGGAGGAAGTTGACATAAATGAGAAATCAGTAATATAATACGTGGAATATTACATAGAATACTACGTAGAATGCTACATAGAATACTACGTAGAATACTACGTAGAATGCTACATAGATTATGGATTGCCCTTTTGTTCAATAAACTGGAAGGATTTGAATGTTAAACCATTTCAGGGTTTTGGATCATGGGGATGCATCTGCCGGGGGTAAACCGGAGGTTAATCATGGCAGACCGCTGCAGCGGGATTCGCGGTATGTAGCTGTCGCGGTTTTTACATGAATTTTTCCCTTTTCTGAAGGTTGAACAATGCTGCCATAAGGAAGAGGATGGTTCCGGTGATCAGGATGATCCTGTTTTTAAAAGTTATAATACTCCATGTCGTTTCATTTACATCAAAGGGAGGATCGTAAGGATTAAGAAAAATATTCCACTGGCTCTTACGGAGGGGATCCTCGAGTATCAGGAAAAAGAGGCCGAAAATTATCATTGCAACGGCAGTCCCGTTCCCGTTCCTTATCACTGTTGAGAGCATGAATGCCATCATCCCGAGGAAAAGCACAGGATACATTACCTGTGCAGTTAACCTGAATACCTGGAATTTCACTATCAGGAACGAGGAAAGGGAAGTGAATACCAGCAATATCAGCCAGGCAATCACAAAGATCAGTATGATCCTTACGAGCCAGACCTTGTAACGGTAATCTGGTATTCCGAAAAGGATCTCAATGGTTCGTGCATCCTGGTCGTTCTGGATCCCAAACACCGAAGGGTAGAATACAAGCAGAATACCAGAAAAAATGAAGACCCCAAAAAGGTCTGAAGCCCTTGAAATGTCGTTTGAAAAAACATAGATAACCGACAATCCGAGATAGAACAGTACAGATCCGCCCAGAAACCAGATGAACTTGTTGGCGAAGATTATCCTGAGGTTATAGAGGATCATCTTCCATATCAGGACAAAATAGTTTATCACATTATCAGTTTTCATGCCTGTTGTTATCCTTTTTTCTTAATAACCAAAGATATGCATCCTCGAGATTTGGGGTAGCATTAATCGCATTATCACGGGGTCTGGATTCCGATATTACCCTGACTCTCACCTGGTCGCCTTCCGACATGTGATGAACGACAAGATGATCCTCAACGAATTTCCCGAACTCGCCGGAAGGCATTTTAAACTGCCATACATGTCCTTCAGCCTGCAGGGTCATATCAGACGGTCTGCCCAGATATCTCAGTTTGCCTCTGTCAAGAACGGCCACCTGATTACATGAGCTTGAGATATCTTCGATTATATGTGTTGAGAATATCACCACCCTTTCACGGCTGAGCTCCACAAGGAGGTTTCTGAACCTTATCCTTTCTCGCGGATCGAGGCCGGCAGTGGGTTCATCAACAACAAGAATTCTTGGAAGGTGAAGCAGTATTAGGGCGATACCCATTCTCTGTTTCATACCGCCTGAAAAGGAGCCGATCTTGTCATGTCTCCTTTCCTCCATGTGGACAGCTTTCAGTACAAAGGTGACCCTTTCTTCCCTTGTGGCGGCATCGGCAATGTTCTTCAGAATCGCATGGTAATGCAGGTATTCGTGAGCTGTCATGTTTTCATAGCTGCCGAATTCCTGGGGAAGATATCCGATAAGTCCCTGCAGTTCCTCCCTTTTTTCCCGGGTGTCGAGTCCATTTATCCACACCTTTCCGTAACTCTGTTCCAGTATTCCGCAGATTATCCTCATTAATGTCGTCTTGCCTGCTCCATTAGGCCCCAGGAGGCCAAACATACCATTGCCGATATTTATCGAAACGCTGCTTAAAGCTTTGAAAGGTTTCTTCCTTTTGCCTATAAGGGGTACAGCCGAAACAACCTTATATATCGTTTTTCTGAAACCACGGAACCTTCCGTTAAGCCTGTATATATCAATGTTCTCTTCACTTAGCATTCTTCCGGTCGTGTAAATGAACAACCCTGTGAACCAGATAAACCCGAGTATCAGTACAACCGGAATATTATCCCATTTCATCTGGAACAGCAGGAGGTCGAAAAGGGGTATTATCCAGAAGACAAATGAATCGGAAACGGCGATTATTCTTCTCAGCTGTTTCTTTCCATCTTCCGCGCTCATGTTCCGGAAAAGTTCCCTGAAGCAGTTCCAGATTGAAAGCATGAAAAACCATGTGACCACACTGAAGAAGAAAATCCAGAATCCTTTCTGAAGGTAGAAGTAAGTGAACCAGACTATGAAAACCAGCAGCGGAAGCTGCCAGATTAACTGTGTCATGTCGCTCAGTTTCCTGTAATGTACCTGAAGCCCGAGGCGTTCTCTGATTCTCGCTCCTGCTTTCCATTCTCTCGACCATCTGCTTTCCCTTTCATAAATTTTTACAAGGTTCTGAATCCGGATACTGATGTTCTGGTCAGGAGGGATAACTGTTTCCCGGGCTTTTCTGAGGCTGTTCATCACAAACCAGGTTGAAGCCGGAACAATTATGACAGCTAAAATAGTTGTTATCAGTTTCCAGATGAATTTGTCAATATTGGTGAAGATCAGCAATACCAGAAGACCAAATACCAGAAGCTGGACAACTTTCATCTTCCAGTCGAGTGATCTGATCCAGTCGATTGAGTTTTCCAGACCAGAATAGAATGTCGGAATAAAGATAAGTGTCAGAAGTGTACTCAGAGTGAGGCCTCCTATAACGGTTATGGCAAAAGAAGCGCCGATAGCCGAGACAAATTCAGCCTTTCCCAGGGCAAGAGGCAGCATGGCAATAACCGTCGTTGAAGCCGTAATAAGAATTGGTCTTATCCTTGCCATTCCGGCTGTCATCAGAGCTCTTGACCTTCTGAAACCTCTTTTCCTGAGGATGTTTGTATAATCGATAAGGATGATCCCGTTATTGACAACAACGCCAAGCAGGATAAGGAATCCTGTAAGTGTGTTTGCATTCAGCAGTGAATTGCCCGTCAGTATAAGGGCTATAAGCGAGCCAAGCGCGGCAAGGGGTATGCTGAACAGAAGGACAAAAGGTATCACAAGCGATTCAAAAACTGCAGCAAGGATCATATAAATCAGGAGGAAAGCTATCCCGATGAGATTGTAAAAATCCTTCAGCTGGTTATCTTCATGGATAATCTCGACGACAAGTCCGGAAGGAATGTTAAGCCCCGAAATTATTGATTCAATTTCAGCCCGTGCACCTTCGAGAAGCTCTTTCGATGATTTGATCTCATCCTTGAAGTTATATGTTACTGTTATTCTCTTTTCCTGGTTTTCACGGTGGATGTTCCCGGTTCCATATGAAAATATGGTACTGGCAAGTTCCTGCATTTCCATTACAGCTCCCGACGAACTTGAGACCTCGAGATGCTTCAGGTCGTCGATCGTCTTGAATTCGTTTTCAGCGGAGGATGTGTCGTCATCGGCATATTTGATGATAATGTCGTAGCTCTGGGTGCCCTGTTTGAATTTGGCTCCGGATGAATATTCTCTGCCGAATGTTGCAAGGGCTGCAGAAAGGTTCATAAGGGTGAAGTTATTGCGGCCAAGGTAATCCATGTCAAAATGCAGCTGCACCTCAGGGGTGTTGTCCTGAATGCCGGCATTAACATTATCGATCGTTTCCAGGGCATCGATATAATTCTCAACATCTCCGGCCAGCTTTCGCATCTGTTCGAAATTCTGGCCCCTGATAACAACCTTCTCGGATTCGCTTCCGAAGCCAAGGAGATTTGCAAAATCATTTTCCGGATTGAATGATTCCCCGCCGCTGCCACCTCCTGTAAATCCGCCGCCTGTCGATATCTCATCCATGCTGATTTCGGCCGCTGAAATATTCTTTGTTCTTTCAGAAATATCGTTCTTAATTTCCGGCAGGGATCTTTCACTCCTTTTGTCCCAGTCTTTGAAGAGGTTCACTGTAACTGTGGCTTTGTCTTCTTCAATCCTGCTCACCAGGTCTTGCTTTTCGGGCAGAGAGGCAAGCCGTGATTCAATCTCTGCAACAACGGCATCTGTCTTCCGGAGTGTCGAACCTGCAGGCATGGCAACGCTGAGCCTGAATTCAGGGGTTTGTATTTCACGGTTGCTGCTGATGCTGAGTGTAAGACTTATCAGGAGGGCAGCAAAGAAGACCACAAGCGTCCCGATTATCGTTGCCGCCGGTTTCCTCATGCTCGCCTTGAGCACAAGGTGATAAGCCTGGATCAGCCGGTCGTGTATTGACAGTTTCTTGAATATCTGTGCCTCGCCTGATGATGTCCGGCACATAAGATAAAAAGTGGCCATGGGTATAAAAAGCAATGCCACTGCAAGAGAAACAAGGAGGGTTGATACGATAGATACTCCGATATTTTTCCCGATTATCCTTATAAGGAAGTTCGTTGAGAATATAAAAGGAAAGAAAACGATCACTGTTGTGAGGGTGGAAGCGAAGATTGAACGCCACACTTCTTTTGTCCCTTGCTTTACAGCTGTTCCCGGGTCCTTCCCCGAACCTGCAAGCCTGTAAATATTCTCGAGAACCACCACCGAGTTATCGACCAGCATTCCTATTGCCAGGGCTATTCCGACGAGGGTAAGGCTGTTTATTGAAATATTAAAGGCATAGAAGAAATTGAATGCCGTGTAAACCGATGCTGGTATTGATACGGCAATAATTGTGACCAGTCTTATATTCCTGAGGAAATACCAAAGGATGAGTACAGCAAGGAAGCCTCCGGTTACCGCGAGATTAATGATCTGGTCGATGTTCTTTTCCATTGTTTCGGCGCTGTTGTTCTGAACAACGATCTCGATACCCGACGAAGCCAGTTCGCTGTTAAGCTTTTTTACCTGATCGATTGCATCGTGTGACAGTTTTATGAGGTTTGACTGGTTGTCATTTACAAGCGTCATTGTGACAGCATCCATTCCGTTGACCCTGCTGTATGACTGTCGTTCCCTGACGCCATAGAATATTTCGGCAACGTCGTTAAGCAGGACAGGCCCCTGCTGCCTGACAATTATATTACCGATATCCTTTATATCCGTATATTCTGAAGAAATATTCACAAAAAGCTCATCGCTTCCGTCATACACTTTTCCGGCAAATGTCTTGTCGCTGCTGTTATTATTCAATACCTGGCTTATCAGTGCCGGTGTTATCCCAAGTGCTTTGCAGGCTTTCCGGTTAAGCCTTACCTCTACTGAATTTTCCTGTCCGCCATAAACCTGAACACCTGCTATTCCATCGATATTTTCAAATTCCGGCTTTATTTCACGATCTGTGATATTGCGAATTCTGTCTATGCCTCCTTCTCCTCTTACCTGAAGCGACATGAACTGGTTGTTCAGCTGCTCCAGGTCGATTTTTATCACGTTGATAATGAATTCTGAAGGAATAGTGCTTTTTACTATGTCAATTTTTTCCTGAAGCCGGAGGTTTGCATATTTAAGGTCGGAGTTTTTTGTATAATAAATAATGATGGTGCCATACTGCGAGGTAATGTTAGATTCTATTTTTTCAACATTTTCGAGTGTCCCCACAGCGCCTTCAATCGGTACGACAGCCTGATTTTCAATATAGGAAGGATCGAGTTCCAGTGGTGCAGCTACCTGAACTATCAATGCGGGCAGCTGGGCGTTCGGGATAAGTTCAACAGGGAGCTTTTTATAGGAAACGTAGCCCAGAAGCGACAGTCCCAGAAAGACCATCGTTATCAGAACTCTTCTTTTTAATACAAAATCCATAGCTTTTCCTGTATGAATCAGAAAGTTTCAGGAAGGTTTGCTTTCCTTCCCCGAATGAGATCCCCGAAGGTGTCGAATACCCAGTAAACGCAGGGTATTACCACAAGGGTAAGAATTGTTGATGAAACAAGTCCTCCTATCACTGCGTATGCCATCGGGGAACGCAGTGATGCGCTTTCACCGATCCCGATTGTAAGCGGCAGCAGGGCAAGTATAGTTGTAAGGCTTGTCATAAGTATAGGCCTTATTCTCTGCGACCCTGCCAATATTATTGCTTCCCTTTTATCGGTCCCGGCCAGCCGCAGCTGATTTATTCTGTCGATAAGAATAATTGCATTGTTCACGGCTATTCCTCCAAGCATTATAATACCGATGTAGGCCATCATATTAAGAGGTTTGCCAAGAATAAAAAATGTCAGGATGGTTCCAACACCTGCAAGAGGTATTGTTAACATAATAACAAAAGGCTGAAGAATGGATTCGAATTGTGAGGCAAGCACCATAAATACCAGAACAAGCGACAGGATCAGAGCAAATCTAAGGTTTGACGTCGATTCCTTTCTTTTCAGCTCCTCACCGGTGAACTCCATCTTGTAATCGGGAGGCAATGTTATTGATTTCAAAGATTCACGGGCTTCATTTACAACCTTGTCGAGTGGCTGGCCGCCCTTAATCATGGCATAAAGGTAACATGTCCTCGCCTGGTTCCTTCTTGTAATTTCTCCCGGGCTTATGACTTTTTTGATCACTGCAAGTTCGCTCAAAGGTACCTTTACGGTTCCAGCTGTTATTATAAGGTCGCGGAGCTGACCCAGGGAAACGTTTTCGAGCTTTATGGTGATGTCCTTCATTTCTCCGTCTTTTTCAAAAGTCCCTGCCGGTGATCCCTGCAGATAGCCTTTTATCTGGTTTATAACGCTTTCAGCAGTCACGTTGTAATAGCTGGTTTTGAACCTGTCGATTACAATGTCAACTTCGGGGGTCCCCTCATCAAGGGAGGTTGTAAGGTTGTAAAGTCCCGGGTTATTTAGCAGGACCGATTTTGATTCCTGAAGTAACCGTTCAAGTTCTGAAAAATTTTCGCCTGATATTTCGAGGGCAAAGGGCGATTCGGATGTTCCGAGAGAAGTCTGCAGTGCAGTTTCCTCTCTTGTAAATGTAACTTCAAGACCGGGGATGGTTGCAAGGTAGCTTTCGACCTGGCTTATCGCATTTTCGGTTTCTTTTGCATATTCGTCATTCAGGAATACTTTTATTGATGCCGTATTTTCTCCTTTTACGCCGTTATCCCGGATGAGTGTTGATGTATTGTCTTCTCCGGCCTGGGTATATATCAATTTAACTTTTTGTCCCAGGAGGTCCTTTATTATGCCTTCAGCCCTGACGGCTGTGCTGTTCGTCCTCTCAAGTCCCGTACCTTCAGGCAGCTTAAGTGATACAGTGAACTCGGCCGATTCGGATTTTGGCATGAACTCGCTTCCGAGATGAGGGACAATAAAGGCAGAGGCAGCAAGCATAATGGCCGAAAGGATAATGACAGTTTTACGATTATCTACGATTTTTCCAAGGAAAGATTTATACCATCTGAATTGTAGCGATGAGGTTAAAACCATATTTTGCCTTTCCTCGTGAAAAAGTGTGGAAAGCAGCATGGGAATTACAAGAAGGGCAACAAAAAGAGACGATAAAAGAGCAAAAGCCACAGTCCATGCCTGGTCTTTGAACATTTCGCCCGAAGCGCCGTGAAGGTAAACTATTGGCAGAAAAACCATGATCGTGGTTACAGTAGAAGCTGTAATCGCGCCTCCCACCTGGCCTGTTCCGGTGATAATTGATTCTTTGAACGACAGCCCTTCCTCCTTGTTACGGGTTATATTTTCCAGGACAACTATAGCATTATCGACAAGCATGCCAGCTCCCAGGGCAAGCCCTCCAAGAGTCATTATATTCAGGGTAAGGTTGTTAAAGTACATCAGGTTGAAAGTAGCAACTATGGAAACGGGGATTGCGATGCTTATTACCAGTGTGGTTCCTATCCTGCGGAGAAACACATAAAGAATCAGTACGGCCAGGATAATTCCTGCTATCAGAGTATTTTTAACCTCACCAATTGCATTGCTTATATATTTGCCCTGGTCGGTCACTTTAATGAACTGGTATCCTGGCAGGGCCTTTCCTATATCCCGGAAGCTCCTGTCGAGATTTTGCACTGCATTGACAGTATTGAATTTGGGTTCCTTGTAAATAGCAAGTCCGATGCATCTTTCGCCGTTAATTGTTACAATGTTGTCAGGATCCTTGTTTTCAAATTTCACTGAAGCGACATCTCTCAGGTACACAGGCACCCTTTCCGTTACTGAAACTGCTGATCTGTCGGTCGTCAGTCCCGTTCCGGTTGCTGCTGCCGGCTGTTTGAACCCGACAACAATGTTTTCAAGGTCTTTGAGATCTTCAAGTACGCTGACTCCTTTTATGACATATTTTGTTCCCATGTCGACAATGGATCCTCCCGAAACATTTCTGTTGTAATTGTTTATCTGGGCAGCTATTCCGTCGGTGGTAAGGCCGAATGATTCCAGGAGGTATTTATTTGTTTCAATAACAACCTCGCTTTCCTCCTTACCGACAAGTCTTACGTCGGCAACGCCTTCTATCCTTATGAGTTCATTACGGATGTAATTTTCAGCAACTTTCCTGAGGTCGTCCATGTTTTCAATAAGATCGTTTTTAAGACCGACAACCATTACCGGGGATGAATTAGGATCGTACTGTGATATTGTGAAATCCTCAAGGTCGGAGTTCTGGCTGAATGAATTAAGTTCTTTCTGGAGGTCAAGAAATGCTTCATCCATATCCTTGTTCCAGTTATATTCCACGGTAATAACAGCCGATCCTCCTCTTGAAACTGAAGATACCTGAACAACGTCGTTCTGGCGCATTGCAAGCGATTCTATGTTGTCTACATAATTCTTTTCGATTTCCTCAGGCGGCTTTTCGCCTGCTTTTAGTTCTATATAGATTTTAGGAGTGTTGAGGTCAGGGAAAAGGTCGGTACCCAGCTTGCCTAAAGAAATAAATCCAAGCAGGATAATTCCCAGTACCAGCATCAATACTGTTACAGGATTTTTTACAGCAAATCTGGCGATTTTATCCATACCGGGCTATTTAATGATTTTTACCTTTGACCTGTTGCCGAGTGTTTCAAACCCTCCTGTCACAATTCTTTCATTTCTTTCCAGGCCTCTTGTAACTTCGACATCCGTAAGGTTTTCAAGTCCTGTTTCAATAATCCTTTCAGAAGCAACGCCCCTGTCGACTACAAAGACCGTTTTTCCCCTCTGCCTTGAAAGAATAATGTTTTTCGGTATCACAATTACCGAATCCCTGTGGTCAACGACTATATCGGCCTTTACAAACATTCCGGGCCTGAGGAGGAGATCGTGGTTATCGATTGAGACAGTCCCCTTGAAAGTCCGGGTGTCGGCATTTATGGCTGGCGACAGTTGGGTCACACTTCCAATTATTGTATCTTCAGGGATTGTATAGTTGGTAAGTTTTACTGTTTGTCCGGGCCTTATTTCATTGATGTATTTTTCAGGAAGCTGGACATCCATGTACATGGTTTTGTAATCCATTATTTTGACCATTGTAAGCCCTGCCTCCACCTGTGTTCCCTGTGTATGGTATGGCAGGTCAACAATAACTCCGCTCAGGGGAGATGAAATCCTTGTTTTTTCAAGCTGGAGTTTTGATGTCGCCACGGTTGTTTTGGCATTTTCATAGTTTATCTCTGCTGTTTTCAGCTCCTTTTGGGTCACACCGCCTTTTTCATAAAGCGATTGTTGTTTTTTAAGTTCACTTTCCATAAGCTCGAGATTCAGCTGGTTGGTTTCCATCTTTACGGAGTTGACATATTCCTGGTCTTCCAGGCGGATAATGACATCGCCGGCATTAACTTTATCGCCCATCTGCCACAGCCTGCCTGTCGAAGGATTCTTCTCAAGGAAATAGGATGCAGATATTTTTGATTTGAGCTCTATCTCGCCTTTAGGGAAAGCTGTGCCGGTCGTATTTATAAATTCTTCTATTGATTTAACCTTCAGCTCTTCGACTGTGACCGGTATTTCGACATCTCCGGCAAGGGTCTGGTCCTGATTCCTGCAACCGGCAGCAAATGAAAGGACAACTGCGAATAAGATCAGATTCTTTTTCATATGGGGTATATTTATTTTTCCAATTCCATAACTGGTGAAACCTGTTCTTTTTTCTCGAAATCATAAAGAGTCTGGATCTTCAGGTTCAGCAGTTCGAGTTTGTATGATATAAGTGAATTTGTATAGGAGAGCTGTTTCTGCGAGAGCTGTTCCTGGAACAGATTAAGGTCCATCCCGGTAAGGTCGCCGTTTCTGTATCTTTCGAGGTTGAGATCGTAGGTTAGCTGTGCATTTGTGACATTTTGACGGGCTATGGCAATCTGGTTCCTGAGGTTTATCAGGTTACGGTAAACCTGCCGTATGCCGAGTATTATATTATTCCGTTCCTCGTCGAACGAAACATTCGCGGCTTCAATTGTCGCTTCAGTTGCTTTGATCCTCGACTTCCTTTCACCCCAGTCCCACAGTGGGATTGTCAGCGACAGCGACACCTCTTCATTGTCAGTAGGGTTTGAATAGACATCTCCGAATTTCTCGTTGTCGCCGAACAATCCGACTGAGAGGCCGAGGCTTCCCTTGAATTCATTCAGCGCTTTTGTCTGAATCAGATCAAACTGTGATGATTCGATGTCGATTTTTCTCTGCCTGAGTTCCATCCTGTTTGCCAGGCCCTGATCGATTGCAAAGGAGATGTCAACATTTACTGTGTCGACAGAAATGTCGGGAAGTACAATTATATCGTCATACAGGCTCATCCCGATAAGTATTTTGAACTGGTCCTTTGCATTCTCAAGTTCAACCTGTTTGTTCTCGAAATCAGATTTTGCCGTGGCAAGGTTCAGCTCAGCCTGGAACATTTCCTCACGGGCCGATATACCTGCATCAACCTTGTTTTTTATAATATCATAGCTTTGCTGCATATTGGTAAAAGCCTGCCGGGCTATTTCCATACTCTGTTGCTGCTGATATACATAGTAAAATGCCTGTGTCACGCTTTTTTCAAGCGACATGAGCTGGATAGCATAACTGATCTTTGAATTTTCAAGAGCGAGCTCAAGTTCCTTAAGCTGGAGCTTTGTGCGGTTGTATGTGAAAAGAGGCTGGTCGAAGTTAAGCGAAAGGTCATTGCTGAATCCTTTTGTTGTCGAATTTGTATATTCCGAATATGAATCGCGGTAACCGAACCTGTTAACAAGGGAGACTCTTGCGTCGGTTAAGACTATCGGCTGTGAAACTGTGAAAAGACCATAGCTTTCGGTGGTCTTCATTGAATTCCACTTTGATATGAGGTCGTTGAATGATCTGTTCTGGCTGTATCCGACAGGATTGACGGTAAGCGAGAACTGGGATTTAAGGGCTGCATTCTGGGCGTTGAGGTTTTCCTGGCTCCTGATAAGGCTGAGTCTGGTCTTCTTCATTGAAGGGCTGTTTGATTCGGCTATGTCGAGGGCCCGGGTAAGGGTCAGCCCCTGTTGTGAATAGCCAGTCGTGAACCAAATTGATAATACAGTGAATGTCAATCTTTTTATTATGCTAAGCTGTCTCATGTAATGAGGAATTATTAATGAAATTTCAATTTACCCTGACCCATTTTATGGCATCCCCTATCACCATTCTGCCGGTCGATTTGTTGGAGAGCTCTACTTTTGCACTGTCGGATGATATGTAATACCTTCCAAGCATGTTCCAGCCCGGTTCTGCATTGTCATATTCAATGGTCACCTCTTCGGTGCCTTCATCATGATATATTGTATAATGAAGATCCTTGAATACATTATCGCCTTCCCTGTCGCCTTCCTGCCCGGGAGGAGACAGGGGTGCCGCTGATCCGCTGCTGATTGTCATCCTGTTGCCTGTCATGCCGATATAGCAGTAAATATCGTAAAAGCCTGGCTTGTCGATTTTTGCTTTCCATGCTATTTTCCTTTGCTCCCGCAAAGCACGGGTATATACGGCAGATCTGATATATTTGCCATAATATGACCACATTACAACAGGTTGCCAGTATTCGGGGGCCCAGAACATGTTAATATTGTCATATCCGGCACCGCTTCTTTTCTTAATGCCAAGCAATTTTTTGAGGCGGCTTTGATTTTCAACATTTCCGTCATGGAATCCGGGATCTTCATTATCGGTTATTATTTCGCCAGGGAAGCTGGATTCAGGCATTGATGCCAGCAGTTCTTCACCTTCGGAAAGGGTGGGCATGTTTCCGGGTCTTTTTATCTCATCTATCGGAAGATTGATTTCGCCGGGTATATTCTTTGAAAACAGGGTATTAACCAGGAGGGCCCTTGGTTCATAGTCAAGTATTATGTTTATTTTCTTTGATTCGCGTGGCCCCAGAATTACAATTTTCGAAATATCACCTGCCTCCATGCCTCTTCCCTGCATTGAGATGAAATAGGATACAGATCCGGGCGTGCTCCGGACCGAACCCGACATTTCTCCTCCCGGTCCGCTTCCTCCCGTTCTAAACGAAATATTGAATATTCCGGCAACCGGTTCCGGGTTTGATACAATGAACGACACCAGGTATTTTGTCATGTCATCAACAATGACCTGGCCGGCCTGCAGGTTGCTGAACAGAAAACCAGGCTGTTCCCTGTTGTTGAACCAGTCGTGAAGATATGGGTAGAATTCAAATCCGAATTTTTCCTTCATATCGTTGTTGAAGGTAAGTATGTCAACGGTCCGGAACTTATTATCATCGAGGTATTTTGAGAACCATGCCCTGAATTCGTCAATACCAGCCTTCGACCTGAAAAGGTTGAAAAGATAGTCGCCCTTTAGAGTCAGCACTATTCTCAGGGTATCACCTTTGGGATTCTGCGACAGTATGTTCCTGAAGCTTGAATTTCTGAGAATCAGATTTGCCCTGTCATTATCTGTAAGTCCGCCGGAAATTTCTCTGAAACCTGATTGTGGCTCGACCTGTTTTTGCAGGTGCGATTCAAAGACTGCATTAATGACAGGGTATTCGGAGGATGAAAAGTTATTTTTGAAAAAATAAAAGCTTGAGCCCAATCTGTACCTGACAGGCTCATTGATTGCCACACCATTTACAAACCTGAAATCCTCACCACTTATGAATGTATTTCTGATAAAGTCGTTAAAAATCCTGACCTGTAGTTCCTTATCGGTAATCACCTGGTTGTTTCTAGCCATTCTTTTTTTCTGCTGGGTAAACCTCTTTCCGAAACCTGCGTTCCTCAGAGTTGAGAGCATTTCCGGAAGAAGCACCATCGATGGCTGAAGTTCGGCTCTGGTCTGGGTATTCATTCTCGGGTAAGAAAAAAACTGTATTGGTACCTCAACAAGGCTCAGCTGTTTGAATGGATATGAAGTAGAAAAACTTGTCTCAAGATCTCTCATTATTCCGGAAACAAGAAATCCGAGAGTGTCTTTCAAAAGTGACAGATCGGCTTTGTAATAATCGTGACCCGGGAAATAGTATGTCAGATAGGATACAGAGTCGACAGTCAGGGTATCTGACTTATAATTTCCGATGGCAAGTGTTATTCCTGTGAGCGGGGAGCCGGGTCTGAAAGTATAATATCCGTCTTCATTTTGCATATTACCCTGCGAGACTGGAACGAGGCCATCATGTGGCTTTACCCTCAGGGTGTATTTTGCAAAATCGATCTTCACTCTTGCAGGGTTGGAGGGGTAGAAATTGAGCCCGGGCACCGGGTACCAGTATGTCTCAGGGGTGAGAAGAACAAAATCTTTATCAAGAAAAGCCTGCCGCCGGTTAACCCTGACCATCGCAATGAGATAGGGGTTTTCCTTAATGTTGCCGGAATAATCGGGATAGCAGAATGATTCGTCTATCGAACCTTCATAATATATTGTAAGAGAATCCTTTTCTCCGGGCGCAAGCCGCGGCGAAGAGGTGATCTCAATTATTTGCCTGTTCTGTTTGAAACTGATCTCCGAATTCCCAGTAGCGACCTTTGTCACCGTAAGGCCCGGATTAACAGAAAATAAAAGCTTTTCGAGAGGATCTTTATTGTTATTGATAAAATTAAGTTTTGCCGAGGCTGAGAAAGAGGCATTATTTTGCCGGAATTCCACTGAGGCATCTGTAAGGGTAACAAATTCTTCATTCTCATACTGACGGTTTGTCTCAACGGTAAGCTTTTTGACGAAAAGTTCTTTTTCATAAAATGACCAGGTTTTGTATCCGCAGATCACGGCGCCTGAAAAAAATACAATCATAAGTATCACGGAGAGCGAAGTATGAAGCCTTGATTGTGGAAGACGCCTGAACAGCAGGATGGTTGCCATTACAGTGGTTAGTCCCAGGAAGAGATAGAGCAGCCGCTGGTTCAATATTCTGCCGGGGTTATCAAATCCGATCAGGCCTGATTTGAAAACCGGGAATCCGAAAGCCATGTAATCAAATATAGAGCCCATTCTGTGAAAGAGCCAGAAAATGTCAAGAGCGGCTATCCCCAGAAGAATGAGAAAGGTAATTGCCTGGTTCCTGATAACTGACATAAGAAGAAAAGCAAGGCCCAGGCTGAAAATAATGGTGGGTACGGGAATTATCAGCAGGTATTGCAGGTATGACATCCAGTCGACTGTCATTCTTTTTGAAATCAAATTAATAATCAGGCCGATCAACAGGATGATCATATCGAGGCCGATGAAGAGTTTCAGTATTCCGAGGGTTTTCCCGAGAATGTATTCAAAATTCGACATCGATCTTGTGTAAAGGACTTCATTAGTGTCGACCTTCTTGTCTCTTTTCAGAAAATCCGATGCCAGGAAGATCACTATTATAGCCTGGCCGATGTTCAGCAGGTAAAGGTTGATGAGAGGCAACGATGAAGGAATGGAAACAAGATCCCAGTCTTCCTCTCCCACAGGTGAGAATATCCCTATGTTCATAAATGTGAAGACAAAGAGGGATCCGATCGAAAAAAGTCTGAAGAACCAGCTTCTTCTCAGAATCTTAGCCTCATATTTCGCTACACTTCTTATATTGTGAAAAGGTGCCATTTTTATTCTGATAAATCGGCATGAAGTTTATGTTCCATATAAAAGACATAGGCATGTTCGATGTTTGGAACCATGACCTCTGAATCAAATTCAGGAATGTCGTCGGATACTATCTGGACCTCCCATCCGTTTTCCACCGGCAATGTTGAGATGACATTGTATTTTTCCTTTACAATATTGTAATCTTGTTGTGCAAGGTTAAGTTTGAAAACATGGTTTTCGGCCTGTTTTACCAGGTTTTCGGGGGAGCCTGAGAAGACAAGTTCACCCCTGTTAAGGAGTGCCATTCCCTGGCAGGTAGATGAGATATCCCCTACAATGTGAGTCGAAAGAACAATTGTCACGTCGTGCTGACTCAACTGGGAAAGGATATTCCTGAATCTTATCCTTTCATCGGGGTCGAGCCCTGTTGTAGGTTCGTCGACGATTATTATCCTTGGGTTCCCTATAAGAGCCTGTGCAATACCGAGCCGTCTTTTCATTCCGCCCGAGAGGCGGTTGGCCTGTCGGTCGCGCACCTCAAGCAATCCAACCTGATCGAGAAGCCTGTCGACTTCAGAGAGTCTTTCTCTTTTGTTTTTCATCCCTGCCAGAGAACCTGAATAATCGAGAAATTCCCATGTCTTCAGAGATGTGAAAAACCTGAAGTCCTGTGGAAGGTAGCCGAGTATTCTTCGTATTTCTTTCCTGTGTTTCTGGATATCCATCCCGTCAACCATAACCATTCCGGATGTTGGTTTCATGAGGGTGACGAGAATCCGCATAAGTGTCGATTTCCCTGCTCCATTGGGTCCGAGAAGCCCGAACATCCCTGTTCCGAATTCAAGGTTAATATCTTTAAGGGCATGGTTGCCGTTTGGATATATTTTATTCAGTCCCTGAATCTCGATCTTCATATTTCGGGCAGTCTTAGGGTTTGGTTCTCATTTTTTGACGCTATAAAGACGGTGAGAGTTTCAAATGTGATGCCTGAAACATATGTTCTTTGGCATTAAATTTAAAATTATTAATTTCCGGTGATAACAGCTGTTGTCCGATTGATTTTCCAATTAAAACAAATTCATAATTTTGTAAGCTGAAAATTTCAGGGTGGCATTTATTACAAATAAGAGGAAAATTATAAATGATCCGGTTTATGGATTTATAAGTATCCCGGACGATTTGATATATGACATTGTAGGGCACCAATGGTTTCAGCGTCTTCGCAACATCAAGCAGCTCGGCCTTACAAGTTTTGTTTATCCCGGAGCCAACCACAGCAGGTTTCAGCATTGTCTTGGCGCTCTATATCTTATGGAGTCAGCTCTTGCCACTCTTAAGAGCAAGAATGTGGAAATATCTGACCGTGAAGAGCAGGCTGCTCTTGTCGCAATCCTGCTTCATGATATCGGGCACGGCCCCTTTTCACATGCTCTCGAGACTTCCCTGATAAACGGAATAGATCACGAAGCTCTTTCACTTCTGCTGATGGAACATATGAACGAAACATTTGGCAGAAGGCTTGACCTGGCGATTGAAATATTTAAAGGAACTTATAACCGCAGGTTTCTTCACGAGCTTATAGCGGGCCAGATGGACATGGACAGGCTCGATTACCTGAAGCGTGATTCGTTTTTTACCGGAGTTATTGAAGGTTCTGTAGGGTCAGACAGGATTATCAGAATGCTGAATGTTGTTGACGGGAGGCTGGTAATTGATGAAAAGGGCATATATTCTGTGGAGAAGTTTCTTATTGCAAGACGACTGATGTACTGGCAGGTTTATATGCACAAGACAGTTCTGTCTTCAGAAGGCCTGCTTGTGAATGTTCTTGCGAGGGCAAAGGAACTGGCCATGCAGGGGGTTGATCTTTATGCAACACCAGCGCTCAGGTTTTTCCTTTATAATAATATTGGTCAGGCGGAGCTTGAAAACAGGGGCGTTTTTACACCTGCTCTCATTGCCGCGAACTTTACGCGTCTTGATGACTCAGATATCCTTTCCTCTGCAAAATACTGGGCTGATCATGATGATCCTGTACTGGCTGACCTGGCCGGGCGTCTCATCAGCAGGAACCTGTTTGCTGTTGAACTTCAGAACCGCCCTTTCCCTGAAGACAGAATTGAGGAACTAAGGGAAAAAGCCCGCGTTATGATGAAAATTGATCAGCAGAACTCTAAATATTATATTTTTACCGACAGTATTTCAAATCTGACATATGCACCTGATGCCCCTGAAGTAAGGATTCTGCTTAAAAACGGAAAAACAGCCGGGATAAGGGAGGTTTCTGATATGTTTGACCATGACCTTTTGTCGGAAAAGGTCACAAAGTATTTTTTATGTTATCCAAAAGAACTCAGATAAAAACAAATAAAGGACATGGAATTTAATGCTTCAACAATTGCCGGATTCCTGAAGGGTGAGATAGTAGGTGATCCGGAAGTAAAGGTAAATACAATTGCTAAAATTGAAGAAGGTCATCCGGGAGCGCTGTCATTTCTGGCAAATCCCAAATATGAGCATTATATATATTCAACAAAATCTTCGATAGTGCTTGTCAACAGAAGCTTTGTTCCCTCGGATAAGGTTGAGGCAACCATGATTAAGGTTGACAATGCCTACGAGTCATTTGCATCACTTCTCCAGATGGTCGATGCAGCACGTCCCCGGAAAAAGGGTATCCACTCCACTGCCGTTATTGAGCCCTCTGCCAGGGTTGGGAACAATGTTTATATAGGGGCATACGTTTATGTTGGCGACAATTGTGTTATTGGTGATGGGTGCTCTCTTTATCCGCATGTTTTCGTGGGCGACAATACGAGCCTTGGGAATGGCTGCACCTTAAATCCGGGAGTTAAAATCTACCACGATTGTGTGATAGGCAATAATTGCATAATTCACGCCGGCTCTGTTATCGGAAGTGACGGGTTTGGTTTTGCACCCCAGTCTGAAAGTGAATTCATGAAGATTCCACAGCTTGGTAACGTTGTGCTCGAGGATAACGTTGAGATTGGCGCCAATGTTGCTATTGACAGGGCTACCATGGGTTCGACAATTATCAGGAAGGGAGTTAAGCTCGACAACCTTATACAGGTGGGGCATAATGTTGAAATTGGCGAAAATACTGTTATGGCCGGACAATGCGGAGTAGCCGGATCGTCAAAGATAGGGAAGAACTGTATGTTTGGGGGCCAGGTTGGAATTTCGGGGCATATTAAAATTGCCGATGGAGTTAAAATAGGGGCCCAGTCGGGTGTTCCTGGCGACATAAAACAAGAAGATTCAATATTGCTCGGATATCCTGCCATTGATCACCGTGATTTCCTCAGGTCAGCCATTCTGTTCAAAAAACTTCCGGAGATGAAGACCAAGCTTGATTCACTTCAAAAGCAGATGGAATCGTTGAAAAAAAAGTGATATGGTATCACCGGTATCATTAAGGATGCATTATAAAAGGCTTGATCATTTGATAGTTCGGTTTTTTTGATTTTTTTTGTACCCGGATTGCAAAAACTATTGATCAGGGATGAGTGAGAAACAAAGAACACTTGCAAAAGAGGTTACACTTAGCGGGAGAGGTCTGCATACCGGAGTGAATGTCAACATTACTTTCAAGCCGGCTCCGGCCAATCATGGATACAAATTCTGCAGAATTGATCTTCCCGGGAAGCCGGTAATAGATGCAGTGGCAGAGAATGTCACCGACACATCGCGGGGGACGACCCTTGTACAGAACAACGCTTCTGTTTCAACCATTGAGCATGCTCTTGCAGCTCTTCACGGCCTCAGGGTCGATAATGCGCTTATAGAACTTGACGGGCCGGAAGCTCCGATAATGGGAGGTGCGGCCTGGAAATTCACGGAAGCTCTCAAATCAGCCGGATTCACAGAGCTGAAGGAAGACAGGAATTATTTCGTGGTTAAGCAAAAGATAGTTTATTCGGATGAAGAACATGGAGTTGACCTTATAGTCTATCCGGATGATCATCTTAGCATAAACGTCCTTATTGATTATAATTCCAAAGTCCTCGGGAACCAGTATGCCATACTTGATTCTATCGATGACTTTGAAGAAGAAATAAGCAAGAGCCGGACATTTGTGTTTTTTCATGAACTTGAGCCGCTTCACAGGATGGGTCTCATCAGGGGGGGAGATCTCGACAATGCCGTTGTTATTCTTGAAAAAGAGGTAGAGCAGGAGGAGATTGACAGGATAGCAAAGATGTTCAACAGGCCGGGGATAAATAAGCACACGGCAGGAATACTCAACAATACCGAGCTAAGGTACCCTAATGAACCTGCCCGCCATAAACTGCTCGATATAATGGGAGATCTGGCTCTTGTCGGTCAGCCGATTAAAGGGAAGGTAGTTGCAACACGACCCGGTCATTATGCAAATACACGACTGGCCAAACTTATCAGACAGGAGATAAAAAAAGCTCATTCGAAAAAGAATGTACCAGAATATGACCCTTCAATTCCTCCGGTATATACGCTTGAAGAAATAAAGAAACGTCTGCCGCACAGGTATCCCTTCCTCCTTGTTGATAAAATTATCTCACTCGACGAAACTACTGTGGTAGGCATTAAGAATGTGACTTTTGATGAACATTTCTTCCAGGGTCACTTCCCGGATGAACCTGTTATGCCCGGGGTTCTGATCGTCGAATCGCTTGCACAATGCGGCGGACTTCTTGTACTGAGCGGGGTTGAGGAACCTGAGAAATATTCGACCTATTTCCTTAAGATCGACAAGCTTAAATTCAAACATAAGGTTGTGCCGGGCGATACTCTTTTGCTTAAGATGGAACTCGTTGAACCGATGAGGAGAGGAATAGTTATGATGTACGGGCAGGCTTTTGTCGGAAATCATCTTGTAGCTGAAGGTGAAATGACAGCCCAGGTAATTAAAAACAAATAATCTTAAAAAATGATTTCAAATCTGGCATTTGTGCATCCGGGGGCGAGGCTGGCTGAAAATATCACCGTGGAACCTTTTGCCTATATAGATAACAATGTTGAAATAGGTGAAGGTTCATGGATAGGCCCTCATTCTACAATTCTTTACGGAGCCAGGATAGGAAAAAACTGCAAGGTCTTCCCTACAGCTGTTGTTTCGGCAATTCCCCAGGACCTGAAATTTGTAGGGGAGGAAACTACTGCTGAAATAGGGGATGGTACGACGCTCAGGGAAGGATCAACAGTAAACAGGGGTACGGTGGCAGCCGGTAAAACCGTAGTGGGAAGGAACTGCCTGATTATGGCATATGCCCATGTAGGCCACGACTGCCAGGTAGGGGATAACTGCATACTTGGCAATGGAACGGGGCTTGCAGGTGAGGTTAAAGTTGATGACTGGGCAATAATCAGTGCCGGATCGCTTGTCCACCAGTTCTCAAGGATTGGCGGTCATGCATTTATCGGAGGAGGATCAAAGGTAAGAACCGATGTTCCCCCGTTCATTAAAGCTGACAGGGATCCTCTTTCATATATGGGTCTTAATTCGGTGGGGCTTACCCGCAGAGGATTTGATACCGAAAGGATCAATAATATCCATAACATTTACAGGGCTATTTACCTGAACGGAATGAATATCTCCCAGGCACTTAATTTTATTGAAAAGGAAATGATATCTTCGCCCGACAGGGATTATATTCTCGAATTCATAAGAAAATCGGAAAGAGGAATAATAAGGGGTCCAAGATAGTTTCATCCTTCCGATGTTTCCCACCCCTGAGCCTTAAGGGTTATTTCTGATCCTTCCTCGTTTATCAGCTTATATTCAAGACCGGCATTTGTCATATGACCGATTATTGAAACGCCCGGAATGTTCCTTATCCTGTCGGCGCAATCAACCGGAACTGTAAAGAGCAGTTCAAAATCCTCACCGCCGTTCAGCGCGGGAGTTGCCGGATCCATCTGAAACTCTTCGGCCGCTTTCGATGTCTCAAGGTCGATTGGTATCTTTTCATACCAGATCCTGCAACCTGTGCCTGAAAGCCTGCTGACATGAATGAGATCTGATGCCAGACCGTCGGAGACATCTATCATTGCCGTTGGCTTTATATTCGCTTCTTTAAGGAATCTGAGGACATTTGCCGGAAATTCCGGCTTCAGTTGCCTTTCGATAATGTATTCGAAACCAGTAAAATCTGGTTTGAAGCCGCTTTCCCTGCTGAACAGTTTCCTCTCTCTCTCAAGGATCTGAAGCCCCATGAAGGCAGCTCCGAAGTTGCCTGTAACACAAATCAGATCATTCGGACATGCTCCATCCCTGCCAACGAGCTGATCCCTTGCAACTGTTCCGGTTGCAGTCACACTCAGGGTAAGCCCGGTAAGGGAACTTGTTATATCACCGCCGGCAAGATCAATATTGTATTTCCGGCAGGCAAGGAGTATTCCCTCATAAAGCTCCGTAACTTTTTCAACTGAAAACTTCGAGCTTAATCCGAGTCCGATAAGTATCTGCCCCGGGACACCGTTCATGGCGTAAATATCGGAAATTGCCCTTATGACAGTTTTATAGCCAAGATGCCTGAGGGGGGTGTAAATAAGATTGAAATGGATCCCCTCGAGAAGGAGGTCAGTGGAGACCAGCGACAGTTCTCCTGAAGCATCGATTACTGCCGAATCATCCCCGATTCCTTTGACTGTGCCACTGTTTTTGGCTGAAACATTTTTTGTCAGATGATCTAAAAGTCCGAATTTACCGAATTTTCCGATAGGGGTCTGGCTGTTTTCAGGATTGCTCATTATACAAAACTATATAATCAGTTAATGTTTAACAAATATCATGTATGGATAATTCTCCGGCCAAATGGATTGATTGCCAACTCAGTAAGTTTAAAATGCTGAGTGCCGAATGGTATTCCGATGATGGTAAAACAAAGGATCACACCCAGGAAGGCGTGGGTCAGGGCTATCCAGATGCCACCGCAAAGAAGCCACAAAATATTCATCAGAACATTCAGGCAGCCTGATCCCTTCTCGGCGATCCTGCTTGTGCGGCCAAATGGCCAGACAGCAAGTGATCCCATTTTAAGAGTCTGAAGTCCGAAGGGGATACCTATTATGGTTATCATAAGTATCAGACTTCCTATGAAGTATTCAACAGCTATTATTATGCCGCCAAAAATAAGCCAGACGAGATTACCAAGGATCTTCATTTCTTTCCGGTCAGATTATTCAAGTATGATGGTTTTATCTTTCGGATATTTAACCGAATATGTAAGTATTAGCTGCCGGGTTTCCTGAGGTTTCAGATCAAGATCCCATTTTACCTCACCTGTCTGGGGATTAAACTTTGCTCCGGTAAGCTCGACAGCATTAACTTCGATGCCGCTGTTCGACGAAACCGGGATCTGATCATTCACGGCAATCCTTATTGCAGTATTCTTGTTGTTACGCAGGGTAATCAGAAATGAATATGTCTCGGTTTTGTTCGATCCGAGGGTTCGTTTGCTGGTGTAATCCTGCCTTTTTTCCCTTTTAACGAGGATGCTGTTGTCAGTGCCAAGAGAAACAGTCAGGGTGTCTTTAAGCTGATTTACATTCATAAAGGATTTTCCAACAAAAGTGTTCTCAAAATAGAGAGTGGCTTCCCCGCTAATAAGTCCCTGGTTTGCCCAGTCTGTTATATTTCCCGTAAGATAAGCCAGCGGGGACAGTTTGGGAACTGTCAGGTATTTGAATCCGGCAGGAGTGGTTGTCCGCTGTATTTCAATTGTCTGAACCTTACCGTCAGGTTCCAGAGTATAGGGAACTGTAATGTCGAAGATGACAGTTGTCTCACCGGTTCTTTTGTCGACAGGAGCAGGCGCGACTTCAGCTTCCTTCATTTCAGCAGTTTTTGCAGCGTCCATTTCAGCCATGACCTGTTCGTTGGCACGTTTTACGCCTGAAGCATATCCGCGCAAAACAATGCCGGGTTTGGGTTCGGGGATGTAATAATCTATGAACCAGGTGTCTAGAACCGGTATGTCTCCTGCGATCCAGGGAGTCGCGTTGGAAAAACTCAATTTCACATCTTTCCATGTAACTCCTGTATTCTGATATACATTAGCTTTATAGAAAAAAGTGACCGGTCTGGTAATATCATCAACTCTGATATCATATGAAGGGTACCAGCCCGCATTGCTTACCACATAGGAAAATGACAATTTCCCCGATGAAGGTTTTGATGAGCTCACCGACACAGTAATTACTCCCGAAGGAAGCTGTTGTTTTCCGAATTTGTCGGAGATCTGTTTCTGCAGATCGGCTATCTGTTTTTCATAATCCCTTATGATACGGGTTTTTTTGAGGACAGCAGTCTTAACCTGATCCATACTGTTTGTGTACAGATCCATGACATTTTTGAACTGTTCCGCTGAGAATGTCGTTTCCTTGACAAGCATTGCCCTGTTAGCGACAAGAAAGGATTCTTTCTCCTGGAGTACCGTGACAGTAGTTTTTTCGTCCTCAACTTTCGCCTGAAGGGTTTCAATCTGATTCCGGATGTTTCTTACCTCAGGAAGCTCCTCAAGATTTTCCAGGTAATTGTTCTGCTGGTTAACTGACATTATGACGAAGTCGCCATATCCTTTTACCTGAATGCTCCGGGGATCGATATACGGTGAGAGGCCCGTGAGCCGAAGAAGCGACGGTCCTGCAGGAATTTCAATCGTTGCTTCATGCGTCACCTGGGCCCTGTCGGGATAAACAGTAACATGTTTTACGGGTGCCTTTATGTCCTTCTCCTGATCGGCATAAACAGACATGAAAGTTGCCTGAAGAATTATGAAAAGTGTGATAAGGTTTTTCATTGCTGAATGATTTTGGAGAATAAAGATAAAATTTTTAGTAAGAGTACGATTACAATTATCGGGCCGAAATGAGGCGGCTGAACAGGAAAGTGAAGATTATTATCTGAATGTTTGCTTTTGAAGGGTTTGTGAAGAAAACGCAGAGAAAGCAAAACGGCAACGTAGAAAGCATAAAAATGACACAGGGGTCATCGGCCCCTGTGTCAAGAGTATTAATATGACAAAAATAATTACAGGCTATTTTGTGAAATCAATATAAGCTGCCGCACCGCCATTGTCTTCAGTTCCGTGGCCGGCCATCGGGCAGCCGGGTACAGGGCAGTTTATGATCTTGTGTTCCTTATTATCGGCAGGTTCCCATCCCATAATCAGATACAGTGTGAAAAAGCCGATTATGTATGCAACAGCAACGTGCCAGCCTTTTTTAAGCCACAGGATCACGTTACGTCCTTCAGGGAATTTATTTGTTATGGCAACTCCTGCTGATGATCCGAACCAGACCATTGAACCACCGAAGCCTACTGTATATGCAAGCATACCCCAGTCGTAATGACCCTGGTCGAGGCAAAGTTTCGTAAGCGGGATGTTGTCGAACACAGATGACAGGAAACCAAGTGCAAATGCTGTTGCCCATGATGCATTCGGCAGTTCTTCCACAGGCATAAGGGATGCACAAGTGACAAGGCAAAGAAGGAAAATTGTACCTTTAATTGCTCCAGGGACCTCTTTCCATGGGATCTTACGGATGAAGGATCCCAAAACTATAGCGATCCATACTCCGAGAGCAGGCATATCGTAAACGACATTGGAAATTATTGCCCCGGCAAGAATCAGGGCAACAATGAACAATTTGCCCCCGTCGATCCTGACATCAGGAGAGGCTTCTTTCTGGATAGGCTGGTACTTATCCTGCTGGCGGGAGCCAAACCAGGCAAAGAAAAGCATGGCTGCCGCTGCAGCAACATAGGCATGCAGGACGTTTAAAGCAGGCACACCGTCGATCCACATCATTGTGGTAGTGGTATCCCCCACGACGCTTCCTGATCCTCCGGCATTGCTTGATGCCACCAGTGCGGCAATATAGCCTATATGCACCTTATTCTTGAAAACCACAAGGGCAATTGTTCCGCCTATGAGGGCTGCCGCAATATTGTCGAGAAAGGAGGAAAGAATAAATACAAAAACAAGCAGAAGGAAAGGGCCCTTCCAGTCATCGGGAAGATATTTAGGAAGTATATCAGGTACACCTGACTCTTCAAATATTTTTGAGAGTATCGCAAATCCGAGCAGGAGACCAAGCAAATTGAGTATTATACCCCATTCACCCTGCCTGAGTTCCTTATCCATAAGCTGCTCGCTCATCGGTGTTGTACCGAAGAAATGTTCAAAAAAATGAAAGCCCGGATCAAAAATGAACTTAAAGGCAAGAAGAACAGTCAATCCGGTCACGGCAACCCAGAAGGTCTGTTTGTGGAGCAATGCCACGCCGAGAAGTATAAGGCCGAAAATTATGAATTCAACACGTACCGGTCCGATCATGGGCACCTTGCCATCAGCCGCAAAAAGACCAAGCGGCATAATCAAAGTCAGTGCAGAAAGTAAGATCTTTTTATCGTACTTTTCAGCAATTTTCCTGATTGAAGTGAGCATAGAAAAAATTTTATTTTCAGATTAATTTCAAAATTTAACAAGGCGCCAAATTATAAATAATTTCAAGCCGATTTAAGAAACGGGATATTACTTTTAATGATTTTTATCATTAATGGCGGATATGCAATTTTTCGGAATCAATTTATCCCCGTATCCCTATTTTTTTAATATTTTTGCATTTTTATTTAGATTAAATTTAAATTAAAAGATTGCAGAATCAACAATTAACATTTCAGTTTGTTAATAATTGAGGCTGATTGTGGCTTTAAACAGGATGAAATGGAAAATGATCAGGATAAGATATTGAACGATGCAACTTCAGGTGAATATAAGTACGGGTTTTATACTGACATTGATACCGACAAGATTCCCAAAGGGTTAAATGAAGATATAATACGTCTTATTTCAGAAAAGAAGCAAGAACCTGACTGGCTGTTTGAATTCAGACTGAAGTCATACAGGCATTGGCAGAGTATGAAAATGCCTTCATGGGCGAACCTGAAAATTCCTCCGATTAATTATCAGGATATTATTTATTATGCGGCACCCAGGCAGAAGGTCTCTCCGGCCGGTCTCGACGACATTGATCCCGAACTGAAAAAGACTTTTGACAAATTGGGAATCCCGCTTGAAGAACAGAAACATCTTTCGGGTGTTGCCGTTGATGCCGTCATGGACAGTATTTCAGTGAAGACCACTTTCAGGGAAACCCTCGCAGAGCTTGGCATCATCTTCTGTTCTTTCAGCGAGGCTGTAAAGGAGTATCCCGAACTTGTCAGGAGGTATATGGGAACTGTTGTCCCGTATACCGACAATTTCTTTGCATCCCTTAATTCGGCAGTATTCAGCGACGGGTCATTCTGCTATGTTCCAAAAGGCGTAAGATGCCCCATGGAATTGTCGACATATTTCAGGATAAATGCAAGCAATACTGGCCAGTTTGAGCGCACGCTTCTGGTTGCCGATGAAGAGAGTTTTGTCAGTTATCTCGAAGGCTGCACGGCGCCGATGAGGGATGAAAATCAACTTCATGCTGCCGTTGTCGAGATAATTGCGGAGAACAATGCCGAAGTAAAATATTCGACTGTCCAGAACTGGTATCCCGGCGACAAGGATGGAAAGGGAGGAATCTTCAATTTTGTCACAAAAAGAGGTATGTGCAGGGGAGAAAATTCGAAAATATCATGGACACAGGTAGAAACGGGATCAGCGATTACATGGAAATACCCTTCCTGCATTCTGAAGGGTGACAACTCGACAGGTGAGTTTTACTCGGTTGCGATAGCAAACAACCATCAGCAGGCTGATACCGGAACAAAAATGATCCATATGGGGAAAAATACAAAAAGCACGATTGTTTCCAAGGGAATTTCCGCAGGTTTTGGGCAGAACAGTTACCGCGGGCTCGTAAAGGTTCTGAGAAACGCTTCAAATGCCCGTAATTTTTCACAGTGCGACTCGTTGCTGCTCGGCGACAAATGCGGAGCCCATACATTTCCATATATTGAAGTCGACAACCAGACCGCCGTAGTTGAGCATGAAGCTACAACATCCAAAATAGGGGAGGATCAGATTTTTTACTGCAACCAGAGAGGTATATCGACAGAAGATGCCGTAGGGCTTATTGTAAATGGTTATGCAAGGGAAGTAATTAACAAACTTCCTATGGAATTTGCCGTAGAGGCACAGAAGCTCCTTCAGATAAGTCTCGAAGGCAGCGTGGGTTAGAACATTATCGTGGGTTGGAACTTTATTTTGATTATATCATATTATGCTGTACATTAAAGATTTATGGGCTTCCATCAACGGGAAAACAATCCTGAAGGGAATTAGCCTTGATGTTAAACCGGGTGAGGTCCATGCGATAATGGGTCCCAACGGATCAGGGAAAAGCACCCTTGCCGCAGTTCTCGCAGGAAGGGAATTCGTGAAAGTTGACGAGGGCCATGTAACATATCTCGGAAAGAATCTCCTCGACATGTCACCCGAGGAAAGGTCGAGGGAAGGTATTTTCCTGGGCTTTCAGTACCCGATTGAAATTCCGGGAGTCAGCATGGTGAATTTCATGAAGACAGCCGTAAATGAACACAGGAAACACAAAGGGCTGGATCAGCTTTCAGCATCCGATTTTCTGAAGCTTATGCGTGAAAAGAAGGAGCTTGTCGAGATAGACTCAAAGCTTGCCAACAGATCAGTCAATGAAGGTTTTTCGGGAGGGGAGAAAAAGAAAAATGAGATTTTTCAGATGGCCATGCTTGAACCAAAACTGGCCATCCTTGATGAGACAGACTCCGGGCTTGATATTGATGCTCTCAGAATTGTTGCAAACGGCGTAAATAAATTGAAAAGGCCTGATAATTCAACGATTGTGATCACTCATTACCAGCGCCTGCTTGATTATATTGTCCCAGATGTCGTTCATGTTCTGTACGACGGCAGGATCGTTAAGACCTCAGGAAAGGAACTTGCGCTTGAGCTTGAGGAAAAAGGATATGACTGGATTAAAAAAGAGGTTGATAATCAGGACTGAGATGAACGGAACATCTGAAGTAACAAATTATTATTCTGAATTATACGAGGCGAACATCAAAAAGATCACCGATGATTCTTCATCTTATATAAATTCTTTCAGAAGCAGTGCCTTTGAAGAGTTCCGTATGCTGGGCGTTCCGACAAGGAAAAATGAAGCCTACAAATACACAAATCTTGACCTCTTCTTCAAGCACGATTATAAAACTTATTTCATACCTGAAAAAACCGACTTCGAAAAAGCTGAGGATTTCAGATGTGATGTTACAAACCTTGATGCTCATGGCATTGTTCTTATGAACGGATTCTATCCAACGATTAACGGCAAACTCAGGGAACTGCCCGGTGGAATTACTATAGGAAGCCTTAATGAAGCTTCAAGGAAGTTTTCGGGGATTGTTGAAAAACATTATTCAAAATATGCCAAAAGCAAAACTGACGGTTTGGTCCACCTTAACACGGCAATGGCATCCGACGGTGTTTTTGTCCATGTCCCTCGCGGTGCACGGCTTTCAAAGCCTGTTCAGGTTGTAAATCTTGTCGATTCGGATGAAGATACGTTCAACCAGCACCGCAATTTAATTGTCGTGGAGAATAATGCAGAGCTGACAATAATAATATGTGACCATACTCTTTCTCCAAGGAAGTTCCTCACAAACGCAGTAACTGAAATCCATGTGGGTGAGAATGCCCGCTTCAACATCATAAGAGTGCAGAATGAGCATAACAATGCCTGCAAAATCACACACACCTTTATACATCAGGAGAGAAACAGCTACGCTTCATCTGCGAATATAACACTTCATGGGGGCCTTGTAAGGAACAGCACGTATCATTATCTCGGGGGAGAAGGAGCGGAGACCAATTCATTCGGATTGTTTCTTGCAGATAAGTGGCAGCATATCGACAACTTTGTAAATATTGACCATGCCTTTCCCAAATGTACAAGCAACCAGCTTTTCAAGGGAGTTCTCGACGAAATGGCAACAGGCGCGTTCAACGGACGTATTTATGTCGCTCCGGGGGCCCAGGGAACTCAGGCATATCAGAAAAACAACAATATCCTGCTTACCGATGATGCCAAAATGGACACAAAGCCACAGCTTGAGATATTCGCTGATGACGTCAAATGCAGCCATGGGGCAACAGTGGGGCAGCTCGATGATAATGCACTGTTCTATTTGCAGTCGAGAGGCATCGACAAGCGTCAGGCACGACTCATGCTGATGTTTGCCTTTGCGCATGAGGTAATACAGAATGTCAATGTTGAAGCTCTCAGAGAAAGAATGGACGGGCTTGTTATGCAACGACTTAAGGGTGAGCTTTCGAGATGTGCAAGTTGCATGGTAAAATGTGGTTAATTACAGGTTGCTGTGAAAGATATTTCTGAAATAAGGGCCGACTTTCCCATCCTGAACAGGAAAGTGTATGACAAGCCACTGATCTATTTTGATAACGGTGCCACGACACAGAAACCGCTTTGCGTACTCGATGCTGTCAGGGAGGTGTATACAAGGTATAACGGCAACATTCACAGGGGAGTTCATGCAATGAGCGATATGACTTCCGAAGCTTACGAAAATGCCAGGGAAACTGTGCGCTCATTCATAAATGCATCACTTCGTGAGGAGATCATATTTACCTCAGGTACGACCGGATCAATAAACAGTATAGCATTTTCGTTCGGCGAGAGATTTGTAAAGGAAGGTGATGAAATACTTGTAAGCAACCTCGAGCACCATGCCAACATTGTTCCATGGCAGATGATGTGCGAAAGAAAAGGAGCAAAGCTGAAAGTAATACCGGTCAACGACAATGGAGAGATAATCTTCGATGAATATCTGAAGTTGCTTTCAGCACGGACAAAAATCGTTGCCGTAACCCAGGTGTCAAATGCTCTCGGCACGATAGTCCCCGTAAACGACATCATTGAAGCCGCCCATGCACAAAACATACCTGTACTGGTTGACGGCGCACAGGGTATACAGCATGGCACTACAGACGTAAAACTGATGGACTGTGATTTCTATGCTTTCTCGGGGCATAAGATCTACGGGCCGACAGGTATAGGCGTCCTTTACGGGAAAGAAAAATGGCTCACCGAACTTCCTCCATGGCAGGGCGGAGGCGATATGGTTGATAAGGTTACTTTTGAAAAGACCACTTACAATGAACTGCCCTTTAAATTTGAGGCCGGAACAATGAACTATGCGGGCGCAATCGGACTCGCGAAGGCCCTTGATTATGTTTCAGGCACCGGAAGGGAAGAAATAGCGACGCGGGAAAGGCAGCTTCTTGAATATGCAAACAATCGGCTTTCAGGAATAAAAGGCCTTAAAATCTTTGGGAATTCTCCGGACAAGATTGCAACAATTTCATTTTTGCTCGACGGCATCCATCAATACGACACCGGAATGATACTCGACAAACTTGGCATTGCCGTCAGAACGGGCACACATTGTGCACAGCCCATAATGCAAAGATTTGGCATTGAAGGCACGGTTAGGGTTTCGATGTGTTTTTACAACACGACTGACGAGATCGATGCTCTTGGCACAGGAATTGAAAAGGTTATACAAATGTTTTCAAAACACTGAGGAATGACGGTTAACGAGGTTCAGGACAGCATTATTGAAGAGTTTTCGGTTTTTGACGACTGGATGGATAAATACAACCTCCTTATCGATATGGGGAAAGATCTTCCTGCAATAGACCCGAAATACAAGATGAAGGAATTCCTTATTGAAGGATGCCAGTCAAAGGTATGGCTTCATCCCGAGTATAACGGAGAAAAGATAAAATTCACTGCCGACAGCGATGCCATCATAACAAAAGGGATTGTTGGCTTGCTTATAAAGGTACTCTCGGGGAGAACCCCCGAAGAGATAATAGGGGCAGATCTGTATTTTATCGACAGGATTGGGCTCAGACAGAATCTGTCGCCTACAAGGTCGAATGGTCTGCTGGCAATGATACGGCAGATGAAATTATATGCAATGGCATTCAAAGCACAGAAGAAATAATTTCGGATTTTTGATTTCGCAACGTTGGCTGTCCTGTAAATCAGAAATAACAATTCCGAATTCCGAAACAATAAAACTGTAAATTTACACAGGACTAATAGGAGGGCAAAGATGGATCCGTCAGAACAGCTTGAAATTGAAACCAGGATCGTTGGGGTGCTGAAAAGCATTTACGATCCGGAGATACCAGTGAATATTTATGACCTTGGACTGATATACAATATTGACCTTGACGACGATCATGTTGTTCACATCACTATGACACTTACAGCGCCAAACTGCCCGATGGCAGATGACCTTGTGGAGGAGGTAAAATATAAGGTTACTGGTACGAAAGGTGTAAAGGACTGCGATCTGAAACTCACTTTCAATCCTCCGTGGGACAGGAGCATGCTAAGCGATGAAGCAAAGCTTGAACTGGGATTTTTATAGAATATCAAATGGCAGGCCCCTACGACAAGGCTGAATTCACCCGGCGGTTAAAGACGAGAGCATCAGAGCTCGGGTTCAATTTGTGCGGGATCGCAAGGGCGCGCAGACTCGAAGAGCTTGCCCCGCGATTCAGGGCCTGGCTCGACGCCGGCATGAACGACATTATGCATTATCTGGAGAGGGATCCGGAGAAAAGAATTGACCCGTCAGCCCTTCTGCCTGATGCACGGTCGCTGGTTGTCACGGGACTGAGCTATTATTCCAGAATAATGCAGAAGGACCCTGATGCCCCTCTGCTTTCGAGATATACATACGGAACAGATTATCATGATGTTATAAAAGGCAAGCTGAACAACCTTCTTTCTTGGATAGAAAAAAACATACCTGAAGTCTCGGGAAAGATAGTCGTCGACAGCTCTTCAATGACTGAGAAGGCATGGGCGAGGGAAGCAGGGCTGGGATGGCAGGGAAGAAATTCGCTAATTATAAATAAGGATATAGGATCATTCTTTTTCATCGGGATACTGATCCTGAATATTGACCTGACATTCGACGATCCGTTTGAAAAAGATCATTGCGGTGAATGCAGGATCTGTCAGGATAAATGCCCTACCGGTGCAATTAACGGCGACAAGACAATTGATGCCCGGAAATGCATTGCAAACTTAACAATTGAAAGGAGAGGTCCCGTTCCTGAAAACCTTGTTCGCTTTCTTGGCAGAAGAGTATATGGCTGCGATTTGTGCCAGGAGGTTTGTCCCTGGAACGAATCACCTGAGGTGGCCGGTACTCCGGAGTTTGAAATTGATGAGGAGATCGCCGTCATGACCGCTGAGGGATGGAAGAAACTTTCAGAGGAACAGTTCGCACGACTTTTCAGGAGAACGGCAATGAAAAGAGTTTCCTATGAAAAGATGATGTCAAATATTGAAGCCGTCATGAAATCATAATCCTTTCCTGTTACTCTTTATTTCTTTCAGATATTAATACCCGGTTTTATTGTTATTCTGTTAACAATGCTTTCGGGGAACATCATGAAAGAAAACGGGCAGACAGACCCAGCCGGGAATATATTATGGCCGGTCAAAACCTGAATATTTTATTCCCGAACCTTGTGTTTTGAATACAAAACCGCTGACAATGAATTTACGGGAATGGATCGTCGCCGGGTTGTTGCTTGTTTTTGTGTTATGAGGCACAGTTGTAACGGGAAAAAGGTAAGGCTGGTGAATTCCAGCCTTTTTAACCTAACCTGATGACTCTTTATATAATCAACTAACCTAACCTTCGTAATCCTTAAGGATATTCATCAGTTTCTGACGTGTAAAGAATATCCTGCTTTTAACAGTTCCTATTTTCAGTCCGAGCTTTTCAGCTATCTCATGATATTTAAAACCTTCGACGTGCATTTTAAACGGGATCCTGAATTCATCGCTTAATGATTCAATGGCCTTTTCAATCTCACCATGCGAGAAATCCGATTCAGGTGAGGTAAATCCTTTGTCGTGAGGCATGTTGAGGTAATACAGGTCCTGGGTTCCGTCGATTATTGTGTTTTCCTTGAGGTTCCGCCTGTAGTTGTTGATGAAGGTATTCTTCATTATCGTGAACACCCATGCCTTGAGGTTTGTATAATCAACGAATTTTTCCTTGTAAGTAATTGCTTTGAGATATGTATCCTGCACCAGATCGAGGGCGGAATCCCTGTCAGAAGTAAGGCTCATTGCAAACCTTTGAAGGTTGCTTTTCATCTCTATGAGGCTACTGTTGAATTCATGTGTCGTCATTGTCTGCTGTTTTTGATTGCAGGTACAAATATATGCAGCAAAAAAAGGATAAACAAATCTTAATATCTTAAAATCCCTGTATTAAGGAATCGTTCCAAATAGCGATACGACACAGAACGACTGACAGTGAGGCGAATATGAATGAAATTGACGCACCGGTATAAATTTCTGATAAATAGCGAAAGCCGGGTTTTGTTAACCCTTTGGCATGTCGGGAGCATTGTTTTTGTGAAGTTTCATGTGAAAAAAGACTTCTCAGCATCACCCAAACCTGTTTGATTTGCTTAAATATAATCGCGACTGCAACACTGCTTTTTCAGGCAACTTTCGTACTTTTAGAGAAAAAATGGATTTTAATATCAGACTGAGTAACGGTCAGGTTCTGAAAGGATTTATCAGGAGTCCCGGGTCTGACCTGCGTGCGGTGATAGTAATGGTACATGGTTTGGGTGAGCATATTCAGAGGTACAGGGACTGGGCCGATCGCTTTAACAATGAAAGTATAGGGTTTGCAGGTGTTGATCTCCCGGGTCACGGAAAATCAGATGGTAAAAAAGGACATATAAAGAACTATTCTGTGACAGATGAGATGATTTCAATTCTTCTGGGAGAATGTAAGAAGACTTTTCCCGGCACGCCTATGTTCCTTTACGGTCACAGTCTTGGAGGCGGAATAGTACTTGATTATCTTGTAAGGAACAAACCAAAAATAAAAGGAGCTGTTGTTACTTCCCCGTGGCTGAAGCTTTCATTTGAGCCTGAAAAGGCAAAAGTCAGGATGGCCGCATTTATGAAAGGTATTTTTCCCGGCCTTGTTCAGCCGTCAGGGCTTAACACAGTACATCTTTCACGCGACACTGAAGTTGTTGAAAGGTATAAAGCCGACCCCCTTGTTCACGGCAAGATATCGGTGAGTCTTTTCTGTTCCGCAATGAAAGCAGCAGAGAACGCGCTTGCCCGTGCACGGGATTTAGGTGTTCCGCTTCTTCTGATGCATGGGAGCGATGACCGGATTTGTTCACCGGAGGGAAGCAGGGAATTTGCTTCCTTAACGAAGCTGGCTGAATTGAAAATATGGGAAGGAGGTTACCACGAGCTTCATAACGAGCCCTTCAGGCATGAAGTATTCGGCTATATCGCTGGCTGGATAGACAAGCTGCTTAAGAGATAATTTATCTTTGACCTATGGAACTGAGAACCACATTCCCTATTGAACCTTCAAAGGAAAAGATATCCTATAATGATCCTGTAATGTTCATCGGTTCATGCTTTGCAACATCTATAGGGAAGCAGTTTGAAGCAGGCTGCATGCCTGTCATGATAAATCCGTCAGGTACTGTATATAATCCGGTATCAGTTTTGATAACAGTTAATGATATACTTAAAAACAGACGATTCGTACCGGAGGATCTTTATAATCATGAAGGCAGATGGATAAGTTTCAGTCACAGTACCGAATTTTCGTCAGTCGACAGGGATGAGGCGCTTGAAATGATAAATAAACGGACCGGGCAAGCGTCGGAATTCATGAAAGGGGCTCGCTTTCTGTTTATAACTTTTGGTACAGCAAGGATTTACAGATGGAGACAGTCAGGGGACATAGTTTCAAACTGCCACAAAATAGAGGCATCATCTTTTACCAGGGAATTGCTGGATGTTGATTATATTACCGGCCTCTGGAATGAACAGCTCGATATTCTCAGCAAGGTCTGCCCTCAACTCAGGGTGGTTTTTACAATTAGTCCGGTGCGTCACTGGAAAGACGGGCCGCATGGAAACCAGGTAAGCAAATCTGTCCTTTTCCTTGCAGTTGAAAAACTTCTCGGGCATCCGTCACATCCTTCATATTTTCCTGCCTATGAGATTGTTATGGATGATCTTCGCGATTACAGGTTTTATGGTGAGGACATGCTGCATCTTTCCGGCACGGCAGTGAATTATATCTGGGATGCTTTCTGCAGCTGTTATTTTGACAGCCATACAGCCGGATTATGGCAGGAAGTGGAAAAGATTTCAAGAGCAGTATCTCACAGGATACAGACTGAAGACAGGGACCAGATAAGGAGGTTCTCCGACAACATCCTGTCGAGAATTGACAAACTTGTCAGCAGCAATCCGGGTTTGGATCTGACAAAAGAGAGAAATTATTTCGTTGGGCTTAAGGATACTATTTAAACGTTGCAATCGCCTTGCGGAAATCGCCAGGATTTCTTGATATAATAATATTCTCAGGGATCTTCTTTTCCTGGGCTTCAGGGAAGTCGGTAAGGACTATTTTCCTGATAAGCAGGGATCTCCCGATGCTGCTGAAGTAGTTGATTTTCTTCCTGGCAAAGTCGAAGGCGGCAGAATTGACAATAAGGTATTCGAATGGTTTAATCTTATGTATCTCAATAACTTCAGAAGCAGGAAGGATTCCTCCTGTAAATATAACGTCGAAACCTCTTTTCTTGAGAAGGTATTTATAGAACAGGAAATTATTGTCTGACATGTAATCAGATGTATTTATCATGGCCACACATGATTTTGACCTTAGCAGCGGGACCTTCAGATTATAGTCTTCGATCGTGAGGATCTGCCTGACCGTGTTTCTGACAAACTGTTCCTGAGCTCTTGAAAGGCTTCCTGTTTGCCAGAGTATCCTTGATTTTTCGAGCAACGGCTGGTAGAAATGTATGTAGGCGTCTTCGATGCCGTAATTGTTCACGAAAGGAAGAAGAGCCTCCTTGAATTGAGATTCATTAAACCTGATTGCAGCCATCAGGATTTTTCCCGGCTGGAAGTTCTGGTCAGGACTTTCATCCTGGCTGCTAACAGTCATAACTTCTTTCAGCAGTTCATCTTCACTGAGCCTGGCTATTTTGGATATCTTAAGTCCATTTCTGTTCAGATATGCCACATTAAGTATCTTCTTGAGCTCAGTCTCATTGTAGGTTCTGATATTTGAATCAGTTCTGTCTGGTTCAAGTATTTTGTACCTTTTCTCCCATATCCTTATTGTATGGGCTTTGATTCCGGAAAAGCTTTCCAGATCCTTAATAGAAAAAACATTTACCCCTTCTTCCATCTCAGATTGTTATAAGTATAGTTTTTAGAAAATCCGGATCCCCAAATAAAAAAACAATCGCAAAATAAAATAGTTTCCTGCTGTTCAATTAACGAATTTTCCGCTTAGGCAGACCATTCCCCGTAAATCCGCCATATCAGAATAATAATTAAGCCCTATTCAGGATTCTCTATCATTATTTTTCTTACCACACGTGACCCGTCAGCAAAGCTTATTGTAACCAGGTACATGCCTCTTGTCGGTTTCTTGAGTAAGACCTTTGTTGAAGGGACAGGGTTTTTATACTGAGCCCTGAATATATCCTGACCGATCATATTTGTCACCTTAACCAGTGTCATTTCCTTTTCGGTCCGGATTGTAAAATTGTTCTGCCGGACAGGAACAGGAAAAATGGTTACAAGTGAGGTATTGTTTTCCCGCTGGACAGATTTTTGAGTCTCACTCCTGGCAATATTTATTGTATCATTCTGAGAATGAAGATCCGGCATGTATAATATAAATAAAATCAGGAGTAGAGTTTGCTTCATAAGCACCTTTTGTTAAATATGCGCAAAAACTGTGCTAAAGGTACACATTTTTATTTAATCTGTTTAGAGAAATTTTCTGCTTTTTCAAGATCCTCAGGAGTGTCGATACAAATGCTTTCCCATTCAGTCAAAGCGGTTCTGATCCTGTATCCGTTCTCAAGCCACCGGTTCTGTTCCAGCGATTCTGCTTTTTCGAGGAGGCTTCCCGGCAGTGCTGTTATTTTGTTGAGAGTTCCAGCCCGGTAAGCATACAATCCGAGGTGTTTGTAATATTGATGAACCTTTGTCCAGTCATTTATCGGGGCATCCCTGAAGAAGGGAATAATGCTCCTGCTGAAATAGATTGCATTTCCCGAAGTGTCAATTATTACCTTTGGATGGTTGGGATTTGCCAAATCTTCTCCGGGCGCCACTCTGCGGATAAGGGTAGCTATTTCCACTGTCTTATCGGAAAAACATGAAATGAGCAGTTCAATCTGTTCGGGTCTGATAAATGGTTCGTCGCCCTGGATATTCACGACAACATCGGTTGAAATGCCCTTTTCATCTGTAATCTTTTTCACAGCTTCAGCACACCGGTCAGTTCCGCTCCGGTGGCTTGACGAGGTCATCACGGCTCTCCCGCCGAACCTGATTACAGAATCGTAAATCCGACTGTCGTCTGTTGCGACAAAAACAACATCGAGGATCAATGATGCCTGTTCATAAACCCTTTGGATCATTGGTTTTCCCGCAACTTCGGCAAGCGGTTTCCCGGGGAACCTTGTAGATGCATAACGGGCCGGTATGATGCCGGTGAGATGATATCCATTGTATGTCTTCATCCGGCAAAGTTACTAAAATAGGATTTCCCTATATTTTAAAAATATCTTAAATTCGCACAATCTTTTAACAGTGATGAGAGACCTTCAGACGATCAAGCAACGATTTGGGATAATTGGCAATTATCCGGGGCTGAACCGGGCTATTGATGTCGCTTTACAGGTTGCACCGACCGATTTGTCGGTTCTTATTACAGGCGAGAGCGGAACGGGCAAAGAGTCTTTTCCCCAGGTGATTCACAGTTACAGCGCCAGGAAACACGGGCAGTATTTTGCTGTAAACTGTGGTGCCATACCAGAAGGTACCATCGATTCGGAACTGTTTGGTCATGAAAAGGGCTCATTCACCGGGGCTACTGAAAGCCGCAAGGGGTATTTTGAAGTGGCTGACGGAGGTACGATTTTTCTTGATGAGGTTGCTGAGCTTCCTCTTTCGACACAGGTTCGTCTTTTGAGGGTCCTTGAATCGGGTGAGTTCATAAGGGTCGGAGCGTCAAAAGTACAAAAGACAAATGTACGGGTTATTGCCGCGAGCAATGTTGATATTGCCAAAGCCATCGAGCACGACAGGTTCAGGGAGGACCTTTTCTACAGGCTCAACACCGTGCCGATAAAAATACCGCCTCTCAGGGAGAGAGGAGAAGATATCTTTCTGCTTTTCAGGAAATTTGCAGTCGATTTTGCAGAGAAATACAGGATGCCTGCTATCAGGCTCAGCAATGAGGCAAAGAATGTGCTGCTGAACTATTCATGGCCCGGTAATGTGCGCCAGCTCAAAAACGTGACTGAACAGATCTCCATAATTGAGGAGGAAAGGGAAATAACCCCCGAGGTCCTTAAACTATATCTTCCTGATTACAGTTCTCCCAAGCTCCCTGCAATCATAAAAAGGGAAGAAGATAAATCATTTTCTACCGAGCGGGAGATCCTGTACAAGATCCTCTTTGATATGAAGAGTGATATGAACGACCTGAAAAAGCTTGTGCTCGACCTTATTAAGTCGGGTCATTACGATCTTGCTTTTCAGCAGAATAATTCCGGCGTCATCCAGAACCTCATAAGGGATACCAAGCATGCCGATTCTTTTACTGAGGAACCCGAACCGCACTCTGCCGATTTAACCCATCACAGGGCAAGAAACAATATACAGGATACGGAGGAGGTTGTTGAAGAATCGCTCTCACTTACCGGAAAGGAAATAGAAATGATAAAGAAAGCACTTGAAAAATATAACGGAAAGCGCAAGCTTGCAGCAAATGAGCTTGGAATATCTGAGAGGACTCTTTACAGAAAAATAAAGGAATATGGCATTGAACTGTAACTCCCCGGCCCGTCTTAGAAGACAGTCAGGGCATTTAATCCTGCTTGCTCTTTTATCTTTCATCTTTAACGGCTGCGGGATATATTCCTTTTCAGGGGCAAGCACTGAAGGATTGAAGACAGTCAGCATCCAATACTTTCAGAACAGGGCGAGCCTTGTTCAGCCCGGACTTAGTCAGAACCTTACGGATGCACTTATCGACAAGTGCAAGGCCCAGACAAGCCTGAACATCGTAAATGGCCTTGGAGATGCAAATTTTGAAGGCGAGATTACCGATTATAATACGAGGCCGGTTACAGTATCGGCAGATGCGACTGCTGCCATGAACAGGTTCACTATCACTGTGAAGGTCAAATTCACTAATACAGTTGATCCCGACAAGAGCTTTGAGCAGACTTTTTCAAGGTACGAGGATTATAACAGTTCTCTGGATCTCAGCCAGGTTGAAGCCGAGCTTTCAAAAAATATTCTTGATTTAATTGTCGAGGACATCTTTAACAGGGCATTTGTTAACTGGTGACTCTGAATGAACAGGACCGACTTCTTAGGCCTTATAGGCGGAAACAGCCCTATCGACCGGCAGATAATGGCCGAACTGAATGAGCTTATCACTGTTTACCCTTATTTCCAGACGGCCCATCTCCTTCTTCTTAAGGCGCTTAAGGACAATCAGGATATCAGGTTCGACAACCAGCTGAGAAATTCGGCCATTCATATCTCCGATCGTGAGGTACTCTATAATCTTCTCAAAATAACACCTGAAACGGGGATCAGCCAAAAAGAACCGGTTACGGAAAAGGAAGTTGTTCGGGTCGTTACAGGACAACATCATCATGTTGCAGAAGGATCTGTTCACGTTCAGGAAACCGAGATAACGCCCTCGGAGCCTGGCCTTGAGGAAGCAGAGACAGTACAGCATGGACCGGCAATACAGCCGGCCGGGATTCACGAGGCTGGCACGAGCGTTCAGGAACAGGAAGTAATTGAGGCTCATGAGCCCGCATCAGTCAGGGTCGATCTTGAACAGACAGTGCTTGATTCAGCGAAGAACAGCGAGGACCTGATCACCGAAATTGAAAAGTTCTCTGCTGACGGGCCTGCTGACAAAGAAGATAATGGAAATGATTATCTGACGGGCCGGCCTATTCTTATTTCCGATGATATTGAGAGTGACATTCCGGTTGCTGGTGTACATCTTTTCAGGGAAGAACTTTCTGACAACGACGAGAGTATCTTTTACATGGATCCCGGATTCTCGGCCCCGGATTATGAATCTGAACCTGTTCACGACAGGGGGCAGGATACTGAAGAGGTGCACCTGAAGCCTGCTGAAAAGACAGAGAAGGAAGAAGAACCCGTAGCCGAGGCTGTTCCGAAGGCAAGTGAAACTGATGCGAAGATTTTTGCGCGAAAGGCACAGGCCGATCTTATTGACAAATTCATTTTGGCAAACCCCAGGATAGAGCCCAGGAAAGAAAAGACAGATCATCCTTTGGAAGATCTTGCACAGCCCTTCACCGAAGAAAAGGGCAGCTTTGTTACCGAAACACTTGCAAGAATATATGTAAACCAGGGTTATTATTCCAAGGCTATAGATATTTATGAAAAATTAAGTTTGAAATTTCCGGAAAAAAGTGGTTACTTTGCCACTCAAATTGAAAAAATAAAGGAGATCCTTAAATAATTGAAAAATGGGAATTTATATTTTTATCTCGGTACTTATATTGATAGCCTGTGTTCTTCAGATAATGATTGTGCTCGTGCAAAATTCAAAAGGGGGCGGCCTTGCTGCCAATTTTACATCTGCAGGCCAGTCAATGGGAATAAGGAAGACTGCTGATTTCCTTGAGAAATCGACATGGACACTTGCGGCAGCTATACTTATTCTGTGTGTTGTTGCAACAGCAACCATTCCAAGAGGTTCTGTAAGTGAACGCTCAAGGATCGAGAATCAGATCCAGAATGCAGTCGACCCCAATGCTATACCGACACTGCCGACAGCCGTTCCAGATCAGCCGGCTGCGACCACACCGTCAGGGAACAACGATCAGAAGCCAGGGAACTAGGATACACCTTTATATACAGATTTCCTCAAAGTGTCAGTTTGTCATAAACTGACACTTTGTTTTTTATGTTTAATGTATTAATTAACAGCGCATTGTAAATTATCTGGCTTTTTATCGGTAAAAAACTGACAGGCAGTGATCGATAAAATGACTGCAGAAAAGATGTTATGACATGAATTTTCCCTTTGGCATAAATTATGCTAATGGGAGAGGCAGAAAACAGTGTTTAACTTTAAAACTAAATAAACATGGGACAATTAAAAGGAAAAGTATTGGCTGGAAAGGTTTTGGTAAAACCTCATGAAGCTGAAGAGAAAACCGCAAGCGGAATAATCATTCCTGATTCAGCAAAAGAAAAACCTCGTCAGGGAACTGTTGTAATGGTCGGTGCGCCTAAGAAAGACGAAGAAATGGAAGTAAAGACCGGTGATGTTGTTCTTTATGGCAAATATTCGGGCCAGGAACTGAATATTGACAATGAGGAATATCTTCTGATTTCACAGTCTGACATTTTGTTTATAGCATAATAAGAAACCAATAAAAAAAAGATAATATGGCAAAAGAGATTAAATTTAATATTGATGCACGTGCTCAGCTCAAGGAAGGTGTAGACCAGTTGGCTAATGCAGTGAAAGTCACCCTTGGTCCCAAGGGGCGCAACGTTGTTCTTGAAAAGAAATTTGGTGCACCTCATGTAACAAAGGATGGTGTTACAGTTGCAAAGGACATCGAACTTTCAGATCCCTATATGAATATGGGAGCCCAGATGGTCAAGGAAGTTGCATCCAAAACCGGCGATATCGCAGGTGATGGTACAACAACAGCAACAGTTCTGGCACAGGCCATAATCAACGTAGGTCTTAAGAATATCACGGCCGGTGCAAACCCGATGGATGTTAAAAGGGGTATTGACAAGGCTGTTGAAAAAGTTATTTCACACCTCAAGTCACAGGCTCAGGTTGTTGGAAATGATCTCAGCAAAATTGAGCAGGTTGCCCGTATTTCAGCTAATGATGATGTTGAGATAGGCAAGCTGATTGCTGAAGCAATGGAAAAGGTACACAAGGAAGGCGTTATAACAGTCGAAGAAGCCAAGGGAACCACAACATCTGTTGAAGTTGTTGAAGGTATGCAGTTCGACCGCGGTTACATTTCTGCATATTTTGTAACCAATACCGAGAAGATGGAAGCCGAACTTGAAAACCCCTACATCCTCATTTATGACAAGAAGATATCTTCAATGAAGGACATGCTCCCCATACTTGAAGCAACAGCACAGAATGGCCGTCCTCTTCTTATTATCTCTGAAGATGTTGAAGGAGAAGCTCTTGCCACACTTGTTGTAAACAGGTTACGTGGTTCTCTCAAGGTGTGTGCAGTTAAGGCTCCGGGCTTTGGCGACAGAAGGAAAGAAATGCTCGAGGATATTGCCATCCTGACAGGCGGAACAGTTATTTCTGAAGAAAAAGGCCTTAAACTTGAACATGCAACTCTTGACATGCTCGGTACTTCTGAAAAAGTAACTGTTAACAAGGAGAACACTACAATTGTCAACGGTTATGGCGACAAAGAGATGATCAAGGCAAGAATCGGCCAGATCAAGCAGCAGATGACAACCACAACCTCCGACTATGACAAGGAAAAGCTTCAGGAGCGTCTTGCAAAATTGTCGGGTGGTGTGGCAGTGCTTTACATCGGAGCTGCATCAGAAGTTGAGATGAAGAACAAGAAGGACCGTGTTGACGATTCCCTGCATGCAACCCGTGCCGCAATTGAAGAAGGTATTGTCCCTGGTGGCGGTGTGGCATATATCCGTGCAATATCAGCACTTGAAAAACTCAAGGGAGACAATGAAGATCAGACGACCGGTATCGAAATCGTGAAACGTGCCATTGAAGAACCTCTCCGTCAGATTGCAGCAAATGCAGGCAAAGAGGGTGCTGTAGTCGTTCAGGCTGTTAAGACAGGCAAGGGTGACTACGGATACAATGCACAGACCGACAATTATGAGAAATTATATGAAGCTGGTGTAATTGATCCTGTCAAGGTTGTAAGAGTTGCTCTGGAAAATGCTGCATCAGTTGCAGGGATGTTTCTTACGACAGAGGCTGTTATTGTTGATGAAAAAGAGGAAAAACAGCCGCCTATGCCTCCTCAGGGAATGGGTGGAGGAATGCCTTATTAATATATACATCAATATTAATTTATATCGTGGAGCCAGGTTGCCAACCTGGCTTCACGTGTTTATAATTTTATATATTTGCACGGTGTTTCCAGCGAAAGTGTTACATGCATCATATCAGAAATTTTTGCATAATTGCCCATATCGACCACGGTAAGAGTACCCTGGCGGACCGTCTTCTTGAAAAGACCAGGACGATTCCTGAACGGGAATTTCAGGATCAGGTTCTTGACAACATGGATCTGGAAAGGGAAAGAGGCATTACCATAAAGAGCCATGCTATCCAGATGGAATATGAGCTTGAAGGCAAAAAGTACAATCTAAATCTGATAGACACACCCGGGCATGTTGATTTCTCCTATGAAGTTTCAAGGTCGATAGCTGCATGTGAAGGGGCGCTGCTGGTGATCGATGCAACCCAGGGAATACAGGCACAGACTATTTCAAATCTGTACATGGCAATTGACCATAATCTCGAGATTATTCCGGTTCTGAATAAAATGGATATGGCAAATGCAATGCCCGAAGAGGTCAAGGATCAGATTGTTGACTTGGTGGGCTGCGACAGGCAGGATATCATTGAAGCCAGTGCAAGAACGGGAATGGGGGTCGACAGGATATTGTTCGAAATAGTGAACAGGATTCCTCCGCCTGAAGGAAGTCCCGAAGCCCCGCTTCAGGCCCTTATTTTTGATTCGATTTTCAATCCCTTCAGGGGAATCATAGCATATTTCAAGATTGTAAACGGGACCATCAGAAAAGGTGACCGCGTTAAATTTGTCAATACCGGCCACGAGTACAATGCTGAGGAAATTGGTGTGCTCAAGCTAAAACAGGATCCCAGGGAGGAAATGTATGCCGGTGATGTGGGATATATTATTTCAGGGATCAAAGATTCATCCGAGGTCAAGGTTGGTGATACCATAACAAGTGTAACAAACCCATGCGAAAAGGCAATATCTGGTTTTGAGGATGTCAAGCCGATGGTTTTTGCCGGTCTATATCCTGTCGATGCTGATGACTATGAGGATCTCCGTAGCTCTATAGAAAGGCTTCAGCTTAACGATGCTTCGCTTACTTTTGTCCCTGAATCGTCGGCAGCTCTGGGATTTGGATTCAGGTGCGGATTCCTGGGATTGCTGCATATGGAAATCATCCAGGAAAGACTCGACAGGGAGTTTAACATGGATGTGATAACTACGGTCCCCAACGTATCATTCAAGGTGTTTACAACAAAGGGTGAAGAGATTGATGTCCACAATCCTTCAGGCATGCCTCCTCCGAACAACATAGAGCGGATTGAGGAACCTTATATAATTGCGCAGGTCATAACCCAGGCAGAATATGTGGGACAGATAATGAAGCTGTGCATCGACAGGAGAGGAACTCTTAAGAACCAGGTTTATCTTACACGCGACAGGGTTGAGGTAACTTTTGAGATGCCGCTGTCGGAGATAGTATTTGACTTTTATGACAAGCTCAAGAGCATATCACGCGGGTATGCTTCGTTCGATTATTATTATACAGCCTATCAGAAAGCCGACCTTGTAAGGCTCGATATCCTGCTTAACGGTGAGGTGGTTGATGCACTTTCAACCCTTATTTACAGGGGGCATGCTTATGACTTCGGACGTAAGATGTGTGTAAAGTTAAAGGAACTGATACCAAGGCAGCAGTTTGACATTGCGATACAGGCTGCCATTGGTGCGAAGATCATTTCAAGGGAGACCGTTAAGGCGGTAAGGAAAGATGTAACTGCGAAATGTTACGGCGGTGACATAACACGAAAAAGGAAACTGCTTGAGAAACAGAAGAAAGGGAAGAAAAGAATGAGACAGATCGGAAACGTTGAAGTTCCCCAGCAGGCTTTTCTTGCAGTCCTGAAACTTGACTAGGAATTCTTGGTGAACTTCAAGATTTTTTTCAATTTTCAGCTGATTATAAAAAAATTACTATTTTAGCGTCTGGGAAACGGGGATTCAACATAAAGATCTATCCCTTCTATCTAACCTAAACTTACTACCCCGGTTCATTTACTGAGCCGGGGTATTTTTCAACATATAAGCCTGTAGCCCTTGCCATGAATGTTTAGGATCCTTACGGCAGGATCATTTTTGAGATATTTCCTCAGACGTGTTATGTACACATCCATACTTCTGGCATTAAAGTAATTATCGTCGATCCAGATGCTTTTCAGGGCATAATTGCGCTCGAGCATCTCATTCTTGTGCTTGAAGAGAAGTTCAAGAAGTTCTGATTCCTTTGTTGTAAGGTTTATCTGCTCATCTCCGATTGTCAGTATTTGTCTTTTTTTGTCGAAGACATATTCTCCTATATGGCAGATATCTTCTTCCTTCTCGGCGACTGTCCCGGCTGTTCGTCTGAAGATGGCCTCGATCCTGTACAGAAGCTCCTCCATTGAAAAAGGTTTTGTAATATAGTCGTCGGCTCCGCTTTTAAATCCTTCGATAATATCTTCCTCCTGGTTCTTTGCAGTAAGAAAAATAACTGGTATTGACGGATCAGCCTTTCTTATTGTTTTTGCCACAGAGATGCCATCCATCTCAGGCATCATTATGTCGAGGATACAGAGGTCGAAAAGCCCCGGTGAATATGCTTCAAGGGCCTGCCGGCCCGTAGAAAACAGGGTTGTCTCGTAATTTTTTGCAGCAAGATAGTTTCTGAGAAGATTTCCAAGGTTTCTGTCGTCTTCAGCAAGGAGGATTCTTTTATTCATTTTTTCCTGGTTGTGGGATGATAATTGTAAATTTAGTGCCCTTATTTAACTGGCTTTCAACTCGTATAGTTCCGTTATGCTCTTCAACAACCTTTTTTACATAGCTGAGGCCAAGGCCAAAGCCTTTTACGTTATGAACATTTCCGGAATGAACTCGGTAGAACTTGTCGAAGATCCGTTTCAGGTTCTCTTTGCTGATCCCGATACCGTTATCTTCGACAGTTATTATGACGCCCTTTTTACTGTTCCGTGTCGACAGTGCTATTTCCGGCCTGCCATTTGAATATTTAATGGCATTGTCGATGAGGTTTGATATGGCATTAACAAAATGGATTTCATCAACAAGGACTACAGGGTCAGTTGCCTGAAAATCCTTTTTAACGTTCCCGTGATGGCTTTCAATCTGCAGGGTGTAATTTTCGACAGCCTTGTTTATCAGGCTGTGCAGGTCCATGCCCGAAAATGTGAGCTTTGTGCTCATCTTTTCAAAAATGGCCATCTGAAGCACTTTCTCAACCTGATATTTAAGTCTCATGCTCTCATCTGATATTATTTTTGATAAATAGCCGATATTCTTGTTCTTATCGGGGATGGTTTTATCGGCGATCATCTGGGAGGCAAGAGAAATAGTGGATATAGGGGTTTTGAGCTCGTGTGTCATGTTATTGATAAAATCACTTCTTATTTCCGATATTTTCTTCTGTCGGAAAATGACGATGAACGTGCTTGTGGCAAGTATAACCAGGAGAAGGGTACACAATATCGACATGGCTGCCATTCCGCCAATTTTCTCATACTTGTACTGCTGTTCCTGAACGCAATAAAGCACAAGCTGGTTCTGGCTCTGAACAGGGTCATTCGGGAAAAGCTGTATTATAAATTTGCTTGTACCCGGTTTATCTGTGAAACCGGGAGTGCTCCAGATTGTGCCAAGCCTTCCCGAGCGTATTGCAAATTCATAGTCGAGGTGTATGCCGACATCATTCAGCGCTGACCTTATCAGACGGTTAATCTTGTCAGGGTTTACCCTTTCTCTTATGTCAGGGGAAGAATGCAGTATTTTTTCCAGGATGCTTTCTATATATATTATCTTGTTTGTAACGCGCCCCGAGACTGCAGCATCGGTAATCTGTGAAGATGGTTCGGTTATGTTTTCATCGGGGATTGGAGAGATATCCTTTGCAGAGATATAGATTTTTTGCCCGGCATTTGTAATGAGCAGCGGTTCTTCGGAATCCTTGTTATTGTAAGGCGAAGGGATGGCTGAGCCCGACCGGTATCCCCTGAGGCGGCTGGCCAGGGGAGAGGTGGCAGGGATATTTACAGTTACTGAATCGGTCGACTCGGGATTTATCTCATCAACTATCATGTCGATAAGCTCCTGTGCTTCGAGGTCGAGTACCACCGATTCAAGTGCCTTGTTTGCATTGTAGCGGAACTGCTGGTCGGTTATTGCCATGGAATTCCGTATCCAGTAAAACTGGATCATTATTAGACCTGATATTACCAGGAAAAACAAAATGGCAAGCAGCACTATGGTCTTCCGCTTCATACAGAAACAAAGGTACTTGTATAAATTTTAATTGTCCTTTCTTTAACGTTCTTTAACATACCGTAATGCAAAGTGTCAATTTACGGGCAGGATGAGGGACAACGGATTAAAAAATTTAACATTTAATTAAATATATGTTAATTTTGATATTAAGCCATAAAAAGATTTTTTTATTTCAATATCGGTGCATATCTTTGTAAAGGATTTGGCACGATATTTGAACATCTAAAAATAGAGGTTTTTTTCATAGGTTAGGTTAGTTTTAGGGTTATCAAAAGTGAGCCGTTCCGAGCCCTCGGAACGGCTCTTCTTTTACAGGCACGGGATCATTATCAGAACAAAAATCCGATATTTTTATCCTTTGAAATGCTTTCAAAGCTGATATTGAAAAGCCCTGAAACAGAATCGATCTCCCTTATTGCGGTCATCATTTTCATGTGTTGTACGGTTCTTTCCGGATCAGTAACAAGTAGCAAATAATCAATATTCTTCAGTTTATTTATCAGAAAGCTTTTCCCGTTTCTGTTGGAGATAAGCTGATAAATAGTATCATTCTCAGAAGCTGAAAATAAAAACCTGCTGAACTGGCTCATGTCTCCGTCGTTTTCATTCACAACAACCGGATCCGCATTTTTCAGGGATAATGAAAGCTTTTTGTTTAGTTTGAGTGTGAGTTTGTAATCCTGGTCGGTTGAGACAATTCCCAGAATGGCAGGAATATCATGATCATTGAGTGGAAGGTTTATCCTTTTTATTTTCTGTAGATTTTTCATAGCAGAAAATCGGGACCATAAAGTTAAGAAAAGAGAATGACACTATGCGGTCTCAGCCGGCAATTCCCTGATTTTTGTCCATGCTTTGCATGATGCTTCCTGTTCTGCCTCCTTTTTTGATATTCCCGAACCGGTTCCGAATACATCCCCGTTAATCAGAAGTGTGGCCGAGAAAACCGACTTTTTAAGCTTAAAGTCAAATTCTTCCTTGTGTGTAAAGGTAAGATTGCATTTGTGTTTCTGGATCCATTCAAATACCAGGCTTTTGTAGTCGGTGTCGGTACCGACAATAGTTTCAAGGTTCAGGTATTTATTGAACACCCTTTTTATAAACAGGTTTTTTGTCTTTTTGAATCCCTTATCGAGAAAGAGGGCCCCGATCAGAGCCTCGAGCGCATCACCGTAAAGATTCTTTTTGAAGCTGGATGAGCTTACATTGCTTACAAGTATTTTATCGAGCCCCATCGATATGGCAAGATGGTTAAGGATGTCGCGGTTTACGATCCTTGATCGTATCTTTGTCATGAACCCCTCATTTGCTTCGGGGAATTTCTCAAAAAGATAATCGGAGAGAATGGCATCGAGGACAGAATCACCAAGGAATTCGAGCCTCTCATTATTAATTCTTTGTCCGTCGGGAAGGGTGAATGAAGCTGACCTGTGAATGAATGCAACTTCATAGATCCTGAGGTTGAAAGTCCGGAAGCCTATTATCTTCCTGAGGCTGGATGCGAATTCCTGTCTGTTGGGGATGTACGAATTATTATTTCTTTTTGGGAACAGGGACACTAAATCTCAGCTTTTTTTAAAACTATGGAAGCGTTATGGCCGCCGAAGCCAAATGTATTGCTGATTGCAGCGTTTACTTTTCTTTTTTGTGCCGTGTTGGGAGTGAGGTTCAGTTTTGGATCAATGCCGGGGTCCGGCACCTTGTAGTTTATTGTCGGAGGAACAATATCTTCGACAAGTGCCATTATTGAGGCAATGGCTTCAATAGCGCCTGCTGCTCCGAGCAGATGGCCCGTCATTGATTTTGTGGAGCTGATATTCAGTTTATAGGCTGACTCCCCGAATACGGATACTATGGCTTTTGCCTCGGAGATATCACCGAGAGGGGTGGATGTGCCGTGCACATTGATATAGTCGATATCCTTTGGTTCAAGGTGTGCTTCCCGGAGTGCGAATTTCATTACATTTGATGCTCCAAGACCTTCGGGATGAGGGGCAGTAAGATGATATGCATCGGCAGTCATCCCGGTTCCTATTATTTCGGCATAGATTTTTGCACCTCTTGCTTTCGCGAATTCATAATCTTCAAGAATAAGAGCTCCGGCACCTTCGCCCATTACGAATCCGTCGCGGGTAAGGTCAAAAGGCCGTGAAGCCTCCTTGTATTCGGCGTTATTTGTAGAGAGTGCCTGCATTGAATTGAAACCTCCGATCCCCGGTTCATTTATCGCAGCTTCAGAGCCTCCGGTGACAATTATCTCAGCCTTTCCCCAGCGGATATAATTGGCAGCATCTATTATGGCATTGGTAGAGGAGGCACATGCAGAGACTGTGCTGAAATTTGGCCCGGTGAAACCGTATTTTATTGATATCGAACCGGCTGCAATATCCCCGATCATTTTGGGTATGAAAAACGGGCTGAAACGAGGGGTCCCGTCACCTTCAAGATATCCTTTAATCGCCAGGTAGAAGGTTTCAATGCCTCCGATACCCGATGCCCATATTACACCGATTCTGCTTTTATCGATTTTGTCTATTTCGAGACCTGAATCGGCAATTGCCTCTTCTGATGCAATAAGAGCATATTGGGTAAACAGATCGAGTTTGTTGGCTTCTTTTCTGTCGAAGTACTTCTGTGAGTCATAGCCTTTAATTTCACATGCAAACTTGGTTTTGAATTTCTCAGTATTGAAACGGGTGATCATATCACATCCGCTTACGCCATTTTTCAAACCTTCCCAGTATTCATGCAAATTATTACCTAAGGGAGTCAGTGCCCCCAGCCCTGTAACTACGACTCTTCTCATAAAATGATTATTATAAATGCAAAATTATTTTGCATTTTCCTCGATGTACTTAATAGCATCGCCTACGGTACTGATGCTTTCAGCCTGATCATCGGGAATTCCTATATTGAATTCTTTTTCAAACTCCATGATTAACTCGACAGTATCAAGAGAGTCAGCGCCAAGATCATTTGTGAAACTGGCTTCAGGAGTAACTTCCGCTTCATCAACTCCGAGTTTATCAACTATAATCTCTTTTACGCGTGTAGCAATGTCGGACATAATTATAAATTTTAATTAATAATAATTTAAGACCTTGCAAAGAAATATATTTGTACCATATTTTTCAAATGATTTTATGAAATTTCTTCGTCTGTCGATGTAATATGTTGTAAAACAGAAAAATAAACTTAGCAATTAAAATAAGCCGCTGACAGAACCGTTTTTAATTAAGTATCAGAAAATGAGGAATATAGCAATTTTTGCCTCCGGATCAGGAACAAACGCTGAAAACATCATTAAATTCTTTTCGACCAGCAAATCCGCCAAAGTCACCCTCGTTCTGTCGAACAGGCGTGAAGCCTATGTATTAAAGAGGGCTGAAGCGCTTGGTGTAAGAACCGTTTTTTTCGACCGCACCGATTTATACGTTAACGATACTGTTCTCGGATACCTTGTAAATGATAATATTGATTTTATCGTTCTTGCAGGTTTTTTATGGCTTATTCCTGAAAATATACTTAAAATTTACAATCGCAGAATAGTAAATATTCATCCTGCCCTTTTGCCCTCGTACGGAGGGAAGGGAATGTATGGTGAAAAAGTGCATCAGGCGGTAATTGCGAATGGTGATAAGGAATCGGGAATAACGATACATTACGTCAACAGTTTCTATGATGAAGGGGATATAATTTTCCAGGCACGTTGTAAAATTGAACCGGAGGATACACCTGATGCCCTGGCTTCAAAGATACATGCACTGGAATACAGGCATTTCCCGGTTGTGATAGAAAAACTGATTGCTGCTTTACCCGGGGAGAATTAAAAGGTGTTGAGAAGGCTTATGGCTACTTTCTTAATTTTTTCGAAGTTTTCCATGTTTTCAGCGGATACCGGCTCAACAGGAGGTGCTTCAACCTTCAAAGGATCTACGGGCGAGCCGTTCATATAAATCCTGAAATCGAGATGGGGGCCTGTCGAAAGTCCACTGCTTCCTACATATCCTATTATGTCGCCCTGTTTTACCAGGGCACCGGATGATATGCCCCTGCCAAAACTGCTGAGATGAAGATACGCAGTTGAATACACACTGTTGTGTGTTATCCTGACCACTTTGCCTGAACCGCTTTCGGTGCCAGCCTTTGTAACCCTGCCATCACCTATTGCCAGAACCGGAGTGCCGATCGGAGCAGCATAGTCAACACCGTAATGGGGTCTTCTTATCCTGAGTATGGGATGCAGCCTTGAGGAGGAGAACCTTGATGTAACCCTTGAAAACTGAAGCGGCGCCTTAAGAAATGCTTTCCTCAGGGAATTTCCCTCGCTGTCAAAGTAGCTTTCTGTGCCGCCCTGGATAAAAGGAATTGCAAATATTTCATTTCCGGCACCACTGAATTCGGCACAGTATATCTTCCCTACATCAAGGGGTTTGCCATCGATTGATAATTCCTCATAGACAACCTTGAATCTGTCTCCTTTCTGAAGTCCGAAAAAATCGACGCTCCATGCAAATATCTCCGAAAGACGGGCCACAAGCGACGGATGCATGCCGTCATTCAGCATGGCGTCCCACAGAGAGGTCTCAATAGTGGCGGATGTATACCTAATGGCGCTTTTGATCTCTTTCCTGTATGGCGTTATGTTAAGAGAATCATTAAAACTGAAGACATAACTTGTTGTCGGATCATGTTCATATACCATATATTCTGCCCGTGCGGTACTGTCCTTTGAGCAGAACAGAGTATAATGATTCCCCGACCTGATCTTTCTGACATCGAAAACAGCAGCTGAGTTTCTGATGAGCCTGTCGATCTCTTCCATCGTTATGCCATGTCCGACCAGTATTGAGGAAAGAATGCCATTCCTTTTGATTCTTCCTGAGATCAAAGTGAATGAATTTTTCGGGATGCCAAAAAGACTTTCAGCCGTATCACGACGCGTGATTTCTGAAGTATCAGCTACGCGCGAAGAGGGACGCATTGTATTCCCGGCCGGATCATTGCATGAAAGAACGGCAGAGATAAGCAGGAATAAAGATATCAGCCTCAGAACTGACCAGGTGCGGATGTTCTTATTTAACGACAACGTTTACGATCTTTTTAGGCACAACAACAATATTTGCAGGTACTGATGATCCGATCCATTTTGAAGATCTCTCATCGGCCAGAACGGCTTTGCGTATTTCTTCAGCTGGCATATCTGCAGGAAGTTCAATAAGGAACCTCATCTTTCCGTTGAAGGAAACCGGATATTCTATTGTATCCTCCTTCAGGTATTTTTCATCATATTCAGGCCATGGTTCGTATGCGAGTGATTTTTCATTACCCAGAAGCTGCCAGAGTTCCTCTGCAAGATGGGGAGCAAAAGGTGAAAGTATAAGTGTGAACCTGAGGGCAGTATCCCTTGATACTTTTCCTTTTTTATAGGCAAGGTTGAGGAAAATCATCATTTCGGAGATGGCGGTATTGAATTTCAGGCTTTCAATATCATCGCCCACCTTTTTGATTGTCTTATGAAGTCCCTTAAGCAGTTCATTGTCGTCTGCTGTTTCAGAAATATTTTCAGGATTGGAGAAGAATCTGAAAGATCTGTTAAGGAAGTTGAACACCCCTTTGACATTTCTGTCGTCCCATGGCTTCATGACATCGAGCGGTCCCATAAACATTTCGTAAAGCCTCAGTGAATCAGCGCCGTAGCGTTTCACAACATCATCGGGGTTTACTACGTTTTTGAGTGACTTTGACATTTTTGCCACTATCTGCCTTACCTCGGAGCCATTTTCGGTATTGTAGAATTTCCCGTCTCTTTCTTCTATCTGGTCGGCAGGTATTTTAGCTCCGGCCGCGTTTTCATAGGCAAAGGCCAGTATCATCCCCTGGTTGAAGAGCTTTTTATAAGGTTCATCTGTTGATACTATACCAAGGTCATACAGCACCTTGTGCCAGAAACGGCTGTAAAGCAGGTGCAGCACGGCATGTTCAGCGCCACCTATATAAAGGTCGACAGGCATCCAGTATTTTTCTTTTTCGCTGTCGAAAATTGATTCATTGTTACGGGCATCAATGAACCTCAGGTAATACCAGCATGAGCCGGCCCATTGAGGCATTGTATTTGTTTCCCTCCTTCCTTTCCGGCCGTTCTTGTCAGTAACGTTAAGCCATTCGCCGGCATTTGCCAGAGGCGATTCGCCGGTTTCTCCCGGGAGGTAAAGTTCAAGGGCGGGTAATTCGAGAGGGAGCTCATCATCTCCTATAACAGTTATTTCGCCATCTTCCCAATGGATTACGGGGAAGGGTTCTCCCCAGTATCTCTGTCGGCTGAATAGCCAGTCGCGGAGTTTATAGTTTATTTTGGCTTTCCCCAGATTCTTCGATTCAAGCCAGTCTGTCATTTTCTTTATTCCGGCTTCCTTGGAAAGACCGTTAATATCAATACCTGTAATCTTATCAGATGAGTTTATATATTTCCCATCCTCGGTCCAGCATTCAGAGCCGGCAAGGATTCTGTTCCGCTGATCAGGGTCCACGACATCGGGATCCTGGATGCATAGTATCGGAAGGTTGAATTTCTGAGCAAACTCGAAGTCCCTTGTGTCGTGTGCGGGAACAGCCATGATTGCTCCGGTCCCGTATCCCATGAGAACGTAGTCGGCGACCCAGATAGGTATAAGTTTATTGTTGACAGGGTTTATCGCATATCTTCCGGTAAACACTCCTGTTTTTTCCTTTGCAAGGTCGGTGCGGTCGAGATCAGATTTAAGCGCCGCCATGCGGATATATTCATCCACCTGCTTTCTGCACTCCGCGGTTGTTATTTTATTAACAATCCTGTGCTCGGGAGCAATTACCATGTATGTGGCACCGAAAAGAGTGTCGGGGCGGGTGGTAAATACTTTAAGGTTTTCATCAATTCCCTCGATCTTGAAATCGACTTCCGCACCGGTGGATCGTCCGATCCAGTTTCTCTGCATATCCTTTATGCCTTCAGGCCAGTCGAGGTCGTCTATTCCTTTGAGGAGACGCTCTGCATAAAGAGGGATCCTCAGCATCCACTGCTTAAGGTTTTTCTTTTCGACAATGTTGCCGCATTTCTCATGCGATCCGTCATTGAGTACCTCCTCGTTTGCACAAACTATCCTGCAGCTTGGGCACCACCATACCTGTGCATTGTCATAATATGCGAGGCGTTTTGAATCGACATAATTTCTCACTTCCCTGTCACCAAGTTTCCTGATTTCTTCGGGTATCACCAACTCATTAACAGGCCTTCCTTTCTGAACTTTTTCATCGAACCATGTATTAAAAAGGCGGATGAAGATCCATTGCGTCCATTTATAGTAAAGAGGATCGGTGGTGTTGATCTCCTTGTCCCAGTCGTAGCTGAGGCCCAGCTCCTTGATCTGCCTGCGGAATGTATCGCAGTTTTTCTTTGTTGTGACAGAAGGATGGGTTCCGGTTTGGATTGCATATTGTTCGGCAGGAAGGCCGAAGGCATCCCATCCCATGGGGTGGAGGACATTAAAGCCCTTCATCCTTTTATACCGTGAAAAGATATCTGTTGCAGTATAGCCTTCAGGATGGCCCACATGAAGGCCGGCGCCTGAGGGGTAGGGGAACATGTCGAGGACATAACATTTTTTTGGGTTTGTAAGATCCTCAGGTGTTTTGAAGGTCTTGTTCGTTTCCCAGTATTGCTGCCATTTTTTTTCGATCGACGAAAAATTGTATTCCATATGTTGATTGTAATATGTTGAACCTATTTTAATGTCCGGAGACCGATGACGGATGAACGATGAAACGCAGTATTAAGGCTTTTCATGAAATTCTCTTTTTGATAGCTAACATCATATTCATAAGTTTGAAATCAGAATCATACTTTTACTTTATTAAGGAATCCGGTTCTGAAATATAGTTCCTTCTTTTTGCCTTGTATAAACATGTTCCTTCTTCGGCAAGAGAGCGGACAGCCAAACCGATAAACCTTTCCTGTTCCGGGTTTGACCGGCTTGTTGAACCTTCAGAAATTTGCAATGCGACTGAATCTGCTGCCCTGCAGACCCGGGAAGTAAGGTTATAAATTTCTTCTTTGAGGAATTGCCTTGATAACTGAAAAATTTCTTCTCCGCAATCCACGGCTTTCTGCCAGATTATCAGATCATCGAATTTAAATTTCCCGGTTTCCATTATTAAATATTCATTTTTCAGTCTTCAATCAACTTGCCTCGTACTTAAGTCCCGAGCTGCCTTCTTCGCTCATTGTTCTTCACCTGGTCATCAGTCATCCGTCACCAATCTTTCTTCAGCCTGCGAAAATATGAAATCTTTAACAAATAGTTGTAAAACCGCTCCAATGGTTTTATTTTTGCCGTGAATGAAACGGTCCCGTAGTTCAATGGATAGAATGACAGATTCCGGTTCTGTTGGTTGAGAGTTCGAGTCTCTCCGGGATCACAGAAGGAAGGCTGTATTAATAGCACGATTTTTTTCGACCGCAGAGGGTCCATGGTTTTTAGGAGAGATCGCAAAGTAAATAATGCCGGCAAAATGCAATATTTACTTTGCAATCGTGGCGGTCAAAAACATCCTGTGGTACAGCCTGTTTTTTTTAAGGCTTCGTTGTTATGAATACAAAGAGCAAAATATGGCACTGGCTCGCTGTTGCCCTTTTATCAGTCATTTGGGGAACCAGTTATATTTTAATGAAAAAGGGATTAAGGTCCTTTTCACCTTATCAGCTGGCTTCCCTGAGAATTCTTATCTCCTTTTTGTGCCTTCTTCCGGTTGCGCTTCGGAGCATTTCAAAATTCAACAGGAGTAATTTTGTTTCGATACTGATGATAGGATTCTTTGGAAGTGGTATACCTGCTTTCTTATATCCCCTTGCCGAAACAAGGATCGACAGTTCTCTTACGGGGATGCTTAACACTCTGAGTTCGGCTTTTACGCTTTTGGTGGGAATTCTGTTTTACAAAAGGAAAGCAATAAGGTCGCAGATAGCTGGTGTATTTCTGGGATTTGCCGGAGCAGCCGGGCTGCTTTATGGTGGTTCATTGGCCTTTAACTTTTTTGGTCTCTTCGTGGTGCTTGCCACGCTAATGAATGGGATAAGCAACAATGAGGTAAGCAGGGTGGAAGGATTGAAAGGGCCGGAGATAACCGCGCTTTCATTCCTTGTTGTGAGCCCCTTCGCGCTGATCCTGCTTCTGGGTACGGATCTGCAGGCTGCACTTCAAACACCACACTGGCTTGTTAATTTCGGATATATTGCCATTCTTGCGGTTTTTGGCAGCGCATTTGCCAACGTAGTCTATTATTTTCTTATCAGGGATACCTCTCCCGTGGTTGCATCGGTGGTTGCATATTTCATCCCGATAGTTGCAACCTTGTGGGGACTTTCAGACAATGAGCACCTGGCATCCACCATGTTGTTTTCAGTTCTGCTGATACTTGCCGGGGTTTACCTGATAAACAGGCCGGGCGCACTGAGAAAGATCCGCCAGATGATAAAATGAATTTAGGCATGACTGAAGTGGGGAAAGTCAGCCAGGTGAGGATCGGTGACCGGCCCCTAAGCTATCTCCGCAGTATTTCAATCATCCCGGTCACAGCTTCTGCGTCGGAAACCTCCCTGACAGGCGACAGTCCCGCCAGAGCCCTTGCTGCATTGAGGTCGTCTTCATTGACAAAATCCTTTCCTGTCATTATAATATAAAGAACAGCTGATTTCAGGGTGTTGGCTTTCACCCTGAAGGTATGGGGACTCTGACGGGCAGGGAATATATGGACGAAATGTGTATCGTGATTGTGAAATTTGTGTATCCATCGCGATCCATCCGACAGGGTCAGTATTTTATAGTCATTGTAACCTGTTCCGGTCCATGCCATATACCGGTCACGTTCCAGAAGGTTGTTCTTCTTCAGATATCTTATTGTTTCATTAAAAATATCTGCCTGCTTCAGACAGCCTGTGTAAATATCCATAACGCACGAGCCAAGATGCCGGATATCCCTTGTAAGCAATTTAATGTCTTTTCCCGACGATCCTGAAATATTCTTTTCAATAAATTCCCTGATATAAGGAAGATAGTGTTTCAGGGGATTGAACATCAGGGGAGCCGGATTCAAGAAAGGGGGGGACATTGGATTTCGGATTTCGGATTTTCAATAAAAATCCATAGTCATAAAATACATAAGATAATAAAAATAGTCCGTTTTACAAAATTTTATTTCGACAGGAGGTTTTATTCAGAATAAGTTAACTTTATAATGCTGAATTCTTATCAAAACCTAAAAAGCATGTCAGAATCATCAAGGGAAAATTTCGTCAGGACCATAAATCATAAGCAGCCCGAAAGGATTGTAGTTGATTTTGGTTCTTCTCCGGTTACCGGCATTCATGCAATTGTTGTGGAGAAACTCAGGGAATATTTTGGCCTGGAAAAGAAGCCTGTAAAGATCATTGAACCATACCAGATGCTTGGGGAGATTGATGGTGACCTTCAGAAAGCCATGGATGTCGATGTCGTTGGTCTGGGGGGCGAAAAGAACATGTTCGGGATCCCAAATAACAACTGGAAGGTACATCGTACATTTTGGGGGCAGGAGGTTCTTTTCCCAGGCGATTTCAATTACACCTACAATGAGAATGGCGATATCCTTATTCATCCTGAGGGGGATACATCCGTTCCGCCAAGTGCAATGATGCCGAAGACCGGATATTTTTTCGATGCCATTGAGAGGCAGGCCCAGGTTGATGATGCAAACCTGAAGCTGGAGGATAATCTTGAAGAATTCGGTCGTATGACGGAACATGACCTTGCATTCTGGAAAAAACAGGTTGAAGATGTTGCAGGTTCAGGCATGGGAGTTCTTGCTAATCCTGGCGGAACAGCCCTGGGCGATATTGCTCTTGTCCCTGCGGTCCAGCTGAAAAATCCGAAAGGTATCAGAGGAGTATCGGAATGGTATGTCTCAACCGTTATAAGAGAGGATTTCATCAGGGAGTTATTTGACAGGCAGACTGATATTGCAATAGAGAATCTTAAGGACTTATACGGCACTGTCGGAAACAAAATTGATGTAGTGTATATTTGCGGCGCTGATTTCGGGACACAAAATTCGACATTCTGTTCGCCGGAAACGTTTGCAAGGGTCTGGCTGCCTTATTACAAAAAAGTAAACGACTGGATTCATGCCAACACCGGATGGAAGACTTTCAAACATTCATGCGGATCCGTAATCTCTCTTCTTGATCTTTTTATTGAAGCCGGTTTTGACATCATAAACCCTGTTCAGATAAATGCGGAGGGAATGGATACTTTGGTCCTGAAAAAGAGATTCGGCGACAGAATAGTGTTCTGGGGCGGAGGGGTGGATACCCAGGGCGTTTTTGCCTTTGGAACGCCCGCGCAGGTTAAGGACCAGGTGAAGAGGCAGTGTGAAATCTTAGGTGAAGGAGGGGGATTTGTCTTCAACACTATCCATAACATACAGGCCAATGTGCCATTCGGCAATGTTGTGGCCATGCTTGAAGCATTGAAAGAACTGAGATGAAGGAAAGAAGCTTTAATTGGAATTATCTTCTTTCCATCAGCCTTGTTTCTGCAATGGGCGGTCTGTTGTTCGGATACGACTGGGTTGTCATCGGCGGTGCAAAACCTTTCTATGAACCTTATTTTGGGATTTCAGGGAATCCGGGCATGCAGGGGTGGGTGATGAGCTGCGCGCTGGCAGGCTGCCTGGCAGGCGCAGTCCTCTCGGGGTGGCTTAGCGACAGTTTCGGAAGAAAGAAACTCCTCATCCTTTCTGCGGCATTATTTATTGTTGCCAGCATAGGAACAGGCCTATCAAACACGTTGGCTTCGTTTATTTCCTTCAGGATACTGGGAGGTGTCGGTATAGGCCTTGCATCGAATCTTTCTCCAATGTATATTGCCGAAATCACGCCGGCTAAGATAAGGGGGGCATTTGTTTCGATAAACCAGCTTACAATAGTTGTCGGCATCCTCCTTGCTCAGCTTATTAACTGGCGGATCGCAGAACCCGTACCTGAAAATTCAACGATACAGGAAATTGCTTTTTCATGGAACGGACAGGTGGCATGGCGCAACATGTTTTTCGCATGTGCAATACCTGCCACCCTGTTTTTTGCACTTATGTGGCTTGTGCCTGAGAGCCCTCGGTGGCTCGCAAAGGAAGCTAAAGGCGAAGGCAGGGCAGGAAGGATATTATCCCGGATAGGAGGGAATGAATATGCTGATAAAGAACTTGCTTCCATTAAAGAAACCTTAAGAAATGTTACCGCGGGTAAACGTCTGCCTTTAGACAGAGAACCGGGTGTTTCCAGGCTGCTTTTGATCGGGATTGTGATCGCCGTTTTTCAGCAATGGTGCGGGATAAATGTGATCTTCAACTATGCACAGGAAATATTTGCCAATGCAGGCTACAGTGTATCCGATATTTTATTCAACATAGTAATTACAGGCAGCGTGAACCTTGTCTTCACGTTTGCAGGGATGTTCGCTGTCGATCGGCTTGGACGAAAGTCGCTGATGCTTATTGGTGCCGGGGGCCTGGCCTTTATCTATGCTGTTACAGGCAGTATGTATTTTCTTAAAATGCAGGGGCTTCCCTTATTGATTATGGTGGTAACCGCCATTGCCTGCTATTCAATGTCGCTTGCCCCGGTGACCTGGGTAGTGCTTTCTGAGATCTTTCCAAACAGGATACGGGGATTCGCGATGTCGCTGGCCACATTTGCCCTCTGGGCAGCCTGCTTTGTACTCACATACACATTCCCGATCCTGAATAAAATCCTGAAAGCTTCAGGTACATTCTGGCTTTACGGACTTATCTGCGTTCTGGGATTCTGGTTCATCTTCAGAAGGCTCCCGGAAACAAAAGGGAAATCGCTTGAGGATATTGAAAGACAGATGACAAAAGACTGAAGACCGAAGACCGAAGATTGTAAACCGAAGACTTGAAACCGAAGAAAGAATGGAAGAAGAGAGTGTGGGTGAAAAAGGAGGTTAAGCAAATTGAAAAGGATTTATTTCAATACTATTCTCACATGAAAAAGATCTTGATACTTTTAATTGTATTTGCCGGATGTAAAGGTGAGCCCGGGGAAATCAGAGAACATTTGTCACTTGCCGGTGAATGGGAGTTCAGAATTGATTCGCTTGATCAGGGAGTAAAGGAAGAATGGTATAAGAAGGAATTTTCAGAGGCTGTCAGGCTCCCGGGATCAATGGCGGAAAACGGCAAGGGATATGATGTATCGGTAAATACCGATTGGACAGGCGATATAATAGACAAGTCTTATTTCGTCGAAGAGCGTTATAAAAAGTACAGGCAGGAGGGTAATATAAAAATCCCATTCTGGCTTAAGCCTGAGAAATACTATAAGGGGGTGGCCTGGTACAGGAAAAACATTGAGATACCTTCAGCATGGAAAGACAAAAGGATAATTTTGTACCTCGAAAGATGTCACTGGGAATCGGTCGTTTATGTAAATGGAAAAGAAACAGGCAGGGCAAACAGTCTGGCCACTCCCCACGAATATGACATTACCGATAATGTTGTTACTGGAACTAACAGTATATGTATAAGGATCGATAACAGAATAAATATACCAATCGGCGTTAATTCCCACAGCATAAGCGACCATACGCAGACTAACTGGAACGGCATTACCGGGAAGATTGAACTGCAGTCTGTCCCTATGGTATATATTGATGATATCAAAGTTGTACCTGATCTGAAGCAAAAAACTGCGAAAGTAATTGTTAGTATAAAGAATCCCGCGAAGACAGACTTTCGTGGAAAGCTTCTTCTGAGGGCAGAAAGTTTTAATTCTCCCGAAACAAAAAAGCTTCCTGTAAAAAATGTAACAATTGTTACAAATTCCGACGGGCAGCAGGTTGTAATAAAATATAAAATCTTAAAACCGCAGTTATGGAGTGAGTTCTCACCTTCAATGTACAGGCTGACGGCAGAGCTTACAGAGCGTGGAAAGGCAATCGACAGGCAATCAGCTGATTTTGGCATGCGTGAGTTCAGGGCTTCCGGGACAAGGTTTGAGATAAACGGGCACCCTGTTTTCCTAAGAGGAACGACAGAGTGCTGCATCTTCCCGCTTACAGGCTATCCTCCTTGTGATGAACAGTCATGGGAAAGGATACTGAAGACAATCAGGGATTACGGCCTCAACCATGTCAGGTTCCATTCATACTGCCCTCCGGAAGCTGCCTTCATTGCAGCCGACAAACTCGGAATCTACTTTCATGTTGAATGCAGTTCATGGGCCAACCAGGGAACCACCATAGGCGACGGAAGTCCGGTCGACAGGTTCATATATGAGGAAGGCGACAGGATACTGAAAGAATACGGGAACCATCCATCTTTCTGCATGTTAGCCTATGGAAATGAGCCGGCAGGGAGAATGCAGAACGAATTTCTTGGCGGACTTATAAATTACTGGAAAGCAAAGGATAACAGAAGGGTTTATACCTCAGCAGCCGGTTGGCCCATAATTCCCGAGAACGATTATAATCTGACATCTGAACCAAGGATTCAGCACTGGGGAGAGGGGCTTAAAAGTGTGATAAATTCAAAACAGCCAAACACAAGATATGACTTCAGTGATTATGTCTCTCAGTACAGGATTCCTGTTGTTGGTCATGAGATCGGCCAATGGTGCGTTTATCCCGATTTCGGTGAAATTGAAAGATACAACGGTGTTCTGAAACCGACAAATTTCGAAATCTTCAGGGAAACACTGACTGAAAACGGCATGGGAGACCAGGCCGGAAATTTCCTTACATCATCAGGGAAGCTTCAGGTTCTCTGTTATAAAGCTGATATTGAGGCCGCTTTGAGGACCCCCGGTTATGCAGGTTTTGAAATGCTTCAGCTTCATGATTTCCCGGGACAGGGAACAGCTCTTGTCGGCATTCTGAATCCGTTCTTTGAATCAAAAGGCTATGTAACCCCGGATGAGTTCAGGATGTTTTGCAGTGAAACGGTACCTCTTGCCAAAATGGACAGAATGACATACAAGGACAATCAGGTCTTTACAGCAGATATCGAAATTGCACATTTCGGAGAGAATCACCTGCACGACAGGGCAGTGATGTGCATCATTAAAAATCAGGATGGAGAAACTGTCCACCAGCAGGCATTCGCCACTGACATAATCAAAACCGGGGGAAATACTTCTGTGGGGACTGTCAGGTTTAATCCGGGAGGAATATTAAAACCGCAAGAATTCACTCTCGAGGTCTCTGTTTCAAATACAAAGGCCATCAATAAATGGGATTTCTGGGTCTATCCTCCGATAAAGGAAATTGATCCCAAGACTGTTCTGATCACGGATAATCTTGATAATAAGTCAAGGGAAACACTTGCCAGAGGCGGGTCAGTCCTGTTACTGACTTACGGTAAAGCAGGGAAGTATAAGGGGGCGGGGGTGGAGATTGGATTTTCAAGCATTTTTTGGAATACGGCCTGGACCAATAATCAGGCTCCGCATACACTCGGGATCTTGTGTGATCCGGCTAATTTTATGTTCAGGGATTTCCCTACAGAAGCCTGGAGCAACTGGCAGTGGTGGGATCCTGTTACCCATTCGCAGGCAATGGTGATCAATGATCTGCCGAGGGAACTTAAACCCTTGATCCAGCCCATAGATACCTGGTTTGAGAACAGGAAACTGGCACTGGCTTTCGAATCAAGAACCGGAGGAGGAAAACTGCTGGTCTGCAGCATTGATATGAAAGACCTGAATGATGAAAGGCTGTCATCGAGGCAACTGCTTTTTTCGATCCTGAATTATATGAACAGTAACCACTTTGATCCCGTGGTTGACGTTGAATTAAGCAAAATAAACGGTCTTTTGGGAAAGAACTAATGCGGTTAAAATGCCTGCAAACCCTGTTCTTGAAAAAGAGTTACTTTTAACCGCAAGGATAACAGAGGAAACCAGCCAGAGGAGAAAAAGAAGATGCGCATATTTAAGCGTTTTCATTATCGCGGTTTTCCGAAAGACTGCATTTGTAAAACGGCTGAATCAGGAAAGAATAATATCTGTTAGTGATCAAAGACACACCCTCAAGGGTCAAAAGTCAATCCTGATTGAATATATTTACTGCTTAAAAGTTTATACAGATACATATGTTGCAGATAAACAGATTACTGATTTCCGTTTTGCTGACAGCAGGATGTACCGCCTGCCAATCGTGCAAACAGAGAGATTTTTCCTCTAAAGACGGATATGACCTTGTTATACTGAACGGGAGAGTAATTGATCCCGAAACAAACCTGGATGCTGTCAGGAATATTGGCATAAGGGAAGGATCAGTGCAAATTATTACGGAAAAGGTTATTGGAGGGAAATCATCAATAGATGCAACAGGACTTGTTGTAGCGCCAGGTTTCATTGATATGCATCAGCACGGGCAGGATCAGGAAAACTACAGATACAAGGTAATGGATGGAGTTACAACAGCCCTTGAACTCGAAATGGGAACAAGCGATGTCGACCGGTGGTACAGGGAACGGGAGGGGAAATCTCTTATTAATTTTGGGGTAAGTTCAGGGCATGTGCCTTTGAGGATGATGATCATGAATGATCCGGGAGGATTTGCTCCTGTCGGCGACGCTGTATATAAAAAAGCATCAGATGAAGAAATTAAACGGCTCAGCGAAGGGATTGAAAAAGGGCTGAGCAGGGGCGCACTGGGTGTCGGATTTGGCCTGATGTACACTCCGGGAGCCTCAAGACTGGAAATCCTTGAAATGTTCAGAGTGGCAGGAAGACACAATGCTCCATGCTTTGTTCACATGCGTTATGGCGGACTTGTCGTGCCCGATTGTATTGAAGCCCTACAGGAAGTTCTTGCTAATTCGGCTGTTTCGGGAGCTCCCCTGCACATTGTTCATGTTACAAGCCTGGGATTCAGCCTTACCCCGCAACTTCTAAAAATGATAAAGGAAGCACGGGTTCATGGTATTGATGTTACAGTGGAATGCTATCCATATACTGCAACTCAAACAACAATTGAATCGGCTGTTTATGATGAAGGATGGCAGCAGAAATTCGGAATCGGCTACAAGGACCTGCAATGGGCCGACACAGGCGAGAGACTTACTGCTGAAAGCTTTGCGAGATACAGGAAAACAGGAGGAATGGTTATAGCTCATTCTATTCCGGAGGATGTGGTGAAATCAACACTGGCCGATTCAATCGTAATAATAGCCAGTGATGGTATGCTGGAAAGGGGAAAGGGACACCCGAGAGGCGCCGGGACATTCTCAAGGGTACTTGGCAAGTATGCGCGCGAAGATAAAGTGCTCACTCTTATGGAAGGACTGAAAAAGAATTCCCTGATGCCGGCATGCCGGCTTGAAGGAATTGCCCCCGGAATGAAAAAGAAAGGAAGAATACAAAGAGGATCTGATGCAGATATAACAATTTTTGATCCTTGCCTGATAATCGACAAGGCCACTTATGATGATCCATCCAGGTTTTCGGATGGAATAAAACATGTTATTGTCAACGGAACTGTTATTGTCGAAAATGGCTCTGTAGTTGAAAACACCTTCCCGGGAAGACCTGTGAGAGGAATAGTAAAATGATTTTTACAATTTTTTGCCGGGATTTCATTAAAAATGCATATATTAATGGTTAGAAATTCAGGTTAAATCTTAACCTGTTTTCATGTTGCATTTTCAAAACCGAAGCATTCTGTCATTTATTTTTATGAATTATTGTTGCTGATTGCCACGGGCATAAAACGCCCGATCCGGAAATTATTAATTTAGTCAACATCTGCTGTCTGTTTGTTGAAAGACATTAAAGTGATGTAATGCAATTAACTATATTTCAGGAAGTTTTAATGACAGACCATGAAAAAAACTTTACTAAGATTATTTGCATTTCAGATAATGTTTTTAATTACATTCTTATGCAATAACAGTAAAGAGTCAGCCGGCCGCACCGGTAAGATTTACACGCAGAAAGACATGTCATTTTATTGTTCTGAACCTGGTGAAAATAATATTCAGGTTATAAGTGAAAAAGTTTTTGACGGGGAATCAGACAGTCAGAATAGCTCTCAACCAGAAAATGCAAAGCTGATGTCATTAATACTTATATCTGTGATGCTCTGAGATTTTATTTGTTTTTCGGCTGCTGGCAGGAAAATGAAAAGAAGGGTTCTATATCTTGTTTTTTTCGCTCTGCTGCATCAGATTCCTTATGCACAGCAGCTTCCATTGTACAGCCAGTATCTTTGCAATAAGTTCCTTATAAATCCGGCTTCTGCCGGCTCTGATGGTCTTACGACCGTCAATATTACTGCCAGGGAACAATGGATAGGTTACTCGGGAGCACCGAGGACGTACTCGGTAAGTTACCAGTCAAGGATATTGAAAAGAGGTTACAGGCTCAAACAGAATATTTTCAACAAGACTGTATTTAAACCAAAAAACCCCGGGAAGATAGGTTTTGGAGGGTATGTTTTCAGCGACCGGAACGGAAGAGTGATGAGAACAGGATTTCAGATGGCTTACTCTTACCATACCTGGATAGCTGATTATACCCAGCTTTCACTTGGGCTGGCATTTACCGGTTATCATTTCATGATAAACACCCGGAACATAAATTTCGAGGATCCGAATGAGCCATGGCTCAATAATGAATTGAGAAGAGGAATGTTTGTCCCTGATGCAGATTTCGGTTTTTACATACTGAATCCGGATTACTGTTTTGGTTTTTCATGTCAGCAGTTGTTCGAGGCAAATGCAAAACTAGGCGAGTATGCTTACAATAACTACTGGATGGACAGGCATTACTATATGTTCGGATCCTGTAATTTCCACACAGGGGTAAAAACCGTACTTCAGCCTTCGGCTCTGCTCAAGGTTTCTGAACAGGTGAGGCCGCAGCTTGATTTAGGGTTCACTTATAATTACAACAACGATTTCTGGGCAGGGATATCATACAGAACAGGAAGCGCCCTAATAGCAAGCATAGGGATGAGATATTTTTCCAGCCGTGTCAAGCTCACAAGCATGTATATGGGATATTCCTTTGATTTCACTCTCAATAAGATACAAAGAGTCACCTACGGGACTCACGAGCTTACCCTTGCAATCAAGTTCGGTGATGCCAATAAAAGATTCAACTGGGTCGACAGGTTCTGATTCATTAAGAACTTACACCGGGAACTAAGAGAATTCGCAAAGTTTTAACCGAGAAACCTCAGGATTTTGATAAAACTTATATTAGCCATCTGAAATTTAAGGTGGTAGAAATTAATCAGAACTTGCAAAAAAGAACACGCTGTTAAGTTGATAATCGTTATTAAGCCCCCGACCGGGGGGGTAATAAACACAGGTGGCAGAGAGTCGGGGGAGAAATCCATTAGCAACAATCACGATTACTCAGGGACAAAGTTTGTACAAAGTTCGAAGGGTTATTAAACTGAATCCGACCCGTTTTGCGATCTTTGCGCTTTACTTTGTGCCCCGGGCGGTTAATAAACAATCTGATCGAACAGCCTGACAGAATACACACAGATTCTTTTCTACTTCACTATAGTTACAACTCCAACTATCGGTTTGTAACCGTTATGCAGGTCTATTACATAGTGATATGAATCGATAGGCAGCTCTTCGCTTCTGCTCCGGCCATTCCATGGTACAGGATAACCTTTCCCTGATTCCCAAACCAGCTGCCCCCACCTGTTATAAACAGTGACTTCGGATTCAGGATAAAACTCAATGTTCTTTATGTTCCATCCGTCATTTATCCCGTCGCCATTAGGAGAAAAGGCATCGGGGATCTCAACACAGATATCCTTGTCTACTGATCCGGGATATATCCACACAGTGAATTTTAGTTCTTCTCCTTCACATTCCATGTCACCCGCGTCATTTACAATGGCGGGTACGAATCTGTAAACTACTTTATGTATTTTCATGTCGTAAGCATAAAGGACTTCATCCAGAATTGCCGGACTTGTATATGTCCCGTTTACAGTATTCCCGGTTACCCCCGCGTCAGGTTCGACGATAAGATCATAAACCCATTTCCCCCAGACTAACTGAGTCGGATTCCGAACGGAAAAAACAACATTTTCTCCGGCATGTATCAGTGTATCAGATACACTTATCCGGATTTCGGGTATTGGATTAACTCTTACAAGTCCTGATAACTTTTGCCCCATGCATCCATCTGCCGAGCGTTCCTGAACTTCCAGCAAATACGTTCCGGGAGAGTTCCATGCATAATTAAACCTGCTCGCGTTAAATCCTGCCATTTTTTCCCCGTCGATCCACCATGTAAAAGTTGAACCGGCACCGGCACCGGGGGAAACATGATATTGCCTTGTTTCTCCGGTACAAACAAGATCCGGCATTGTCATCTGCGCGGCTGACCTAAGGCAGATGACTTGCGTCATTCCCAGAGCTATTATATATAAATGCCTTTTAAACAATAGTTTATGTGTTTGCCATCCAATCTGTCTGGCCCTGTCCAAACAGACAGTATTATTATGCCAGCCATTAGCTGTTAATTTACAACTTATGTAGCAGTTTTTAAGGTTGTTTGTCGCTTACCATACTGATTTTTGTCGTAACCTCTGACAGGATTAAGCTGTTCCAGCTTCCCCTCTTTCCCGGGAGAGGGGGGGATAAGAGGGGTGAGGCCGGAACCTGACTTTACAGACAGCACCCGGGAGGTGTTTTGAGCAGATCTCAATACAATAGCCTGTTTCCAACTTCAGTTATGGTAAATTCCATTCGTTACCGGAGCAGGCTGAACTGTAATGTCCATCGTCGCAGTCGATGAGCAGCCTGTGCTGATCACTGTCTCTGTGACACTTAGCGACCCTGCACCCGGAGTTGTCCATCTTACCGCGATCTGATTTGTACCCTGTCCGCTGAGTGTCCCGCCGACAACCGTCCAGTTATAGGTGTGTCCGGCAACGGCAGCCGTAGTGTAGATCTCGGTACTGGTGTCAGTGCTCTGGCAAACAGGATCGGGACCGGCAATAGCAGGAGCCGGTAACGGATTGATTGTTACGTCGACTGTAGCTGATGCAGTACCTCCGCCTGCGTTCGTGACCGTCAGTGTATATGTCCCGGCAGCTGCTGCTGTCACTCCTGTTATTACCGGATTCTGCACATTGGATGTAAATCCGTGGGGACCGGTCCAGGAATAGGAAACCATACCTGAAGGGCCTCCGACAAGGTTGAGATCGCCGCCTATACATGGGGTATTTGCAACGGCTGTTGGAAGATTCACGGTATTTATGGTGACATCCACGGTTGTTGATGCCGAACAACCGGCAGCATTGGTAACCGTCAGGGTATACGTTCCGGCAGCAGCATCGGTGACACCCGTTATAACCGGATTCTGAGCCGAGGAAGTGAATCCGTCGGGACCGGTCCAGGAATAGGATGCCATTCCGCCTGGTCCGCCGACAAGGTTCAGGTCGCCTCCTGTAAAAGGTGTATTGGCGGTTGCTGTTGGAACAGGCAACGGGTCAACGATTATGTTCAGTGTGATCGGAACACCTGAACAGTTTGTTGTGCTTGAAAGTGTCTCTGTAACTGTTAAATTATATGTTCCAAGAGTGGTCCAGCTGATCCTGATGGCACTGGTGCCCTGCCCTTCGGTAATTGTCCCGCCTCCGGAAAGCACCCAGTTATAGGTCGACCCCGGAGTATTGATAACCCAGTAGTCCTCCGTCGAGTTCAGACAGGCATGATCCGGATCTGTTGTACCTGGCTGTGCCCATGTTACCAGCGGGCTGGCTGACAGAATCATCAGAAGAAGTATTCTGAATAATGTGGTCTTTGTTTTCATGATAAGATTGATTTTTAATTATGATTAAGAAGCAGATCAGTAATGGTAAATGGCAGATGTTACAGGAAGGGGATTGACAGTAATCGTAACAGGATAGCTGTAAACGGTTCCGCACCTTAGTGTGCCTTCATCTGTTACTGCTAATCTGTACCGTGTGGTTGTAAAAAGCGGAGGAGGAGAGTATGCAAGATCTTGTTCTCCGGTAATGTCAGTCCAGTTTTCATTATCAGTGCTTATCTGCCACTGATATGAATATGGCGGCCCTGATCCTCCTGCGGCAGCTGTGGCTGCCAGAGCATAGGGAATCCCGATATTACAGAATGTTTGATCGGCGGTTACAACAGCTGACGATACAGGTGGCAGGACAGTTAGATTTCTGTTCCTGTTGAAAGTTGTTATCACGCATGTTGAATAATCAGGTGGCTGATTGAGCGTGATAAATGTCACTGATACCCTGTATCCGCCTGTTTCAGCAGGTGTTGCATTTGATATTGTCAGATGTTGCGTTGATGTTCCTGAATATATACCTCCATCTGATATCGGATGCCACCCTGTCCCGTCATTGAACGACCACCGGTATCCGGTAACCGGACCATTTGTCGAGACTTCATAAGAAGTTCCTCCTCCGTCACAGATTGTAAGGTTGACTCTTCCCGTCAATCCGGTTACCGAATTGATGTTGAGAAGCGCAGGGTCTGAAGTGACTGAACTGCACTCATCTGTGACAATCACCCTGTATTCGGTGCCGTCAGTATTCAGTCCATTGACTCCGATGTCGTGAACGGTCAGACCTGACGATGTTTCACCAATTATATCTGAAAAATTGCCTCCCGGCGGCCTCGATTGCCATTGGTAGCCCACATTACCTGATGAGTTGCAGGCCGCAACATTGAATTCGACAGTATTCCCATAACAATCTGTCTGGTCTAAAGGCTGATTTATTATTGTCAGCGGTTGTACAGGCTGATCAATGACGATTGTAGCTGTACCCGTGCATGATCCCCCGTTCCCTGTAACCGTCACAATGTAAGTTCCGGCTGAAAGACCTGCAAGGTTCTGGCTTGTGCCGGCAAATGAGCCCGGTCCGGTCCATGCAAATGTGTAAGGTTCCGTACCGCCTGTTACAGTTATATTAATTGTTCCCGTCGATCCCCCGTAACATGCGACATTTGTATGGTTTGAAGTAATCAAACATGTTTGCCCATATGAGCACAGGCCACCCAGCAACCAGCAGCCAGTGCCAGGCATCCAGCAACAGGCACCCAGCAACAGCCTGCATATCAGCAATAATAAATGGTGACAGGAATCACCCTTAAATACATTTTTTAACATGAAAACCTGGCAACGAGACAATACCAAATTAAGAAAAAAACAAAACCGGCGCAAGTCTGCCTGTATTGAAAAATGCCACTAAAGAACTGTTTTTATACTGAGATTAGTTGTAATTTTAACATCAGGTACGTCAGCCTGTTTCAAACATTCATATCATGAAGGAGCCGGTATCACGCAGAAAATTCCTGAAGAGTGCTCTGGGTGCAGGTGTTATTGTCGCAGGAAGCCATATTGATTTTGGAAGCCACCGGGAAAAAAGTCTCCCGGAAGAAGGAACGAACCCTTATGATCCGAAAGGACTCCCCACGTCTGTCCTTGGCAACACAGGTGTAGTGATACCGCGTATAGCAGTCGGGCTGGGGAGCAGGTTCCTGAATATCAGGTCACTTGATGAGGCACTTGAGATGTGCAATTATGCACTTGATAACGGATTATATTACTGGGATACTGCCCACAGTTATGAAAACACTGAAACAGGGGCAATCAGTGAAGAGCGCCTTGGGCATATAATAAAATGGAGGAGAAAGGAGATATTCCTGTCTACAAAGATTGCCTCACGTGAACCCGATAAGGCGAAGGCAGAAACAGAAGAAAGTCTTAAGCGTCTGCAGACCGATTATGTCGATATGCTGAAGATCCATGCCGTTGAAACAGAGGAAGACGCTGCAGACATTTGCAGGAAGGGAGGAGTTCTTGATGTTATTTCAAAATATAAGGAAGAGGGAATAACAAGGTTCATTGGATTTTCAGGGCATGGCAATGCCAAGGCTCTTAAGGCGATGGTTGATACGGGACAGTTCGACAGCATGCTTTTCGCGATGAATCATTACACGACGGCTCATGACAGGCAGGGTACTCTTATTCCAGCCGCAAGGGCAAAAGGCATGGGAATCATGCTGATGAAGACAGTCAGGCCAAAAGAGACTATACAGGGAATAAATCCGGAGGATCTTGTCAGATATGCCCTGTCGCTTGAAGGGCCGAACGGAATTGTCGTCGGAATGGACAGTAAAAAGGTTGTTGACTCTAATCTTAAGATTCTTCGTAGTTTCCGCCCGATGCATAAGGCCGAGATGCAAAAGTTTGCGATGAGGCTTGCTCCTTTTTTCCGACACGAAAATCTTGAATGGATGAAGTCATCCTACCAGGATGGCCCGATGGCTTAAGGGAATTATATCTCATTTCAATTCTCTTCATAACAAAAGGTTCTCATCTTACCTTGACTTCTCTCTTTCTCTTACGCCATTCGTCCTCTGTATCAGCCATTCATAAATATTAAGAATCATTTCATCAAAAGTCTGGGAAGTCATTAATAATGAACCATGGAATTTCTTATTATTGTCAGTTGTTAATCAGGTACCAGAGGATTTTTCTTCGACAGATATTTTATGCCCGGGATTTCAAATTTATTGTGAGGCTGGGTGTCTCCCGGCTCAGGTAAATTTGAAAGGCTTGAATCAGTTAAGAACCAAAGAAACTTTCTGACTCCAATCAGAATATATTCCAGAGTAGGAAAGCCGGCTGCCCCTCGTAACTGAGGGGCAGTTTTTTCTTCCCCCCTGCGTTACAGAGTCTGCCGGGCTTTGGTATTGGCCAGTGCCCATTAAGGCGAGCCTCATTAGTAAAAGATCTCAGTCGCGACGTCCACCGACACCCTTGGGAGAGGGGGTCAGGGGGTGAGGCCTGGAGGGTGAGTGCATGTGACCGCCCCCGGGCGATCGCTTTTGGGAGAATCCTGCAAAGTCAGATTATTCCCTTACTCGTTCCGCCCGTATGGTCTTTTTATTTTCTGATCATTCTCAAACATGGTTTGAAAAGTCCAGAAAACAAAAATCCCCTCCGCTCATGCGGAAGGGAATAATTTTACTTTGCGGAGAGAGGGGGATTCGAACCCCCGGTACCCTTTTGAGGTACACACGCTTTCCAGGCGTGCCAGTTAAGCCACTCCTGCATCTCTCCAATAGTGACTTATTCCTTCAGAATCGCGGCGAAAATACGAAAAAAAATGACGCAAATAATAAATCCCGGAATATGGTTTTTGTGATTGATAATGAATTTGGCGCTAAATGCAGTTGCAGGTTGCAAGTTGCTGGTTGCCGGTTCTGCTACTCACCTCTCACCTCTCACGTCCCACATCTCACATCTCACATCTTTTCGCCCTTTGCCCTGCGCCCTTTGCCCTGTGCCCTGCCTGCATGCCGCACGCTGCCTAACTAATCTCCCCCGCAATCGACTTCCCCAGATATTTCTCCACCTCCTCCTTCGACCCGCACGACCCCAGAAGATGCATAAGTTTTGTAACCGAGGCTTCCGATGTTATGTCCTTTCCGCTTATCACTCCTACGGCAAGCAATTCCCTGCTTGTCTCATACAAGCCCATCTCAACGCTCCCGCCATGGCACTGGGTTACATTGAAAATAATGCCTCCCCTGTCGATGAACGATTTCAGTTCGTCGATGAACCACCTGTACGTAGGGGCGTTCCCTGAACCAAATGTCTCAATGATTATCGCTTTAAGATCCTTCGTGTTTAAAATTGCCTGTACCAGGTTGAGGCTTATCCCCGGGAACAACTTAAGTATCGCAACATTTGAGTCAAAATTTTTGTGAACAATCAGATGTTTTCTCGGATCAGGATACCTGATAAGGGTATAGTTATATTTCAAATGAAGCCCCACTTCTGCAAGTGGCGGATAATTCGGGGAATTGAATGCATCAAAATGTTCGGCGCTGAACTTGGTGGTACGGTTGCCTCTTGTAAGCTCATTGTCGAAAAATATACATACTTCAGGCACCAGCGGCAGTCCGTTCTCCTTTGCCGAAGCAATCTCTATCGCAGTAAGGAGGTTTTCCCTTCCATCGGTCCGCAACAGACCGATAGGCAGCTGCGACCCTGTGAATATTACAGGCTTTGACAGGTTCTCAAGCATGAAACTCAATGCTGAGGCTGAATATGCCATTGTGTCGGTGCCATGCAAAACAACAAAGCCGTCATACTTTTCATAGTTCTCCTCTATTGTTTCGGCCATCTTTATCCATACCTCAGGATCGATGTTTGATGAATCCTTGACGGGGTTAAAAGACACCGACTCGAGATTAAATCCGAACTTGTCGAGTTCCGGTACGTGGTATGTTATATGGTTGAAATCAATTGGAATCAGCGACCCTGTCTGCGGATCATGTATCATTCCTATCGTTCCTCCTGTATAAATTAACAGTATCGAAGTGTCTTTTCTGTCTTTCATTTGATTCACAGGCCAAAAAGTCGAACGGAATTTCTAAAGGTAATTGAAGCTGTCTCTTCAGGTGTCAATCCTGAAATCTCAGCAACTTTTTTGTTTATGAGACAAATATATGAACTTTCATTTCTTTTTCCCCTGTATGGTACCGGAGCTAAATAGGGCGAGTCGGTCTCCAATATTATGTTGTCAATGCCAATTCCGCTCACGATTTTGTCGAGCCCCGAGTTTTTAAATGTTACAATACCTCCGATCCCCAGCATGAATCCCATTGAAACGGCTTTTTCGGCATCTGACATTGTTCCTGTGAATGCATGGAACACGCCTTTTAACCGTGCCCCTTTGAAATCCTCCAGCGCTTCAAAAATCACCCGGAACGATTCGCGTGCATGAATGACAACAGGGAGGTCTTTTTCAAGGGCATATTCAACCTGCTTTCTGAATGCAATTATCTGCTGCTCTATAAAAGTCTTGTCCCAGTAAAGGTCAATGCCAATCTCCCCAATAGCTTTAAAATCATAATTCGGCGAAATACTAAAAATTTCTTCAAGCTGGCTTTCAAAATCATTTTTTACGGAGGTCGGATGAAGTCCGGGCATAGCCATGCAGATGCCGGGATATCTTTTTTCCACCGCAAGCATTGGTTTTACAGAATCCTTATCGATATTTGGCATCAGCAGGATTTTGACGCCGCTGCCGACTGCCCTCGCTATAATTTCATCCCTGTCGCTGTCGAACTCGGGAAGATAGATGTGGGTATGTGTATCGATAAGCTCTGTCATACAACACCCTGGGCGATCATTGCATTTGCCACCTTGACAAAACCGCCGATATTCGCACCGTCAACATAATTAATATAGCCGTCTTCCTTTTTTCCGTAGGTAACGCAGGTGGCATGAATGTTTTTCATTATGGAATGAAGCCTGGCGTCAACCTCTTCACGCGACCATGGCAGTCTCATGGAGTTTTGTGTCATCTCGAGCCCCGATGTTGCAACCCCGCCTGCATTGGCGGCCTTTCCCGGTCCATAGAGTATCTTCGCCTTAAGGAACACCTCAATAGCCTCAGGGGTAGACGGCATATTTGCTCCTTCGGCAACGCACATACATCCGTTTTTAACAAGCAGTTTTGCGTCTTCTTCATTTATCTCATTTTGGGTGGCATTGGGCATCGCAATATCGCACTTTATGTTCCATGGACGCTTGTCCTCGTAGTACTCAACACCATATTTTTCAGCATACTCCTTGATCCTGCCGCGTTTTATATTTTTTAGTTCCATCACATATCTGAGCTTGTCTGCATCGATCCCTTTCGGATCATAGATGAATCCGTTAGAATCGGACAATGTTACAACCTTTCCTCCGAGTTCGGTGACTTTTTCCGCAGCGAACTGTGCCACATTGCCTGAACCTGAGATGCAAACAGTTTTTCCCTGCAAAGTATCACCACGTGTGGCTAACATCTCCTGGGCGAAATATGTTGCGCCATATCCTGTTGCCTCGGGCCTTATCAGTGATCCTCCCCATTCAATCCCCTTACCTGTGAGAACACCTGAAAATTCATTTTTAAGCCTTTTGTACTGGCCGAACAGGTATCCGATCTCCCTTCCGCCAACTCCGATGTCGCCGGCAGGGACATCCGTTTCCGGTCCGATGTGTCTGAAAAGCTCTGTCATAAAGCTCTGGCAGAACCGCATTACCTCATTATCAGATTTTCCCTTGGGATCAAAATCCGATCCGCCTTTGCCACCGCCCATGGGCAGAGTGGTCAGACTGTTTTTGAAAACCTGCTCAAATGCAAGGAATTTCAGGATCCCAAGATTCACGGTGGGATGGAACCTCAGTCCTCCCTTGTATGGCCCGATGGCACTGTTCATCTCAATGCGGAAACCTCTGTTTATCTGTATCTCTCCCTTGTCGTCAAGCCAGGGTACCCTGAATATTATTGTCCTTTCAGGTTCAGCTATCCTCTCAAGGATCTTTGCATATTTATACTTCGGATTCTCTTCAATAAAGGGGATTAACGATTCGGCAACCTCCTGCACGGCCTGGTGAAACTCGTTTTCACCAGGATTCTTTGCCTTTATCATCGACATGAACTGCTGCACTCTTGGATCCATAATTGTATGGTTAAGATTAAGATTTAAACTGAAAAATAAGTCAGGATCAAAAATAGAAAAACATGGAAATAAATGTATTCCGGATTTCGGAATTTTATTGGTTTCGGAATTTGGAATTCTGATTTCTGATTTCTGATTTCTGATTTAAAACAGGATACCGCCGTCCGCGATCCGAATTAAGATAATTCCGAAATAACAAATCCGAAATCCGAAATCCGGCTGAATTCAGGCGCTTCTGTAAACATTTCCAGGGCAGCACTTCAGCAGTCCCTTGAATTCCATTTGCAGAAGGAGAGCGGAAAGTTTCGCCACTGGTATCTCAAGTTCCCTGCAGATGCTGTCAATATTGAGTTCTTCTTCCCTTACTACCAGTTCATATATCTTCTGCTCGGCCTCGGAAAGCTCCGAGAATAATGTTTTCTGAACAGCAGGTTTGGATTTTTCAGGTTTCCAGTCGAGAAAATACTCTATATCGTCTGCCGATTCAACCAGAGCCGCTTTGTTCGTCTTGATCAGGTTATTGCATCCCTGCGACCACTGATCTTCAGGGCGTCCGGGAACCGCAAAGACATCCCTGTTGTACGAATTGGCCATATCGGCAGTGATCAGTGCTCCTCCCTTGATGCCCGATTCGACCACCAGCGTTGCATCTGCAATCCCGGCAATTATCCTGTTCCTTTTAAGAAAATTGTTTCTTTCAGGAAGTGCATCTGACATGAAATCTGTAAGCAAACCTCCGTTTTTCAATATCGATTCAGCTGTGGCCCTGTGAACCGAAGGATAGATTGTCTTGAATCCATGCCCCAGTACCCCGATCGTCTTAAGCCCGTTTGTAAGAGCTGTCTTATGTGCTGTGATATCAATCCCGTAAGCCAGCCCGCTTATTATTACAAGATCGGGATGCCCGGCGGCAAGATCACAGATTATTTTTTCGCAGATGTCTTTTCCTCTCGAAGTTGCGTTTCGTGTTCCTACAACGCTTATCATCTTGTTGCTGTTCAGATCACAATTACCCCTGAAATAGAAAAGCACAGGTGAATCGTCGCATTGCCTCAATCTGAAAGGATAATCATTGTTGAGGTAGAAGAAAGTCTTAATGTTATGTTTTATAACATATTCTGCTTCTTTCTCGGCATCAGCAAGATATGATCGCTGGCTAATTGCTGCAGCGAGGCCCGGGCCAATTCCGGGAATTTTAACAAGGTTGCGGTAAGGTTCGCTGAAGATGGCCTCAACGCTTCCGAAATATGAAACAAGCTTGCGGGCGTTGATATCACCGATGCGCGGAATGAGGCTCAGCGCAATCTGGTGCATGAGGGATACATCTGACATGGCACGAGAAGTTGAGACATGTAAATATACAAAAAACAGGCTGCATCAAAAGAGTTTTAACAACTTTTTCCCCCCTTGTGTCTGCCTTTGTGAAACTTTGTGTTTCAGTGATTTAAGATTAACCACAAAGGATCTCAAAGGATAGCATAAAGCTTACTCAAAGGGCCTTTGATGCAGCCCGGGTAATATGTGTGAGCGAGTAATTTAAATTACTCCCATGTCGAGCATAGAATTTGCCACTTTTAGGAAGCCTGCAATATTTGCACCTTTTACATAATCAACAGATCCGTCGGGGCGCTGGCCGTGCTTTACGCATTGCCCGTGAATGTTTATCATTATTTCATGCAGACGATGATCAACCTCGGTGCTGTTCCATCTCATCTTCATTGAATTCTGTGTCATTTCAAGCCCCGATGTTGCCACACCACCTGCATTTACTGCCTTCCCGGGTGCAAACAGGACATTATTTTTCTGGAACTCTTCAACTGCCTCGGGAGTGCAACCCATATTTGATATTTCGGCGACCATTTTAACACCATTTGCTATAAGTGTTCTTGCATCATCACCGTTCAGCTCGTTCTGGGTAGCGCATGGGAGTGCAATATCAACCTTCACTTCCCACGGACGTTTGCCTTCATGAAATTCAACTCCTTCAAAAACATATGAATATGGCTTGACGATATCCTGGTTTGATGCCCTGAGCTCGAGCATATAGTCGATCTTCTTGCCTGATATTCCGTCGGGGTCATATACATAACCGTCGGGGCCCGATATAGTAACGACTTTTGCGCCAAGTTCGGTCGCTTTCAGAGCGGCGCCCCATGCAACGTTCCCGAACCCTGAAATCGAAATTGTCTTTCCGGCCAGGGTTTCATTCCTTGTTTTGAGCATTTCCTGGGCAAAATATATTCCACCAAAACCTGTTGCTTCAGGTCTGATGAGCGAGCCGCCCCAGTTGCTTCCCTTGCCTGTAAGTACGCCGGTATGATCGCCTTTGAGCCTTTTGTACATTCCATAAAGGTAACCTATCTCTCTTCCTCCCACACCTATATCTCCGGCAGGGACATCGGTTTCCGGTCCTATGTATTTCCACAGTTCAAGCATGAATGACTGGCAGAAACGCATAACCTCATTGTTTGACTTTCCTTTTGGATCGAAATCCGATCCGCCTTTCCCTCCGCCCATCGGGAGGGTGGTAAGGGCGTTTTTAAAGATCTGTTCAAATCCGAGGAATTTCAGGATCGACAGGTTAACGCTCGGGTGGAAGCGAAGCCCGCCCTTATAAGGACCGATGGCGTTGTTGAACTGAACGCGGTATCCAAGGTTGACCCTTACATTGCCTTCATCATCAACCCATGGCACCTTAAAAGCAATAACACGGTCGGGTTCCACAATGCGTTCAATAATATTGGCAGATTCAAACTGGGGATTTTCGTTGTAAACCTCTTCAATTGACTCCAGAACTTCTCTTACTGCCTGTAAATACTCAACCTCTCCGGGATGTTTCTTTTCGAGGTTGTTCATAATTTTGTCTACGTTCATAGTATTGGGAATTTTGGTTATAATTTTTTTGAACTTCAGCAATCGTTAATAAAAATGAAGATTATATGAAATAAATTTTAATGCATTTTCTTCTTTTGTTATTTCACCTCTTCCCCGTTTCCACCCAGGGGGGAAAAGCGGCACGCCATCCCCGCGGGAGAAGGTCGGGAAGGGGGTAAGAGATACTTGAATCCCATTTTCCTAATCATTTTATCTGATACTCGTTATAATTTTAAAGCACTTTTTAAAGTTTCAACAAAATTCAGCTCTATTTTATTCATTAAAAATGATTTAACTCATGTTAATCTGATATTAGCCTTTAATAATGGGAGCCGATGAATTAAGCGATTTTATAATTCTGGCTTTGTCGGCCCGTTTCAGGCCATTAAGATAAATCGGCGGATATTTGGCGATCCCTTCCCTTAGCCTCTGGTACAATGTTATGCTTTCGACAAGTCCGAAGAATTTTTTATCTATTGTAAATCCCGAAAAACTCCTTTTGTTTATCTCGACTGAATTTTTGTTTCCGGTGAAAAGCCCTGCCGAATAGTAACGGAAAATTATTGAATCTCCTTCGTCAGAAAAATAGATGTAGTGATAATTAAGTATCTGTGGAATAATAATTATCAGAAGGAATATCGCTGAAACCAGGATTGTCAACGCGGTTTTTTCGACACCAATAACGGGGAACCTGATTATTCCGGCAGCATAAACGAGCACAAGATAGGTCAGAAATATTATTATTGCTGCCCTTCGTGCGATTTTCAGATTGATAATGGATTTTGAGTTATTCAGTATCATATCATAGGCGTAAAAATAACTTAACTGCTGTGTCTTTATTCTCTTTTCGACTTAAAAAAACCTTTCAAAATCTCCCCGCACTCCCGTTCCAGGATGCCTGATCTGACAGTGGTTTTAGGGTGAAGCAGGGGTCCCTTAACCAGTGTAAATCCCTTTTTGGGATCGGCAGCGCCATAAACAAGTGCCGGAGCCTGGCTCCAGCCGATTGCCCCGGCACACATTGCACAAGGTTCCACAGTAACGTACACAGTACAACCGTGCAGATATTTCCCGCCGAGCCATGAAGCGGCAGCAGTAATGGCCTGCATCTCGGCATGTGCAGTAGGGTCGTTCAGAGTTTCGGTGAGGTTGTGCGCACGGGCAATTATTGTATCGTTGCACACTATTACAGCGCCAACAGGAACTTCCTGTTTTTCTTTGGCTTTACCTGCTTCCTCAAGAGCCGCCTTCATGAAATGCTCATCCCGGTCTGTTGTCATCCCTCATCTAATAATTTCTAAAATTAAAAAGAATAAATGAATAAAAACCAAACTCTTGTTAGTGGTAGGATTAAACCCTTTTTTTACTTTTGCTGAAATCAAAAATTAAACGATGTACAGGACAAATACTTGCGGAGAACTGACACTTAAGGATGAAGGCAGAAAAGTTATTTTGTGCGGATGGGTACAAAAATCGAGGGATCTTGGAGGAATGACATTTGTTGATCTCCGCGACAGGTATGGGATAACACAGCTTGTATTCAATATGGATACGGACAGTGATCTGTGTGATAAGGCAAGAAAGCTTGGCCGTGAATTCGTGGTTCAGGCGAAAGGGACAGTGAGGGAACGCAGCAACAAGAATCCCAAATTGCCCACAGGCGATATCGAAATAGATGTTGAGGAACTCAATATTTTGAATAAAAGCGAGATACCTCCTTTTACAATCGAAGAGGACACTGACGGGGGTGAAGAGCTGAGAATGAAATACCGTTATCTTGATCTGAGAAGGCCCGTAGTCAGAAACAACCTTATACTCAGGCACAAGGTTGCACAGGAAGTAAGGAAATACATGGATTCCATCGACTTCGTGGAGGTGGAAACCCCTGTCCTTATTAAATCCACACCAGAAGGCGCCCGCGACTTTGTCGTTCCGTCAAGAATGCAGCCGGGTACTTTTTATGCCCTTCCGCAATCGCCTCAGACCCTGAAGCAGCTTCTTATGGTTTCCGGCTTTGACAAGTATTTTCAAATAGTAAAATGTTTCAGGGATGAAGACCTCAGGGCTGACCGCCAGCCTGAATTCACACAGATCGACTGCGAGATGTCATTTGTTGAGAGGGATGATGTCCTGAACACCTTTGAGGGCCTTGCAAAGTACCTTTTCAGGCAGATAAAAGGGATCGAATTCAGTGAACCTTTCATCAGGATGCCTTTCAGGGAGGCAATGGAGAATTACGGGAACGACAAGCCTGACCTTCGTTTCGGGATGAAGATCAGGGATATCACCAGCCTTGTTAAAGGACATGGCTTTTCAGTTTTTGAAGGTTCAGAATATATTGGGGCAATCTGCGCACCCGGATGTTCCGAATATTCAAGGAAACAGACCGACGAACTTACAGAATTCGTCCGCAGGCCCCAGATCGGAGCCAAAGGTCTTGTCTATCTAAAATACGGCACCGACGGAACACTTAAATCCTCTGCCGAAAAGTTCTATTCACAGGATGAGCTAAAAAAATGGATCGGCGCAACAGGCGCAAACCCTGGCGATCTGCTCCTTATTCTTGCAGGTGATCGCAAAAAGACTCTTTCAGCATTGTCGGAACTGAGGCTGGAAATGGGAAACAGGCTCAACCTGAGGCCAAGAGACAAATATGTTCCGCTTTGGGTTATCGATTTCCCTCTCCTTGAATGGGATGAGGAAGAGAAAAGATATTTTGCAATGCACCACCCATTCACCTCCCCCATGCCGGAAGATATCCCGCTTATGCACACTGATCCCGGAAAAGTAAGGGCAAATGCTTACGACCTGGTGATAAACGGTGTTGAAATAGGAGGAGGCTCAATAAGGATACACGATGCTGAGGTGCAAAAGCTTATGTTCAGGGTGCTGGGATTTACCCCGGAGGAAGCAGAATATCAGTTCGGGTTTCTTCTTAACGCCTTTAAATACGGAGCCCCGCCCCATGGAGGAATTGCCTTTGGTTTCGACAGATGGTGTGCCATGTTCGGGGGACAGGATTCGATACGCGATTTTATCGCCTTCCCCAAGAATAATTCGGGCCGGGATGTAATGCTTGATACCCCTGCAGAGATATCACGTAAACAGCTCGATGAACTGAGTATTGAAGTCAGAACTAAAAAACAGTGATCTTTATCCTACCTGTCACCCGAGTTAACGAGATTGATGACTATCACTCCGTTTGCTCCGCGCGATCCGTAAATTGATGCTGACGATCCTTTAAGGACCTGGATTGACTTCACCTGGTAGGGCAGGATGTTATCGATGGAGTTGACGGTAACTCCGTCCACAACATAAAGAGGCTCCGTGCTTAGCGTAAGTGATGAGGCTCCCTGGATCTTGATGCTGTTCCCGACGACCTGAACGCCCGGGACTTCTCCCCTGATCATGTCGTAGATGTTCCTGTAGGAAGCATACTTGGGATTGTTCCCGTCTATCTTGTTGACGTTGCTTGTCACATCCTTTCTTTTAACCTTGCCGTAGCCGATGTCAACAACATCGTCATCAGTGCCGGCCTTTTCAACAACCTGGTCAGGCACAGATCCTTCAAACTGAAAATTTATTCTCGTCCTGCCGTTTATCTCTTCTTCAAGAGCTCCGTTTGTCAGTGTAAGTATCCCGATCTTCGAGCTTCCCTGTTTTACCTTTATTTTATAATATCCCTTGTCGTTTGTCAGGACATCTGTCTTTTGCCCGTCGACAGTGACAATAGCGTTGGCAACAGACGACTGTGTACCATCGACAACATAGCCTGAGATTGTAACTCTCTTGTTTGTCTTCTGTCCGTACGAATTATAATAAGGTATAATAATAAGTATAACAGCGAAAACTAAAGCAACGCGTGTTTTCATGTTTTTTATTTTTATTGCAAGTTATAAGTAGTTGTCTGAAAATACAATTAATAAATGTTAAATGATTGCTTATTTGTCGCTTCCTTTCAGAAGGTTGATTACTATTACGCCGTTTGAACCTCTCATACCGTATATGGCTGCCGATGATCCTTTAAGGACCTGGATCGATTTTACCATCTGCGGGGCAATGTTATCGATAGTGGTTACGGGCACTCCGTCAACTACAAACAATGGTTCGTTGCTTGCATTGATCGATGTGGCGGTTCTTATCCTGATGCTGCTGCCTGAAACCATGACTCCCGGAACTTCATTTTTTATCATATCGTAAATGTTGTTGTAGGAAGCGTATTTGGATTTTGTACCGTCAATGACATCAACCGGTGATGTAAGAGTTTTCTTTTTTGCAGTTTTGAGCCCCATGTCGACTGCTTCATCCCCGGGGTCAGCCTTCCCGGCAACCTGTGTCGGCACCGAACCCTCATATCTGAAATCGATCCTCTCCCTTCCGTTGATTGGTTCCTCCATTTTGCCGCTTGCCGGCGCAAGTACTCCGATTGAAATGCTTCCCTGGCTTATCCTGGCCTTGTAAAAGCCCTTGTCATCAGTAAGATAAGCTGTCTTTTCGCCATCGACAATTATGATGGCATTTGCTATTGGGGCATAAGTTCCATCCATTACATATCCTGAAACCGTGATCTTCTTTCCTGATTTCTGTGCATAGGAAATGTTTAACTGTAAAGAAAGGAGGAGGAACAGACAACAGATCAATTTTGTTTTCATTTTTTTGATATTCTTGATGATCCCTTTTAAACAGATCACTGGTATCCCGGCTCTGATTTGCACCTGAGGCTCATGTCTCAGACCGCTTTGCCGATAAGTGTTGCCGACGTGCATCTTTCAACGCGAACGTTCACATATTCTCCTTTGCTGCGCCCTTCTGCCGGAAAAACAACCACCTTGTTCTGGGAGGTCCTTCCCGAAAGAAAGTCCCGCGACCTTTTGGAAAAATCTTCGGTAAGTACTTCAAAAACCCTGCCAACATCCATTTTCTTTGACCTTGCCGAGAGCTTGTTCTGAAGGGAAATTATCTCATTGAGCCTTCTGGTTTTTATTTCCGCGGGAACATCATCGGGATATTTTCTTGCTGCTTTGGTCCCTGGACGTTCACTGTATTTGAACATATATGCAAAATCATAGCCTACCCATTCCATAAGCGACAGCGTATCGTTGTGGTCTTGTTCGGTCTCCGTGCAGAAGCCTGCAATAATATCCGTGGAGATGGCACAGTCGGGTATTATTGAGCGAATAGCGCTGATGCGGTCCATATACCACTCCCTCGTATATTCACGGTTCATAAGTTTGAGGATCCTGCTGCTTCCGCTCTGGGCCGGCAGGTGAATATGCCTGCAGATGTTTGGATGCCTTGCAATGGTTTTTAGAAGCTCATCCGAGATGTCTTTCGGATGAGATGTTGAGAACCTAACCCTAAGAGAAGGATCGATAAGGGCGGTCATCTCAAGAAGAGCAGGGAAACAGACCTGACCGTCATCATTTTTCCAGTTGTAAGAATCAACATTCTGGCCCAGGAGTGTTACTTCCCTGTATCCCTTGCTGACAAGTTCCCTGACTTCATTCACTACCGACATCGGATCCCTGCTTCTTTCCGCTCCTCTGACGTATGGGACCACGCAGTAGGCACACATGTTGTTGCATCCACGCATTATCGATACAAATGAGGTGACCCCGTTCCTGTCCATTCTTACCGGATTTATGTCGGCGTAAGTTTCTTCTCTTGAAAGCAGGACATTAACAGCCTTATGGCCCGATTCAGCCTCGGAGATAAGAGCGGGGAGATCCCTGTATGAATCAGGGCCTGCTATCAGATCGACAAGGTGTTCCTTTTCAAGAATTTGTTCCCTGAGACGTTCTGCCATGCATCCAAGCAGGCCTATCATTGCATTGTTCTTTCTTTTAATATGTCCGATGGCCTTAAGCCGGCCCCATATCCTCTGCTCGGCATTATCCCTTATAGAGCATGTATTGATAAGTATAAGTCCCGCTTCCCTGATGTCGCCTGTGTGTTCATAACCGTGTCCGGCCAGTATTGAAGCAACCACCTCGCTGTCGGCTACATTCATCTGACAGCCGTATGTTTCTATGTATACTTTCTTTTTCATTTTCGATTTATTCGTTTATCCGGCTTCAGCAGTCAGCTTTCAGCTCTCAGCAGCAAGCCTTTCTTTGGTCCCCGGTCTACGGTCTGCTGTCATCTGTCTTTCCCGTTACAAAAGTATTAACTATGCGTTATGTATTAAAGAAATATTTAATTTTGCATCTGAAATTTAAATTGTAAACTGTATGTCAGGTCACAATAAATGGTCAACAATCAAAAGAAAAAAAGGTGCAAATGACGCCAAAAGGGGAAAGATCTTTACAAAGATCATAAAGGAGATCATAATTGCAGCCAAGGAAGGCGGAGGTGATCCTGATACCAACTCAAGGCTGAGGCTTGCAATTCAGAATGCCAAAGGTGCGAACATGCCAAAGGATAACATTGAACGGGCGATCAAAAAGGCAGTAGGATCGGAGGCAGACAATTATGTTGAAACATCATTTGAAGGATATGGTCCAAACGGAATTGCGATATTCGTTGAGGCCCTTACAGATAACAATAACAGGACGGTTGCATCGGTCCGTTCCGCCTTCAACAAGCATGGCGGCAAACTTGGTACAAACGGCTCCCTTAGTTCCCTGTTCGAACGGAAGGGTATCTTTACAATCAATCTCGAAGGTCTGTCTCCCGAGGATATTGAACTCGAACTTATTGATGCGGGTGCACAGGACTTTGATTCGGATGATGAAACAATGACAATAACCTGCGCCAAGGAGGATTTCGGCAGTGTCAACAGGAAGCTTAACGAACTTGGCATAGAACCAGAAAACGCCGGGCTAAAAAGGGTCCCGAACACCACAAAAACCCTGGATCTCGAGTCGGCCAAAAAAGTAATGCGTTTTATTGAAGCCCTTGAAGATGATGATGATATACAGAATGTTTATCATAATCTTGAAATAACTGATGAGCTTGCCAGTGAACTTGGTTAACGCCTGATAAATGCTGAGAAAACAAATTTCGGTTTCATTCTTTTTACTTCTTTCAATTGTCCTGTGCCGGGCACAGGACATGAGCCTGACAGCAAGGCTGCTGGAACGCAACGACGGAAACGGCAAATCAGGGTCACTTTCAATAATTCAGGCTCCGGGAATTGATTCTCTTATCTACAGGTATATTCTCTATAATGAGCGGCTCGGTGGTATGGAAGGCTACAGGATACAGATCTACAGCAGCTCTGATAAGAATGCAAGAGAGGAATCGGGCAGGATTAGGGCGGAGTTCATCAGTAAATTCCCTGATATTGTTTCATATGCATCCTTTGAACGCCCCGGATATTATAAAATAAGAGCCGGCGACTATCGTACAAGGGCGGAGGGTACAAAATACCTTCTGATGGTGCGGAAAGTATTTCCCGACGCATACCTTGTGCCCGACATTATCAACTTTCCCGACCTGAATAAGAAATAGTCATGAGCGACAGTATAAAACACGAATGCGGCATTGCCATGTTACGCCTGCGCAAGCCGCTCGAATACTATTTTCAAAAATATGGTACATGGGACTGGGGGCTCCAGAAAATGTACCTGATGATGGAAAAGCAGCACAACAGGGGGCAGGACGGCGCCGGACTGGCAGGGATAAAACTTAATATGAAGCCCGGAAACAGGTACATCTTCCGGCAGAGGTCGAACAAAGCCAATCCCATAAAGGAAATATTCGGACTGATCTATGAGGATATTGAAAAGATAAGGCGTTCGCACATGGAAGAGTTCAGCGATCCTTCTTACATAAGGGCAAATGTCCCCTTTGCCTGCGAGCTCTATCTCGGTCATCTGCGATACGGGACCTACGGAAATTACAATATTGACTACGTTCATCCGGTGAGCCGTGAAAACAACTGGAAATCAAGGAACCTTGTAATGGCCGGCAATTTTAACCTTACCAATGTAAGCGAGCTGTTCAACAGCCTTGTTGAACTCGGCCAGACGCCTGTTGATTTCTCAGATACTGTTACAATACTTGAAAATGTCGGACACAGGCTCGATGAGGAAAATGAAAGGGTTTTCAGGATCTTCAAGGAACAGGGATATACTAAAAAAGAGATTACACCGCTTATTGAAAAGAACCTCGACCTGGGCATTGTGCTCAGAAAGGCAAGCCGCAATTGGGACGGCGGTTATGTGATGGCAGGGATGGTCGGACACGGAGATGCTTTTGTAATGCGTGATCCGGCAGGGATTCGTCCGGCATTTTATTATATCGACGATGAGGTCGTGGTGATCGCGTCAGAACGTCCTGTAATACAGACCGTGTTCAGCGTAAGGACAGACAATGTAATGGAACTTCCGCCCGCAAGCGCAATAATAATCAAACAGTCGGGCGAAACTGCCATTGAAATGATCCGCCATGCCGGCGAACCAAGAAAATGCTCATTTGAAAGGATTTACTTCTCAAGAGGAACAGATGAGGAAATTTACAGGGAAAGGAAAAAACTGGGCGAGCTTCTTACACATCCTGTCCTGAAAGCTGTAAAATATGATATTGAAAACACTGTCTTTTCTTATATCCCAAATACAGCTGAAAGTGCCTTCTACGGGCTTATCAAGGGCGTTGAGGACCATATCAACAAGTCCAAAATGGACGAGATAATTGACAAGAGGCTTACTCTTACGAAGGAAGAGCTTCAGAAGATAATCAGCAGCCGGCCAAGAGTGGAGAAAATTGCTGTTAAGGATGTCAAACTCAGAACTTTTATCACTGAAGACTCCAGCAGAGACGACCTTGTCGGACATGTTTATGACATAACATACGGAGTTATAAAAAGGGGGAAAGATAACCTTGTGATCATTGACGATTCAATTGTCAGGGGGACGACGCTTAAGAAAAGCATAATAAGAATACTCGACAGGCTTGAACCGCGGAAGATAGTCATTGTCTCATCCTCGCCTCAGCTCAGATACCCCGACTGCTACGGCATCGACATGGCAAAGCTTGGTGACCTGATTGCCTTCAAAGCGGCCATAGAACTTCATAAGGAAAAGGGAGGCTCCGGCTTCCTTTCAAAGCTTTATGAAGAAGCAAAAGCCGAGAACCAGAAACCCGTGAATGAGATAAGAAACCTTGTGCGGGAGGTCTACAAACCGTTCTGTACAGAAATGATCTCCGCCAAAATATCGGCTCTCCTAAAATCGGAAGACATCAAAGCCGAAGTAGAAATAGTATTTCAGTCTATAGAAGGCCTCCATGAGGCCTGCCCGGGTCATACGGGCGACTGGTATTTTACCGGCAATTACCCCACTCCGGGCGGCAACAAGGTGGCAAACCGGTCATTCATTAATTATATGGAAGGAAGGAACACAAGGGCTTACTGATTCTCGTGCGAAAACCAGGTTATAAGGAAATCCTTTTTATAGGACGCCAGATGCCTGTTTATCTTTTCAACGTAAATATCCCTTAATGTGATCATTATTCCCGTCTCCTCAACGTTCCCGAATTTGTGGTTTATAAATGTGCCGAAAGTCCTCATTGTGGGCGATAATCCCATATAGGCGTTAATAAGCGGAGGAATGTTCTCATTGAGGTTTCTTACTTCCCTCGAGAGAATCTTGTAATTATCCTTGTATCGCCATCCGGTAAATATCTTCTTCATTTCTTCCTCGTCTATGTCGATAGATGCGGGATCGATAGGCACTACAAGATCTTCAGGATCGTTGAAATGCCTTCGGAGGAAATACAGGATCATGTTTCTGGCTCTCCGGTTGAAGTGAGGATACATTGTAACTTTGCCAAAGAGGTACTTCAGGTGATGGTTGTCGAGTATTATTGCTCCCAGCCCGTCCCACAGATTGTCAAGGGCGTAAAGACTCTTGCGCCCCATGGCCCTCGACTGGTAATCGGGATGAACAAACGACCGTCCCAGTTCCATCATGTGCGGGAAATACTTCTTCAGGAATTTGTTTGAGAATTTGAAATACGATGAGGATGCAAGCTTTGTGACATCACACTTCGTGCATCCTTTGGGTGGATAATAAAGCCGGTAGCCCCCTATGATCTCCTTATTTTCCGGGTCCCAGACTATAAGCTGCTTCTGCGGATCTTCCGGGTCCGTGTCAAATTCATCAATATCTATATCCTTGCCCGTACCTCCGCCGGCATGACGGAATGTAATTTCACGTATACGGCCGACTTCACGCATAAGCAAGGGAGAACTGTTGTTGTCGAAAATATATACTTGGTTGTTGCCGTTGTTGGTCTGCCGGACAAGCCTGATCCTCGAAAGCTCCTCGATTATCTGCTCGCGTGGTAGTGCTTCTGGTATTGGTTTCATCCTGTCCGTAATTATAATAAGTATTTGCTCAGAAAAAACGGCGAAAGTTATGCATTTTTTGGTTTGCTTGTTTTCAAGCTGTCAATGATTTCAGCTCATACGATCTTTCTTTCACCCATTCAGCCCATTCCGAAGGAGTTTTGGAATTGTCGAATGTCTGCCAGGGGATCTTTTTGCCGAAAACAAGATCTATCTTTTTACCTTTTTGCCTGAAAAGCTCATCGGCAAGATAAAGCATCTCAATATTTGCTTTTATCCCCAAGAAATTCCTGAGATTTGAAAGATTGTAAAAGAAGTTTGAATTTCTTCCGGAAAAATACGCTGGCACTATGTCGCGCTTATGCTGCACAGCTTTGGTAATAAAGCTTTTATGCCACTGAAGATCCCTTATGACCCCTTTCTTCTTTCTGGAGCACAGCCCGGCAGGGTAGTAAAGTATCTGGCAATCTGATGCATAAGCTTCTTCAAGCATCCTTGCTGCTTCCCGTCCCTGAGCCCCGTGCTTGTTTACGGGCAGAAAAATGCCTGAAAGGTTCTTCAGGTTCAAAAGAATATCATTGACAGGGAATTTAATGTCGGCAAAATACCTGGATATTTCGTTTATGAATACAAGTCCGTCAAGACCTCCAAGGGGATGATTTGAAACAAAAATATACCTTCCCCCGGCAGGCACGTTCTCACTTCCCGTCACGCTGTACGTTATATCAAAGTGCCTGAGACCGGCCTTTATGAATTCAGTATCCCTGAGGTGGCCGTAATGCTCCAGGAAATCATTAATCTCATCCTGGTGAACGATCCTTTTCAGATACCTTATGACAAATCCGGGAATGACCTTTGCCAGAGCGGGATTTTTATCTGTAAGTACCTGCCTTACATCTATCTGCAATATTCTATCATTATCCCTGGAGTTATCCATTGCCGAAAGTTTTAAACCGGAAACATATACAAAAATATTAAAAATGTAAGGAGCCTGTATCAAGAGGAATGTTGGTAATTATTGCATAAGGTATATCCGGATTTACCGCTTAATTATAAAGTGTTTAAAATCATTGTATTGTCTTTGTGCCCTTTGTGTAACCCTCTTTTCCTATGTGTGTAATAAGAAGGCTTTACCACAAAGGCACATAAGGCTGTCACAAAGGTGATGAAAGACTTACTGATCAGCCTGAAAGCTTCTAATCATCTCATTCTATGTCTGTCAGCGGAAAAAGTTATTAACAGCTCCTAAAAAAAGGTGGAGAAAAGTGGGGGAAAGTGGATAAATTTTTCATACTTTAGCGTTTTTATACAGGAAGTCGTAGTATGGCCACTTTCATAGGTGATTACCAGTGCAAGGTGGATGTCAAAGGAAGGATAATTCTTCCGATGGCATTCAAAAAGCAGATGCCTGCTTCTGCACAGGATCACTTCGTGGTCAGGAAGGATATCTTTGAGAACTGTCTCGTGCTTTATGCCATCGACGACTGGAACCGGCACCTTGAAAAAATCAGGAAGAAACTAAATCCTTATAACAGGGAGCACAATATGTTCCTGAGGAATTTTTTCAAGGGGACGGCCGAACTTTCCCTTGATGGCAGCAACCGTCTGCTCATACCAAGGAGGCTCCTCGAATCAATAGGTGCTGAAAAGGATGTTGTTCTGGCAGGACAGGATGGAAGAATTGAGATATGGCCGGCATCTGTTTATGAAACCATTGACATGCCTGCTGAAGATTTTGCCAATCTGGCTGAAAAACTGATGGGTGGAAATATAAATGAGCCTTTGGAATAATGTTTTACCATGTGCCTGCTTTACTGGATGAAAGTATCAAAGGGCTGAATATCCGGCCTGATGGTATTTATGTCGACGTGACATTCGGTGGCGGAGGACATTCAAGGGAGATTTTGAAGCGGCTCACGAAAGGCCGGCTCATAGCTTTTGACCAGGATGAGGATGCCATTCAGAATGTCCCCGACGATAAACGGCTTATTTTCCTTAATCAGAATTTCCGTTTCCTTAAAAATAATCTGAAATTCAATGGTATAACTGAAATTGACGGACTGATTGCAGATCTCGGGGTCTCATTTCACCAGTTTGATGAACCCGAAAGGGGATTTACATTCCGTCAGGATGTTCAGCTCGACATGCGGATGAACAAAAAAGGCACAGTAACAGCCGCCGCTCTTCTAAAAACTCTTGATGAAGCTGCGCTGGCAAAGATTTTTTACGATTATGGAGAACTTGTCAATTCAAGAAAGATAGCAAAGGAAATAACACTCGCGAGAGCAGTAAAACCAGTTACCACTGTCAGCGACATGATCAATGCAATAGGGAAACTTGCCCCTCCTCACCAGGAGCATAAATTCTATGCACGGGTCTTTCAAGCTTTGCGGATTGCCGTAAACCACGAGATCGATTATCTGAAAGAAATGCTGGAACAGGCACGGGAACTTCTTAAAAAAGACGGAAGACTGGTGGTCATTACATATCATTCACTCGAAGACAGGGTGGTTAAGAACTTTATGCGGACCGGGAATTTTGAAGGGGAGGAGAACAAGGACTTTTACGGGAACCTTATTACTCCATTCAGGATAATAAGCAAAAAGGGAATTGTGCCTGAGGGGATAGAGATAGAGGAAAACAAGAGAGCCAGAAGTGCAAGGCTGAGGATAGCTGAAAAGATTTGAAGCGATGCAGGACAAAAACGCAAAAGAGGAAAAGACCGGAACAGGGAAAAAGACAGGAAGCTTCATGAAGGAACTGCTGAGCGGATCACTGATCTCCGACAGGATAGTCCTGAAGAACTTATGGTATATCCTCTTCTGCACATTTCTGGCAGCATTGTATATAGGAAACAGGTTTCATGCTGAACGGATAACGCGTGAGACATCGAGGCTCTCCAGGGAAGTGCGTGATCTTAAGGCTGAGTCGCTTTCAACATCGGCTAAACTGATGTCGGTCAGCAGGCAGTCGGAAGTTTACAGGATGGTGAGGGAGAAAGGTCTCGGCCTCGAGGAGCTTAAAACTCCGCCTTACAGGCTTATTGTGAACAAATAGTTGATGGTATGGCAGTAAGAGATGAGATAGTATGGAGGAGCGCAGTTGTCTATTTTATTCTGGTAATTGTCGCTGTCGCCCTGCTTGTCCAGATACTGATACTTCAATATGTTCAGAGGGGCAAATGGGCTGCCATGAGCGAGAAGTATGTTTATAAGACCGCTGAGATGCCGGCCAACAGGGGAGATATTCTTGCCCACGACGGGAGGCTTCTGGCAAGTTCAGTGCCATATTATTCTGTTTATATGGATACCCGCTCAACAGGTATGTCGCCTGACACATGGTCGAAGGGGATCAACGGTCTTTGCCAGGGCCTGTCAAAGTACCTCGGGGTTCGATCGCCTGCCGGCTGGAAATCTGTTATCACTGAAGCCAGGAAAAGAGGTGACCGTTATTTTCTTATAAAGAAAAAGGTCGACTATGCAACCCTGAAAAACCTTCGCGGGCTTCCAATATTCAGGGAAGGCCAGTATCGGGGCGGGATGGTGGCACAGCCCGACAATGTCAGGGTGCTTCCTCACGGCGAACTCGCTGCCAGGACCATCGGATATCTGAGTGAGGACGATCAGGGCACCCGTGTCGGCCTTGAAGGATCATTCAACAAAGAACTGGCAGGCAAAAACGGGGTTGTCGTGAAACAAAGGCTTACCGGTGGCGACTGGATAGTTGTCAACGAAAGTGAAAGCGTTGAATCAAAGGACGGTTATGACATAGTTACAACTCTTGATGTCGATTTTCAGGATGTGGCAACCAGCGCTCTTGAAAATCAGCTCAGAAAACATAATGCCCATCATGGATGTGCAGTGCTTATGGAAGTTGAAACCGGAGATATCCGCGCTATCGCAAACCTTGAACAATCGGGCGACGGCAACTATAAAGAAACTTACAACTATGCCATTGCCGAAAGCACCGAACCCGGGTCGACCTTCAAGCTCCCGGTGCTGATGGCAGCAATTGAAGATGGAGTCGTTGATACAGGTGATATAGTCGATACCGGAAACGGAACAGTCAGATTTTATGATAAGATAATCCGCGACACGAAGGAAGGCGGTTACGGGAAACTGACCGTAAAACAGGTTTTCGAGAAATCTTCAAACGTGGGGACATCAATGATAATAAACGAGCATTATAAAAGTCATCCAAAGGATTTTGTGAACAGGCTTTATGCAATGCGGCTGAACAAGCCACTCGACCTTCAGATAAAGGGTGAGGGCCAGCCCTTCATAAGATATCCGGGCGACAAACTGTGGTCGGGATTATCGCTTCCTATGATGTCGCACGGCTATGAGGTCAGGTTGACACCCCTTCAGATACTCACCTTCTATAATGCCGTCGCAAACGATGGCAGGATGATGCGCCCTCGTTTTGTTACGGCTGTCATGCGGAACGGATCGGTGGTCAAAACATTTGGAACGGATGTAATAGTAAATTCAATTGCATCCAGATCGACTATCAGAAAGGCTAAAAAGATGATGGAAGGCGTTGTCGAACACGGTACCGCCACAAACCTTAATAATTCGGAATACAAAATTGCAGGCAAAACAGGGACAGCTCAGATTGCAAAGGACAACCGCGGCTACAGGACGGGAAGCAGGATCTCTTACCAGGCATCCTTCGTGGGCTATTTCCCCGCCGATAATCCCATTTACTCATGTATAGTAGTCGTCAATGCTCCTTCGAACGGCGTCTATTACGGCAACATCGTCGCCGGATCGGTTTTCAGGGAAATTGCAGATAAGGTTTATGCCACAAGATTTTACAAGGATTACAGGGTTGCCGGCAAGGAAGAAAAAAAGGAAACAGCTCCCGAAGCAGGCAACGGATTCAGGGATGATATAAATGAAGTCCTCGGTGACCTTGATGTACGATATAGGAAAACCTCCAGGGAAGACTGGGTAAAGACACGGGAAAACGGCGACACGATAAGGCTTGAAGGTATGGACCTCAAAAAAGGACTGGTTCCCGATGTTCGCGGAATGAGCCTGCGTGACGCCATTTACCTTCTTGAGAACTCGGGTTTGAAAGTAAGATTCAATGGAAGGGGACGCGTGCTCAGGCAATCACCTGAACATGGTGCAAGGGTTTATGAAGGAAGTGTGGTTTCACTTGATATGAATATGTAGGTATGAGAAGGATAAAGGATCTGGTGAGGAATATTGCTGTCACCTCGGTATCGGGGCAGGAAGATGCATTAGTCGGGAATGTCGAATTTGATTCACGCAGGGTGATCCCCAAAACTCTTTTTGTTGCCGTTAAGGGAACAAAAACTGACGGGCACGATTTTATAAATGATGCAGTCAGGTCAGGGGCCTGTGCCGTGATCTGCGAAAAAATGCCTGAAAAGCCCGCAGATGATGTCTGCTGGATCACCACTTCCGATTCGGCGAGTGCCCTGGGAATTGTTGCATCAGAATTTTATGGAAACCCTTCTTCTTCCCTCAGGCTGACAGGAGTGACCGGCACAAACGGAAAAACCACAATTGCAACAGTTCTGTACAGGATGTTCACCGGACTTGGCTACAAGTGCGGACTTTTTTCCACCGTATGCAACTATGTCGTCGACAGGGAGCTTCCGGCTACCCACACCACTCCCGATCCTGTGGCTCTTAACCGGACCCTTGCAGAAATGGTCGACGCCGGATGCGACTATGCATTTATGGAAGTGAGTTCCCATGCCGTTGATCAGAAACGTATTGCAGGACTGAAATTTGCAGGTGGCATATTTACCAACCTTACCCACGATCACCTCGACTACCATAAGACATTTGACAATTACCTTCACGCCAAGAAAAGCTTCTTTGATTCTCTTTCATCTGATGCTTTTGCACTTTTCAATGCCGACGACAGGAACGGAAAGGTGATGGTACAGAATTGCAGCGCCGGTAAATTCTCATTTTCCATCCGTGGCAATGCCGACTTCAGGGGAAGTGTAATAGAGGAAGATTTTGGCGGTATGCTTGTCAGAATCCAGGGCGAGGAAGTATGGACAAGATTCACGGGTGATTTCAATGCATCGAACCTTCTTGCCGTTTATGCTGCCTCTGTTTTGCTCGGTGCCCACAAAAAGGAAATCCTCACGGTCCTCAGCAACCTGAAGCCTGTCCCCGGACGGCTTGAAGCAGTTGAATCACCGGGGAGGATAAGCGGTATAGTCGATTATGCACATACACCCGATGCACTTGTCAATGTTATCGGCACACTGAACAGGATAAGGGGAGAAGGACAACAGCTTATTATTGTCGTTGGCGCCGGAGGTGACAGAGACAGGACAAAAAGGCCGAAGATGGCGAAGATCTGTGCTGAGGGAAGTTCAAAAGTAATACTGACTTCCGATAATCCGAGAACTGAAGATCCCGAGAAGATTCTTGATGATATGGAAGAAGGTCTCACTCCCGACCTGAAAAGCAAAGTGCTCAGAATAGCCAACAGGCGCGAAGCAATAAGGACAGCCGTGATGCTGGCAAATGAGGGCGATGTAATACTTGTTGCGGGGAAAGGCCATGAACCATATCAGGAAATCAAAGGTGTACGGCATCATTTTGACGACAGGGAGGAGCTGAAAGCGGCTCTGATGTCGAGATATAATAAATAAGCTATGCTTTATTATCTTTTTACATATCTGGATAAGTTTAATTTCCCCGGCGCCGGGGTATTTACATATATTTCTTTCCGGTCGGCAATGGCTGTGATCACTTCCCTTATAATCTCATTGCTTATCGGAAAGAAGATCATTCAGTACCTTCAGTTCAGACAGGTCGGGGAGGTTGTCAGGGATCTTGGACTTGAAGGACAGTACCAGAAAAAGGGAACACCCTCAATGGGAGGGATAATAATCCTTGCTTCAATTGTCATCCCGGTCCTGCTGTTCGCTAAGCTTGCCAACATTTACATAATCCTGATGCTGCTTACCACCTTATGGCTCGGTTTTATAGGGTTTGTGGATGATTATATCAAGGTGTTCCGTAAGAACAAGGAAGGCCTCGCCGCAAGGTCAAAACTCATAGGACAGATAATCCTTGGTCTTATCGTTGGATTGACTCTCTATTTCAACCATGATGTTATTATCATGGAGAAAGTCCCTGTCGGCGAACTAACTGCAAGGGAAAGGATAGAACTCATCGATCCGGCCAAACCATTTTACGGTGAAGGCCAGATATCAATGGAGCGCAAATCCCTCAAGACAACTATCCCGTTCGTAAAAAACAATGAATTCAACTATGCATGGCTGGTCTCTTTTCTCCCTGAAAAAATAAGGCCTTTCTTTACATGGATCGTCTTTGTTGTCATCGTGATCTTCATACTTACTGCAGTGTCAAACGGAGCAAATCTCACCGATGGCCTCGACGGCCTTGCCACAGGTACTTCGGCAATCATCGGAACGGCTCTGGGAATACTGGCTTATGTCTCGAGTAATACAATCTATGCCAATTATCTAAATATCATGTATATACCTCATTGCGAGGAGCTTGTTATATATGCCAGTGCATTTATCGGTGCCACTATAGGTTTTCTCTGGTATAATTCCTATCCGGCACAGGTATTCATGGGTGATACCGGCAGCCTGGCGCTTGGAGGGATAATAGCAGTGTTTGCGATAATAATAAGAAAAGAACTTCTGATACCAGTCCTGTGCGGAATCTTCCTTGTAGAGAACCTGTCTGTCGTCATTCAGGTATCTCATTTTAGAAGGACCAGGAAGAAATATGGGGAGGGCAGGAGGATATTCCTGATGGCTCCGCTCCACCATCATTATCAGAAGAAAGGCTATCCTGAACCAAAGATTGTAACGAGGTTCTGGATCGTTGGGATTATACTGGCTGTAATAAGCATTGTCACACTTAAGATCAGGTAGGAAATGAAAAAGATTGTAATACTCGGGGCCGGAGAGAGCGGAACAGGTTCAGCAATACTTGCACGTAAAATGGGCTTTGATGTTTTCGTGACCGACAAAGGAGAGATAAAGGAGAAATACCGTCAGATTCTCGATTCAGAGAATATCAGGCGGGAAGAGGGAACCCATACGGAAAAGGAGATAATGTCGGCTGACGAGGTGATTAAAAGCCCGGGCGTAAGGGAAGATGCTCCGATATTGGTTAAAATAAGGGAGAAAGGAATTCCTGTTATTTCCGAAATTGAATTTGCAGGGCGCTATGCCGGGGGTAAAAAAATATGTGTCACGGGCAGCAACGGGAAAACAACTGTCACGAACCTAATTTATCATATTCTCGAAAAGGCAGGAAAGAAAGTTGCAATGACGGGCAATGTCGGCAACAGCTTTGCCATGGCTGTGGCTCAGGGAGGTTATGATTACTATGTGATTGAGCTGAGCAGCTTCCAGCTTGATGACATGTATTCTTTCAAAGCCGATATTGCCGTTCTTATGAATATCACTCCCGATCATCTCGACAGGTACGGATATGAGTTCCAGAATTACATCAATTCAAAATTCAGAATAACACGGAATCAGACCGGGTCCGAATTCCTCATTTACTGGGCCGATGATCCTGTCATCCGAAATGAACTTAAAAAGAAAAAGTACGGGATGACACTCTTGCCTTTCTCGGCTGAATCGAAGGAAGGCATGGCTGCATTCATTGAAGAAAATAACCTGATAATTGATTACCATACTAAAACCAACCTTATGACCATTCATGATCTGGCTTTAAAAGGTCGCCATAACCTTTACAATTCAATGGCAGCGGCAATCGCTGGTAAAGTACTTGCCATCCGTAAGGATGTTATCAGGGAAAGCCTTGCTGATTTTCAGGGAGTTGAACACCGACTGGAACCGGTAATCACTGTTTGTGGCATTAACTTTATCAATGATTCAAAAGGAACAAATGTCAATTCGACATGGTATGCGCTTGAATGCATGGAAACAGATGTTGTCTGGATTGCCGGCGGCATAGATAAGGGCAATGATTATTCGGAACTGTTCCAGGTTGTCAGGCAAAAGGTGAAGGCAATTGTATGCCTTGGAAAGGATAATCATAAGATTATTGAAGCATTCAGCGATAAAGTACCGACAATAGTTGAGACTACATCGATGGAGGAAGCAGTAAGATCGTCGTATTACCTGGCAAAAAAAGGACAGACCGTACTTTTGTCGCCGGCATGCGCAAGCTTTGATCTTTTCATCAATTACGAGGACAGGGGACGCCAGTTCAAACAGGCAGTGAGAAATCTGTAATAAATTCCTGAATATGCAGCAGGGCTGGATAAAAAATATCTTTAAAGGCGACAGGGTCATTTGGGCTTTGGTTGTCGTCTTTATGATCTATTCACTCCTCGGGGTTTACAGCTCATCTGTAGGCGTTGCATACCTGAAACACGGCGGCAATACGGCATATTTTCTTAGAAGCCAGCTCTTTATGCTTTTTCTGAGTCTGATAATAATCATTATTGTAACACATCTCCCATACAGGATATACTATTCACTTGCAGGCTTAATGCTCCTTTTTTCAATAGGGCTGCTTATTCTGACCTTTGCCATAGGTGCAAGGGTAAATGAGGCGGTGAGAACCATAGAGATACCGGGAACAGGTTTCAGGCTTCAGACTTCGGACGTCGCCAAGGTAGCCCTTGTCGTTTACCTGGCCCGAACTCTTTCGAGATATCAGGATGAGCTGAAGAATTTCATGACCACGACAAAGTATCTGATGCTGCCTGTTGCAATAGTATGTGCCCTAATAATGCCCGAAAACCTGTCGACAGCAGTGATGGTATTCGGGATAAGCATGATAATAATGTTTATAGGCCGGGTGCCTTTTAAATTCCTGCTGACTTACCTCGGAATCGCAGTTGTGGGAGTCATTCTTTTCGCGATGATGCTGAGCATGTTCACGGAAAAGAACAGGGTTGAAGTATGGAAGAACAGGATCGAGGCGTATTTCTCGGGGAAAGCTGATGAAGACGCGGATTATCAGTCGAATCAGGCCAAAATAGCAATCTCCACAGGAGGGTTGTTCGGGAAGGCGCCGGGGAAAAGCACTCAGAGAAATTTGCTTCCGCAGTCGAACTCCGATTTCATATTCGCAATAATAATTGAGGAATATGGGTTGCTATTCGGTGCCATACCTCTGATACTTGCCTATATGGTGTTGCTGTTCAGGGGAATAATAATAATCAGGAAGTGTGAGACCGCTTTCCCGGCATATCTCGTAATCGGACTGATCATTATGATTACAATTCAGGCAATACTTAACATGCTGGTAGCAGTTGGCCTTTTCCCTGTGACCGGCCAGACTTTGCCAATGGTAAGCTGGGGAAGAACTTCCGTGCTTGTAATGAGCTTTTCGATTGGCGCCATACTGAGCGTGAGCCGTGTGGTGAATGCAAGGATCAGAAAGGAGGAGCTTCCTGACGAAGAAAAAACTGATGAAGGAGAAAAAATTTATGAACCTGCAACGACATAAAAGGGTCATTATCAGTGGCGGAGGTACCGGGGGGCACATCTTTCCGGCAATTTCCATTGCCAACGCGCTGAGGAAAATTGATCCGGATGTTGAGATCCTTTTTGTCGGAGCCGAGGGCAGGATGGAAATGGAAAAAGTCCCTGCCGCAGGTTACAGAATTGTGGGGCTGCCTGTTGCCGGAATAGACAGGAGAAATCTGCTGAAAAACTTTTCTGTGTTGCTGAAACTTTTTAAAAGTCTGAGGCTGGCAGGGAAAACAATTACCGAATACAAGCCTGATGTTGTTGTCGGAGTCGGCGGTTATGCAAGCGGACCCGTTCTGAAACAGTCTCTTAAAAAGGGGATCCCGGTATTGATACAGGAACAGAACAGCTATGCAGGTGTCACAAATAAGATCCTTGCAGGCAAAGCTTCCGCAATATGTGTTGCATACGACGGAATGGAGAAATATTTCCCTGCCGAAAAGATTATTAAGACTGGAAACCCTGTCAGGCAGAATTTTGATAACCTCGGGGCCTTAAAGGTTGAGGCGCTGAGATTCTTCGGCCTGAATGCCGGTCAGCCTGTGATACTTGTACTGGGAGGATCACTGGGGGCAGGTTCGGTGAACAAATGTCTTTCCATGAACATCCAGACCCTTTATGAGTCATCGTGCCAGTGGCTGTGGCAGACAGGCAGGCACTATTTTGATGACATATCCCGGATAGTCCCCGATTCATTCCGGTCAAGAATATCGGTTCACCCGTTCATCGACAGGATGGAACTTGCATTTGCAGCAGCCGATATCATTATTTCAAGGGCCGGAGCAGGGACAATATCCGAACTCTGTCTTGTCGGAAAACCTGTGATACTGATACCTTCTCCCAATGTGGCAGAGGACCATCAGACAAAAAATGCGCTTGCCCTGGTTTCAAGGAATGCGGCAATGATGATCCCCGACAACATGGTTGAAAACTCTCTGATTAAAGAGGCAACGAATCTTGTAACAGACGGACCCGCAAAGAAGATGCTGTCGGAGAATATATCCAAAATGGCAGAGCGTGATGCTGACCTGAGAATAGCGCGTGAAGTATTAAAACTGATTGAAAAATGATTGACCTGAAAAACATAGAAGGATTTTATTTTGTTGGTATAGGTGGCATTGGCATGAGCGCCCTTGCACTATATTTCAGGCAGGGGAACTATGAAATCGCAGGTTACGACCGCACGAAGTCGGGAATCACACAAGCTCTGACAGATGAAGGCTGTATGGTTTCATATGATGATGATATTGCCACGATCCCTTCTCTTTTCAGTAACATTGCTGAAAAGGACAGGGTCATAGTGGTCTTTACACCTGCAATTCCGGCAGAGAACAGGATAATGTCCTTTTTCAGGGACAATAATTACAAACTGTACAAGCGATCGGAGATCCTTGGCGCCATATCATTGAATACCGATACACTTGCAATCGCGGGAACGCATGGCAAGACGACTGTTTCCACAATGACAGCTCATATACTGAAGCAATCGCATGTCGATTGTTCTGCATTTCTTGGAGGCATCTCGAAAAACTATAACACTAATCTTCTTACCGGAAGAGGCAGGTTTACTGTGATAGAAGCTGATGAATTCGACAGATCTTTCCTCAGGCTTTCCCCGCTTATGGCTGTTGTAACCTCTGCCGATGCCGACCATCTAGATATATATGGCAATCATCTCGAGATGTTAAAAGCCTATAATCAATTCATTGCAAGGATCAGAAAGGACGGCTGCCTTTTCGTTAATGACAGGATCAGGGATCTGATAGAGCCGCCCGAAGGCATTAACGTGTACACTTATGGTTCTTCTCCCCTCTCAGATTACAGTTACAGCACGATAAGACATGTAAGTGATTATTATGAGTTCGATATGAAGACGCCCGCGGGGATTATGACAGACCTGTATTTTCCTTTTCCCGGGATTGTGAATATTGAAAATCTTACGGCTGCAATCGCTGTGGCTCTTAACTGCGGCGTTGAAGAGGATGAAATACGAAAAGCCATAGTGCTTTTCCGGGGTGTGAGGAGACGATTCGATATAAGGGTCAATCTGCCCGGGATCACATACATCGATGATTATGCTCATCATCCTGAAGAGATAAAAGCACTCATAACTTCAGTCCGTGAATATTTCGGCGAAAGACGGATAACAGGGATTTTCCAGCCTCACCTTTTTACACGGACGCGTGACCATGCCTCGGGGTTCGCTGAAATACTTGACAGGCTCGACGAAACAATACTGCTTCCGGTATATCCTGCACGTGAAAAGCCAATACCGGGAGTGTCATCCCAGATGATCCTCGATAGAATGAAATCACCCAGAAAAAAGCTGATGAGTATGGAGGAAATCCCTGAAAAGCTGGACATTGGAAACATGGATGTTCTTGTAACAATAGGGGCCGGCGACATTGACAGGCTTACCGGCCCCATTGAGGAAAAAATAAAAAGATGGAAGGCATGCTGAAGAAGCTTGTTAAAATATTGCTGATATTTCCTGTTCTGTACCTGGTGGCCATGCCTGCATGGTATGCATACAACTATTATACAAAACCCTGCAGGAAAATTCAGGTCACAATTATTGATTCGTCGGAATACCATTTTGTTACAAAGCGCGACATCCAAAATACAATTATTAGGACAAACGGGAACATAATTGGAAAACCACGGAGGGATATCAGGATTGGGGAGATTGAACATACGATGAGCAAATTCAGGGAACTCAGAAAATCCGAAGTTTATATGGATATTGACGGAACCCTGCACATCTATGCTGACCAGCGGACACCTGTCATGAGACTTATGCCGGATGAAGGAGGAGATTACTTTGTTGACAAGGAAGGGGTGGTGGTCAGACGGAGAAACCTGTACACTCCGAGATTGCATATCGTAGGCGGAAATATTAATGTGACAAAGGCAATGCTCGACGGTGTGAGTGTTTTGGATACTGCGGTTAAAAACACTATCCTGAAGGATATTTACTACATGGTCGACTATATAAACGATGACGATTTCTGGTCGGCTCAGATTGATCAGATTTATGTTGACGGTAACGATGAAATTGACCTGGTTCCCAGGGTCGGGAATCATACAATCCACCTGGGAACCACTGAGGACTATGAAGAAAAGCTTAAAAACCTCAGGGTATTCTATGATAAGGTGCTGCCGGAAGTGGGATGGAACAAATATTCAGTGATCAATCTGGCCTACAGGGATCAGATAGTATGCAAAAGGAGATAAACAGAAAAAACCATATTTGAGATTATGAACAGCAAAGAACAGTATGTCGCAGCAATCGACATCGGGACAACAAAAATTGTCGCGATAGTCGGACGTAAGAACGAGAATGGGAAAATAGAAATTCTCGGGCTTAGCAAGGCTCCTTCAAAGGGTGTAAAAAGAGGGGTCGTTCAGAACATCGAGGAAACAGTGAATGCCATACAGACAACCGTAGAGGATGTTCAGAAAAGATCAGGCGTCATGTTTTCCGAAGTCTTTGTGGGAATAGCGGGTCAGCATATCAAAAGCCTGAAAACCCGCGGCTATATAATGCGCGATTCGTTTGAAGACGAAATAAAGAAGGAAGAGGTCTTCAGGCTAATCGAGGATATGTATAAGATACATGTTGATATCGGAGAGGAGATAATACATGTGATCCCCCAAATATTCATTATTGACAACGAGACAGGGATAAAGAGTCCGATAGGAATATGCGGACGCCGGCTGGAGGCTAATTTCCATATTGTAATAGGGCAGGTGGCAGCTGCAAAGAATATTGAGAAATGTATCAACCGTGCTGATCTGACTCTGAAGGATCTTATTCTCGAACCGCTCGCGTCAGCCGACGCAGTTCTTACCGACGACGAGAAGGAAGCAGGCGTGGTACTTGTTGACATAGGAGGCGGGACTACTGATATAGCAGTATATTATGACAATATCATTCGCCATACGGCAGTGATACCCTTTGGCGGTAATGTAATAACAAAGGACATCAAGGAAGGCTGTGCAATACTCGACCGACATGCAGAACAGCTGAAACTCCAGTATGGTTCAGCTCTCGGGGATATTGCTCCTGATGATAAAGTGGTCTCAATTCCCGGGATCAGCGGAAGGAATCCCAAGGAGATATCCTTCAGAAGCCTGGCCTATATAATACAATCAAGGATGGAAGAGATTATTGACATTGTAAGCTTTGAGATCCAGAATTCGGGCTATGCCGACAAGCTGGCCGCCGGGATGGTAATAACAGGAGGGGGAGCCATGCTTAAGCATCTTCCGCAACTGATGAAATTTAAAACAGCAATGGATGTAAGGATCGGGTATCCCAACGAACATCTGGCAGGAAACGGCCGAAATGAGATTAATCAGCCTATGTATGCCACAAGCGTGGGGCTTATCATCAGAGGATTCGAACATCTTGAAACTTACAGGAAATCGTTCAATGCCGGACGCAGGGAAGATTTTGTAAGGACAAGAAAACCGGTGATTGAAAAAGAAACTGAAAAGGCAGTACCCGATGCTTCTTTTAATGAGCCTGCCGGGGAAACTATAGCTGAGGAGAAGGTGTCGCTCACCGATAAGATCAAGAATATGCTTTCAAAGATGTTTGAAGTCGAAGACACTAAAATCAGTTAAAGGCTTATATGGTTTGACTGTTTACTGTTACTGTTCGCAAACAATTAAAAAATTACCGCTATGACTGACGATATAATGAATTTTGATCTTCCGGTTGAGAGGTCATCAATTATAAAGGTTATAGGTATTGGAGGAGGCGGCAACAATGCTGTAAATCACATGTTTGAAAGAGGCATCAAGGATGTGAATTTCATAGTATGCAATACCGATCACCAGGCTCTTGCCAAGAGCCCCGTCCCTGTTAAAGTCCAGATCGGGGAATCCATAACCGAGGGAAGAGGTGCAGGCAGCAAACCTGAAGTCGGTCGGAAGGCTGCCATGGAAAACCTCAGGGATGTGATGGAAGCAATCTCCGGCAATACAAAAATGGTATTCCTTACAACGGGTATGGGAGGAGGTACCGGGACAGGGGCAATTCCTGTTATTGCCAAAGCCTGCAAGGATGCAGGACTTCTGACAATTGCCGTGGTAACCATCCCTTTCAAATCGGAAGGGAAAATCAGGATCAGCTATGCCATTGAGGGAATAAATGAACTGAAGGATTATGTCGATTCACTTCTTGTCATAAACAACGAAAAGCTTAGGGAGATATATGGCAACCAGGGCGTCTCAACGGCATTTGCAAAAGCCGACGACGTGCTGACTACCGCCGTAAAGGGAATAGCAGAAATTATAACTGTGGCAGGATATATCAATGTCGACTTTGCCGATGTTGAGACAGTGATGAAAGATTCCGGAGTTGCCGTAATGGGAATGGGGCTTGCCTCGGGAGAAGGAAGGGCTGTCAAAGCTATAGAAAATGCACTCGCATCACCACTCCTGAATTCAAATGATATAACCGGTGCAAAAAGCATACTTGTCAATATCTCATCAGGAAGCGGAAATAACGAACTCACGATGGATGAACTCGGCGAGATAACAGATTTTATGTACGAGACTGCTTCTGAAGACGCCCTAATCATAAGGGGGCTGTCTCAGGATGAGAATCTTGGCGACAATTTAAGTGTTACCGTTATAGCCACAGGCTTCCCGGCTAACAGCATCTTCATCCCGTACAAGAAGCCAAAACCCAAGAAGGTTGAGCTGCTTACAGTTACAAATCCAACCCCTCCTCATGTCATCCCTGATAAAGGCAATGATGTCTTTACAGTTCATGAAAAGCATGGTAATTCGGTTATCTCCACAATTGATGATGAGATCCAGGGTGAACTTGATTTTAACCTGGAAACGGCAATCGAGCTGACTGAAATGCGAAGCAGGAAACCTCCTGAGGATGCCGTGGATGGGGAAAAACGCGAGACAACTCTCCAAAAGGTGAAGCATATGCAGAACTTCATTAAAAAAGAGGGCCTTTCAAATAAGATCATCAAAGAAAATATTGACACTTTCGAAGATGTCCCTGCATACATCAGAAGAAATATGCCGATAGGACAAAGAGATAAAAACAGTGATTCAAAGATCTCAAAGTTCACATTGTCATCAGACGAGGATAATGAACCGGTGCTCAGGGAAAACAATGCATACCTGAACGATAATGTCGACTGATCGTTTGATTTTACTTTGCGGAAATGGTTCCGGGTTACTGCCAAATTAGGTCAACCCGGCAGACTTGTCACATAAATCATCCATATTTCCTATATTTGCCGCTGATGAAGCGATACTTACTTATATTGTTATGCCTGTGCTGCTCATATATTCTTCACGGCCAGCAGCAGGATACAGTAAAGCACAGGATTATATCACAATGGAACCTTTCTTCAGATCTCACCGAAGAGGTACCCATACCTTTTGACACCGTCTTTTCGCTCTTTAACAGGTACAGGCTCGCTGACCGTTACTCGCCGATCAATGCAACGCTGGGGAATTATGGTCTCCCATTTTATCAGATAAATTTTTTCGACAGAGTGAGCGATCCCGACAAATTTCTCTACAGTTATTATTATCCGCTTATGTATCAGCCTGAAAGGTATGTTTTCATGAACACCCAGGTTCCTTTCACAGAGGCAGTGTGGACTTACGGCGGCGCCCGCGAAACAGCCGAACAGACTTTCAGGGTAAGGCACTCGCGTAACGTAAACAGGTTCCTGAATTTCGGGCTCGTTTATGATATTGTTTACAACCTGGGACAATACAGTTACCAGCGGGCTGAAGACAAAAATTTCACATTTTACGGATCTTACAGAGGAAACCGATACAAGGCATATTTTGCAGCAGGGCTCAATAACATAACATCCTTTGAAAACGGGGGCATCTCAGATCCATCCCAGCTTGGTACATTGGATACAAGGGATGTTGCAGTAAAACTGGGTGGCCTCGATAAGGCAAAAAGTATTCTTAAAAACCGGAACCTGATGCTGGTCCAGCGATATGCTGTCACAGGGAAGCCGGAAGCATCCAAAGACACTGTGGGCATCTCCGGTAAAAAACCGTTCAGGCTTACCGGCACCTTTTCACATATTTTTGTTATTGACGGCAATAAAAGAACATATTCCGATAATTTTCCGGGATCGGGATTTTATGATTCAATATACATAAACAGTCAGACCACCTTTGACTCGCTGTCGGCCAGAAGCATCAAAAACACCGTCCGCTTTGATTTTTCGACCGATGAGACACGAAAATTCCGTCTTGGCGGCGGTGTGGGAATAAGAAATGAGCTTTTCAAATACAGCCAGATCATTCCGACACATGATACACTTCTTGCAGACACTGTTGTCTGGCATAGGCACAACAATGTTCTGACAGGAAAGCTTTTCAATAATATAGGGGATAAATTCAGATGGGTTGCGACAGGAGAGCTTTATATTACTGGTTACCGTGCCGGTGATTTCAACCTCAACGGTGTCATTTCAAAATCATTTGGCTGGAAGAAAGGACCGGCAGCCTGGAATATTACAGGTGCAATAACAAACCGGCAACCTTCTTTCTGGATGTCGAGATGGGGAAGTAACCATTTTGAATGGAACAACGACCTTGACAAAGAGTTCAGAATCGACCTTGGAACAAGCTTTGTCTATCCGGCAAGAAATACCGAAATGCGGCTTAATTATGCCGTTATCGACAATTATACCGATTTTGACACTCTGGCGTTACCATCCCAGCACACCGGGGGGCTGTCGGTTGCATCCCTGTACATGAAAAAAGAAATGAGAGCCTGGAAATTTCACCTTGCATCCGATCTTCTTGTGCAGAAAAGCAGCAATAAAGAAATACTCGATCTGCCACTTTTTGCCACCAGGACTTCTGCCTTTTTTGAACATCTTTTTGTTTTTAAAAGAACTGATGGACAATTGAATACACAATTAGGGGCAGAAGTTGTGTATCATACACCTTACCATCCGTATGCCTATATGCCTGCAACAGGAAGGTTTTACAGGCAGGAGACGGCTGAAACCGGAAATTATCCTTTTGTGAATGTATTTATTAACCTTAAACTGAGAAGAACAAGGATCTTTCTTATGCTCGATCATTTAAACTCGGGAATGACAGGTTATGAATATTACATGATACCATCTTACCCCATGAATGTCAGGATGTTCAGGTATGGTCTGGCCTGGACTTTTTATGATTGAAAAAATTCCGTATCTTTGCGGCGCTTTAATTATAAAGACAAACAGAATATCATTGGGAAGAAGATTTTTATTTTTATTGATAGCGGGAACAATACTTTTATCCTGCTCCAGGAACCCCTCGCAAAAAAGCAGCTCCGACAATGCTGCCTTTGACCTTGATTCCATAGTAAGGAGAGGGAGCCTAAGAGCGGTTACTGATTTTAACTCGGCAGACTATTTTGTCTACCGCGGTGAACCAATGGGTTTTCACTATGAGCTTCTCAGGGCTTTTTCTAACCATCTTGGACTCGGCCTTGAACTTGTGACAGAGGAAAACATAGCAAAAGCCTTCGACATGCTAAATTCAGGCGATGTGGATGTTGTGGCTATGGGACTTACAGTAACACCTGAGAGGAGCGAAAAGATCCTTTTTACCGAACCTGTCGACAGCACGCGTCAGGTAATTGTTCAGCGCAAACCACATAACTGGCAGAAACTGTCACGTCCGGAACTTGAGAATGAACTTTTACGGAAATTTACAGATCTGGCTGGCAAAAGTATTTTTGTCCAGAAAGGCTCTGTACATTCCGATTATCTTCACCGTATTGAGAAAGAGATAGGCCAGTCACTTACGGTGGTTGAAGTTCCGTTCAGTCCTGAAACACTTATTCAGCTTGTCAACAATGGCGAGATTGATATGGCAGTGTGCGATGAGAATATTGCCAAAGTCAATGCCACATTATATCGTGATCTCGATATCGGAATGAAGCTGAGCGGGGTACAGAAGCTTTCATGGGGGCTTCGGCTTAATGGCTCAAATGAGCTTCAGAAAGAACTCGATCAATGGCTCTCCTCTTTCAGAAAGACAGCGACTTTCGCCAGTATTTATAACAAATACTATAAAAATCCAGCTCCGGAGAACATTGTCAGGAATCCTTATTATTCACTCAACACAGGTAAAGTGTCCCCGTGGGATGACCTTATAAAAAAATACAGCATACTTATAAAATGGGACTGGAGGCTCCTTGCTTCCCTTATTTACCAGGAATCTAGGTTTGTTCCTGACGTTGTATCAAAGGCCGGAGCTTACGGCCTGATGCAGATCATGCCCGAAACCGGAAAGAATTTTGGAATTGATGTCAAGGCTTCACCCGACAACAATATAAGGGCGGGAATTGAATACATTAACAGGCTTCATCAGATCTTCGATCCTATGATACCTGATAAGACAGAAAGGACTAAATTCATACTCGCCGCTTATAATGCAGGTCCCGGTCATATACTCGATGCCATGAGGCTAGCCGGCAAGAACGGAAAGGATCCTCAGGTCTGGACAGGCAATGTTGAGGAATGGCTTCAGAAAAAATCAGATCCAAAATACTATAACGACAGCCTCGTCAAATACGGATTTTTCAGGGGAAAGGAGTCTATTACCTTTGTCAATCAGGTCCTTAGCCGTTACGAGCATTACAAGAACATAGTGAACGAGAACTGACACCCCTATTCATATCTCAAAGCTTCAACAGGATTTTTTGAAGCGGCCCTCCAGCTTTGCCATCCCACTGTTAACAATGCAATTATGCAGGCGATCAGCGGACCAGCAATAAATGCCCACAACGGCATGGAAGTATGAAAATTGAACCTTGCAAGGAAAACCCTTCCGAGCAGAAATGCGATTGGAAATGCAATTATCGCGGCAAAAGTGATCCACTTCAGATAACTGGCACCAAGTAACCTGAGTATTGTCATAGTAGTTCCTCCATTTACCTTTCTTATTCCGATTTCCTTTGTGCGGCTTTCGCATGTAAATGAGGCAAGCCCCGACAATCCAAGACAGGCAAGCAGAATGGCGATTATGAAAGCCACCCCTATAAGATTTGAAGTGGTTGTGAGTTCTGTTCGCCTCCTCATGTCACCAAAAGTCTGAGGCACATATTGTATCTCAGGGTCGTATCTTTTCAATATTGCCCCAACCTTATCCTTTAATTCAGAAAAGCCGCCGGATGCAAAGCTTATCAGAAGATATTTTCTGTCTTGAGGACGAACAGAAATAATTGTCGGAGTGAGCGGTCCTGAAAGATCAAGTGTATGATAATCATTGAAAATGCCTATTATTGTCCCCTTCCGTCCCTCGAGAGTGAGCGACCTGCCAACCGGATCGTCATACTTCATGACATTTGCAGCAATATCATTTATTACATAACATGAAGTATCAGAGGTAAATGACCGGTCAAAAAACCTTCCTTCGGTAATTTTCAGATTGACTGCTTTTTCAAATCCGTAATCAGCATTTATATACCAGAAATGAAGCTTTTGTGCAGGATCTTTGCCTTCCCATTCTACATCATTCGAGACCCTGGCACTTCTGGCAGGGATACAATTGGAGAAGCTTGCTGATTCAATATCCGGCAGTGCCTGAAGATCTGCCATCACACTTTCATAATGAGCTTCTATTTTTGGGGTATTGTTTATTATCATAAGTTTTTCTTTGTCAAAACCCAGGTCATAATTCCTGATATATGCGTCCTGACTTTTAATTATAAACATCAATATTATCATGACAATCGGAATTGTAAACTGGAAAATTATCAGGCTCTGCCTGAACTTTGAGAAACTATGGCTTGTCACCATTTTGCCCTTCAGTGTGCTTAGCGGATTTGATGCAGAAAGATAAAGCCCGGGAAGTAAACCTGAAACAAGTCCGGTAAAAAGCGTTATTCCTAAAAAGAATGCTGTCATCCTGAAATCACCAAAGTTGAAATGAATGTCGGACCTGAAAATCGTATTGAATCCTGTCACAAAAAAACCTGCAAGGTCAATTGCAATAATCAGGCTTAAGATGGTCAGTATGAAAGTTTCTATGAGGAACTGAAATACTATTGCCTCTTTTCCGGCGCCGGCTACTTTTCTTATCCCAGCTTCACGATATCTCCTGATATTCATTGCTATTGCAAGGTTTATAAAGTTGAAGCAGGCTATAAGCAGTATTGCAAGACCTATGCTTCCGGCAATTACAAGGTATTGCAATTCGCGCCATACCCTTCTGCCTCCCACATAATAATACAGTATCTTTTCCCTGAGTGGGAAAAGGAATAATTCCTGGTTCAGGGTTGTTTCGTGGGTTTTTATAAGGTCTTTGATTTTGCTGTCGACAGATTGTTTTTTGATTTTTGGTGCAAGTAATGCCCATACCTGGCAGACAGATGCTCCTGGATCTTCAGCCTGGCTGTTTTTTGAAAGGAATTTTTCAAATGGAATTATAAATTCGAACTGAAGGTATGATGGTGATTCAACTTTTTTAAGTACGCCAGTTATCCTGTATACTTCTTTGTTTCTTCCGTCATTGAGAACAAGAGATTTTCCCAGACAATTTTCTGATCCGAAAAATTTAAGGGCCATTTTTTCCGAAATCACTATCGAATTTATGTCTTCAAAATGAAGGGCATTATTGCCCTGTTCGAGTGGAAATGTGAAAACATTCAGAAAATTGTTGTCTGCATAAATTCCTGATTCGTCGAAATTTAGGGAGTCATACGTAAAAGTGTGGCTTATGCTTGCAACTCTGGTAAGCGATTCAATTTCCGGTATTTTTCCCAATACCTCTGTAAGCGATGCCGACATCAGCTCTTTCGGGAACCGATCGCCGTTGAAATAAGTTATGTTGGCTTCAACTGTATACAGCCTATCATAGTTTTTCTGGAACTTGTCGTAACTCAGAACATTGGTAATATGCATATATGCAAGAATTGAGCAGGTAAGGCCAAATGTCAGGCACAGGAAGTTCAGTATGCTGTATGTCTTGTTCCGCCACAGGAAGCGGAAGGCCGTTTTAAGGAAACTTAGGAACATATACTGTGGTTATTTAATGTTTTATTTTTTATTCATATTTAAGGGCATCGACAGGATTTCCTGTGGCTGCTTTCCAGCTTTGCCAGCTGACAGTCATGGCTGCAACAGTTATTGCTGATGTTGCTGCCAGAGCAAAAAGCCACCAGCTCATTTCCGTTTTATAGGCAAACCTTTTAAGCCACACTGACAGAAGGTATACTGATACTGGAATCGCAACGACTATGGATACAATAACCCATCTTATAAAATCGGTATTCAGCATTATCAGGATCTCAGATACCATCGACCCGTTGACCTTCCTGATGCCAATCTCTTTCGTTCTGCGCGAAATAGCAATAAGAGAGATGCCGAACAATCCCATTACAGAGAGTGTTGCTGCCAGGACTGAAAAGGCTCCGATTATTTTTGCCTGGTTCCTTTCTCTCGAATAAAAATTGTTCATATCGTCGGTAAGATACCGTACTTCAAATATTTCGTCGGGAGAAATCTTTGAAAACAGTTCCCTGAGCTTCTCAATTATGACTGCATCATTGCGGCTATCGGTTTTTATTGCAATAAGTCCCATTCTTTCAGGATTTTGCTGGAGAATAACCATAGGTTGTATAAGTGTGTGGAGCGAATGAGCGTGGAAATCTTTAACAACTCCCCTGATAATGAACCCGGGAAAATTATCTCCTGCTTTGAGTTTATGAAGTTTAGCCGATGACTCATTTATAAGCACTTCCATTACACCCTGTTTGTACGGGCCAAAAAATGATCCTTCGGAAATCTCCATTCCCAGAAGTTCCGGCAGGCCTTCTCCCATTATAAGGCCGTCAAACCTGACTTTCCGGCCATCCGGCGATGCCAGGTTTATTGGCAGGTAGTTGCCGAAGGGAGGGATAAAACTGCCTCCTGCTGTGTTTTCAACTCCCGGTATCTCCTTGATTTCATTGCATATCGAGGTAAAACTCTTCTTCAGTTCATCGGAGTTGAGATCAGCAACAAGTACGTTCACCGGGTTAATCCCGGTGTAAGCTGTAAGTGAATATTTTATCTGTTTGGAGATGGCAAAAACACCGGAAACAAGAATCACGAAAATAGTGAAATGGAAGACCAGGAATGAATAGTTCCACCTGAATGAATTGTATTTAAGCCGGGTCTTTGCATGCAGAAGGTTAATAGCAGGCACCCTGGAATATCTTAATCCAATGAACCAGCCCGAGAATGCAACTGTTAACAGAATAACAATGACCATGATCGCTATAAGAACGGGATTCGAAAAAATATCGGTGGTTAAGGTCTTTCCCAGGGTCCTGTTAATAAAATCAGTTCCAAATTCAATTATGAATGAAGCAGGTATAAGGCTCAGGAGAACAATGAAAAGTGACTCCAGAAATACCAGGTTCGTAATCTTTCCTCCCGATGCGCCAAAGACCTTCCTCGTGCCGAATTCACGCATCCTCCCGGCAACAGATGCCCTTGACAAAAGTATGTAATTAGCTATTGAGATGATGAAAATCAGAAGAGAGATGATCTCATAATACAACAATTCTTCAGGATTACCTTTTCTGACAAAAAATCCGCCGGCAAGATTTCCTGAACCGAGATAGATATCTGAAACAGGCTGAAGACTGAAGGATACTTCATCCTTTTTTTCATTGGCTGCCAGGCTCCTGAATTTGTCCATTTTTCTGGCCAGAACTGAAGGGTCAGCATTGTCAGAAAGCTGAACATAGGAGATAAACTCTTTGTTCCTCCATCCGAACGAATAGTTTGTCTCACTCCCAAAATCACCAAGCGATCTCTGAAACTGCCGGAACATTTTTTCAGACAGTTTTATTTCGGCGACAAATTCAGGATTGAGAGTCGAATTTGAAGGGAATTTTTTATAAACACCAGAAACGGAAAGGGGGATAAATTCATTTGTGAATTTTATCAGAAGAACCTTTCCGGCAGCATTTACTGTTCTAAAGTACTTAATCGCTGTTTCATCCGATACAGCAACCTCGCTTATTGTTGTTGCGGGCGATCCGTTGATGAATTTTATACCCAGTATCCGGAATATTGAAGGATCGGAAAAACAAAAACTGTTTACCCTCGCAATACCCTGATCAGAGCTTTTCATCTGAAGAGAATTTGCCTGGTAAAACCTGAAGTAATCCTTTACCTCAGGAAAGTCGTTTGCCATGCTTTCGGCAAGAGGATATTGCGTATTTGCAGATGTCCCATGTATTATCCTGTACACATTTCTGTAACCGGGGATGAATCTGTCAAAGGATTTTTCATGTACAATAAGCGCCATCAGTACCAGAATGCAGCCCAGTCCTATGCCAAGTCCGAGCAGGCTTATTACTGAAGTCACCTTGTTCCTTGTAACATTTCTGATTGCTGATTTAATGCCGGGAATAATCATACATGTGTTTTTGAAACAACTGCCATAATAATGCCAGAAATGTAATAATTTGTAATTCAATGATATGTTATAAGCAGGAATATCTGTTTGTGAATTTATTTTACGTTTATGTGTAAAAAATATTTACAGAGATTTCATGCTGATTTTTATTTGAAATAACTTGACCATCAAATTGAACAGCACAGTTATGTTTTCACGAAACGGCAACATTCTTATTGTTGATGATAACAAAAATATCCTTAGCGCACTTGAGATCCTTTTAACTCCTGTATTCGGCGAACTTAAGTCATTGACTTCTCCTGAACAGATACCGGCGGAGCTGAGAAAAAAGGATTACAACATAGTGGTTCTGGACATGAATTTCAAAGCCGGGATAAACACCGGTAATGAAGGGATTTTCTGGCTTGGAAAGATCAGGGAGATCAATCCCGACATATCGGTGGTGATGATTACTGCTTATGGCGATATAGAGACTGCAGTCAAGACGCTTAAGGCCGGAGCAACCGATTTTGTGCTGAAACCATGGGACAATGAAAAACTCATTGCGACACTGAAGCTTGCTTTGGAACTGAATCTTTCAAAAAAAGAGGTTAAGCATCTCAGGGAACGTGAGATTGGACTCAAGAAGGAGCTCATCCGCGATCAGAAGTACATTATAGGTTCTTCTCCTCAGCTCACCTCCGTTCTGAATCTTGTAAGGAAAGTTGCCAGAACTGATGCCAATGTATTAATAACGGGGGAGAATGGAACCGGGAAAGAGCTCATAGCGAGGGAGATACATCGATTGTCTCCCCGGTCGGCCGAGGCTCTTGTGAGTGTGGATGTTGGTTCCCTGAGCGAAACTCTCTTTGAAAGCGAATTATTCGGGCATGTCAAAGGGGCATTCACAGATGCACATGAAAACCGCCAGGGCAAATTTGAAACTGCCGATAGGGGAACGCTTTTCCTTGATGAAATAGGAAACCTGTCATTACATCTTCAATCGAAGATTCTGTCGGCAATTGAAAACCGCCGGATCACACGCATCGGATCAAATCAGGTGATCCCTGTCGATATAAGACTGATTTGTGCAACAAACAGGAATCCCGAAACTATGGTTCGCGAAGGATTGTTCAGGGAGGACCTTCTTTACAGGATAAATACCATCCATGTCGAACTTCCTCCTCTAAGGGAGCGCGGAAATGATATAATAATCCTGGCAGAGTACTTCCTCAAAAAGTATACGTATAAATATAATAAGCCCGACCTCAGGCTGAACAGGCAGGCCGCCGACAAGATGATGGGTTATGCCTGGCCCGGCAATGTTCGTGAACTGGAGCATACTATAGAAAAGGCTGTGATCCTCAGTGATTCATCAATTCTCAAGCCTGAAGATCTTTATCTCAAGCCGGTTTCTACTTATACCGGAGTCAGCTCCTTTACAACCCTTGATGAGATGGAGAGGCACATGATACAACGGGCACTCGACAGCAACAATGGTAATTTTACGGCTGCAGCAGAGCAGCTTGGCATAACACGTCAAACACTTTACAACAGACTCAAAAAACAGCGGAATGATAAGTAAAAATTTGTATGTTAATCTTATTGTCAGGGTTTTGATAATAGTAGCCATTGCTCTTTTAACAGGCTGTGTCATTGCAGCCGGCAAATCGCTTCGGCTGATAATCCTGTGCCTTTTCGTCGTTGTTTTACTGACTGTGAACCTTGTTGCTTATCTTAACTCCCTCAACAGAAAAATCAGGTACTTTTTCGATTCGGTAAAAAATGATGATTCAAATCTGACTTTTCCTGTCAGTGAGAAGAACAGAACCATCAGGGAAATTTATAAAAGCATGAACAATGTAAATCGTCAGATTCAGGATCTTAAGATAGAGAACAGGAATCAGGAGAAATACTTCAGGATATTAATAGAGCATTTGGCAATAGGAATAATAACCTTTGACAAAAAAGGATTCATTGTACATTCAAACACATCGGCCAGAAACCTTATCGGAGCTGAAGTCCTGACGCACCTGGGGCAGATTGAAAGGATCGACAGGATATTATACCAGGCAATTTCCGGTATAAAGCCCTCAGAGAGGCGTCTTATCAGGGTAATGACTGAAAAGGGCGAGATCCAGCTTTCCCTTAAGGCGGCCGGATTCAGGTCGAGGAATGATGAACTTATGATAGTTTCTGTTCAGGATATAAAGAATGAACTGGATGAGAAGGAAACAGAATCATGGATGAAGCTGATCGGAATCCTGATGCACGAGATAATGAATTCCATTACACCGATCACATCACTCTCCGGAAGTCTCACAGGCATTTACACGAGGGAGGGGAAACCTGTAACTCCCGATGAAATAACGCAAGGCACTATCTCAACAACCCTTCAGGGGCTTAATGTCATAAGGGACCAGGGCAAAAGTCTGCTTGCGTTTGTTGAATCATACAGGCAGCTCACAAGGATCCCTGAGCCGCAGAAGAGAAGCTTCCGGGTGGCTGCCCTTTTTGAAAGGCTTGGGGTGCTTTTCAGTTCAATGAAAAAAGACGACAGGATATCGCTTGAATTTTCGATAATTGATGAAAGCCTTGAGATATTCGCCGATGAAAATCTTATCTCCCAGGTGCTGATCAATCTGCTTAAGAATGCCTTTGAAGCACTTGAGGACACGGAGAGAGGAAGAATAATAATCTCGGCGAAAGATGGAAGGGACGGGAGGCCCGAAATTTGTGTAACAGACGATGGCCCCGGCATACCGTCGGAAAATATTGACAAAATATTCGTACCGTTTTTCACCACACGTGAGACCGGATCAGGCATAGGTCTGAGCGTTTCACGGCAGATTATGAGGATGCACGGAGGAAGCCTCAGGGTGAGGTCAAAGCCGGGAAAAGAGACGACATTCTGTCTTTCTTTCTAGTCGTACCTGATAGCTTTAACTGGTGTAATACGGCTCACGAGTTGAGAAGGGACAATCAGCATTAGTATTATGGCAGCTATGGTTCCCGCGTTTAAAAGCAGAATATGTGTCAGATCAAGATTTACCGGAACAGTCTTGATATAATATGATGTCGGATCAAGGGTTATGAGACCGGTCTTCTCCTGGAGAAGAGCAAGTCCAAGTCCGATCAGATTTCCCCAGAGTAATCCCTTTACAATAAGATACACTGCCTGGTAAAGGAATATCTTCCTGATGGTTTTGTTCTCACTCCCGAGTGCCTTAAGTATACCGATCATGTTTGTTTTTTCAAGTATCAGGATAAGAAGTCCGGAGATCATGTTGAATCCTGCGACCAGCAGCATCAGAGTAATAATTATGAGGACATTCATATCCTGGAAGTTTAGCCAGTCAAAGATCTGGGGATATCTCATCCTGATGCTTGTCACCTTAAACCGGGTTTCATTTTCGACAAGCCTGTACCCCACGGCATCCCTTACAGCCTGAAACATATCATCAAGCCGGTCGAAATCGTTGATAAATATTTCGAATCCGCTAACCTGGTCATCTTCCCAGCCGTTCAGCCGCCTTATGTGACTTATGTCACAGAATACATACATCTTGTCGAATTCCTCCAGGCTCGTTTCGTAAATGCCGCTTATGGTGAATTTCCGGCTTCTCGGAGGATCCTGAACAAAATACATTGCAAACGAATCGCCGGTTTTTAACCCAAGCATCTCCGAAATCTTTTTTGAAATTATCACCTGGTTTGTTCGTCCGGTATCTGTAACTGTGAATACAGTGCCCTCTATCATATTGCTTTTGAAAAACTCCCAGTCAAAGTCACTGCCAACACCTTTAAGCACTACGCCCTGAATGGCATTTTTAGTTTTTATTATTCCTGCCTTGGTGGCAAATACCTGCACATGTTTAATACCCGGTAGACTTTTAATTTCGGGTATGAACTCCTGGTTACTGCTTATAGGGATTGTTTCAAGAGAATAGTTTGAATCGAAATTAAGGATCTGGATGTTGGATCCGAATCCAACTATTTTGTCTCTTATCTGCTGCTTGAACCCTGTCAGAACCGATACGGCGATGATCATTACGGCAAGACCCGTTGCAATAGCCACTATTGCAATCACATTTATGGGCCGTGAAAAGGATGTGCCTTCCCGTCTTCCTTTTATAAGCCTGCCGGCAATAAAATATGGTAGGTTCATTTAAACAAGTATGGAGCCAAATTTACAAATTCTCAGGCAAACGGAATCATGCTTAATTTCTTAATGGATTAATTTAGGATTTTTTGGAGTTTGGGATTTTTTGTTTTACCCCCTTTCTGATTTCCCCCAAAGGGGAAAGGATGGTTCAGTACCTTAAGAAGCATGCAAGTCAGAGAAAAAGCCTGAATCAGCAACCTCCTTCCCCCATGGGGGAATACCTGCCCCGCAGCGGCGTGGGCCGGGAAAGGGATAAGCCAGTTCTCATGCTTTTTTCTCTTTTTTACCGGCTACTGATAATCTGATCTTACAATAATAAATCATAGATTTACATTCATAATTTCATTTTATGAAAAGGATGATCACATTCACAGGAGTTGTCTTACTGACCCTTATAACAATTACATGCAGGACTGAGGAACAGTACAAGTCCGTCATTCCCGGTGCCTGGCAGATTGAAAATTACCTCCCTTTACTGAAAGGAAAGGCTGTAGCAATAGTTGCCAACCAGACATCAATGGTTGGCAGGGCCCACCTTGTTGATACCCTGTTGAAAAGGGGGATTAATATAGTTGCCATATTTGCGCCCGAACACGGATTCCGCGATCTTGCCGATGCCGGTGACCTGATTGCCGACGGAAAAGACCCCGTTACAGGGTTAAGGATATTAAGCCTTTACGGTTCTCATCAGAAACCGACGCCTGACGATCTGAAAGGAGTCGACGTTGTAATCTTTGATATACAGGATGTTGGTGTCAGATTCTATACATATATTTCAACACTGCATTATGTTCTTGAGGCATGTGCAGAAAACAGGGTAAAATGCATTGTCCTCGACAGGCCCAACCCCAATGGCTTTTATTTCGACGGGAACATTGCGGATACGAATTACAAATCTTTCGTAGGGCTTGATCCGGTGCCTGTCGTACACGGGATGACTCCCGGTGAATATGCCGGGATGCTGAACGGGGAAGGGTGGCTTAAGAACAGGGTGGTATGTGACCTGGAGGTTGTTAAATGCCTGAACTATGATCACGCGACATTTTATGAACTTCCTGTAAAGCCATCTCCAAACCTTCCGAACCAGAATTCTGTGTACCTGTACCCCTCCATATGCTGGTTCGAAGGAACAAGCATTTCGCTCGGCAGGGGCACTCGATATCCGTTCCAGGTTTTTGGATCGCCTCAGCTTCCCGACAGAGGATTCAGTTTTGTTCCCGAAAGCGTTCCGGGGGCAAAGAATCCTCCATTGCTCGGCCAAAGGTGTTTCGGGACAGATCTGAGCAATGCGCTTAAGGAGGGTGTTGTTCCTGCTCCCGGCATTAACCTTGAATGGCTCCTGAGCGCATACAATGATTATCCCGACAAGAATGGATTCTTTAATTCCTATTTTGATGTTCTTGCGTCTGGTCCTGTTCTGAGGGAGCAGATACAAAAGGGAATGACTGCAGATGAGATAAAGGCTTCATGGAAGGGAGGGCTTGAGAAATTCGGAGCCATACGTGCAAAATACCTTCTTTACAAATAAGCTTTGCTCCTGAATTTCAATATCCGCAAAGCATGGCAGAGAAGGCGCAAAGTTCACATTGATCCGGTTTATAAGCCTTGCGATCTTAAAGGAATTATCCTGGCTTTTTGCGGTTAAAATCCTCTGTTTTTAATAGTCAAGATACTATCGATTTCTTCCTTTGATACTGCAGGGATTTTGTGTTTACGGATCTTACTTATTACGAGCCTCCCGGTCCTTCGTGCCGACTCCCGGTCGCTGAACGGAGTTTCTCCTTCAATTGCCGGGATGAAAGGCTGATGGATATAAACCCTGTCATTCTTCAGAATGTCATAACCCCATCCGTTACCGGAGCGAAAAATCTGAAGGTCATAAGAATGCCCTCTCTTAATGAAGGTTATCGCAATACCAACGATCATTAAGAAGAGGGCAGATGCTATGAAAATCCTTGTCTTAGTCTTCTTCATTCAGTTCGGCATCCGGATCAAATGCCCAGAGGTCGTCAAAATAGTAACCTGAACTTTTGCCCGTTGTTACATATCCGCGGGTACCAATTGCAAAGCCGACGGCATCGGATCTGGATGTTCCTTCAAAGCTGGTTTTTTCAGTCCAGAGGTCTGTCGTGGGGTTGTATTCCCATACATCAGCGCCGGTGGTCTGTCCTCCAGTGGCAAGATAGCCTTTCCCGTTTACAGCAAATCCTACTTTGCCGGTGCCTTTTATGGTTGTATAATCATCATCATAAGTCTCGGTAGAAAGATTTGAAATCCCCCTTTTCTTTGTCCATGTATCTGAAGAAGGGTCATATTCCCACAAATCAGTAAGGAATTCCCCGTTGTCGATACCGCCCGTAACATAGCCTTTATTGCCGATAACGAAACAGGCTGCATCCCTTCTCTTGCTGCCTCCGATACTGGATTTCTTTGTCCAGATGTCGCCTGCCGGATCATATTCCCAGAAATCCTTGAAATAATATACACTGTCGCCTGTTCCGACGTATCCCTTGTTGTTTATTGACATTGCCACGGCCATGCGCCTTGCCGAACCGGCGAAATCAGCTTTTCTTGCCCATGTGTTTGTAGCCGGATTGAATTCATAAAAGTCTTTCAGCCTGTTCTTTCCATCCCATCCGGTACCGACATAGCCTTTGGTATCGGTCCCGAATCCTACAGCCATACCTCTTGCAACGCCCGGGAAATCTGCTTTCTGGGTCCAGGAATTTCTGGCCGGATCATATTCCCAGAAATCAGTGTGCCACTCATCACCGTCATACCCCGTTCCAATATACCCTTTGGCTCCTATTGAAAAGCCAACGGCATCGGCACGTGGTAAGCCATCAAAGTCGGATAATTCAACCCAGTTGCCCACCAGTTCCTCATCATCCTTACCCTTGCAGGAAAGAAACATGGGCACGGCAAGGATTAAAACCAAAACTCTGATCAAGTTCTTAACCACCTTGTATGTCATGTTTTGTATATTTTGTTAATAAATCACACAAAACTATCTGAAGGATAGTTCAATTAAAAGCTTTGTAGATATATGCCCAAAAAATGTAGACTAAACAAAGTGAAATGTCGATAAAACATAAATAATTCACAAAGGTTACGGTGTGGTTACGTCTTTATGGGCAGGAATTCATTTAGTCTTTTAAAAATGCCATTTCGTCTACTCATTTGTGTTTTTTGTATATTATACTTTGTTAACAGCCTGTTTTAGTATTCATTTGCATAAACTGAAAAGGTGATGACGGGTATCAGTGCGGGTACTGAAAACAAGTTGGTCTTTTTGTTCACAAAGATATATAAATCCATTACGACGGTTGCTGTAGCCGCCGTGATTCTTATTGTCACTTCCTGTACAAAACAATCTGAATTCGATATCGGAAAGGATTTTATTGAATCTGAAACACGTCTTTGTTTAGTCGATACTTTCCGGGTCGATCTTTCAACAATAATACAAGACTCACTCAGAACATCGGGCACAAAGGTTGCCTTGGTTGGCAGCATGGGGGACGAACTCTTTGGCAACATAAAGTGCGAAACTTATTTTGACCTGGCCTTCAGCGTTTTTGGAGCCATTGAAGAAAAGGCTTTTTTTGATTCAGCTGCTTTTGTCCTTCCCTTTACCGGTTATAGCATTGGTGACACCCTGTCGCGGCTGACTCTCCGGATACATCAGCTTGCCGAAAAGATAAAAACAGGCAACGACGGCTATCTGTACAGCATTAACTCATTTGCATACCTGCCTGAACCGATAAGCACTGTTACATTTTATCCCGAGCCGAACAGCAAAGTTGATACAACTCTTAATTTCAGGGTTGATGCCCTGGGTGAGGATCTTTTCAATAAGATAAGGGATAAAGATCAGAACGTCAGTTCATCTGAATGGTTCATGGATTACATCAGGGGGTTTGTCGTCACTCCAGGAAATGCCGTGAACAAAGCCATAATAGGTTTGAATGCAGCTGAAAACAAGATCGCCCTGAAAATTTATTATCATCTGCGGCGTGAAGAAGCGGATAAGAAGGAGATCACAATCTCAATGGGTGAGGCGAACCACCAGTTTAATCATGTTGAATATGATCTCAGCGGGACCCATCTTAACAATATAAAGAGCAGCGGAAACAAAAAAATGGCTTCCGAAACTGCAAATAAAAGCTATATGCAGGGTCTTACAGGCCTTATCACAAAAGTCCAGTTCCCCTCGCTCCAGAATATATTTATGGAAAGCAACTGGAAAATACTCAAGGCTGAACTTATTATTGAACCTTCTGCCTTCAGTTATGAAGAATATGCTTTGCCTCAAAAACTGTATATTTATCAGACTGACAAGGTCAACAAAACATCCTCAATTCTCAAGGATGAGAAGGGGACCTCGATTTCACAGCTCACCGATGAAGACAACAATCCTCTGACAGCCATTTTTGAAAATGACAAGGTGTTAGGAGAAAACACACGGTATACTTTCGATATAACTTCATATATCAACAAAGAACTTGCAGGGAAATATTTTGATTACAGGCGCGGCCTTCATATAGGGCTATCACAGGATGATTACAGAACGACCCTGAACAGAGTCCTCTTTGAAGGCAAAAAACCGCCTGTAAAACTTAAGCTTTATTATTTATCTTACTGATATGCATATGCGCATCGCGCGGAAACCATATATTCTCGTATTGTTAATCCTCTGTTTCCAGGCCGGAACGATTTCCGCCCAGAGCACCTCATCTCCATATTCTGTTTTTGGCCTTGGCTTTCTTGAGGGTAACAGCGCCGGCCCGTTCAGGGCCATGGGTGGTACCGGCATCGGATTCCTTTCAGAAAAATCTGTCAATTATATGAATCCTGCTTCTTACAGCGGGATCGACAGCCTGATTTCAGTGTTTGAGGTGGGTTTGTTCGGGAAATACACCAAATTTTCAACATCGCGCGAATCTCAGTCTCTTTTCAATTCAAACCTGAGATATATTCTCATGGGGTTCCGCGTAACCCCGTGGTTCGCAACAAGCTTCGGATTTTCTCCTTACAGTTCAATTGGGTACAATATAAATACAATAAGTACCATTGAGGGAACAAACACCAGGTATGTTAAAACATTTACAGGTGAAGGAGGAGTAAACCAGGTGTATTTTGGCGGTTCAATAACGCCGCTGAAGAACCTCTCGCTGGGATTCAACGCCGCGTATCTTTTTGGCAACGTGACACACACTGAGTCGTCTGCTTCTTATTCTTATTATCTTGAGGACATAACATACATTTCAAATTTCGACTTCAACTACGGATTGAACTACAGTGTGATACTTGATAAAATGAGGTTTAGTCTAGGGCTCATTTACGGAAGTTCGAAGAAACTGCGGACTGAAAATGTAACCACAATCCAGACTGTTTCATCGACCGAAACACTTAAAAAGAGAAGCTACAAATACGGCATTCCGCAGAATATGGGTGCAGGGATAGCTTTTACAAAAGGATTCTTCAGTGCGGGTTTCGACTTTGAAAGAAGCAATTGGGAAGATGTTCAGTTTAAAAATGCCTTTATCCATACAAGGAACAGCAACAGATATTCTTTCGGAATAGAGTTCCCTTCCCAGGGTGTCAAGAAGGGAACAACAGGAATGATATTTTACAGGCTTGGAGGAGAATTCAGGGAATCCTATATTACCATAGATGATACTCCCATCAATTACAGGGCAGTGACATTAGGTGCCGGAATTCCTCTGAATAACTGGATAAGCGTTGTTAATGTATCGCTCGAACTGGGACAGAACGGTACAACAAGCAAAGGTTTGTTCCGCGAGAGTTTTGTTAACCTCCACCTTGACCTTTCATTCAAGGATTTGTGGTTCAGGAAGAAAAGGTACAATTAGTATCAGACAAGGTACCGGTTTACCATTTCATAAAATGATGACCTGAATGATTCCCCGATTGGAATTCGCTGGGTGCCTATGACAATCCTGCTGTTTTCAATCATGTCGATCTTTCCCGCTGCCACTATATAAGATTTGTGAACCCTGAAAAATGATGAAGGCGGCAGTTTCTCCATTATATTCTTCATCGTTGTTTTTGTGAGAATCAACTTGCCCTCGGTGTATATCTTCACATAGTCTTTCAGACCTTCGATATAAAGTATTTCGCTGAGATCAATCCTGATTGTAGTGTATTCGACCTTTACCATCAGGAATTCGTTCATCGGCACCGATGTCTCCTCTGATGACTGCTGGGCGGGATTTTTCAGTCTGAGCAACTGGTACGCCTTTCCGACTGCCTTTGAAAATTTCTCAAAACCGACTGGCTTTAAAAGATAATCGACTGCATCAGCTTCAAAACCTTCGAATGCAAATTCCCTGTGGGCAGTGGTGAAGATTGCCATCGGAGGGTTGTAGAGTGTTTTCAGGAATTCATGGCCCTTAATCTGGGGCAGAACAATGTCGATGAAAATAAGATCGACCTGGTTGTTGTTAAGGGTTTGAAGAGCCTCATAAGGATTTGTGAATGTCCCTATCAGGTTGGTGAGCTGGCTGCGCGAGCAATACTCTCTTATTGTTTTAAGAGAGGAGAGCTCATCATCCACGGCTATACAGTTTATTGTATTCTTCCTCATCCCGTTTCAGTTGTCAGATCCTTCCCGGATAAACTTTCAGAGCTTCTGCCAGTGTCTCCATCGCATTCCTGAGATCGTCGGTCTTAAGAACGTAGGCTATCCTGACTTCATTTTTACCCAATCCCGGCGTGGAATAAAAACCGGAGGCAGGCGCCACCATTACTGTTTGTCCATTATAGCTGAATTCTTCCAGAAGCCACCGGGCAAATCTCTCCGAGTCATCAACGGGCAGCCTGGCTATTGCATAAAATGCTCCCTTTGGTTTTGGGCAGTAAACTCCCGGCATTTTGTTAAGAGCTTCAACCATGAAATCGCGACGGGCCCTGTATTCCTTATTAACCTTTTCAAAATAATCATGAGGTGTGTCAACAGAAGCCTCAGCTGCTATTTGGCCAAGCCCGGGCGGAGAAAGTCTTGCCTGGGCGAACTTCAGGACCGTCGAAATAACCTCTTTGTTGCGGGAGACAAGTGCACCTATCCTTATCCCGCATTCACTGTACCTTTTAGAGACTGAATCGACCAGTATTGTATTTTGTTCTATCCCTTCAAGCTGCATTGCCGACATATACCTCGTTGTATCGTCGTAAACAAAATCGCGGTAGGCTTCATCGGCAAAAAGAAACAGATCATGTTTCCTAACTATATCCCTGATTCTTAGCAGTTCTTCCTGAGAATAGAGGTATCCGGTGGGATTATTGGGGTTACATATGATTATGCCTTTCGTCTTTTTCGTGATTTTCTTTTCGATTTCAGCAACCGGGGGAAGGGCAAAATCATTCTCAATTGAGGATGTCACAGGTACGATATTTACACCCGCCGCAACCGAAAATCCATTGTAGTTGGCGTAAAAAGGCTCGGGTGTGATTACTTCTTCTCCGGGGTTTACGCACGACATAAGGGCAAACAATACAGCTTCCGATCCGCCAGTGGTTATCAGGATGTCGCTGTGATCAACATTTATGCCCAGTCGCCCATAAAAGCCTGCCAGTTTCCGTCTGTAAGACTCATTCCCCGCTGAATGGCTGTATTCCAATACATTAAGGCTCAGGTTTTTCACAGCATCAAGGGCAACGGTTGGAGTTGGGACATCCGGCTGACCTATGTTGAGGTGATAAACTTTAATGCCTTTTTTCTTTGCTTCTTCGGAATAAACCACAAGCTTTCTGATCGGGGAGGCAGGCATTGCCCTGCCTTTATCTGATATTGTCGGCATCTTGAAAAAAATGTCTTTTGAATTACGTTGAGCAAAATTAGGAAAATTCCCGATGGTAAAATGTTTATTTCGCTGAATCCGACATATTTTTATAATTTTGCACCTCAATGAAAAAACCATAATATCAGGAATATCATGGAGATTCCATCAAAATACGAACCTGCCAGGGCTGAAGATAAATGGTACAGCTACTGGATGAAGAGCGGATTTTTTAAAAGCATCCCCGATGACAGGGAGCCATATACAATTGTTATCCCGCCGCCTAACGTGACAGGTGTTTTGCATATGGGTCACATGCTCAACAATACAATCCAGGATGTGCTGGTCCGAAGGGCAAGGATGCTTGGCAAAAATGCATGCTGGGTTCCGGGCACAGACCATGCTTCCATTGCAACTGAGGCCAAAGTAGTTGCAAAACTTAAATCTGAAGGCATTGAGAAAAGGGATCTTACAAGAGAACAGTTTCTTGAATATGCCTGGGAATGGACACACAAACATGGGGGAATAATCCTCGAACAGTTGAAAAAACTCGGGGCTTCATGCGACTGGGACCGTACACTTTTCACAATGGATGAGAAGAGATATCTGTCAGTGATCAGGGTATTTGTTGATCTTTACAACAAAGGCTTGATTTACAGGGGAGTGAGGATGGTCAACTGGGACCCGCAGGCAATGACTGCAGTCTCAGACGAAGAGGTAATTTATACGGAGGAGAAATCAAAACTTTATTATGTAAGGTATAAAATAGCCGGTACTGATGATTTCGTGACAGTTGCCACCACACGTCCGGAAACGATCCTCGGCGACACAGCAGTATGCGCAAACCCTGCCGATGAGAGGTACCTGCATCTCAAAGGGAAGAAGGTAATTGTCCCCATGGTAAACAGGGAGGTGCCTTTTATTTTCGACGATTATGTCGATATGGAGTTTGGGACAGGATGCCTGAAGATAACACCTGCCCACGACATCAATGATTATGAAATAGGATTACGGCACAAGCTGCCTTCCATTGATGTTTTCAATGATAATGGGACAGTGAGTGAAGTTGCCGGACTGTTTGTAGGAACTGACAGGTTTGCTGCCAGAGAACTTGCTGAAAAAGAGCTTAAAAAATCCGGCAGCCTGGTGAAAGTGGTCGCCTACAATAACAAAATCGGGCGCTCGGAACGCACAAATGCAGTCATCGAGCCAAGATTATCGGTCCAGTGGTTCCTTAAAATGAAAGATATCTCTAAGCCTGCGCTTGACGCTGTCATGAACGGTGAGGTACATCTTCACCCTTCAAAATTCCGGAACCTGTACCGGCACTGGATGGAGAATGTTCACGACTGGTGCATAAGCCGGCAGTTATGGTGGGGTCACAGGATACCTGCATGGTATTACAATAACGGAGAGTTCGTTGTTGCTGAAAATGCAGAAAGGGCGCTGCAGCTTGCAAGAGAAAAAAGCGGTAATCCCAGCCTGGGGGAATCTGACCTTCGCCAGGACGAGGATGTGCTCGATACGTGGTTCTCATCATGGCTCTGGCCGATAACATCGTTTGATGGAATAAATGATCCCGGAAATCGTGACCTTAAGTACTATTATCCGACCAACGACCTGATAACCGCACCTGAGATACTATTCTTCTGGGTTGCAAGAATGATTATCGCCGGATATGAATATATGGGTGAAAGACCATTCAGCAATGTTTATCTGACAGGGCTTGTCCGTGACCAGCAAAGAAGGAAAATGTCAAAATCGCTTGGCAACTCTCCTGAGCCACTTGACCTTATCAGGAAATATGGTGCCGACGGCGTAAGGGTCGGGATGCTGCTCTGCTCTCCGGCAGGAAACGACCTTCTTTATGATGACTCGCTTCCCGAGCAGGGAAGGAACTTTGCCAACAAGATATGGAATGCCTTCAGGCTTGTCAAAGGCTGGAAAGTTGATGATAAGTTAACTCAGCCTGAATCATCAGCCAGTGCCGTTAAATGGATGAATGAGGTCATTAAAAAATCATTGGCCGAAATTGACTCCGATTTCAAAAAATTCAGGATTTCGGGTGCCCTCATGGCAGCATACAAGCTTTTCTGGGATGAATTTTCGGGATGGTACCTCGAGATTGTCAAACCTGAATATAAAAAACCTGTCGACAGGTTGACCTATGATTCCACTATTGCCATTTTCGATAATCTTCTGAGGATAATCCATCCGTTTATGCCTTTCATTACCGAGGAGATCTGGCAGATGATAGGGGACAGGAAAGAAGGGGAAAGCATCATGATTTCCTCATTGCCAAGGGCTAAAAAGCATAACCGCGATATTATTGAAGCCTTTGAGAAAGTCAGGCAGATAGTGAGCAATGTCAGGACGGTAAGGAAGGAAAAACAGCTTGCGGTAAAGGATGCGATTGAACTGGCAATAAAAGCTGAAGATGGTAGTTTTGCAGAGGAAAACCTGGCGGTCATTAAAAAGCTCTGCAATATTTCCGATGTGAAATTTGTAACAGTCAAGCTCGACAACTCCGCAGCTTTTATGGTTGGAACGACCGAATTCTATATCCCCATGGGAGATAAAATAGATGTTAAAGCCGAGAGGATAAGGATTGAAGCTGATCTTTCCTATTACAGGGGATTTCTGGAGAGCGTAATGAAGAAACTCGGCAATGAGCGGTTTATGAAAAATGCTCCACAGCCTGTAATTGAGCTCGAGCAAAAGAAAAGGACAGATACGGAACTGAAAATTCAGGCGCTTGAGGAAGCTTTGAAAGGACTTGAAACCGCTTCAGGGAGTTAACTTCCTGAGATAGTAATTCTGGTCCGAGTTCTTTATTTCCCATCCGTCATTAATCATTATCTGCCATCCTTCACCTGTAACATGGTTTTTGTCGATCTTGATACCTTTGGCAGTTATCCGGAGGTACTTATAGTTGTTTGAAATGAGGCACCCTGTCTTATCAACTGTCAGTTTTCCCCAGTTATCTGAAACCCTTATGGTGTGGTAAAGGGTGCCGAGAGTGTCGAGGTATTGAAGGTCTTCCGGTTCAAAATCGAATGAGGGGCTTTCAAGCTCGAGAAAAACGACGGGTTTTTGTGTAAAGACGCTGACCTGGTCATTAAGTCTTTCTTTAATGTCAAGCAGTCTCTTTTCTTCCTCGATATTTATCTGCTCAATATCATAGCTCAGCGCTATACTGCCGGCAACGTCCCTGCAAACAGGAGGAAGTTCAATATTGTAAAGGTTTTTAACAATGAGGGCAAGGTCGGTTGTGTCGGAACTGAGTGTCCTGAAGTCAAATCCTTTTTTGTGAAGCAAGGTGGCGTACAGCGCCCCATGGATCGAGCCATATGACCGGGCATACGACTGCATTGAGTAAACGCGGTCGAGATATTCGAAAAGCCTCGTTTTATAATCTGCATCCGACTCCGAAGCCAGAAGCAAATATGTAAATGTAGCAAGGCCCTCGTAGTTCTCAAAACGGTTCTGAAGGCCGGCATATTTTGGGAACAGTTCCCTGCCTGAGCCTCTGAATATAAGAGCATCCCTCAGTGCAAGTGACTGTTCTTCGCCATCAGACTCAATAGCCTTCCTGAGTGCTTTCCATTCCAGTTTGATCCAAATCCGGGCCTCTCTTTCATCCATGTTTACAACATTGAAATACTCGGGCTTTATGCCAATGATTTGCTGGTGGCGATGGTATAGTGAATGGATCGCCCTGGTAATTATCCTGTATTCATCTTCTTCCGGGGGCAGCGGGGCAAGTCCGAAAAGAGTCCCGCCAAAGGTGACAGTGCTTGTGGTGATCAGATTCTCCCAGGGGTAGATACCTGTATAAATGCCATCCTTCAATTTAAGAAGGCCGCTGTTATCGTTCTGATTGGAACTTATTTTTCTTGAGGTGCGGTCGACAAACATCAGGGGGCCGTAAAGGTTGGCGCCCCACAGCCTGCCACTGTCCCTGTTACAGATTTCTTCGATTTTTCTGAAATTTGCAGTTGCTTTTTCTGCAGTAAAATAGCTTTCTGTAACCTTTTCCCTGCAGCTTATAAGCATAAGCAAAAGGCCAAAAAAAGTCAGAGTTCTCATTCTTAGAGGTTGTTGGCGTAAAAATAGGCAAATTTTCCACATATCACGAGGTCAGAAGGCTTTCAGGCTCATATCAAGGCTTTTAATCTGATGGGTCAGAGCTCCGCAGGAGATGAAATCGACACCGCACTCTGCATATTCCCTTATATTTTCAAGTGTGATATTGCCGGATGACTCTGTTTCAAAACGACCATCGATAATTTTTACTGCTTCTCTTGTATCGTTTATGCTGAAATTGTCGAGCATTATTCGGTCAACATTGCCGGCCGCGATAATTCTTCTGACATCATCAATATTCCTTGCTTCGATCTCAACCCTGAGGTCTTTTCCGGTCCTTTTCAGGTAATCCATTGTCTTCATGATCGCATTTTCAATTCCCCCTGCATAATCGATATGATTATCCTTGAGCATTATCATATCATACAGTCCCATCCTGTGATTCATGCCGCCACCCTGTCTGACCGCCTCTTTCTCGAGGAACCTCATACCCGGAGTTGTTTTCCGGGTATCCAGCACCTTTGTCCTGAATCCTTTTATTCTTTCGGCATACTGCCTTGTGCTTGTTGCAATGCCGCTCATCCTCTGCATAATATTTAGAACGAGCCGTTCCGATTTAAGGATCGACTGCTTTTTCCCCTCTATGTGAAACGCGATATCGCCTGGTGAAATTTCATTTCCGTCGTTTATGAACTGGCTAAACACAAGTTTGTCGTCAACTATTCTGAATACCTCTCCGGCTACCCGGCACCCCGACAGTATACCCTTTTCCTTTATTATAAGCCTGGCCCTTCCTGTTGATTCTTCAGGTATACAGGCAAGCGATGAATGGTCTCCATCGCCGATGTCTTCTTCAAGAGCTCTTCTGATGAAATTCTCCAGGATTTTATTTTGCGGTGTCGGGTTCAATTCGTATCTGATGGATAAGTAATTCCTGGTTAACCTTTTTCAGAAGGAAATATACCCTGAAGCTTCCCTTTTTCGTTTCAAGGTTGCCAATTGCATACTGTGCATCGTTCCTGGCACCCTGATGTCTTATAACAAAATCCTTTGTATGGTATTCGTTGAAGAAGCTTTTCAGAATTGTCTCAGCGACCGCTTTCTTGTAAAAATCCTCCTTGTCGAGAAGCAGCAGTTCAACCGTCGAGTTCATGTATTTTGACAACTCAGCCGCATTGCCTGCCTTAAGGGCAAGGGAAATTCCGCCAGGTATGCCTGTCTGCTCCTGGAGAATGGTTGTTGATATTCCCGTTGTCAGCAAGATCGCTACCGATAAAACAATCAATCTCATCTGCTTTAATTTATTTTCTTTTCTTCTGTCAGGTACTTCCCCGGTACAAATTTAAACTAATTATCAAGAAAACCTCTGACCGGCTTTCATACGTTTCATTATTGACCACGCAAGATATTAATTATTATTTTTGTAAAAAGCCACGGTCAGTATTTTATATACAAAAGTCGGGCCAATCAATATGAAGATTGTATTGCTGCAGGTAGGAAAGACAACAGAAGAATATCTGAATGAGGGGATTTCAGAATATGAAGGAAGGATCAGAAAATATGTTCGTTTTGAAATACTGACAATCCCTGATATTAAGAATACCCGCAACATGTCTGCTGCTGAGCAAAAATCAAAGGAAGGGGAGAAAATCCTGCAGGCTTTGAAAGAGGATGATTTTATTGTATTGCTGGATGAAAAGGGGAAGGAGTTATCAACAATTGAATTTTCCAATTTCCTTGGCAGGACAATGATGATTCAGAAGAAAAGAATTGTGTTTATCATCGGCGGACCATGGGGGATATCAGATAACATACTCCGGATGGCTGACTTTAATTTTTCATTGTCGCGGCTTACTTTCTCGCATCAAATTGTACGATTATTGTTCATGGAACAGCTTTACAGGGCGTTTACCGTAATAAAAGGGGATCCTTATCACCATATGTAGAAAGGCACACTAACATGAGACCCGGGAAAATAAAGACAACACCATTGATGCTCTCCATGTTTTTCGCATTGCTTGCAATCGCGGCCGAGCTTGTCTATTCAGGTAATTTTGAATACAGGTTCAGGACAAAGCGTTTCAACAGGATACTCCATGAAAAGGAGAAAGTCATGGAACAGTGCCTTCTGGGTATGCAACCGGTTCTGGCGAGAGGTGAAGCACACCACGGGTCGGTTGTCGAAAATGATCTGTTTGCGGTTGCAGAGAAAAACAGGATTACTCTTCTTGAATACATGGGGAGAAAACTCATATACTGGTCAGACACTGATTTTGATGTTCCGGAAGTTCTTCCCGATTCGCTTTATACGAATCCTTTTGTATTTGTTGAAAACGGATGGTTTCTGGCAAAATCAGCTGAAGCAGGGAATGAGAAATTAATCGCGCTGATGAGAATCAGCAGCGAATATGGCTTTGAAAATGAAATTATCAGGAACGGCTTTGTAAGTGACTTCAGGATTCCTGAAGGTGTTGGTTTTATCAGAGATAAAAAAGCATCCGGTTTTCATGTTTTTAAATCAGACGGAACTTTCCTTTTTGCACTGGTGTTTCCGGAAAAAAAACCTAAAACTCCTTTTATTTATATCCCGCTGCTCTTATGGGTAATTACATTTATCCTGATAGTATATTCTTCGATTTCTTTTGTAAGGCAAATGACTGAAAAAGGTCATATGACTTTCGGCCTGCTGATATGTTTCCTGATCTTCCTCGCATTATATCTTGTTGTGCTTCTTCTCAGGAAACCGTCAATTCTTTTTGCCACTGATCTTTTTTCCGCCTACAAATATTCAATGAATGATTTCATACCGACCCTGGGTCATCTGCTGATGCTGAGTGTCCTGATTTCTGTCATGTCGGTTACCCTTTATAATTTTATCAAAACCGGTTGGCGCGGTAACGGGAAACCGGGTTACACAATTGTAACCCTGCTCCTGATTCCGTCTTCTCTTCTTGTTGTTATCTTCAGCTCGATGTTCAGTCACCTGGTCTTCAATTCCAATATCAACTTCGAGACTTATAAGGTGCTGGATCTTGATCTTTTCTCGCTGGCCGGATTCGTATCGGTACTTCTTCTTGTCACCCTTCCTTACTTTTACACCCTGAAGATCTTCCGGACAATTGGTGATCCGGGATTTAAAACCGTTTTCTTTTCAGCTGTATCGGCATCACTGGTATTCGTGCCTTTCCATATAAACGACATCCCGGCTTTTGCAGCCATTTCTGTTTTCTTTCTGACAGGGATACTTGCCATATGGATGCTTAACAAAAGGGCGGGAAACATTTTCACGAGGCTGGTTGTAATATCTCTTATTCTGGGGCTTTACTCGCTCTTTATCGTAACCCGTGAGTCGGAAAGAAAGTCGGAAGAGAATGTAAAGATAGAACTTGTGACTTACTCTACTGAAAATGATCCGACAGCCGAACATTTTCTCCTCGATATGTGGCCTTTGATCTCTTGCGACACGGTACTGAGGAACCTGATGGACGTGTTCTTCTTCGAAAACGATGATGCTGTTCAGATTTCTGATTACCTGCATTCAAAATACTTCAGCGGATACTGGGGAAATTTTGAAATGAACATTTATTTATGCGGCAGCAACGATTCTATCAGGACTGGCAGCGGCAGGGGACGTCAGGAGAACTGTTTCAGCTTTTTTGAAGACCGGATAGTAACAAGTGGTCACCAGCTTACGGGAACGGGCTTTTATTTCATCGACAGCAAAAAGGGCAGGTCAAGCTATATGGGACGGCTGTTTTTTGACTATGGGGATTCGAGGGTCAACGGCCTTTTCATCGACCTTTACAGTGATATAAAGGTATTTCAGCCAGGGTATTCAGAACTTTTGCTCGACAGGAAATATCACAGCTATTCGGGTCTGAGGGACTATTCATTTGCAAAATATATCAACGGTGAAATAGTGATCGCGACCGGAGACTATTCCTATACCAAAAGTGATGCGGAATATGTGGACAAAATCACCGATTACAGGTTTTTCAAGGCCGACAATTACAAGCATGCTCTTTACCGGAACGGGAACGTGACAGTAATTATCAGCAGACCTTTACTCTCAGTGCCTGATATGGTTATCTCGGCGGCATATTTCTTTGCCTTCATCTTTGTCTTTTACAACCTTATGCTTTTCCTGATCCGCCGACCTGCTATTAAAAGGCCGTCAGGGCTTAACTTCAGGCAGAAGATGCAACTCTCTTTCATAAGTATACTGCTGTTCTCATTTACACTTGTCGCCATAGTCGTGGCCTCTCTGGCTATACGGCAATATCAGTCGCGACATTATGAAAACATAAGGGAGAAACTGAATTCAGTTTATCTTGAACTTGAAAACACTCTGGGTCAGGAGAGGAATTTAAGCCCGGTCTGGAGAAACAATGATGACAGTTCGCTTGATGAACTGCTTGTTAAACTGTCAAATGTTTTCAATACCGATATTAATTTGTTCAGCAGGACGGGATTTTTGATCGCCACTTCCAGGCCGGAGATTTATTACCGGAATCTGACAGGAAGAAGGATGAACAATATGGCTTCAATAAATCTCATAAATCTGAAAAAAAGCGAGTATTTTCAGAAGGAAAAGATCGGCAATCTTGAATATGTTTCTGCCTATGTCCCATTCTGTAATGATGCTAAAGGGTTTCTTGCCTTTCTTAATCTTCCTTATTTCAGAATGCAAAGCGTTCTGGCAAAGGATATTTCGAACATGATCGTGGCGGTCATCAATTTTACGCTTCTGCTAATAGTAATCGCTACAAGTCTTGCCGTATTCATAAGCAGCCGTTTGACCTCTCCCCTTGCAGTCCTTAGCAGCCGTCTTGGCTCTGTTGAACTTGGAAAGAAAAGCGAGCATCTGTCATACAGCGGAAATGATGAGGTTGGCGACCTTGTAAAACAATATAACCGGATGGTCGACGAACTCGATGAAAGCGCCAGGAAACTTGCAAGTTCCGAAAGGGAATATGCCTGGAGGGAGATGGCAAAGCAGATCGCCCATGAGATCAAGAATCCGCTTACTCCCATGAAACTTAATGTGCAGCAATTATTTAAATCGTGGAAGGATGGCGTACCGGGATTTGAGAAAAGGATAGAGAAGTTTACAAAAAACCAGATCGAATACATTGACAATTTATCATCAATAGCTTCAGAATTTTCCTCATTTGCAAAGATACCTGAAGCAAAGCCGGTATATGTTAATCTTCTTGAGCAGGTCAGAACGACTTTCGAGTTGTTCAGGAATACCGGAAATGTCTCTTTCAGGCTGAATGCCCCAAATGATCAAGAGATATACATCTATGCCGATAAGGAACATATTAACAGTATTTTATCAAACCTTATAAAGAACGGCATCCAATCGATACTGCCAGGGGAGGAAGGGATCATTAGGGTTACGATAAGAAAGGCCGGAGACAGGATCATTGTCTCCGTTTCTGACAATGGATCAGGTATTCCGGAGTCATTCAGGGATAAAATGTTCACTCCGAACTTCACAACAAAATCGTCAGGAACAGGCCTTGGCCTGTCGATAGTCAAAAGATATGTGGAGACGGCCGGGGGAAGGATCTGGTTTGAATCCGAAACAGGCACTGGATCAACTTTTCATATGGAGTTTCCTGCTGTAAGCCAGGGCGATACCAGGGCTGATGTTAACCTTGCCGGCATAAAATAAGGTTTTTCCCCAATTATTTGCAAATTTCACCGTTATAGTGATTGTAACCGGATTTTTGATGATAGTAAAATTGCCTAACCATATAAATAAGTTAATTATTGCTGCATCTCTATTGCTGTTCTCCTTCTTTGCTTCATCACTATACGGTCAGGAGGAAATCGGAGGTATTGTAAACAGATATGCAAAAGTTACATCTGTCGGGTCGGGTTATGTGATAGTAAGCGTGGCTCAGGCTGCTCAGTTTCAGCCCGAAGATTATGTCCTGTTAATTCAGATGCAGGGAGTGGGAATACAGACCATACAGGGTTCTTATGGCGTAAACGTGCAATCAGTCTTCGGAACTCCTGGAGGTTATGAATTTCTTAAGGTTCTGTCAGTGAACTATGGAACGGGCCGGATTGATTTTACCAGAAATGTTTTCATAAACACCTATGATGTGGCTTCAAACGTCCAGATTGTTCAGGTTCCATTCTACAGTTCCCCGACAGTTGTTTCAAATCTTTCTGCGCAGCCATGGAACAGTGCTTCCGGTACAGGAGGGGTGATTGCCATCATGGCCGCCAGAAAACTTACCCTTGATGCCGATATAGACGCTTCAGGTCTGGGATTCAGAGGTGCACCAGGGGTTTTTGGAATCGGTCAATGTGTCTATGCAAATATCCCTGCAAATTCCCTCGACTCGTATCCTGATTCCTACAATAACGCCGGATTTAAAGGCGAAGGCGTCGCAATTCACGATCTGAACAAGAATTTACTGTACCCCGGCCATGCAAAGGGGCAGGGACGTAATTTCACCGGCGGAGGGGGAGGCAACGGATGGTTCCCGGGCGGAGGAGGCGGATCGAACAGGGGGAAAGGTGGTGACGGCGGACTTGAGAAGTTCGTTATGGACCTTTGCGGCAATGATCCGCACGAAGGCGGTTATGGCGGAATGAACATACTCGGCACAATAATCCAGAACGGCATATTCCAGGGAGGGGGAGGCGGTGCTTCCACCCAGGCGGAAGGCTCATCTGCTTCGCCGGGAGGTAATGGAGGCGGAATTGTGATAATCGTAGCCGACACTATTGACGGGAGAAATCATTTTATAAAAGCAAACGGCAACAGTGCGGCAAATTCACTCTCCGATGCTGGAGCAGGAGGCGGTGGCGCAGGAGGATCAGTTGCTGTTTCATTCAGGAATTATTCGGGTCAGCTTCAGATTACGGCTGACGGCGGAAATGGCGGAACCAATACCGGCGGGTTCGGGTACGGCGGCGGCGGCGGAGGAGGGCTTATATGGGTAAGCGGCTCAACAATTTCCCCTATGATTACAGGTGCATCGGTACAACACGGCATGCCAGCCCCTACAACACCTTCAGAAGGGAACGGTGAAATAAAATACAACTATATACCCAGGCTTAACGGGTTCCTTTTCAATTCAATATGGTCGGCCGCAACCGGGAACAAGACAGACTCAGTCTGTTCGAATGTTTTGTACGGACAGATAGCCGGGACAAACCCGGTAGGCGGAACGCCTCCGTATACATATCGCTGGGAGAGCAGCACAACTTCAGCAACTTCGGGATTTTCAACGGCTCCCGGAGTAAGCGGCCAGCAGAACTATACCCCTTCCGGACTCCTGACACAAACTACATGGTTCCGCAGGGTTGTTACCGATAACGGTGGCATTACAGATATCAGCGTACCCGTCAGAATAATTGTACATCCACATTTAACCAATAATGTCATCGGAAGTCCCGATACACTCTGTTACGGTCAGCATGCTCAGACTCTGGTTCCTGTTCAGACTATCCAGGGAGGGAGCGGAATTTACGGCTATACCTGGCAGTCGAGCAGCAATAACACTGACTGGGCAGATATTCAGGGGACGGGAGCTTCCTGCCTCCCTCCTGATGGACTGACTGCGACAACATGGTTCAGACGACTTGCCAGGTCAGGAGCATGTTCCGACATAAGCGCTCCTGTCAGAATAAATGTCCTTGATACAGTCAGAAATAATTCCATAATTACCCTACCACAGGAAATATGTGCCGGCATGGCATTTACAGCCCTTTCGGCGACAACGGCACCAACACTTGGCGGTGGTGATGGTACTTACAGCTTCAGGTGGGAAAGCAGCTCCGACGGGAATACATGGGCCGCGGCCATCGGAGTGAACAACGCCTCCGGCTATGATCCGGATGAATCTGCATCTTATTTCCCGGGCCAGCAATACTTCAGGCGCGTTGTTATGTCGGGAAGCAACGACGTCTGCGTGAATAAAAGCCGCCCTGTCCTTCTTAATTCCTACCCGGTCATAACCGGAAATACAGTAGCTTCAGATCAGACCATATGTGCAGGCACGGTTCCGGTTCCTCTAAACGGGTCGGTTCCGCATAATGGGAAAGGAGAAGGAAGCTATTCATACACATGGCAGGACAGTTCCAAATTTCATTCATGGGCCGATATCCCTGGTTATGTTAAAGTGACCTCCGGAAATTTTGCACCACCTGTACTGACGGATACAATGCGGTACAGGAGGATCGTATACTCATCGGCATGTACCGATATCAGTAAACCGGTGATAATCAATGTTCACAAACCGATTACAGGCAACACGGTATCTTTGCCGGGAGGACTTGCAGATACCACAGTCTGCAACGGCGCCATACCTCACCTTCTGGTTGGAACAACGGTCACGGGAGGCACGGGCCTGCCTGGCGATTATACATACCAGTGGTCGTCATCATCTGATAACGTTGTGTGGGAAGACATAGCCCAGGCCGCAACCTCAAGGGATTTTCAACCGCAGATGCTTTCAGCAACAACATGGTTCAGGAGAAGAGCCGTGTCGGGGCAGTGTTTTTCGGAAAGCCTTCCTGTCAAAATTACCGTGCTTCCGTCAATAATAAATAATACGATAGCATCAGGCCAGACTGTCTGCAAATCCGACATACCTTCTCCTCTTGCCCAGGCCGGAGGGCTGGTCCTTTCAGGAGGCAGCGGATCTTATTCTTATCTCTGGGAACAAAGCATTGACGGAACTTCATGGGTGCCGGCTGCGGGAACAAACAACCTGGACGACGGTACTTATCATCCTCCCGCCATGACCCGGACCATGAAATACAGGAGAAACGTCACTTCTGGTGCAAATAATTGTTGCAGAAGTGTTTCCAATGTGCTTGAACTAGTCCTCGATTCACTTCCCTCGGGTGCATCAATAAATGCCGGGCCCGATACAATTATATATTCATTCGACCATATCGTTGGCCTGGCTGCTGACCCGCCGTTCACCGGGGGCTCGGGGAGGTGGACCGTTCTGAAAGGCTCAGGCAGCTTTAACGATGATACAGACAATGATACAAAGGTAACAGGGCTCACAAAGGGTCTGAACACCTTTTTATGGACTGTAACCAGAGGTGCATGCAAGCTTGAGGATGAAGTTGATGTTACAATTGTTGATATATTTATTCCTGAAGGGTTTTCTCCGAACAATGATCCTGAAGGATATAACAATAAATTCATTATTAAAGGGCTTGATCTTCAGAACCAGGAAGCCGAGCTGAGGATTATCAACGGAGCCGGGGCAGAGGTGTTCCATACATCAAACAGGAACGGCAGTGAATGGACAGACTGGGACGGTAAAAACTCAAGGGGAACTGACCTTCCGGAAGGGACATATTATTACCTGCTTACCCTTAAGTCGAAATCAGGCGGGCAGGTATTCAGGAAAAGCGGATTTGTTGTTTTAAAAAGATATTGAAGAACGACTGGTTTTATGAGATTGTTCAGGAAAGATGAAATATTAAATCAGGGAAAGAAGAGAATTATTTTTCTTCTTTTCCTGATACTGTTTAATATTTCATGGGGCCAGTCTCCCGATTCAGCCAGGATAAATCTGGGATTCCCTGTTTACAGCCAGTACCTTCAGAACGGTCTCGTTATTAACCCGGCTTATGCAGGAACCCGTGAGGTGTTAAGCGGCTTTCTTTCATACAGGATGCAATGGATGGGAACCAGCGGTTCACCTCTGCTTCAGTCGCTTTCCTTTCACTCGCCGATGAAGAATGACAAGGTGGCTCTCGGCTTCTCGGCGCAGTTCCTGAAATACGGAGTCACAAGGTCGACCAGCCTGTATGGCAGCTATGCTTACAGCATCAGGCTGAAAACCGGCAAGCTGTCGTTCGGGCTTAGGGCAGGAGTTGATCTTTCAAACACTGATTATACAGGCCTTCTTCTTAACGATCCCGACGATCCGGTTTTCAAAACCGCCGATCAGGGCCTGGCGTTGCCAAACTCAGGGGCAGGAGTATATTATTACAACGATCGTTATTTTGCCGGACTTTCGGTTCCCGCTTTCCTGAGCTATAAAAGGACAAGCAACGGATCGGCTGTTCCGTACCACAGCTTCGGGCAATATGAATTCATTTTCTCTGCAGGGGCGCTTTTTACACTTTCTCCCGCGCTGAAATTCAAACCATCGGTTCTTATTGATTACTCGATGCAGGAAACGAAAAAACTTACACAATTCGATATTACAGGTAATTTTATTATTGGGGACCTTATCTGGGCAGGAACTTCATACAGGATCTCGGAACAGGTTGCAGTCGGGATTATCCAGGCTCAGCTTAACCACCAGCTTATGATAGGATTTTCATATGATTATCCCTTTGGGAGAATGAATTCTTACTCACATGGATCATCAGAATTCATTTTACGTTATGAATTCAGATATAAGGTGAGTGCTGCCAATCCAAGATATTTCTGAAAATAATGAGGAAAGGATCAGGCATATTATTCATTATTGTCATTATCCTGGCGTCGGGAATGAAAATTGCCGCACAGCAGGTTTCCCCGTATAAAATATCAAGATTATCGGTGAACCTGCCGAATTACAGTGAAATTTCACCGGTAATTGTTGATGACGGCATCATTTTCTGTTCTGACAGAAGGCTCACCGGCATAACCGACCGTACATCATTCGATGACAGGCGACTATACAACCTTTATTTCGCAGGAAAGAGAGACACATCAGATTTCAGGAAGCCAGTAAACATAAAAAGCGAGCGCAGTGCACTTTTCAATACAGGCCCTATATGCATTGCGCCTGACGGCGTGACCGTCTATTTTACGAGCGAGATAGAAACCGGCATTCCGTCGCGAAGCCGAAAATTCAGAAATCACAGCGGGATATTCACTGCCCGGTTGTCGGGCATGGAACTGGTTTCTATCCAGCCGTTTAAATATAATAATGCAGAATACAATGTTGGCCAGCCATCAATTAGCGCCGATGGGCGTTTCCTTTATTTTGCTTCCGATATGCCGGGCGGATCGGGCCAGTCAGACATATATTACTGTGAAATGATTGACGGTGAATGGAGCAGCCCCGTAAATATGGGGCCACGCATTAACTCACCTGAAGCTGACAATTATCCATGCATACACCCTTCAGGACGGCTGTTTTTCGCTTCAAACCGGCCGGGTGGAATGGGAGGACTTGATGTCTATTCGGCTGATTTCAGTGGTGATTCGTGGGAAGAGCCCGAGAGGCTTGAATCACCAATAAATTCGGCACAGGATGATTTTGCATTTGTCGCGTCGCCCGACATGCAAAAAGGTTTTTTTGCCTCAAACAGGAGACGGAATGATGACATATATGAATTTACAACGTCAATAATCAGGAAAGAATCATGCAATCCTTTGGAAATAAACAATTACTGCTATGAATTTGCAGAGGAAAACGCGGTGAAATATGACACTATACCATTTACATTCGAATGGAATTTCGGCGATGGAACCAAAGCGCAGGGAAGGATCGTGGAGCATTGCTATGCAGGGCCCGGCAAGTATATGGTTCAGCTTGACGTGACAAATATGGTTACCAGTGAAGTTAAACTGAATGAAAAAAGCCAGTTGCTTGTTGTAGAGGATGTGGAACAGCCATATATCACATGTCCCGATACCTCTGAAACCAGGCAGGCAATTAAATTCAGCGCTGACAGCACTAACCTTCCCGGTTGGGATATCTCGTCATATTACTGGAATTTTGGCGATGAAACGATTGCAGCAGGCAAAAATGTTGTGAAGTCGTATATTCATCCCGGTACTTTTAATATCCAGCTTATTGTCACAGCTAAACCAGATGCTGCCGGTGTGGCCAGGGAGGCCTGCGTTTCAAAGAATATTACAATAATGAAAAAACAATGATATAAACAAGATATCTTATAACGACTGATGAAACTAAAAACTGCAATATTCAATTTTACCATAGCTCTGGCCCTGTCTGTCATGGCCCCGGGGAACGTGCTTTACGCCCAGGCTGTACCGGGGAAAGATGAGAATATTCCTTTTCTTGTTACTTTTGGAAAGAACGGGGAAACATCGTGGGGAGATGATGACTTTTATTCTGTTTTCTTTTTTACCATACCCAAAGACTACAACAGACAGTTCTATATAAAGGTCTTTGATCCGGATAACGGAGGGGAAAATGATGAGATACAGGGGGTGTTCGATTCAAAAACCATGTTCTCAATTTACGGGGGAAAAGGTGTGGATCCCGATAAAAATCTGGCCTCCAGGGGCCTTAAGGACGGGGAAAATTATAAACAGGGAACTCTTCTCGCGTCAAAGGTATTCGGGAACGAGCCAACATATGACAATAAATATTACGCTTTCGGTCCTTTCAACCCGACAGAAGGTGATTATAATGAAAAATGGAAGAGCTATATATTCAAGATTGTTTGCGAAGGCATAACCGGTGATGACGGTAACCTTTACAGGTACTTCCTCAGCCGCGAAGCCGGAAGCGAACTTCCCGTAGAAGGAGCAAATGCCTTTACCTATGAATATACTTTCCGCCTGGCAAACGATATTAAAAGCGTTGCACATATTTATCCTTATGTCGACACCGGGATTGTATCAATAAAGCAAAGGAATTTCGACTGGGACGATGACGGCGTAATCCTCGTGGTTTCGACGTATAAGCAGGGATTGCCCCTTCCTGTCTCAAACGAAAACGATGAAAAAGTCTCGGTAATAGCGGTGGAACCTGCAGAGATAGGGAAATCCCTTGATTTTCAGTTTCATAAGAAACAGACCAGTCTTGTAAGGAATAACAATGTAGTAGTATCCCTTGAAAACCAGCGCGGAGATGCTCTCCAGTTTTTCAGCTCTCCGATTGGAGGTGTCCCTGTTTATCAGCCTGTTCTTGGAATCCGCAAAAAAACAAAATAAAAATTTACCTGTATGAGGCCCGGATTGTTGAAAGCATTATATGTCAATATATTAGCGTTTGCCCTGTTGTTTTCCCTTAAGTTGTCTGGACAATCATACAGTTTCCGGAATTATGGAAAGGCAAACAACCTGCCAGGAATTGTGGTTTATACGCTTAACCAGGATGACAACGGATATCTCTGGCTAGGTACAAATGAGGGTATCGTGAGATTTGACGGATTTGATTTTTACAGGGTTCTTTATCCTGATTCTTCAACCGGGAGGTACCCTACAGTAACTTTGAAAGATAAGGATGGGACACTCTGGTTCGGATGTAATGACGGAAGCGTTTTTCGCAGCAGAGGAAAAGCCCTTGAACAGGTAGCAATGCCCGGTTCATCATCGACCGGGATAAGTGCGATCCTTCAGGAGAGTGATGGAAGACTGTTCATCATTTCACAGCGTCAGCCTTTTTTTCTTATAGATCCTGATAAACCTGCCGATGTCTCGACAATTAGTTTCAGGGAGGATCCCGGGATTTTCTCGGCTGAACTTGCACCTTCGGGCGAAATATTGTTTGGAACCCAGGAAAACCTCCTGGTATGCCGTATAGCAGGCGATTCTATAATTGCCGTAAACAGGGTTGAAGGATTTGATTATGCACGGATAATGGCTGTTAAGCACCTTGGAGAAACAAAAGATTTTATGGTCGGAACTGATGGTAACGGGCTCTTCAGGCTTCGTCTGGATGACTCCGGTACGGTGCTGACCAGATTTGCAAAATTTCCCGTTCTTGAATCATTATCCGTAAGATCAATAGTAAAGGATTCGAAGAACAGCATCTGGATTACGACATCCGGCGAAGGAGTGTTCAGGATGAGCTTCAGTGAGGATGATTGCACTCCGGCTTCAGTTCAACACCTTGACATGAATTCCGGACTGGCAGGCAATAATGTTCTTGCTCTTTTTGAAGATTCGGGAGAAAACATATGGCTGGGATTCAATGGTGAAGGCCTTTCCTTACTCACGTCCGACGCATTTGAATTCTTCGCACCGGGCGGCACAGGCGGACAGAATAATATAATATTTATAGGCAGGCTCTCTGGTAATTATCTGCTGGGAACTCCTTCCGGATTCTATCTGTATGACCTCTCTGCAAAAAAGCCTTTATCATTTACTTCTGTCACCGGCAAGACCGGACAAAAAGCGGCTGGTTCGTATTTTATTGATAAAGAAGACAATATATGGATAGGTACTCAGGGGTCAGGGCTTTATGTAAAAAGAAAGACAGGTGACATCAGACAGTTTTACAGATCGGGCGATTCAGGCTCGGATTATATTTCAAATATCGCTGCTGATGATGAAAGTATCTGGCTGGCAACCCTGAATGGTGTCAGGATCATCTCAAGAACGACGGGAACACTTAAGGAGGTTTATAATATAAATAACGGCCTGCCTCCCAAAGGTATTAACCAGATCCTTATACTTGCTGATGGCAGCGGTTATGTCGCAACTGAAAGCGACAGGCTCTACAGGATCGTACCAGGGTCAGGTGTAGTTGCTTCGGATGTCGCAATGCACGGTATGATGCTTAACAAGGTAGTTGGTCTCGCAAGGGACCGGAACGGCGTGATATGGGCGGCAACATACGGGAATGGCGTGTTTGAGTGCTATGATGATTCTGTAAAGCTTTTAAGCACCGCTAACGGAATGTCATCAAATTATACATACGGCATATTTTCCGACAGCGGGGATGATATATGGATCGGACATGAAAGGAGTATATCGAGATACAATCAGAAGAGCGGAGTCACAAGGGTTTATTCGACAGATTTTGCCAGGGGAGGGCAGTGCAATCCTGATGCTTTCTTCGAATCTGCTGACGGAAAAGTATTCATAGGTACGACTGAAGGCCTCATTGTTTATGACAGGTCAAAGGACAAAAAGAAACAACTCCCCCCGGTTAACAATATAAACTCGATTACAATCAATAATGTTGAATATCCTTATCAGCCTTATATAAACCTTCCTTATAAAAAAAGATATACTGTAAAGATAAATTATACAGGAATAAACCTGGGCAATCCTGAGAAAGTATATTACAGCACTTTTCTTGAGAACTATGATGAAGACTGGACAGAAGCATCTTCATCCCGGGAGGTGACATACAATCTCAGCGACGGCAAGTACAAATTTAATCTTCTTTCGGTGACTGATGACGGGCTGACGCAGGAAACCCCACTTTCATTTGAGATCAATATCAAGCAGCCTTTCTGGAGGACCTGGTGGTTTATGCTTGCATTTCTCGGGGCTGTTGCCGGTATGGTGATAATAATAATCCGTGAGAGGGAAAAGGCACAAAAGAAGATCCAGGAATATCTCGAAAAAGAGCTTGAGGCCAGGACAAAAGTGGTAAAGGCTCAGAAAGCCGAGCTTGAACGGCAGAATATTGAGATAACAGACAGTATTAATTACGCAAGAAGGATTCAGTCAAGCATTCTGCCCGATATAAAGAGGCTGAAGGAGCATTTCGCTGATGCATTCGTGATGTTTTATCCGCGCGACATTGTCAGCGGCGATTTTTACTGGTTCGACAAGCTTGATGACGACAGGTTCATCCTAGTCTGTGCCGATTCAACCGGGCATGGAGTGCCTGGTGCATTCATGTCGATGATCGGCTCCACCCTTCTGCAGGATATTGTATCACGTCAAAGAATATCAAAACCATCCGAAATACTCACATTGCTCGACAAGCAGATCTTTTCGATACTTAACCAGAACCTTGAGCTTGGTGTTTCAAACGACGGGATGGATATTGTTGTTTGTGAATTCACAATGAATAACAGGCACGTAAGGTTTGCTTCTGCAATGCGGCCGGTGATACTGGTTATGGGTGGTGAGGAGTATTATATCAAAGGCAACAGGTCTTCGGTAGGAGGACAGACGGTTATGGAGAAATACTTCGACGACCAGGAATATTTCCTTAATGAAGGTGATACAATATATCTGTTTTCCGACGGTTTGCCTGACCAATTCGGCGGTACCGATGGCAAGAAGATGAAAGTGACAAGGCTCAAGACGTGGATCACTGAATCATATTCCAACAATCTTGACCGGCAGCATGAGATTCTTGTCAGAAACTTTAACGAATGGAAGGGCAGCTTTGAACAGGTAGATGATATCTTGTTAATGGGAGTCAGGATCTGATCAGCCTTATTCCCCGTAAATCCCTTTGTTAAAAATGGAAATTACGGGTGTTGATATTGTGTTGCTTACATTTCCGGCCCTGTCTTTAATATAAAAATCATATCTTATACTGTCCTCCCGGGTATAGAAGAAGTAGGTGAACCGGACCGAGATATGTCCTCTGAGTATCGTGTTCCTTCCAACCCTTTCCATATAGGGGATACGGAAACCCGTGGGATAATATGGATCTCCGGCAGCGGCGGGCGCTGAAGTGCCGTTGTTTATCCTGTAAAGAGTGACGAAAAGGTTTATCGAATCATAGTTTTCTTCTCCTGCCTCTGCCTGTGAGTGCAATCCAATGTCGCCATCCCCGTCTTCAAAATAGAATTTGAGCTGGCCGCCCCTTACCTCATTACCGAGGATGTCATTAGTATCATATACTGAGAAGTTCTCAAATTTAATACTTGGTTCAGCAGGCAGCATCTCAAGTTTGCCGCATGAGCCAAGGGCAACGACGGAAAGCAAGGAGGCAAAAAAGTATATTTTTCTATTCATATGATCCTGCTAATATCCCGGTTCAATCAAAAATCACACCAAAGTAAACTATTTTTTTCTGAAAAATATCCTGACCGGAACTCCCGAGAAATCATATTTTTCTCTGAGCCTGTTTTCAATATACCGTTTATAGGGATCCTTCACATATTGAGGGAGGTTGCAGAAGAACGCAAATGAAGGTGTATAAACCGGAAGCTGGGTGACATATTTTATCTTTACGTATTTCCCCTTCGTTGAAGGCGGAGGATTGTCACGGACCAGAGCGAGTAGCGTCTCATTCAGCTCCGAAGTGGATATCTTTCTTTTCCTGTTCTCATTTACCCTGTCGACTGTTTCAAGTATCTTATGTATTCTCTGCTTGTTTGTAGCAGATATGAAAAGTATTGGATAGTCGGTGAAGGGAGCTGTTTTGCTCCTGATATCCTTTTCGATTAATTTTGCCGTGTTTGTTTCTTTTTCGATAAGATCCCATTTGTTAACAAGGATTATCAGCCCTTTGTTGTTTTTTAGAATAAGCGAAAGTATGTTGAGATCCTGGGATTCCATGCCCCTTGTGGCATCAATAAGCAAAAGGCATATGTCGGAATTCTCAATGGTCCTTATTGCTCTCATTACTGAATAGAATTCAATATCATCGCTTACCTTTGCCTTCCTTCTCAGTCCAGCTGTATCGACAAGCATAAAGTCGTGACTGAATTTATTGTAGCGTGTGTAGATTGAGTCCCTTGTAGTCCCGGCGACCGGGGTCACAATATTTCTCTCCTCGCCGAGCAATGAATTTACGAGTGATGATTTGCCCACATTCGGCCTGCCCACGATGGCGATCCTCGGGAGATCAGGCAATTGTTCCTCGGGTTGGGGCGGAAGGTTCTTCACAACAAAATCGAGCAGGTCGCCTGTTCCGCTGCCATTTGCAGAGCTAAGCGCAAAATAGTCGCCGAGGCCAAGACTGTAAAACTCAGCTGCGTCGTTCAGCCGTTCATTGTTATCGACTTTATTTACAACAAGTACGGTCTTTTTCCCGGTTCTTCTTAGGAGATCGGCAACAGCGGTGTCAAGATCATGAACTCCGGTGGTTACATCAACCATGAATATTATCAGGTCAGATTCATCAATGGCAAGTTTAACCTGTTTATTGATCTCTTCTTCGAAAACATCATCGGAATTCTGAACATAGCCGCCAGTATCAATTACGGAGAAAGTCACCCCGTTCCATGTCGCACTTCCATAGTTCCTGTCGCGTGTTACGCCGCTCATCTCATCAACGATGGCTTCCTTTGAATCGGTCAGACGATTAAACAGAGTCGATTTCCCGACATTCGGCCTGCCTACTATTGCTACTATATTACTCATACAATCTTTTATATTATTTCGGAATTCGGATTTGGGATTTCGGATCTATGGAATTTCGGATTTTCGATTTCATTTAATTATTCCGAAATCGAAAACCAGATATCCGGGATCAATCATTAAATCTGTATCCAAATCTCTTCAGCACCTGTGGTTTATCCCTCCAGTCTTTTGTAACTTTAACATACAGTTCGAGAAAAACCTTGCGACCGAAAAAGTCTTCCATATCCTTTCGTGCTGCAGTGCCTGTAACCTTAAGTTTTTCGCCCTTGTGACCTATAAGTATTCCTTTCTGGCTCTCGCGCGTCACATGGATGACGGCCCTGATCCTCAGGAGGTCTTTTTCTTCCTTGAAACTGTCAATTTCAACTTCCGAAGAATATGGTATCTCTTTCTGGTAATTCAGGAAAATCTTTTCTCTTATAATTTCTGAGGCAAAAAATCTTTCATATTTATCGGTAAGCTGGTCCTTGGGGAAATATGGCTCGCCTTCAGGCAGATAGCTGAGAATGGCATTCAGCAGGGTGTCGAGGTTAAAGCCGTTAATAGCCGAGACCGGAACGATGGGAGCTTCCGGGAATCTTTCCTTTATGCCGGCAGTGATAATTTCAAGTTCTCCCGGCTTTGTGAGATCTATCTTGTTTACGGCTACTATGACCGGGATATGAGAATGGCTGATCTTGTCGGAATAACCTGTATCGTCGCCTGCTTTTCCCGTGACATCCGTTACATAAAGTATGATATCGGCGTCGGTTAATGCTACGTTCACGAAATTCATCATCGATTCCTGAAGCTTGTATTTCGGCTTCAGGATACCCGGGGTATCTGAATATACTATCTGAAAACCATCGCCATTGACAATACCCATTATCCTGTGGCGCGTTGTCTGTGCCTTTGAGGTTATTATCGAAAGCTTCTCGCCAACAAGGGCATTCATAATTGTTGATTTGCCCACATTGGGCCTCCCCAGAATATTTACAAATCCTGATCTGTGATTCATCGTGAAATTTAATAAATGCCTCTTTTCAGCATATTTATCTCCTTTGGTGTAAGAAATCTCCATTTTCCCCTTGGAAGGTTCTTTTTTGTAAGCCCCGCAAAATATACCCTGTCGAGTTTTGTAACATTGTAACCCATACTTTCGAACAACCTTCTCACAATACGGTTCTGGCCTGAATGGATCTCAATTCCCACCTGTGATCTGTCATCCGGATCGGCATACGAGACGGCATCAGCGGCGACAAGTTCCCCGTCCACAACGATTCCCTCTGTAAGCCTGAACAGATCGTTCCTGATAACCTGCCTGTCGAGGAATACATGATATATCTTTTTCCTCTGGTATTTGGGGTGTGTAAGTCTTCCAGTCAGTTCACCGTCATTCGTCAGCAGCAGCACTCCCGTTGTTGCTTTGTCGAGCCTGCCCACAGGGTAAACTCTTTCAGCACAGGCGTCTCCGATCAGATCCAGAACAGTTTTGTCGGCATGCGGGTCTTCAACTGTGGTGACATATCCCTTTGGTTTATTCATTAGGATATACACTTTTTTCTCAGCGGTTATAATTTTATTCTTGTGTTTTACAACATCTCCCTGTACAACCCTGGTTCCAAGATCAGTCACCTTTTTGCCATTCACTGTTATTACTCCTTCACGGATCAGGTCGTCTGCTTCTCTCCTTGAGCAAATGCCACAATGAGCAATATATCTGTTCAGCCTGATGCCTTCACCTGCATTCTTCCCTGGTTTCGAGGACGATTTCTCCCTGACTGGCTTATGTTTCCTTTCAGGCTTTCTGTTTTCCATAATGATTTTTCTTTCAGGCTGCAAAGGTACAATTATTTGACAATATTATGATTTCACCTTTTTTTTGCACCTTTGCTGTGTGTAATTATTCTGCATATGCCATTACTTAAATCGATTTCAGGAATCAGGGGAACGATAGGTGGAAGACCCGGTGAAGGACTGACACCAATAGACATTGTTAAATTCGCGTCAGCTTATGGTACATGGCTCAGGCGCAGGAACGGCGACCGTAAACTCATGGTGGTTGTGGGACGCGATGCGAGGCGTTCGGGAGCGATGGTAAGCAATCTTGTTGTAAACACCCTGAGGGGGCTTGGAATTGATGTCACTGATACCGGGCTGGCGGCAACACCCACTGTTGAACTTGCTGTAACCGGAACCGGGGCCGCCGGAGGAATAATTTTAACTGCAAGCCATAACCCTGCTGAATGGAACGCCCTGAAACTGCTTAATGAAAAAGGGGAATTTCTTTCAGCGGCTGACGGCAATGAGCTTCTGGGAATTGCTGAATCTGACGATTTTGAATATGCCGGTCTCGATGAATTTGGTTCCTATTTGCATGATGACTCATGGAGTCAGATGCATATCGAACAGGTCCTTTCCCTTGATCTTGTAGATGTTGAGGCTATACGTTCGGCCCAGTTCAGAGTGGCTGTTGACTGTATAAATTCAGTGGGAGGTGTTATAGTTCCTGGACTTTTGAAAGCCTTGGGCGTAAGCAAAATAATTGAGTTGAACACGACTCCCGACGGACATTTTGCGCATAATCCCGAACCTCTGCCACAGAACCTTACTGACATTTCCTCGATGGTTGCCAGGTTTAAAGCTGATGCAGGCTTTGTTGTCGATCCCGATGTCGACAGGCTTGCAATAATCTGTGAGGACGGCTCAATGTTCGGGGAGGAATATACCCTTGTAGCGGTTTCTGATTATATCCTGAAGAATAAGCCGGGAAATACAGTATCAAATCTCTCCTCGACCAGGGCATTAAAGGATGTAACAGAACGGTATGGCGGTAAATATTTCACTGCCGCAGTTGGCGAAGTAAATGTTGTTGAGGAGATGAAAAAGAGGAATGCCGTTATAGGAGGCGAGGGAAACGGAGGAGTTATCTATCCTGTCCTCCATTACGGAAGAGATGCAATCGCCGGGATTGCACTGTTTCTTTCCCATTTGGCAAAAAGCGGAATGAAATGCACCGAACTTCGCAGAACATATCCCGATTATCATATTGCCAAAAAAAGGCTTGAGCTTGTTCCCGGAACCGATTTCAGCGAAATAATGAAAAATGTCAGTGAGCATTTCAGGGATCAGGAACAGGATTCAAGGGACGGACTCCGTATCGATACCAAAGACGGATGGGTCCAGATCAGAAAATCCAACACCGAGCCCATAATAAGAATCTATGCTGAAGGGAAAACGGCTGAAGAAGCAGATTTGCTGGCAGATACAGTCATTTCAATTGTTAAAAAAAACAAATAATATCTGATTTTGTTAAATCTCCGGAATAAACCGGAGGGAATGTGTGTCTTATTTGCAAAGATAAACACTCCATAAACATTAAAACATGTTAAATCTTTTACTGAAACGGGGTATTTGAATATTTTTACAAAAATTCATTACTGAATAATTAAAATTAATAAGCATAATCTCGATGAAAAAATCAATTCTCATTACAGGTATCGTTGCAGTTGTTGCAATAATAGCCCTGATTGTTATTGGTAAAATATCTAAAAAGAAGGACATAAACAATCTTTATGTGGAAGCCCAGAAGGGACAGTTTGAAATCATTGTTTCAACTACCGGCGAGCTTCAGGCTGAAAAGTCACAGGATATTACCGGTCCCGACTTTACACAGGCAAGACAGATAAGGGCCGCTGACATAAAAATTACAGACCTGGTCCCTGAAGGAACACAGGTCAAAGCCGGTGATTATATTGCCACCCTCGACAGGACTTCATTTGACAATACACTCAAGGACGAACTCGAGAAGCTTACGACCCAGGAATCAAATCTTGAAGTTAAAATGCTTGATACGGCGGTAACCCTCAGCGACCTTCGTGACAATATAAAAAACCTGAGGTTCTCTGTCGAAGAGGCTGAAATAACCCTCCAGCAGTCAAAATATGAACCTCCGACAACAATCCGCCAGGCTGAAATCGCACTTGACAAGGCAAAAAGATCGCTCGAACAGGCAATAAAAGGATATTCACTCAAGGTCGAACAGGCCCGCTCTGATATGAAAACTCTTAAATTCAATCTTTCGGAACAGCGTCAGAAAGTTGCCGACCTTCAGAAAATACTTTCGAATTTCGTTATTTACGCTCCGTCGGATGGTATGGTTATCTATAAAAGGGACAGGACCAATGCAAAAAGAAAGATCGGATCATCGATCTCTCCCTGGGATAATGTTGTTGCCACTCTTCCCGATATGTCGACCATGATCTCAAAAACATATGTCAATGAGATAGATGTAAGCAAGGTAAAAGCCGGCCAGAAGGTTGATATTGTAGTTGATGCATTTCCTGAAAAATCATATACCGGAGTGGTTACCTCAGTTGCAAATATCGGCGAACAACTTCCGAATGCCGACGCTAAAGTGTTTGAGGTTACAATAAAAGTTAATGAATCAGATCCTATCCTCCGTCCCTCAATGACAACGGGTAACAAGATTGTTACCAAAACAATTGATAATGTGACATATATCCCGCTTGAGTGTGTTCAGCGGGGCGCCGACAGCATCCCTTTTGTCTATACAAAGAAAGGAAACAGGCAGATTGTTGTCCTCGGTGAAGAGAATGAGAATAATGTAGTAGTTGAACAGGGACTAGAGGCAGGGACGGTACTTTATCTGAGCACTCCTGAAAATCCCGAAAAATTCAAGCTTACGGGCCAGGAACTTATTGCTGTTAACCAGGAGAGGGCCAAGGCAAAGAAGGAAGAAGAGAGAAGGGCAGCTGAAGAAGCAGCGAAGGCTAACAATATGCAGGGCAGGGGATTCCCCGGCGGTGGATTCCCCGGAGGAGGAGAAATAACACCTGAGATGCGACAGCGGTTCCAGCAGATGAGAGGGAATATGCAGCAGGGAGGCGCCCCGGGCCAGGGTGGACAGAGAGATACTGCCGCTTTCAGAAGAATGATGCAGAATAACCCGGAAATGAGACAGAGAATGATGCAGATGCAACAGGGCCAGGGAAGAGACACCGCGGCACGTCGCAGGAATGTCAACACTCAGGGCCAGAACCCTAATGGACAAAATCCTGGCGGAAATGCCCCGCGGCCGAATTTTAATTAATCATTAAAACATCTAAGTATGTTCAAATTCTTTTTCAGATATTTTCACGACATTGAAATTGCCGTGGAATCAATAGTGTCGAACAAGCTTAAATCAATGCTGACGGCTCTTGGGATAATATTCGGTGTTGCTGCGGTAATTGCCATGCTCGCAATTGGCAAGGGGGCCAAACAGGAAATTATGGACCAGATGAAGATGGTGGGCGTCAACAACATTCTTATTAATCCGATTGTCGAAGATAAAAGTTCATCAAGTTCCGAGGATACCGAAAAGCAAACAAAGAAATTTTCACGTGGCCTCAGCATGCTTGATGTAGATGCAATCAGGGAAACTCTGCCTTCGGTAAAAAGAATCAGCCCCGAGATTTCTTTTAATTCTGTTGCCATGATGAACGGGGTTAAGTATTCAGCCAAGCTTGTTGGTGTTTCAAATGATTATTTCTATCTGTACAATCTTCCTCTGGTTTCAGGAGCCGTTTTTAATAAATACCAGGAAGAAAACGGGATACAGGTTTGCATAATAGGTGCAAATATCAGAGCGAAGTTTTTCAGCAAGATCGATCCGATCGGGCAGTATATCAAATTCAATGGTATTTGGCTCAAAGTAATAGGTGTCCTTCAGAAAACCAATGTCAGCCTCACGGGTTTTGAGGAAAAGGGCGTAAATGTTTATAATGACAATATTTACATTCCTATTCAGACCATGCTTATGCGGTTCCAGAACAGGGCACTTGTCAATACAAAGCTTGTATCTGAAGCATCATCAAACACGATGGTAATGGGAGGTCCGGGTGGAATGGGCCGCGTTGTAATAAGCAGTTCTGACGCTTCCACAAATTCCGAAACCAACTATAACCAGCTCGACAGGATCGTGGTTCAGGTGGCCGAAACAGAACAGTTGAATCCGACTACCGAAATACTCAGCCGCATGCTTGCACGCCGTCATACAGGAGTGAAGGACTTTGAAATAACAGTACCGGAACTTCTTCTCAAACAACAGGAAAGAACAAAGGATATTTTTAACATAGTCCTCGGCGTGATAGCAAGTATATCACTTCTTGTAGGTGGTATCGGGATCATGAACATTATGTATGCTTCAGTGATGGAAAGGATAAAGGAAATAGGAACCAGGATGGCTATAGGAGCCAAGAAAATGGACATCGTAGTGCAATTCCTTTCTGAGGCAGTGCTTATTAGTGTGTCAGGAGGATTCATAGGAATATTCTTCGGAGTGATTATGGCCAAGCTTATTGAACAGATTGCCGGTATCATGACAATTGTATCCTTCTTTTCAATATTCATAGCTTTCGGAGTCTCTGCAGCTGTCGGAGTCGCATTCGGTTACCAGCCTGCCAAAAGAGCCTCGGAAAAAGACCCGATTGAATCATTAAGATACGAATAATATAATAAAAATGAAGAAGTTATTATTATCATTAGCTCTTGTATTGTTTATACTTCCTTCTCAGGATATTAAATCACAGGAATTAAAAAGACTGACACTTGAAGATGTTATAAAGCTTGCCGAGGAACAATCACCAAATGCCCTTATGGCAAAACACAGGTTTCGTGCAAGTTATTGGCAGTTCCGGACCTTCAAGGCTGAATACCGACCTTCTCTGACACTGACAGGTACAACACCCAACTACAGTACTGCATATGAAAGAGTGTGGAACTCGTTCACTAACCAATGGGAGTACAAGTCGACCAACGTTCTGAGAAATATCGGATCACTTTCGCTTTCTCAAAACATCGGGCTCACCGGAGGTACAATATCACTAAGCTCAGATCTTACTTTGGAAAACAATTTTGAGAATGATGCAAGAAATTATATAACAGCTCCAATCAGCATAGGCCTGAACCAGCCATTATTCAGGTACAACTCACTTAGATGGCAGAAGAAGACCGAACCTCTGAAATATGAAACTGCCAAGCGGACATATCTTTCTGATATAGAAATGGTTCATACACAAGCTGTAAACTATTTCTTCCAGCTTGCTCTTGCTCAGAGCAACAAACAGATTGCCGATATGAACTTTGCCAATGCAGATACCCTTTATGAAATCGCCAAAGGAAGGTATGAGCTCGGAACAATAGCCGAAAACGAACTGCTTGAGCTCCAGCTTTCATGGCTGAATACGGAAACTGCCAGAAAAGATGCCGAGATTAACTTGCGTGACAGGGAGATCCGTCTGAAATCTTTCCTGGGATTTAATGAGAATGTAAGGCTTGAACTTATAATACCATCCTCCATACCTGAACTTCAGGTGAATTCACAGGAAGTGCTTGAAATGGCCCTGGCCAACAACCCCCAGATGCTCACCCAGCAACTTAATGTACTCAATGCCCAAAGCAATGTCGCCCAGGCAAAGGCAGAAAAAGGCCTTAACGCCAACCTTATAGCTTCATTCGGGACACGCGACCAGGATCCGGATTTTCCTCTGGCCTACAGGAATTCAAACCAGCAGCAAAACATAAGGGTCGGAATTACATTGCCCATACTTGACTGGGGGCTCGGAAGGGGAAGATACCAGATGGCAAAGTCGAGCCTCGAACTTGCACAGGTCACAGCCGACCAGGCAATAGTTGACTTTGAGCAGAACCTTATACTTGACGTTGAACAATTTAACCTCCAGAAAGAGCAGGTAAAAGTCGCTGCAAAATCCGATACCGTGGCCATGAGAATGTATGAGGTAACAAAGCAGAGATTCCTTATCGGTAAAATTGCGATACTTGAGCTCAATAATGCTGATACCAAGAAAGACCAGAACAGAAGAGCATATATCCAGCAGCTGCAGAATTACTGGAGCTATTTTTACAACATAAGAAGTCTGGCACTTTACGATTTCCTCAACAGAAAACCACTGGAAACAGAATTTGAAAAACTTCTTGAATAAGCAAACATGTCTTTTTACAATAATAGGGACACCGCTTGCGATGTCCCTATTATTTTTACATAATGTTTTTTATAAAAAATTAATATCTTTGCGCCTCAATACAGAATATTCGAGAAAAATACCTGAATAATCCAAAAAAGAGACAAATGCAAAACAAGACAGCTATTATCATTCTGGCGATTGCACTGGCCCTGGTTTCAATTTATCAGCTTTCATTCACCGGGGCTACCTACAAAGTCAGAAAAGAAGCAAGGGATTATGGAAAAGGCGATCTGGTCAAGCAGCGCAAATACATAGATTCCATATCATCTCTTCCGAAGGAAAAATGGAGCTATCTGGGATATACCTTCAAAGAGGTACAGAAAAGAGAGATGAATCTTGGCCTTGACCTTAAAGGCGGTATGAACGTAATCCTGGAAGTATCTGTTGAAGATGTATTAAAAGCTCTGTCGAATTATAATCCTGATAAAACATTCAATGATGCTCTTGCCCGTGCCAGGGCACAATATCAGAATCAGGCCGGAAGCGATTATCTCCAGCTTTTCGGAAGGGCTTTCAGCGAAATAGACCCTAACGCTAAACTGGCTGCAATATTTGGTACTGTTGAGATGAGGGACAGGATAAATTTCAATTCCTCCAATGAAGAGGTGCTGAAAGTTCTGGATACCGAAGTGGAAAGCGCTATTTCGAATGCATTTGAAATCCTCAGGACCCGAATCGACCGTTTCGGTGTTGTTCAGCCCAACATTACCCAGCTCTCTACAAGAGGGCGCATACTTATTGAATTGCCCGGGCAGGATGACCCCCAGAGGGTGAGGGAACTCCTCCAGGGAACAGCCAATCTTGAATTCTGGGAAACTTATGAGAACAGCGAGGTGATCGGTTATCTTGTTGAGGCAAACAACCTTCTCAGGGAGATAAACGCGGCACAGAAGAAAGATACTGTATCCGTTCCTTCAACTCCCGGTACCCTGGCAGCTGCATCCGACACAACAAAAAAAGATCAGGCACTTGAAGCCCTGATTGGCCAGGATACTACAAAAAAGACAGCTTCAACACGCACTGAATTCAATCTTCAGAATCCTCTGTTTGGCATCCTTAATCCCCGTGTCAACGAACAGGGCCAGCCGCTGCCTTCATGCCTTGTTGGCCTGGCCGCAGGCATCGATACCGCCCAGGTAAACAAATACCTCAGGATGAACCAGGTTAAGGCTCTTTTCCCCCGCGACCTTAAGTTCTACTGGAGCCAGAATCCATATAAATATGATCCCACGAAATCGTTATATGAACTTCATGCAATAAAAATCACAACACGCGACGGCAGGGCCCCCCTGGGCGGCAACGTTATAACAGGGGCCAGACCAACGTCGGGAGTTACTGGTTCAGAAGTAAAGGTCGACTTTACAATGAACGCCGAGGGAGCAAAAACATGGGCACGTATGACAAGGGAAAACGTCGACAGGTGCATCGCCCTGGTGCTCGACGGATATGTGCGTTCGTACCCTCGTGTTATGGGAGAGATTACAGGCGGGAGCACCGAAGTAACCGGCGATTTTACGCTTGATGAGGCAAATGACCTTGCCAACATTCTTAAATCAGGAAAAATGCCGGCCCCGGCTCATATCGTTTCAGATACTGTTGTTGGTCCTTCTCTTGGCAAGGAGTCTATCAACAAGGGTATGATTTCGTTCGTTATATCCTTCCTCATCGTTCTGGCTTATATGATCTTCTACTACAGCCGCAGTGCCGGAACAATAGCAGATATAGCCCTGGTAGGAAACATTTTCCTGCTGATGGGAGTCCTTGCATCCCTGGGCGCGATACTTACACTTCCAGGTATCGCTGGTATCGTCCTTACAATGGGTATGTCAGTCGACGCCAACGTTCTTATCTTCGAAAGGATAAGGGAAGAAATCAGGAACGGAAAAGGCATAAAGCTGGCTATCTCGGATGGTTATAAAGGAGCAATGTCAGCGATCCTCGACTCGAACATAACAACACTGCTGACAGGTATCGTATTGTATATTTTTGGTACAGGGCCTATAAGAGGTTTCGCGACAACTCTTGTAATAGGTATCTTTACTTCTCTGTTTTGCGCAATTTATATAACGAGACTTATCTATGAATGGCTCCTCAAGAAAAACAAGAGCCTGTCTTTCTCAATAAAGATTACGGCCAACTTCCTTAAAGATACTAATATCGATTTCATCGGCAAAAGGAAGATATTCTACGGCGTTTCGATTGCAATAACAGTAATAGGAATAGTTTCCCTCTTTGTAAGAGGCCTTAACCCCGGCATTGATTTTTCGGGAGGCCGTACATATATTGTCCGTTTTGACAATAAGGTAAGTACTGAAGAGGTTGCCAGAAATCTCACCGTGACCTTTGGCGAGGCACCGCAGGTTGTTACATTCGGGAGCGACAACCAGGTGAGGATAACCACCAAGTACAGGATTAATGAGACAGGAGCTGACGAAGACGCAGAAACTGCACTTTATGATGGTCTGAAAGGTATGATCGGCGGTAACATAACGAAGGATGAATTCCTGTCAAAATACAGGCAGAGTTCAGAGACAGTCGGGCCAACCATTGCTACTGACATAAAGAACAGGGCAGTATGGTCGGTGGGCATTGCCCTTATCATCATGTTCTTCTATATATTCATGCGGTTCAAGAACTGGCAGTACGGAGTGGGTGCAATCGTGGCACTTGCCCATGATACTACAATTGTAATTGGCATATATTCCCTTCTCTGGGGTATCCTTCCCTTCACAATGGAGATCGACCAGTCGTTTATAGCTGCCATACTAACTGTAATAGGGTACTCGGTTAACGATACTGTAGTTGTATTCGACAGGCTGAGAGAGTTTATACCCCTTCACAGAAAAAGACCCGTGAATGAGGTAATGAATATGGCGATGAACGATACTCTGAGCCGTACCATAAATACAGGTATGACATCAATACTTGTGCTTATAGTTATGTTCTTCTTCGGAGGCGCGACTATAAGAGGATTCCTGTTCGCAATGCTGATAGGTATTATAATAGGTACATATTCATCGATCTTCGTTGCAAGCTCTATAGTATACGATACAACAAAGAAGAAAGGCTTCAAAATATAAGAGGAAAGCCTGAGGTATTCAACTCTTCAAGAAGGGTGTAAAAAGGACGTTTTACACCCTTCTCGTTTATTATATATATCGTATCAGATACCCATAAAATCTTTTTTTTTCTAAATTTGCACATGTTCCGGTTTGTTAAATTGGAGGAAGATAAATGAGCGGTCAGGAGATATTTGTTATCATTATAGTAATACTTCTGCTTTTCGGCGCCGATAAGCTGCCCGAAATAGCCAGAGGCGTATCGAAAGGAATGAGAGACTTCAGGAAAGCAACCGACGATATAAGAAGAGAATTTGAGGAGAGTACAAGTGAAATAAGGAGAGATCTTACAGAGGTGACAACCTCTCTGACAAACGATGTCAACGATATTTCACAAAACATAAAAAAGGATGCTGATGAAGTGGCCGAAAATCTGAGAAAAGATGTCAATGACTTTCAGAATACTATCAACAGCGATCTTAATGAAGTAAAGGAAAACCTTGAAGCTGAACCGGTTGAGCCGAAAGAGGCTTCTCCTGAAGTGACCGGAGAACAGGTCAGCTCAGAAGCACCTGACAATGATGAAAGATCGGCTGCACAGGAGGCTGAAAATCAAAATGCTGCTCAGAGTACTTACAAACGGACCATCAATGAACCCGATGACAATTACTATAACTACAGGGACTGAGCAACCTCCTGATCATTAATTTCTGTCATGATCAAAACCACTGGTATCACAAAATCATACGGAGACCTTAAGGTTCTTAAAGGTATTGATATCGACATAAGTGACAGGGAAGTCGTTTCCATCGTCGGAGCAAGCGGTGCCGGCAAGACTACCCTTTTACAGATAATAGGTACTCTTGACAAACCCGATAGCGGTTTCGTTTCTTATAACGGGACAGACACCAGCAAACTAAGGGGGAAAGCACTTTCCTCTTTCAGAAACACTCATATAGGATTTGTTTTTCAGTTTCATCAGCTTCTTCCCGAATTTACAGCCCTCGAAAATGTTTGCATCCCGGCATACATTGCAGGAAAAAGCAAGAACGAAGCTGAAAGCAGGGCAAAGGAACTGCTTGGTTTTCTTAACCTTTCCGACAGGCTTGAACATAAACCTTCGGAGCTGAGCGGCGGTGAGCAGCAGCGTGTAGCAGTGGCAAGGGCCCTTATAAACAATCCTTCCGTTATTCTTGCCGATGAACCGTCTGGTAACCTCGACTCGGAAAACAAGAATGAATTACATAAACTGTTTTTCAGGTTAAGGGATACTTTCGGTCAGACAATTATTATAGTGACTCACGACAGACAATTAGCTGGAATGTCCGACAGGGTGTTGCAGATAAAGGACGGGCTTATCATCGGAGATCCTGAAAAATAAAAAACACCGTAAATACACTTTATTGTTTTGTATAATAGTGCTTCTGTACAGATCATTTGATAACAGAGGAAGTAAAAACCCTTTGAAAATGAAAAAGTTTATGATTCTCCCGGCTCTCCTGCTTCAGGTAATGACACTTGCTGCCCAGAGTATCGGGGATTGGGAAAATCCCGCTGTTTTCCGTGTCAACAACCAACAGGCCCATGCAACACTTATGCCTTTTGCTGATAAGGCATCGGCTCTTACATTCGACAAGTCGAATTCATTATTTTACAAATCACTAAACGGGACCTGGCGTTTCAGGTACCTCATGAATCCTTCCCGGACCCCTCAGGATTTTCCCGCTGACTCGATAAGCGAATCGCGATGGACAAGCATAACGGTACCGGGAAACTGGCAGTTGCAGGGGAATTTCGATCCTCCCGTTTTTGCAAACATAAAACATCCCTTCAGGGCCAATCCTCCGCACGTGCCTCGGGATTATAACCCCACGGGGCTTTACAGAAAGGCTTTTACAGTGCCTGCTGAATGGAAAGACATGCAGGTTTTCCTTCATTTTGCAGGTGTCCAGTCAAATGCAACAGTGTATCTGAACGGCAAAAAGATCGGTTATAACGAAGACGGGATGACGCCCGCCGAATACAACATCACGGGAATGCTAAGGCCTGGAGAGAACCTTCTGGCTGTCGAGGTTTTAAACTGGTCAGACGGTAGCTGGCTCGAGGACCAGGATTTCTGGCGGCTTAGCGGCATATACAGGGATGTATTCATTTATGCTACCCCTTTGCAACATATCAGGGATTATTTTGTGACCACAGATCTTGATACACAGTATAAGGATGCGGTTTTCAACCTGAAAGTTTCGGTAAAGAACTACTCCGCGGTTTCGGCAAAGAACCTTTCACTGAAAATGACTCTCAGCGATGCTTCTTCATCAACGCTTCTGGAAAAGGCAATTAAAGTAGGATCTGTCGGCCCAGGGAAAGAGACAACGGTAAACATAAATGAGCTGGTGAAGGATCCTTTGAAATGGACAGCCGAGACTCCCAATCTGTATACACTTACCATGGAGCTTGTCTCCCCTTCGGGAGAGGCCATGGAGGTCATTTCATCGAAAATAGGATTCCGTGAAGTGGAGATAAGGAACGGACAGCTCCTTTTTAACGGCAAAGCCATTGACATCAAGGGGACCAATCGTCATGAGTTCGATCCCGACAGGGGAAGGGCGCTGACCCGTGAATCGATGATACGCGACATAATCCTGATGAAAAGGATGAATATAAATGCAGTCCGCACCTGCCATTATCCAAACAACCCGGAATGGTATTCACTATGCGATGAATATGGTCTGTACGTAATGGATGAGGCAAACATCGAGAGCCATGAGCTGTGGGCCGATCGCAGGTATTATATTGCTGAGAAACCCGAGTGGAAGGCTGCATGGATAGATCGCGGAGTGTCGATGGTGATGCGCGACAGAAACCATCCCTGCATTTTCAGCTGGTCGATGGGCAACGAGACCGGGTGGGGAGCCAATTTTGACGCGATGTACAAGGCAATGAAAGCTCTTGATCCGACAAGGCCCGTACATTATGAAAGCAAAACGCCGGCCTATGCCAATGTTCTTTCGAGGTACGATATTATATCAACAATGTATCCGACTCTCGATGATATCATATCTCTTATGAACCAGGATCCCTCAAGACCGGTCATAATTTGCGAATATGCCCATACCATGGGCAACAGCCTTGGTAATTTCAAAAAGTACTGGGACCTTTTCTATAAGTATCCGCGGCTTCAGGGAGGCTTCAACTGGGATTGGGTCGACCAGGCCCTTAGAGCCAATGGCACCGGTGACGGATACTGGAATATCGTAAATTATGTCGACGGGGCAAATGCAAACGACGGCCTTGTCAATCCCGACAGGATCCCCCAGCCCGAAATTCATGAATTCAAAAAGATATTGCAGAACATAAGCGTAAAAGATATCTCAGGTGGGAAAGGCAGGCTGCGCATAAACAACCTCTTCTTCTTTACTGATCTGAAGAATATTAAGATGGACTGGGAAGTAATCCGCAACGGATATCCTGTTGGTTCGGGCTCTGTTGAAAATCTGGACATAAACCCTCGCGACTCGGGTGAAATAAACATTCCGCTCGGTGGTGAAATGCTCAGTCAGGATGGAGAATATTATCTAAATCTGGTATTCCGGACAAAGGCCGATTTACCCTATGCCGTAAAAGGATTTGACATGGCATCTGAACAGATTTTATTGAAAAGCCAGACCCCTGTGATCCCGGCTGTAAGTGTTCCGGGGAAACCGCTTCAGGTTACCGAAGGTGAAATAATTACAATCAACGGAAAGGAAATATCAATAAAGATTGACAAATCGACCGGATCAATAATATCATATGTATTCAGGGGTTCTGAACTTGTTTCAGGTCCGTTGCAACCGTGTTTCTGGAGAGTGCCCACTGATAATGATGAAGGCGGAGGCAACAGGAGCTTCGCAAGCCGGTGGAGGAAAGCAGGGCTCGACCGCTACAACGTCAGGGTAAAGGCCCTGGATATTAAGTCTCAGGACAATGGAGAGGTGACTATGAACGTTTCGTCCGACCTCGTGTTTTTAGAAGAAAGAACAATGGATTTCAGGGGAAAGTATACTTTCAGGACCGATGGCAGCATAGTGTTCTCGATGGATCTGAGCCTTTCCGGCGATTTTCCTCCACTGGCAAGGGTGGGGATGCAGTTTTCAATGCCGGCGTCATATGATCATATAGAATGGTATGGAAGAGGGCCTTTCGAGAGCTACCAGGACAGGAAGGAAAGCGCCCATGTCGGTCTGTGGTCGGGATCTGTTGCCGACCAGTATTTCCCGTATGTAATGCATCAGGAGAACGGAAATAAAACTGATGTCCGCTGGTTAAAAATAACCGATGATGCCGCAACAGGGATTAAGATCACGGGTGCTCCACTTATGGAGGTAAATGTGCAGAACTATTCCCTGGATGCGCTGAATCTGGCCAAACCTTCAAAAAAGCTGTTCCGTGGTGACAAAACCTATGTAAATGTTGACCTCAGGCAAATGGGACTTGGCGGTGACGACAGCTGGTCGCCCAGGGTTCATGAGGAATACCAGCTCAGGGATAAGAGTTACAGCTTTGGATTTGTGATCAATCCAATGTAGAAGAGGCCCCGGTTGGTATGAAGACTGAAGACGGAAGCCCGAAGACCTGTAAAATGATTTACGGGGTGAAGGCATCAAGGCATGCCTTGTGTGTCGGATATCTTTTGTCTTGTTTCGTGTCGTCAGGGGCTGCCAGTCTGATCTCTGACAGCTGACCGCTTGAAAAACTCACAGGTGTTTTCGTAAAAACGATGTCTGGATTATTGTTTTTTTGACAAATATTGTACCCGGCGCGATATGGTTTTTATTGTGTTTTATTAATGTTTTATCAATGTCTTTGACAAGAGAAGAACTGAAGGAATTTCTTGATGAAAAGGTTGAGCTTTATAACCGCCCTTCATTTATTGAGGCGGATCCGATAAGTATTCCGCACCGGTATTCAAATAAGGAAGATATCGAGATTGCAGGATTCCTGTCAGCAACAATAGCCTGGGGAAACCGCAAAATGATACTGAAAAATTCGGTAAGGATGATGGAGATCCTCGAGGATTCGCCCTATGAATTCATTGTGAATTCAACTGATTGTGAACTCGATCGTGCAATAAGGTTTGTGCACAGGACATTTAATCTGACCGATCTTGCTTATTTTCTTAAGGCTCTGCGTTTTATTTACCGCGACAGGGGTGGGCTTGAAACAATTTTTGAAACCTACAAGACATCCGATTCGCTTCAGCCTGCGATACACGTACTGCACGAAATATTCTTTGAACTGCCACACGAGAAAAGAACCGAGCGGCACGTTTCAGACCCTTTTAAAGGATCGGCGGCAAAAAAGATAAACATGTTCCTGCGATGGATGATCCGTAAAGACGATAAAGGTGTCGATTTCGGAATCTGGGATTCAATCTCTCCCTCAATCCTGTCGTGCCCGCTTGATATTCATTCAGGTAACATTGCACGTAAACTCGGAATACTAAAACGCAAACAAAATGATGCAAAGGCAGTTGCCGAACTGGACGGAGTCCTGAGGAGTTTTGATCCGGAAGACCCGGTTAAATATGATTTTGCGCTGTTTGGACTGGGGGCTGTGGAAAAATTTTCATAGGGAAATCAATCAAATCTTGGAAACCTTACTCTTACGATTTACTACAGACGGCTTTTTAAATCAAATATCAGTCAGTCTCACAGTTTCTGTTTGGCCAAGTTAAAAAAACAGCACATATTCTGTTCAATGTCAATACATTATGTGTCGGCAACAAACAAGATGTTTTATTGAATCCATATATGATTAATAATGAAAATGATACGAAAAACAATCCTTTTAAATCATTTCCCTGACTTCTGGCAAGAGCCTGATTTATGATATACCGTCCGCCTAAAATACAATTTATAACATCCCGGAGGATCTGTTGAAAAGGATGACAGTCGGGAGCAGGAGACGAATGTTTTGCACAGGTAAATCATGTTATTAATTCAGAACAAACTGAAATATGGACCGGGATGAGCCAGACTTGTATGGCGTAATATAGTTTTATTACAAAGATTTTTTATCATGCCAGAAGTGTTTCTATAATGTTCTGTTTTTAAAATATTAAGTACCATCATATTGTCGGGGGAAGCTGAGAAAAATGGGAGGTATTAACACATCCGGGACGCCCTGTAAACTTTTGTTTTTTATTTTGATTTTTTAAGATCATTTCGTAAATTTACGAAATTGTCTTCTGGGAATACTGCTTCAGAATATGCAAAATCAGTAAAAATGAGAGGCAATATTATAACTATTTATCGCGAAAAGGATATAACGCTTGCCGGATTTGCCAAGTCACTCGCGCATATGGCAGGGTTATCTGTTTTCGGACATTTCTCATCTCTTCAATCTTGTAGCTTTACTAAGACAGCCAACAATTTGACTGTTTCTTTTTCTAATGTTTCAGAATACCTGTCACGATATAAAAATACAGGATCGATCCGGGGAAGTATTGAACCGCCACGGGCTCAATTGCATAAATTGAAAAAATTGTGAACCTGCTAAGAAATACCTTTATGAATATGCCAGCAAGAAATTGCAAACGACAAAACAAATAATCTATTACTGTGGCAGTGAAAAAAACATGGTTTAATTGCGGATTTATTGCACACGGAATTCTTAATCTCACACCAAAGGAAAGTTATGAACTCTGTAAGGAAGGAGCTGTAATTGTTGATGTACGGGAGAAATATATGAATTCTTTTAAAAAGTTTAAGGTTGAGAATATATTTTATCTCCCTTATAGTGAACTGGACCAAAATTTCAGTGATCTCCCGAAAGATAAGCTTCTGATCTTTGCTGACGCTGTTGGATTAAAAAGTCGTGAAAGTGTTTTATTCATGGAATCTAACGGATACGAAAATGTAGCCAATATGGCAGGCGGCATCGTTGACTGGGAAAGAGACGGCTTGCCGGTTGAAACAGATATCAGAGCCCGGCTTTCAGGGCCCTGTATGTGTCAGCTTAAGCCAGGGGATGCAGTAAAACGAAAAACTTAACCTTTATATAGCAAAATAGAAAGTAATGAAAAACTCAATTGGTTTTATCGGTGGCGGAAGGGTTACAAAAATCCTCCTGCAGGGGTTTACAAATAAAAATGTGAATTTGGGGAAGGTTGTTGTGGCTGACACCAGCCAGGAAGTTTTATCAAACCTGAAAAAACACTTCCCTGAGGTTGAATTTTCTGACACAAAAGGTGCTGCCAGCCAGAATATTGTTTTTATTGCGCTCCATCCTCCGGTTGTTATGGATACACTTGAGCTTATTAAGGATGATGTTAAAGCAGAGGCGGTTGTCATTTCGCTGGCCCCAAAGATTAACCTGCCAAAGGTATCAGTGAAATTGGCTCACGTTAAGAACCTTGCCAGACTGATACCCAATGCCACTTCATTCATCAATGAGGGTTATAATCCGGTGAGTTTTTCCGCGGGATTTGACCTTTCGCGGAAGAAAGAAGTAATGGATCTGTTGAGCTCCCTGGGAACAACCTTCGAAGTATCTGAAGAAAAACTTGAGAGCTATGCGATAATGTCGGCAATGCTTCCTACATATTTCTGGTTCCAGTGGAGAGAACTGGCTGAGATCGGGGTGAAATTAGGCCTTTCTGATGAGGAGAGCAAAAAATCGATCTATGAAACAATTATTGCATCTCTCGACCTTATGTACAAATCCGGTCTGCCGGCTTCTGACGTAATTGATCTTATTCCGGTGAAACCGATTGGAGAACATGAAGCACAGATTGCTGATATCTATAAAACGAAACTCCTCGGATTGTTTGAAAAGATTAAACCATAGGTCAGAATATCAGGAAGTAAAGCCTTCATAATAATACTTGGACTGAAAAGGATTATAATATCATTTGTCGTTTTACTGAGCTGGATTGTTTGTCCGGCACAGGTAATTAAGACTGTCACTCTTCTCCCTTCACAGAAGACCGGCGGGATATCTTACGGAGGCTTTTCAGCTATGGAAACCGCAGCGGTCTTTCAGTTCAAAGGAATTGACTTCCCGGCAAATATCGATTCTCCTGTGGGCAGCCAATGGGATAAACAGCCCGGATGAGTTCCTGACTGTACGCGCAGCAAAAACCGGTTTGAATATGATATTTATATATTATATATTGAAACAAGATGGCGGGTTCCTTTATGACGTAAAAAATATGCCCTTATCAGGATGGGTAATGAAGATCTCGGGATTTATGGCGGGACTCGGGATTTTGTTAAAGGTGCTCCCGTGATTCTTGTATATGTAGCCGATTTTGACAGGATTACCGGAACAACCGATGAGCTTAGGAAATTCTTCTCTGCAGTCGGCTTAGGCTATATTTCCCGGAATGTATATCTCTGGTGTGCTTCGGAAGGTCTTGCGGCGATAATTCCTGGGCATGTTGACAAACCAAAAGTGCATGAAGTTCTTAAACCAAGTCCGGTTCAGCAGGTTATGCTTTCGCAGCCGGGAGCTTACCCGATGCTATGATCAGGACAGTATTAAGAAATTTTACAGGCGGCAGGCAGAAAGAGAACCAAACGGCCACCGCTATTTTATTTTTATATCATTATTTTTTTGCAATGCAGTCTGATCAGTCTTTTTGTTTCCTTTGATACGTCAGTCAGAAAATTTGTATTTACATTTTTTGAAACAGGATTACAATATCATTAAAACCTGATATGTCTGTTTCATTAAATATTTCTACCCGTGCATATAAGTGGAAACAAACTTTTCTGACCGGAATTCAGGTTTTCAATCAATGAGCCGGTGGTCCAATAATGAAGCCAGCGCCTTATAATATTCGTTTTCAAGCTCCAGAAGCCTATCCTCCGATGCATACAGTGCTTTCATATACATAAAATATGTTGTAACAGATATTTCTCCTGCCTCCAGAGCTTTTCCGGGGTATTTAGTCCCGCCTCCCGATTCAATAATTCCCCTGAACTCTGATATGGCTTTTTGCAATGCGGCTACCCTGTAGTAATTCGATCTGATGTCTGATTTGAGTTTAAGAAGCGTGGCATCACGCACGGCAGCTGAATAATCTGTAGCAGCTGATGCCGACTTAACCTTGTTAGAGTTGGCCCAAAGTGGAATGCTCAACCCGGCGACGGGGCCGGTGTAAGCCGTACCTGAAACGTTTTCTGATGCGTAACCAACCTGAAATTCTGGGAGAGAGCCACTCCTGGCAAGCCTGGCATCCTGCTGACTTATGCGGTATTCAATCTCCGGGATGAGGAAAGCCGGGTGGGATTCCGATTTCTCTGTGATCAGCCGGTCGATGTCTGGTAATGAATTAACCGGATAATCGGCAAATTTCATTCCTCCTGAATCTGATCCGCTCATATAACCAAGCTTTTCTATGAGCATCTTTATTTCTGATTCTCTGCGCGTTATTTCAAGGTTCACGGTTGAAATTTCAAGTAAAATACTGTTATAATCCATGATTGTTCCTTCTCCGCTTTCCAGCATTTTCTCCCAGGCAGACTTTAGCATTTCATAGCCTTTCTTTCTCTCAAGCAGTGCATTAAGTGCCTTATTATTAAGAATAAGATCATAAACTGTAGTTTCCGCTTCCAGCAGGATTTTTATACTGCCAAGTCTGAATTCCTGTTCTGCAAGCTCAATTGTGCTGTTGTTTATTTTCTTCTGCAGCAGGTATTTTGTCGGAAAATCAAAAGACTGTGATACCGACCAGGTCTTTTTGTTACCAGATGCATCGGTATTCCCCGGCATGAAACCTGCGGATATGAACGGGTCCGATGGTACATTGCCTGTGCGGGCTTCGATCCTTTTCGCTTCAAGTAACTTACCGTAAGCCAGTAACTCCGGGTTATTTTCAGAGACCTGTTTCAGGTATTCCGGGAGGGATTGACTGTTGGTCAGGTAATTAAGGCTAAACAGCAATATCAGGATATAAAACTTCTTAATCATTATTCTTTCTTCTTTCAATTAAATAATAAACTGAGGGGATTATGAAGATATTCAGCAGCGTAGAGCTGAGAAGTCCTCCGAGAATTACTATTGCCATCGGGCTCTGGATTTCATTCCCCGGTTTGTCGCCCCCCATTGCAAGGGGGATCAGTGCCAGCGCTGCTGTAAGGGCTGTCATCAGAATTGGATTGAGCCTGTCGGCCGACCCCGTGATAATCCGTTCAAAAAGTGGCATTCCCTCTTTTTTGAGGTGAATATACCTTGATATAAGCAATATCCCGTTTCTGGTGGCGATGCCAAAAAGCGTGATGAATCCTATTATTGAAGGTATGCTTATAACGTTGGATGAAAGCTTAATGGCAATGATTCCTCCTATAAGTGCAAGCGGCAGATTAAGCAGGACTATCACCGAAAGCGAGATGTCCTTAAACTCCTGGTAGAGTATCAGGAAGATTACCAGTATTGCAATTATTAGGGCTGTAATCAGCCTTCTTGTGGCACTTTCAGCACTTTCAAACTGACCGCCGTATTCAATATGGTAATTATCGGGCAGTAGAATATTTTTGTTTATTCTATCTTTTATATCCTTTACCACGCTGCCATCATCTCTGCCCGCTGTATTAACAGAGATTACAATTCTGCGTTTTACATTTTCGCGGTTTATGGAAAATGGCCCTGATGAAGATTCAATGTCAGCCACAAAGGAAAGCGGCACTTTCCTGCCATCCCAGGTATCGATCATTGCATTCCTGATTCCTTCAATGTTGCCGCGTGTTTCATTATTGTATCTGAGAACGAGAGGGAAGCGCTTTTCCTCCTCATAAACATCAGACACATTCTTCCCGCCTAAGGCAAACTGTATGAATGAATTGAAGCTGTTCATGTCGATGCCATAGCGGGTGAGCATTTCCCTGTTTGGCTTAATCTTAAGCTGTGGTGCTTCAACCAGTTGTTCGACATTAAGGTCACCGATCCCTTTTATGCCGGCAATTTCGGATCTGATTTCATTGGCAATTCTGTACAGTTCATTCAGGTCATCTCCAAATAGTTTTATTGCGATGTTCGCCTTTGTACCTGACAGCATCCTGTCGATCCTGTGCGCTATCGGCTGTCCGACTTCGAAATTGGCTCCGGGGATGGTTGCAAGTCTTTTTCTTACATCGGCAAAAAATTCGTCCCTGCTTCTTTCCGAAAGTACGAACGGGACATCAAGTTCTGAGGTGTTTTCACCGAAGAAGTGTTCTGCAAGTTCGGCCCGTCCGGTTTTACAGGATACCGAAGTTACTTCGGGTATTTCCAGCAGTATTCTCTGTGCAGCCACACCTGTTTTGGCTGATTCTTCAAGTGAAATTCCGGGGGGCAGCGAGATATTGACAGTAAGCGCCCCTTCATTGAAATGTGGCAGGAAAGAACTCCCGGTAGTTGTTAACAGGGCAACAGAAATTAAAAAAAACAATCCGGTAAATGCAATAATCAGTCTGCTTTTGCCTAAAGTGGAAATAAGGGATTTATGGTAGATTTTGCCGAGATTCCGCTCGGTCCAAGATCCTTTTACTGCCTTCATCAGCCTGCGTTCACCGGTAAGGAGATAACTGCTTAAAACCGGTGTGAGTGTGACTGCAACAACAAGTGATGCAAAGAGGGCGACGATAAAGGATATTCCCAGCGGCCTGAGCATCCTTCCTTCAAGATCGCCCAGGAAAAATAGCGGCATGAACGTTATGATTATTATCAGGGTTGCATTCCAGATCGATGACCTCACTTCTGTTGAGGCCTGGTATACTATCGTTAGAGGCAGTTCCCTTTTCTCAGGAGGAAGCATGACATTCTTTCTGAGCCGCTTGTAGATATTTTCAACATCGATTATCGCATCATCAACGAGCGAACCTATAGCAATGGCCATACCTCCCAGGCTCATAGTGTTGATGGTATAACCGAGAGCCTTCAGGGTTATTATTGTGGCGAGAAGGGAAATCGGCATTGCCAGAAGCGAAATGATGGTGGTCCTGGTGTTGAAAAGGAAAAGAAACAGTATGATAATTACAAAAATCCCTCCTTCTGCCAGCGCTTTCATTACATTTCTTACAGAAGTGTTTATAAAGGATGCCTGGTTGTAAATGTCAGTATGGAAGATTACCGATGAACCCGCATTTTTCTGAATATCGTTGATGGCATCAATAATTTTGCCTGAAAGGGCAACAGTGTTGGCATCGGGTTGCCTGGTTATGGTTATAAGGACGGCACTTGTTCCCCTGTATGATGCAGTGCCTATAGCCGGCGACTTGCCCGTTGTTACGGCAGCCACGTCACTGACCCTTACGGCACGCCCCTGCGAGATCCTGACAACCGAATTTGCAAGTTCTTCAACCTTGTCAGTCTTTCCCATTCCCCTTACAATATATTTATTCCCATATTGATTTATGAATGAACCTGAAGTGTTAAGGTTAATTTCCTTACATATGTCAATCATTTCCTTCATGGTTACACCGAAGAAATTCATCCTGTAGGGATCTGCCAGTATCTGGTATTCCTTTATGTCGCCTCCAATCACATTTACCTGAGCAACACCTCCGACCGATAGCAGCCTTGGTGCGACAACCCAGTCGGCCATTGTTCTGAGCTCCATGGGGTTCAGGCTGTCTGACTCAAGGGCTATTATCATCATTTCACCAAGAAGCGACGTCTGCGGAGCAATTACCGGCTTGTTGATGCCTGCCGGAAGCATCCCGTCTGCCTGAATAAGCCTTTCGGCAACTGTCTGTCTTGCCTTATAGATATCAGTTCCCCAGTCGAATTCAACGTTAACAATTGAGAATCCCATCGTTGAAGTTGAACGTACCCTCCTGATCGATGCTGCCCCGTTCACAGCTGTCTCGATGGGAAAACTTACCAGCTTTTCCACTTCCTCGGGGGCCATTCCGCTTGCTTCCGTCATTATGACCACGGTAGGAGCGGTCAGTTCCGGAAATATATCTATCTCCATACGTGTGGTGACAATTGTCCCGGCAATGATGAGCAGGAGTGCTCCTGTCATTACACTTAACCTGTTCCTTAATGAAAAGTCAATGATTTTGTCCAGCATGTCCTGAAAATTAATGATTATGAGCTGGTGCGGCTGTTGTCGTCTGCGAGAGCTTAATGAGGTAAGCACCTTCTGCAACGATCCTTTCATTCTCGGAAAGTCCGTTTATGACCATGGTGTTCTCCCCGTCACTATATCCCGTGGTAATATACCTTTTTACAAAATCACCGTCTTCATGTGCAACGAAGACATAGATTTTACCGAATTCTTCCATAAGAGCGCTGTTAGGGACAACAAGGATGTCATTTAATTTCTCCCCGGTGAGGAACACTTCTGCAAAGGAGCCCTCAATGAGACCGGGATCATAGTCAATACTGAAATACACGGGGACATAAAACGAATTCCCTCCCGTGCTTTTACCATAGGCAATTTTCCGGCCATTCATTTCAGAGGTTTTATAGAGCTTTTTACTGTACCCAACCCTGAAATTAGCGCTTCCAATCTGTGGAAGGATTTCCAGATTATCAGGTGACACATCTGCTTTCAGTACAAGCTTCCTCTGAATCATTATCGACGCCAGAGCTTCTCCTGATGATACTTTCTGTCCTTCACTGACAAAGATCTCCCGAATGTATCCATCTCCGGGGGAAAAAACAGAATTTCCTTCGTCACTGTATGTTGAACTCAGGTTTTCGAATTCGTTGAAGGTTCTCTCGTATTCATTTTTTACCGTCAGGAAATGTTCTTCAGTTATTATTTTATCCGAAATAAGATTTTTTGCTCTTTCATAGTTCTTGGAGGCTTTTTCCAGGTCTGCTTTTAACTGTTTATATCTCAAGTCTGAATTGTCTTCACTAAGTTGTTCTCCGGTAATTGTAAATAAACTCTGTCCACGGGTCACTCTTACTCCCGGGAAGAGATAATTATTCCTGAATTTAACCAGTCCGGGCGATTTAGCTGTAATGAGCATTATATCCTTATTGTCACTCATTATAATTCCGCCCGTTTTAATTGTAAAGGCAAACGGCTGTGGTTTCAGAGTGATAATCCTGCAGGCTGATGTATCAGCAGAATGTTCCTGTTCGTGTATGGCTGATTCATCAGGTTCTGCAACTGGTTCATGGCCGCGGGTACTCCTCGATGAGCAGCCCGTAAATAATACTGATAAAAGAATCAGAAAAAAAGCTAATAGTCTTTTCATTGAACACAATAATGTTAAATAGCTGTTTGTCAAAAAGATAATAAAATGAATGGATGAGATGGAGGCTTATATTGCCGGAGGGGCTCTTCGTGAAGCAGGTCCGTAGTGACTATTGTTATTGAAGAGTCGGTTTTGATTTTCAGCGATCATTTCTTTCCGTGATTCACAGAAAGAATAATCATTGTTGTTGTTTTCAAGGAACAGGCCATCCTGGCTGAAATGATGGAAAAGAAGCCGGGAAGCTTTACAGACATGATGATCTGCAAACTGGTCGTGGAATTCATGCGGAATTGCTTTCGGTTGAAGGTGCCCGCTTAATTTGCAGAAATCATTTTCCTGGTGATTATGGGGAATAATATCGTGAGCCATAATCATCAGCCAGCTGAGAAAGATCAGGGAGGTTTTGATTTTAATTCCGTTCCTCAAACTCAGTAATTTTTTGTAAAGATAGTTACTTTAAGGTTGACAAACAGGGTCAACCGGGTTAAAACTTCTTAAATATGAAATATTGGTCAGAGACCTGATCATCAATGTCAGACTGACTGATTTTTCAACATTGGTTAACTACGGTTAAACAATGCCTGAAGACCTCCAGCTTTAAGGAATATAACAAGACCCGGCATCTAACCAGGCTGAAACCCGGAAATGAGAATAAATTCCTCACAATACTGATCGGCTAACCATCAAACAGAAGTCAGCAACTTTTTTATTTAATTCCTTGTTGTTGAAGCACCTTAACCAGTTCCTCTTCAGGGAGGAATCCGACATGCCTGAAAAACTCCTTACCATCCATGTCGAGAAATACCTGGGTAGGGATCGCTTCAATACCATATTGTTTTGCATAAGGTGCACCTGCCTCAGTCCAGACATCGTGGAAGACAACTTTGACATCTTTCCCGTATTTTTCTTCAACTGATTTCATTACGGGCTGCATTTGCTGGCATGGGATGCAGCGAACAGAGCCAAGCTCAATAAAGGTTACCTTATACTTTCTTATCCCCTTATCTGTTTTATCTTCTGCTTTTGAAGATTGTCCTGAACAACCGGGGATTATAACAATTGCAGTCAGTAGCAGAAAAAGCAAAAGCGATTTTCTTAAAATCTTCATGTTATCATTAATTATTTGATTAACAACAAATAAATTATGGGGTGCTTGTATTTGCAATTAATTTTTCAGCTTGTTCATATATATCTTTTATTGGCCGCTGTTTTATCATCTTTCCCAGTTCGATTGCTTCCTTTGCCTGTTCAACAGTGCAGCCGATTTCCAGGGCTTTTTTAAAGTGATAATCAAGACAGGGCCGGCATCCTCCGGCTATTGAAGCTGATATGCCTGCCAGTTCAATGGTCTTGGTGTCGAGGTGTTTAAATTGCTCCATATTTAGTTTTATTTAAAGGTCTGTATTTGTTAATTTTCTCTGATTGTTTTCCGGTAACCAGTGGAAAAGAGTGTGTCTGGCTGGTAATTTTCCCTGGGCAGAGGCCTTCCGTTTGGCATACGAGCCGGTGTCGGCATAACCTCATATTTGTAGAAATCATTAACGTTTGATACCTTTTCGATTGTGGCATCCGGATTGTTTTCAGCAGCCTCCTCCCTTCGCATATTCGCAAGTCTGACGCGGTCAGGGGAACCTGTTCGAGGCACTATAATGTCAGGCATCTGTCTGGCAATTAAAACATTGAACCATATATCAAACCTGTTATTGTTGCCATTAAAACCACGAGGCTTACATAAACAACTGTCTTTTGAGTTCCGATAACGCCCCTTATTACCAGCATATTTGGCAATGAAAGGGAAGGGCCGGCAAGCAAAAGTGCAAGAGCAGGTCCCTTCCCCATCCCGGATGCAATAAGTCCCTGAAGGATTGGCACTTCAGTCAGGGTTGCGAAATACATGAATGCCCCGACAACAGAAGCAAAGAAGTTTGAAAATACAGAATTGCCTCCCACAAGTCCGGAAATCCATTCATTTGGTATCACTCCGGCGACAGACTTTCCGTCATGAGTTGATCCAAGAAGGAAACCTGCAGTAATCACCCCGATGGCAAGCAATGGAAGTATCTGCTTTGCGAAATCCCACGACGCAATTGTCCATGCTTTGTTTTCTTCATCCACCTTATCAAATATTGTGATTACACTTAAAGCTATTATCCCTGCAAGCATTGGTACAAGAGGCCTGAGTTTACCGCTTTCAATCAGATTATTCGAAAGGATAACAGACGCGGCAACAACCAAAGCAGCACCAAGAACCCACTGCCATCTTATTCTGAGAATCTTTATTAACGAATATCCTAGTACAAGGCCGAAGAAGCCTGTTATCCACCATTTATAATGCCAGACATAATACCAGGTACTTGTTGTGTCACCTTCGGCAGGCTTGCCCCAGTTGGCAAAAACAAGAATGAGAACCAGCGTAAAAAAATGGACCGATGTTTGCCACATTGGTCTTTTTTCCGGCGGGGGGACAATGTTCATCTGTTCTTCCTTTTTAACTTTCTCTTCCTTGCGATAGATAATGGCCATGATTGACCCGATTATTATACTGAAAGAGACCGCGCCTATAGTACGTGCAACTCCCATTTCAATTCCGAGAATGCGGGCAGTCAGGATAATTGCCAGAATGTTAATTGCCGGCCCTGAGTACAGAAAAGCAATAGCCGGGCCAAGACCTGCACCTCTCTTATGTATGCCTGAAAACAATGGGAGTATTGTACATGAACAGACGGCAAGTATTGTCCCTGAAACGGCCGCCACAGTATATGCCACCCATTTTTTTGCCCGGGCGCCAAAATATTTTAGCACCGAAGCCTGACTGACGAATACGGAAATAACTCCGGCGATGAAGAATGCGGGCAGAAGACAGAGAATAACGTGTTCCCGGGCATACCATTTTACAAGATCTAGTGTTGCTGCTATTGCCGTATTAAATCTGGCGCTCTCTGTGGGAAGGAAGAATGCAAATGCAAAAACAGCTGCAATCCAGAAGAGTATTTTTAATTCTTTTTTAGGTTCCATGTCAATTTGAAAATTTGAAAATGAGATAATTTGTTAATTGTTTTACATCAATGTCCGGTTAGGAGAATTAGATTTTGGGCGAAACGAAGTGAATCGAAGAATCTCATGTCTGGTTTACATTTTATCCGTTTAGCAGTGATTGTTTTATATGATGCTATTTCGTAAAATGACGAAACATATTATTAAAAAAATTACAGATAAATCCTTATTATGTAATAAATACCGACAGCAATAAACAGCACAGCTATGATCCTTCTGAACCAGTGTTCAAATGTTTTCATCTTGTTGTATACAATTCCGACACCTGAAACAGTGTAAGCAAGCAACCAGGCAATTATGATCACGGGTATCCCGGTTGCAACTGCAAAAACAACCGGAAGGTATAGCCCTGAGGCGCTGGCGATTGTCATCGGAACAAGCATCCCAAAATAGAGTACCCCGCTGTATGGGCAGAATGCAAGGGCAAAAAGCAGCCCCAGGAGTAATGCATCAAAATACCCCCACTTCTTTTTTTCCTGAATGCCTGATATCAGCCTGTTAACCCCGGGGAACTTTATTCTTATCAAGTCGAGCATGAACAGTCCAATTAGGATCAACAACGGACCGATAATCTTTTCGCCATAGTGCTGGAAGAAACCTCCAAACTTCATCTGGTCAGCCCCGAGGAAGATAATAAATGCTATTGCAGTATATGTAACTGCCCTGCCAAGAGTATATACCAGTCCGTTAATGAATACCCTGTTACGGTTGCCGATATCTTTGCTTATAAATCCGATGGCGGTGATATTTGTTGCAAGCGGGCATGGGCTGATTGCAGTCATAAGACCAAGCAGCAATGCCGTAAGCCATGGCAATGTGGTATTATCAAGTAAATTAGTGAGGAATTCCATGACGTTATTGTGCAAGAAGGCCGTCAACTTTCTCGTTGATTATCGCTTTGAATTTCTCCGGATTTACAACAGCATACATGAACCCTTCGTTGGTAAGGTTGATCTTCTTGTCACCTTTTACAATAAGAAGGGTCTGCCCTGAAACACCAAGTTTCTCCGCGAGAGGTTTGTTGACCGCTTCTTCAAGATTGACTGACTGAAACGTAATTAAACCTTGTTTAAACCGGTTTGGGTAAAGAGTTTCAAGGTTTTCTTTGGCACTTGCTTCAATTGTCCTGCAGGTTGTGCAGCGAGCAGTGAAGTGAAAATAATAAGCCTCTATTTTATCTGAGTTATTGTCAGAGGCTGAGGCCTGCTTATTTGAGGGCTGCGCATTGCACGAAATAACCGGAACAAACAATAGAATTGCAAAAACTAATCTGAGAGTTTTCATATTATCTGGTTTGCTGATTCTTAATAAGTATCTCCTTCAGCTGCTTTACACCCGGCACCTGACCGCTGAGCACCACTTTCTCATCTATTACAAGAACAGGTGTATGCATGACATGGTATTCCATGATTTTAACAATATCCTCCACTTTTTCAATTGTTGCATTTATGCCTGTTTCAGCAACAGCGTCACGTGTCACTTTCTCAAGTGTTTTGCACTTTGGGCAACCCGGTCCAAGTATCTTAATATTCATGGTAATTGGTTTTAAAAACAATTTGGAAGTTCTTCAATAATCAGACATTGACATTTAACCCGGCTTTTGATTCCTTCAGGTTTAATGAATTCTTCTTTTCATTAAAAAAACCGTTCAGAAGAATCTTTGCCTCTTCCCATTTTTCTCTGTTAATACAATACTTTATATATGGAGGATTGATCTCCCCCTGAATCAGTCCTGAATACTTCAATTCTTTCAAATGTTGTGATAATGTGGATCGTCCTACCGGTAATTCCTCAACGAGATCGCCACTGTAACAGCAAGCATTCATTACCGATAATTTCTTTAATATATACACCCTTACAGGATGGCTCAATGCCTTGGCTATCCTGGCTATATCAATTACATCGGGTGACAATTCGGTTTTTCCTGACATGATAAATCTGTAATGTTCAACAATATTTTTGTTTCTTAGTTTCGCAAAGTAACGAAATGTTTTGCATATCTGCAAGCAATACAAGTATGAAAAATTCAGTCAGTGCCATATCCATGCAAAAATCAGAAGAGACGGTGATTATTTTCCCGCGATTTCTGGTTACTTATGAATATTGTCATATTTAGTTTTATTTCAATATAATACATTTGTGTTATGAGATCCGGTTACAAATGTCCAATGATTTACTTTAAGTAATATGAATTCAATAATAAAATGGGACTATGAATGGACCCCTTTATACAGAGGATATACCGACAAAATTCTGTACATAAATGCAGGCTCGGGTGAAATCAGGGTAAAAAATGTCTCATCAGAAATGAAGGAAAAATTCATTGGGGGCAAAGGATATGGGCTTAAACTATTGTGGGATGCAACCCGACCTGATACAAAATGGGATGATCCTGAAAATGAAATTATTATTTGTTCAGGTCCAATTGGAGGAATAACCCAGTACTCAGGTGCCGGGAAATCTCTTCTGGTAAGCATTTCAGCTCATACAGATTCTGTAATTGACAGCAATGTGGGAGGTTTTTTTGGGCCCTTTCTCAAGTTTAGTGGCTTTGACGCATTGGAGCTCCAGGGAAAATCTTCAAAAGATATCATCATATATATAGATGGCATAAACCATAAGGTTGAAATATTTGATGCTTCAGGTTTTGCTGCAGATACTCATGTTCTGGTTGAACAACTGACAGATATCTTTGCCGACAATGAATCGGAAAGGAAAAATATAGGCATTGTTTCAACCGGGACTGCTGCCGAACATTCCCTTATGGGCATGCTGAATTTCACATTTTATGATTCAAAAAGGAAGAAAATACGTCTGAAACAGGCTGGAAGGGGCGGAATCGGAACGGTTTTCCGCAATAAGAAAATAAAGGCCCTGGTGTGTAAAATACCTGGTGTGAAGGGCAATCTCAATAATGTCGCTGACCTTGAGGCCATTATGGAACGCGGACGCAGATTCAACAGGGAAATACGCGAACTTGATGATAAACAATGCCAGATGAGGCAGGTTGGCACTGCACACCTCATGGAGATAATGAATGATCATGACTTGTTGCCGGTAAACAACTTTAAGTTCGGAAATCACCGCGATGCATATAAAATTGATTCATCAGTGTGGAAGAGAAACTTTACACAAAACATTTATGACGGTTGCTGGATAGGATGCAATATGTCGTGCAGCAAAGGTGTCGATGGTTTTGAACTCCAAACAGGCCCATATAAAGGTCAGAGGGTAATTGTTGACGGACCTGAATATGAAAATGCCGCCGGACTTGGATCAAACTGCGGGATTTTTGATCCGGGCTATATAATTGAAGTTAACTTTTACTGTGACACTTATGGCATGGATACCATTTCCTGGGCTACTTCTGTGGCTTTTATTATGGATTGTTATGAAAACGGAATCCTGACCAGGGAACGGACAGACGGGCTTGAACTGAAATTCGGAAATGCCATTGCAGCCCTCGATTTGCTCCATATGATGGCCCGCGGTGAGGGATTCGGGAAAATTGCGGGACTTGGTGTGAGAAAGATGAAAAACCTTTTCATTAAAAACGGCTGGGGAGACGCCGGTTTCCTGTTTGACATTGCAATGGAAAACAAGGGGCTTGAATATTCTCAGTACTTGTCTAAAGAATCACTTGCCCAGCAGGGAGGTTATGCAATGACCAACAAGGGACCACAGCACGATGAGGCATGGCTCATATTCATGGATATGGTAAACAACCATATACCGACATTTGAACATAAAGCGGAAGCTCTCCATTATTTCCCCTTGTTCAGAACATGGTTCGGTCTCGTCGGCCTTTGTAAACTGCCCTGGAATGATGTGGAACCCGAAAGCAATGCACTCTCAGACGAACCTGCGAAAGTTCCGGAACATGTGGATAATTATGTAACTATTTATAAGGCTGTTACTGGACGTGAATTCAGCAAGGAACGTCTGATTGAAGATTCTGAAAGGGTTTATAACTTTCAGAGAATATTTAATCTGAGAAGGGGATTCGGAACACGGGTCCACGACAGGCAACCTTACAGGGCTGCAGGTCCTGTTACCACCGAAGAATATGAATCACGGGCTGAACGTTATGACAAACAGCTTGCTGAACATTCCGGGTTTAATCCGGCCGGCCGTACAACTGCGGAAAAGATGGCTGTACTGAGAAAATACCGTGAGGAGCAGTATGAAAAGCTTCTCGATGCTGTGTATGAAAGGAGGGGATGGAACAGTAACGGTGTTCCGAAAATTGAATTTTTGAAAAAAATCGGAATGGATCTCCCCGAATTAATTGAGGTGGTCAGAGACTACCAGTAATATTTTATAAATACCACTCCTGTTAATTTATTTATTCAACCCATCTGATTAGGCCATTATACTGATCCCCCTTACAGAGTCTGACCAAAAAACCAGGTGGGGAACTTTCCCGGAATTTAAGCTATCTTTCTGTATCATAGAGAAAAGCGAATTTTCTGTAATTACATTTTTATAAAATACGTGACGTAATTATACGTTATTAAAAAATATGATGTATATTTACGACATAAAATGGTTGATTTTTAATTTCAAAGGGAATGGCATATTCTAAGACTGAGTTATTTAGTTCAGAACTTCAAAAACTATCAGAATTTTACAAAGCCTTAGGGCACCCTGCACGCCTGGCAATACTCAAATATCTTGCTGATACCAGGACCTGCATCACAGGAGATATCGCTGAAGAGGTGCCTCTTAGCAGAACCACTGTGAACCAACATCTTAAAGAATTAAAAGATGCAGGTCTGATTACCGGTACAACTGAAGGCGTAAAAACTTGTTATTGTCTGAACATTGAAAAAATAAAGGAGTTGAAAGAAATGTCAGATACATTTTTGGCTGAAATTAATATTCAGGTACATCTTGACTGTGAATAAAGATAACTTATGAAGATATTGATATTGTGTACGGGCAACAGTTGCCGGAGTCAGATGGCCCGGGGATTTTTACAGTCATTTGATGACAGGCTAATTGTATGCTCGGCCGGTACGGAACCGGCAAAACAGGTGAACCAGAAAGCAGTCCAGGTAATGAAGGAAGTTGGAATTGATATAAGCCGCCACAATCCGAAAAATGTCGATCAGTACCTGCCGGATGAATGGGATTACGTCATTACGGTATGTGATCATGCTAATGAGACATGCCCGCTTTTCATGGGGAAGGTAAAACACAGATTGCATATGGGTTTTGAGGATCCTTCAAATGCCACCGGTCCGGATGAATTCATAATGGATGAATTCCGCAGAGTCAGAGATATGATTAAGGATGAGTTCCGGAAATTCTATGAAGAGAATCTGAGAATTTGAGAATTACTAAATCACCAAATAACCTGAAAAATGAATGCAGATGAATTAAAACAGATTGTAAAGGAAAAATACAGTAAAATAGCTTCGGATAACAGCCCTGATAATTCCTGTTGCGGCGGCTCATCCTGCTGCCGGCCTGAAACAGTATATACAGTTTTCAGTGAGGATTACAGGAGCAAGGAAGGTTATAATCCTGATGCAGACATGAGTCTTGGTTGCGGAATTCCAACCGATTATGCAGGCATCAAGGAAGGAGATAATGTACTTGATCTTGGCAGCGGTGCCGGTAATGATTGTTTTGTTGCCAGGGCAATTGTTGGTGAGAAGGGAAAAGTAACCGGGCTGGATATGACAGAACCAATGATAGCGAAAGCCAGAGAAAACTGTGCAAAACTGAAATTCACCAATGTAGATTTTGTCCACGGAGATATTGAGGAGATGCCTTTTGAGGATGGGAAATTCGATGTGGTTATTTCAAATTGTGTACTCAACCTTGTTCCTGACAAAATTAAAGCATTCAGTGAGATGTTCAGAGTTTTGAAGCCCGGTGGGCACTTCTGTGTTTCTGATGTGGTTATTAAAGGAACACTGTCTGATAGAATGAAGAAGGATGCTGAATTGTATGCCGGATGTGTTTCTGGTGCCAGTGAAATGGCAGAATATCTGAAAATCGTGAAAGATTCCGGATTCATAAATCTCCAGGTACATAAGCAAAAGGAAATCAAACTTCCGGATTCACTGCTGGCTGTATATAATGATGCTGATGAAATACCATCGTATCATAATGGAGAAACCGGAATTTTCAGTATTACAGTATCAGCATATAAACCAGAATAATTTTCAAAATTCCAAATTGGAAAACTATGAGTACGCCAAAACAACTTTCCTTCTTTGACAGGTATCTGACACTATGGATATTTCTTGTAATGTTTGCCGGGGTTATAATTGGTTACTTTATGCCAGGTATCTCAGGCTTCTGGAATTCACTGAGTTCAGGTACGACAAACATTCCTATTGCAACAGGTCTTATTCTTATGATGTATCCTCCTCTTGCAAAGGTGAAATATGAGAAACTTCCCTTGGTCTTCAAAAACCTCAAAATGCTGGGACTGTCTTTGTCAATGAACTGGATCGTTGGTCCGACAGTAATGTTTTTACTGGCCATCCTGTTTCTGCATAACCATCCCGGACTAATGGTTGGAGTTATACTCGTAGGTCTTGCACGTTGCATTGCAATGGTACTTGTCTGGAACGATCTTGCAAAAGGAGATGCCGAACTGGCTGCAGGATTGGTTGCCTTTAATGCGTTGTTTCAGGTGTTCCTCTATTCTGTATATGCTTATGTTTTTATAACAATTCTTCCCCCTTTGTTCGGATTAAGTGGTTCTGTAGTTGAAGTATCGATATCTGAAATTGCAGTAACTGTCGTGATCTATCTCGGTATACCTTTTTTTGCCGGATTGATTACAAATACCTTACTCAGAAGAGTAAAAAGTGATGAATGGTATTATGGCAAATTCATTTCCAAAGTGTCATGGCTGACTCCTGTAGCCCTTCTGTTTACGATTTTTGTGATGTTTTCACTTAAAGGTGAAAACATAATAAAATTACCTTTGGATGTCATCAGGGTCGCTATCCCATATACAATTTATTTTGCTGTCATGTTCTTCTCCACATTCTTCATTGCAAAATGGATTGGAAGCGGATACGAAAAGTCATCAACAATGGCATTCACTGCCGGAAGCAATGATTTCGAACTCGCAATTGCAGTAGCGGTTGCTGTGTTCGGAATTAAATCTCAGGCGGCATTTGCAACAGTAATTGGGCCATTGATTGAGGTCCCTGTACTTATTTTGCTTGTAAATGTCGCATTATATTTTAAAAAGAAAATCTTCACAGCCTGAAAGAAGAAAGATGCGTCTGCAGAATTCCTGTAAAGCTTTATGCTGTATTATCCGGATGTGTATTATCGAAAGACACCGGCGATGCTCTTTAAGTTGAGCACAGACGCAAAAAACCGGCAATTGCCGTAAGTGACGGATTCGTTATGGCAGTACCTGTGTTGCTGTTTACATCGCCGGCGTGCCTGATACTTATCCATAAAAATTAAATGAGTGATTTTGGCTTTTGCCAGAACCACTCATTAATTTTCATGGTGTTAATTTACAATGAACTTGTACCGGTTATAAAAGTCTAAGCATTCTTGAATGCCTTTTTTCCGGCAAATCTGGAAGCGCTTCCCAATGCATGTTCAATTCTCATAAGCTGATTGAATTTCTCAATACGTTCGCCCCTGCATCCGCTGCCTGTCTTAAGGTGGCCTGCATTTACCGCGACTGTCAGGTCTGAGATGAAACTGTCAACAGTCTCGCCGCTGCGATGAGAAACGAA